>CAXTWH010000013.1:0-20294 GCA_964247975.1 uncultured Bryobacteraceae bacterium | reverse complement strand
TTTTCGCGTTTTTTTTTAAATTTGGGCCTTTTTTTTATCTGGGGGCGGGGCCCCCGGTTTTCCCCCGGCCCGTTCATTAAGAAGCTAACGCACACAAAAAGCTGACAAAACGCGCGGGATGCGGTTAGATCGAAGCGGGGACGGAGCGCTCCGTCCCGGAGGAAAGATCTTCACTCGTACCGGGTCAGTCTGTCCTACCTATTACACCTGTTATCCAAACGGCTCCGGTAATTTTTGGACTGTTTTTATTCATCGACGCTACGGTGATGATTCAAAACGTAAGTGCGTCCGTTCCAAACGTAGACGTATTCTTCCCTTCGTTCCGGCGTGTTGATGTATGCCGATGGAATAGCGAGAATGATTTCACCGGTCGCTGATACGCGAACGGTGGGAGTACGTGCCAGAAACGCACAGATTCCGCCACCGCTGCGCGGTGCTTTCATCAATTTCCAGACTTGTTTCAATTTGGGCGGATTGTTCTGGATGATATGAATTGCCAGGCACCGGCCGCTGCCAGGGAATTGCTCGGTCAATAAGATTTGGTTGCGCTTCGCCAAAGCGCGTGTATCCAGTTCTTTGATCAGCGAATCGCTATTTTCCGGAATGCCTGCCGCAGCACGAATCCGGCGCAGGGTAGCGGCATCAAGTTTCGTGTTTTCCGAGTTTGCGCGATCAGGCTGATGAGGGATCTCTACGGCATGAGCGATGGTCAGCAGTGTGCATAGGGCGGCTGTGATACGCAGAACTAGATTCATGGTTTTCCTAGGCGGCAGACGAACTACTTCCTGGAGGTAGATTCGCGCCGGTAGAGTTCAATGCGAGGACCTGCCGTATTCAGATTGGCTACCTGAATCCAGCTTGAAGCGAGCAGTTGGCTGCGACAAGCGATGTAGTTTTTTGTTGTTGCAGTGTCACCGTAAGAGCTTACTGCAATGGCAACGGAATCAACAGCCGCAAGATTGTTGACGGAACACTTTTTGAAGGCCAGTGGCGGGTTGAAGTAGGTGTATAAAGCCGCTGAGCTTTCGGGTGCGAAGATCACGCATCCGTTGTCGGCGTTTTGAGTGAGGATTCGCGCTGCTGCCTGCCAGTTTTCCCGGGGACGACGGAACAGGTGAATGTCCCCGTAGAGCATGGTGATCAACAGCGCAGCCAATAAAAGCGCACCGGCGACAGGCCGCGTTCCCGAAACAGATTCCACGCCTGCGGCAGACAATATAGCCAACGGAGGCAGGATGAAGATAAGCTGCCTGATCGCAAAAAAATAAGTGAAGAGCAGGTCTGCCGCGAGCGCGCCGGCAATCGGCACCAGTAGATAGAACAGCCAGAAACGTTGATTGCGCTTGTTGATGATATTCGAACTGATACCGAATGCAACGGCGCTGAGCAAGACAATAGTGCCAAAATAACCGGCACCGGAAAGCTCATGAAGAATCAACAAACCGGAACGCCAATTGATGCCGGATGTTGTGACTTGATGGCCCCAAATGCGGCTGCCATAGAGATACCAGGGAACAAATAAGAGAATGGCGAAGATTAAGATGAGGGTTGCCGAAATTCGCATTCTGTTTGTTTGCGATTCCATGTTGTTTGCGGCAAGCCACAGCCACGCGAGATGAACGAGCGGAATCAGGAAAGAATAAGGGTGTGTGTAAAGGCCAGCAGTGACGCACAGCCCATACAGGAGAGCGCGCCCGGACGCAGCAGGATGATCGAGCCAGCGTAGGAATAAAACCGTAGCCCAAACGCTGAAACAAAGAGCGGCGGAATAAGCTCTTGCTTCCAGGGCGTAGCGGAACGAAAGAGGGAACGCAGCGAAGAAGGTAACGGCGAGAAGCGGCCAACGCAAACCGAAGCACCGGGCCAGGAAGAAAACACCCGGACACGCTACCAAGCTGAAAAGCGCGGAGGGCAGCCGCGCGGAGAAGCTGGATTCACCGAGCCAGTGGATGGTGAGCCAGCGGACGAAGTAGCTGATCGGCACCCCACCGGAATTCTGGGGAACGGCGGCGATGAGACCGCTCCAGGTATGCGCGTGAACGGTGAGAATATCCAGAATTTCATCAAACAACAAAGAAAGTCGAGGAAGCAGGAGAAATAAGCAGATCGAGTAGACGGTTAAGAAAATCCAAAGTCCAGCCGGGATTGCTGCAACCGCAAATTGTTTTGTCCTTACTGAATTATTTTCATCGAGTACTGATCGGGACTTAGCTGTCATTGCGAACACGCGAGGGACGGTTCAATCAACAATTCTAACGTTGGGCACAATGATGTTTAAAACCACGAGGTTTGGGGAGCGGGTAAGAGAGTCGAGCGACCAGGGACCAGTCACTTTTGTAGTTTAGCTTCAATTTCCTGTAGTGTCGCGAGGCGGCAATCTTCCGATTGCATCGGCGCTTCAAACCAAAGCCATAGAATGTTAATTGATTCCTAAATTCATTTTGATTCTGGCGGCGATGGGCATGCAGTTGTCCACGCCAGCGCCGCGCCCTGCAACAAGCGCGGCAGATTCGCCTTCCGGCGGCTGTTCGTTAGCGGTGCATGTTGACGGCTTCCGCAACCGGAAAGGAGTGGTCGGCTGCGCGGTGTTCCGCACTCCGAACGGATGGCCGGAGCATGACGAATTGGCTGCTGTGCGGGCGGCGCAGCCGATTAAAGGAAACAGCGCTACCGTTACGTTCGCGCAGGTGCCGCCGGGCCGTTATGCCATTGCGGTGCTGCATGATGAAAATGAGAATCATCATCTGGACCGGAATGTGTTCCGGGTGCCGAAAGAGGGGTTCGGGTTTGCGAACAATCCAAAGGTTGCATTTTCCGCGCCGTCCTGGGAGGAAGCAGCGGTGCAGGTGGGCTGCCCGGCGACGACGGTGGATGTGCATCTGATTTACAAGTGAGAGAGGACACGGAGATTATGATTCCACTCAGTTTCGTGAATCAATAAACAATTTCCATTATCTATAAAAGCGGTTCCAAAGCCCGAACCCTCGTTTGCATCTTTACATTTCTAATTGAACCAAATGCCTGAGCAAACTGTTTCTCCCCAACCCTCAGCCGCCAGATGGAAGCCGAAACATAATCCGTGGGCGATTGCGCTGACCGTGACGCTAGCCACTTTTATGGAAGTGCTGGATACTTCCATTGCGAACGTTTCGCTGCCGCATATTGCGGGGTCGCTCGCGGCATCGCAGGACGAAGCAACATGGGTGTTAACCAGTTACCTGGTTTCAAATGCGATTGTGCTGCCGTCGAGCGCGTACTTCGCTTCCGTGCTGGGGCGCAAAAAGTTTTACATGACCTGCGTGGCGCTGTTCGGCATCAGTTCATTTTTGTGCGGAATTGCGCCGTCCTTGCCGCTCTTGTTGTTTTTCCGCGTTCTGCAGGGAATCGGCGGAGGCGGGCTTGCGCCGAGCGAGCAGTCCATTTTGGCCGATACGTTTGAGCCGTCGCAGCGCGGGCAGGCGTTTGCGCTGTATGGCCTGGCGGTGGTGACGGCCCCGGCGATCGGGCCGACGCTGGGGGGCTGGATTACCGATAACTTCGATTGGCGATGGATCTTTTTTATTAACATTCCAGTAGCGATTGTTTCGTTGTTTCTGACGAATCGATTAGTGGAAGACCCGCCGCATGTGGTTCAGGAAGTGGAGCGCGCCAAGCAGTCCGGATTCAGCATGGATTATATCGGCTTTGCGTTGATCGGACTAGGATTCGGATGCCTGGAAGTGGTGTTGGATAAAGGGCAGGAAGATGACTGGTTCGGGTCGCGTTTCGTCACTACGTTTTTTGTGCTTTGCGTTATCGGCTTAGTGGGGCTGGTGTTGTGGGAGATCCGGCAGATGAGCCATAATCAGCGCCCGATTCTGGATCTGCGATTATTCAAGAACCGGACATTTGCGCTGTCGTTTCTGATGATGTTTGTGATCGGCGTGGCGCTTTACGGCACGACGGTGCTGATTCCCCAGTTGCTGCAAACGCTGATGGGCTACACGGCGGAGAAAGCGGGCATGGCGCTGAGCTTCGGCGGTTTGATGACCATGTTCTGCATGCCGGTGGTGGGCCGCCTGATCGGAAAAACGGATGCGCGCTACCTGGCCGCTTTCGGATTTCTGGTAACGGCCTTGGCGCTGTTCCACATGACCAACCTGGATTTGCAGATGAGCTTTTCTTATGCGGCGAAGCTGCGCGTGTATCAAGCAATTGGATTGGCGTTTTTGTTTGTGCCGGTGAATACGCTTTCGTATACGGGCATTCCGATGCAGAAAAATAACGATGTATCGGGAATGATTAACCTGGCGCGAAACGTAGGCGGCAGCGCGGGAACAGCGATTTTTACAACCGTACTGGCGCGGCATTCGCAGTTGCATCAAAATTTTCTGGTGGAACATGTGGCTGATGTTAACCCGCTTTACGGAATGCGCCATAGCGGATTGATGCAGCAGTTTATGGCCAGCGGCGCTGACAGCACACTGGCCAGCAACCAGGCAATAGGACAGGTTTACCGGCAAGTGCAGCAGCAGGCGTCGGTGCTGGCGTATCTGGACGTGATTCAATTCTTTGCCCTTGCCGCGTTGTGCATGGTGCCGCTGGTGTTTCTGATGAAGGGCAAACGGGGTGCCGGAGCAGTGGCGCATTAGAAGAGCGGCTTGATATTTCAGTGACAGTTGCAGATGCGGAATTCCAACCCGGTGATGCGAAACTGGCGTTGGAGGATCGATGGCTTTACTGGATTTTCTGCTGGGGCGTCCACTTGCTTCTTCAGATGAGTATGCTGAACAGATTGGCGCAGCCAAGGGCGTTCCGGTGTTCGGACTGGATGCGCTGGGGTCCGCGGCCTACGGTCCTGAAGCAGCATTAACGTTATTAATTCCTCTGGGCGCAGCAGGGCTGGCCTACATACTTCCTTTAAGCTTCACCATTATCGTGCTGTTGGCGATTGTGTTTTTTTCGTATCGCCAGACGATTGCCGCTTATCCGGGCGGTGGAGGCTCGTATACGGTAGCGCATGAGAATCTAGGAATGTTTCCGGGACTGCTGGCCGCTGCTGCTTTGTTAATTGACTACACGCTGGACGCGGCGGTCGGCATTTCAGCAGGTATTGGCGCGCTCACTTCCGCCGCGCCGTTCCTGCATCCCCACACCCTGATGCTGTGCCTGATTGGGCTTGCCTTTATTACAATTTTTAACCTGCGGGGCGTGCGCGAGAACGGGGCTATTTTTTTGTTTCCCACTTACCTATTTCTTGTTTGCATGTTTATTGCAATAGGAATCGGCATAGCGAAGACAATCAGCAGCGGCGGCCATCCGGTTCCGGTGAGTGCGCTTCCAGTGCCGCACGCCGCCGTGGAAGCGGTCAGCATCTGGCTATTGTTGAAGTCGTTTGCCGGCGGCTGCACCGCATTAACGGGCGTGGAAGCAGTGAGCAATGGAGTGCAGGCGTTCCGGCCTGACAAGGTAAAAAATGCGCGGCGCACGCTGGCAATTATTATTGCGGCGTTAGCCATTATGCTGGCGGGCATCGCTTACCTGGTGAAGGCTTACCAGATTACGGCCACAGACCCCGCAGGGAACAATTACCAGAGCGTATTGTCCTTGTTGTTCAGCGCGGTGGCCGGACGCGGATGGTTTTATTACGTGGCGATCGGTTCGGTGTTGTTGGTGCTGGTTTTTTCCGCTAACACTGCATTTGCGGATTTTCCGCGCGTGTGCCACTTCATCGCGCAGGACGGCTACCTGCCCATGTCGTTTGTGAACCGGGGGCGACGGTTGGTTTATTCAGAAGGAATAATCGTGTTGGCGGTGATTACCGCGCTGATTCTGGTTGCGTTCGGGGGCATCACGGACCGGCTGATTCCGCTGTTTGCGGTGGGCGCTTTTCTCGCCTTCACCATGTCGCAAGCAGGGATGGTGGCGCATTGGTACCGGGAAGGCGGGGCGGGATCTCGCAAAAGCATGCTGATTAACGGCTTGGGCGCATTGGCAACAGGGGCTACGGTATTGCTGGTGATTGCGGCGAAGTTCACCGAGGGAGCCTGGATCACGGTGGTTACCATTCCCGCGTTGTTGATCCTGATGTATCGCATTCGGCGTCATTATGACCGAGTACGGCAGGAGATTGAAACAAAAACTCCGCTGGACCCGGTGAAGGAGCCGGAACCGCTGATTGTGATTACGATGACGGGTTGGACGAGGGTGGGCCAGGAAGCACTACGGTTTGCGATGAGCTTGTCAGACGAAATACGAGTGGTGAATGTTTTTGAAGAAGGCAAGTCTGATGATTTCTGCAAGCACTGGGCCGAATACGTAGAAGAGCCACTGCAAAAAGCGGGTCTTCCGGTGCCGGAACTAGTCGCCTTGCAATCTCCGTACCGATTCGTAGTGACCCCGATTGTGAAGTATGTGGTTCAGTTAGCAAAGCAGAATCCAGACAGACGGGTAGTGGCCGTGATTCCGGAACTGATGGAAAAACGCTGGTATTATTATTTTCTTCATGGACAGCGAGCTACGCTGTTGAAAACAAGATTGTTGCTGACGGGCAACGACCGCATTTCAGTTTTAAATATTCCCTGGTATCTGCAAACGTGTTGAAAGTGTAGAGGGTGGTGTGTTGGTTTCGGTAGCTTGAAGTGCTTCTCGCACAACTTGACCGAAGAGGGTAGGTTGATGAGATTCCATTAACCGGGGGAAGTCGGACCAACTCCAGGCAGTCCAGTTGAGTTCGCGTTCGGCCATGTAAGTAAGAAGTGAACGTCCCCATTCCAGGTCTTCTTTGCCGCCGCCCCATTCACCTATAAAAACGGGAGCTTGCTTTGCGAGATGGCCGAAGTTTTTGGTCCATTGCCTTCCTTTGTTCGGGTAAACGTGAGCGGAATAGACGACATGTTCTAAGTTTCTGATGGGAAATCCGCGAAGATTGTAAGACCAGTCAATGCCGGGAACCAGAATGAGCGCGTCGGGGTGCTGCGACCGAATAGCGCGAACCAGTTGAACGGCCCAGGGCTGCCATTCGCGCATGGATACACGGCGCGAGCGCAGGGGAAACGGAATGCCGTTATCGTTCATGCCCCAGAGTTCGGTTTCATCGTCCGGCAAGGGATGGTGCGGCTCGTTGAAGATATCGAAGAGAACTGCCGGTTCATTGCGATACCGGAAGGCAAGCTGCTGCCAGAGTTGAATGGAATTGAAGTCCGGCAGCGAGGGAACGAAGTTCCAGGTTCCATTAGCGTTGCGTCCTTTGGGGTGAACGGCATCGAGCCATTGCAGATCGAGAACCGTGTAAGCGCCGCGCCGGGCAGACATTTCAATTACGGTGTCGAGGACGGTTAGATACGGCTCGGCATCGTAGCCGGGCCGCTGCCAAGCCCAATCCTGATTGAACGGAATGCGGATGATGTTGGCTTTCCAATTATTAACGATGTGGTCCCATTCCGTTTCGGTGATGTTGGCTTTGGCGAGCGAGCCGGGTGGTTCGGGCGAAGAGTATTCCAGGCCGGAGCGGTTAACGCCGCGCAGCAGAATGGGCGTTTCGGCGTCGGCGGTGACGATTTTATTTCCTTTCACCGTTAAGGGAGGGAGTTGGGACATGAGGTTTACTTTTTTAGAATAGATATTTATCGATGCTGTTAGATCAAAAGCGCACAATGAAAAGCAATTACGATTTCAGCAAAGGCTTGGGGCATCCAGGCATACCACAGCGGAAGCGACTCTAAACGGGCGCAAAAGTGTCCTGCTCGCAGCGTACTAAGTCGGATACCCAAATAGCACACTATGGAACAAGACAACATCGAGCACCGTTTATTAGGCGGCAACGTAGCCGCTAAGGTTGTTCGCTTAGGAACGACCGTCCGAAAGCCTGTCACGCCTTCGACTCCGAGTGTTGAAGCATTTCTGCAGCACCTTGCGAAGACCGGTTTCATTCATTCGCCCCGAACTCTCGGACGCGATCATGCTGGATGCTATGTTCTTGAATTCATCGAGGGCGAAACGGTCAGCGAACCAGGATTGCTGACGCTCCAGGAACTCCAAGCGATCGCCTCTATTATCAGAGACCTACACCGAGCATCAAGCACTTTTCCGATACCGCCTTCATCTCATTGGGAAGTAGCGATTAAGCCAGATCGTGAGGAGCTCATCTGTCACAACGATCTAGGCGCGTGGAATCTTGTCCGTCGAGGGCTGGACTGGGCCTTTATAGATTGGGATGGTAGTGGTCCGAGTTCGCGGTTATGGGATCTCGCGTATGCAGCACAAAGCATCGTCCATTTAGCCAACGGCGGCAGTCCCGACCGGGACGCCATTCGCTTGCGGGCCTTTGTCGATGGCTATGAGCTGGATGGCTCAGACAGGATCCGATTTACCCAAGTACTGTCCCAACGTACAAGAGCGAGCTATGACCTCCTTAAACATGGAGCACAAGCAGGCATACAGCCCTGGGCTGGAATCTATATGCGTGACGGAGATTATTGGCGTAACGCAGCAGATTACGTAGAGGTGCACGAGGCGCTGTGGACATTAGCTCTCACCTGAGCGCACCTTTTAATTTAAATGGAAAGGTCCATTCGAATAGGCTCAAGTGGCGGATTTCCGTATCTACTAAGAAATCTAACCACAACACTATTATTTACTCTGGGACGGATAGATCCGTCCCAGAGTAAATAATCCTCACTCGTACCGGTTCAGGCCGTTCCCTGTGAGTCCCTCCGGTGCTCACAGATTTTGCATACTCCTGTAAACAAGGGGCGTCCAAACAACTTAGCACCGCAGTTGCTGCACTTACTCTTTAATGCCCAGCACACGCCCCGGTTAGCATTATTGCTATGATCCACAATACAGCCGTTCCATAAGCTGCATAATAGTTTCCAAATATCCATCCGTTCATATATCCCAAGCCGATCATGCACGGAATGTAAAGCAGAAGCAACACGAAAAAAACTCGGCGGCAGAGGTTTGCTGTCATGCAATTAAACTCCTTCACAGGGGCTTGTGATGCCGGCAGTTTTGGTATTAGTGGTCATAATGTAGCCCAGTGCGCCTGCGCCCACACCAACTGTTCCAGAGAACTGAAGAATTGGATGGCCTGAGGCGTCTAAACCGAATGATGCTTGGGCGCTGAAATTTAGGTAATACCCGAAATCTACTCCGAAAGTCAAAAATGGACCACTCAAATGATTGTTCGATGCTGAATCCATTTTCGTTATTGTCCGGTAAGCTGATACCTGCAATTGACCACGGCGATCTTAAGCGTGTGTGGCTCATGATGGCTGCGGTGAAGCGCGAAAGAGAAACCGCTTTTTCGGATGAATCGGAGAAGCACGGCATCAGCTTTAACAAGTCCGTTATCGAACAAGAAATTCAATCGCCGGTAGCAGACTCGCTGGCGGTTTTTGCTCGGATTACTGTTATCAATTATCTGTTAGATGCCGCTTTTCTGGAAGAATGGAGGAAAAATGATCAGCCTGATGATCGTGTATTTGAAACGGCAGCAGTGTTTCCTTTGCCCAACGGCGTACAGGGTTTTGCGCCGGATGAGTTTATGATTGCATTACGAAGTAAGTAGAAATCATAATGTCCGAATTTTTAATGGATCAGTAACTCACCAAAGTGTGTTGGGATAATGTTGCCGGATCTGATGATCCGCAGAGATTAAATAAGAAAGATGGTTGGCTTCCGCGTGAGCAACAATGATCCGGTCAAACGGGTCGCGTGTCCATTTCTGATAAAACGCATTTTGCACAATCTGGTGAAAATTAAATTGGCAGACTTCGACGCCTAATTCCTGATTCAATTTAAGCTGTATCACGACCGCTGGCATACGGATTCGTTTGATCTCGCTCAGGTATTCCAACTCCAGTAGAACCATTGGAGAGATTAGAAGGTTATTAGTTTCGAGATGCCTTCTCACAACGGCACTGAAACGATGAAGCGAACTTTCAGCTAACCAAATGCAAACGTTTGTATCAAGGTAACAGGTTAAAGATCTTGCCAATCTTTTTCCCATTCTTTTTGCATGTCCGCTTTCCAGTCCTCGTTTTCCAGATCGTCCGCAGAGGGATTCACGATCTGAAGCGGAGTTAAATTTCCCAGACGACTCCGGGGCTGCTCAGGTACGATTTGAAAACGTTGTCCGTGGTGAGTAAAATATAACGGCTCTCCCTGCACGGCCTGCTCGATCAAGGAGAACAGGTTCTTCCGGAGATGGGTAATCGTCACTTCCATAATTCAGTGTACATCAGTAGGGCTTTGTAATGTACATTATTAGTTTGGGGAGCGTAAACGAAGCCAGGTAGTTTCTTGATAGCCCCACTGTGAGGGCCTAAATTCAGCTTTATGGAATTGCATTTCGCGCCCAAACAGGAAGCGCAACTCGCGCAAGCGGCACAGTACGCCGGTTGAACAATTTTTAGCTGGTGCCGCTCGTGCCCTGTTGCACGAACACAATCTGTTCCTGAAGGCCGTTGAGTAAGGTGTTGCCGCTGACCGGGGGCGAGTTTATTGAGGATGAAGAAGTACGCCGATGGTTGGGAGAGCGGGAACGCTCTTAATGCGCATACGCTGAACGCAACCCGCCCAAGCTAACGGCCTCATTTCATTTGTCCGAAGCTTTCTTATTTTAAATAGCTCTGAGTTCTCCGTAGTGCATAACAAGAACAGCCCACGAGCAGGTATCGTCAAAAATATCAAGATCGTCAGTTGATGTATACCATATATCTGAAAAATACAAAGCTAAATCGGCAATTTTGATGCGATCAACTTCTTCGAAGCGATCCCAATTTAGTAGCACGTGTTCATCTTTTCGCTTTCCTACACGCGCAAGAACACCCTATAAGTCGAAAGCTGGATCTTCGCTGATGAGTTCCGAAACGGAATTCATAGAGTTAACAATTGAGATTGGATCGGCATCGGTTTGCAGTCCAAGACGTACTGCCCACTTTTGTCTAATTTGAACTCGCTCTTCCGCACCTAATGGTTGCCAATCCGGCAATTCGACTTTGGGATTTGCTTTCCGGAAATTTTCGATTCTAAATTCCTGCATACCAATGCATTTTGTACTGATCAACAAGCTGCTGTTGGAGAGGTCCATTACAGCCTAAATAAAGTTGACCAGAACCCGGTGAAATCGTCGGCTGCGACACTGGGATATTTTGTACTCTCGAAGCGCTCGATCAACAATGCACTTACGGGAAACTTACATCGCTCGTTTTAACCGCTCATCCGATGTCGAGGTTTCAGTAAATGCGGGTAGCTGGTTCGTGGTCGTGCCGAGGGTTAACCCAAGCGCCATCAGGGAAGAGGACGAGCACAGGTCAATGTTTTTCAACATCGGGAACACGGCGCAGAAAGCTTCCACCACGCCCGGGTCGCGCCAGCCGGCCTGCGCTTCTTCCGTCAAAATTTGCAGCGCGTATTCCGGGGAAAAAGCTTGTTTATAGGGCCGGTCGGTGGTAAGGGCGTCGTAAATATCAGCCACCTGAATAACACGGGCAAGCAGCGGGATTTCCGATCCTTTCAGGCCATCGGGATAGCCGCCGCCATCCCAACGCTCATGGTGGTTGCGAATAATGGGGAGAACCGAATGGAGCGATTTCATTCCGGCGCAGATCAGTTCGCCGCAGGTGGTGTGATCTTTCATGACGGTCCATTCTTCCGGGGACAACGGGCCGCGCTTGAACAGGATCTCGTCCGGCACGGTGATTTTGCCGATGTCGTGCAGAAAGGCTCCGCGCTGAAGCGTCGTAATCTCGGTTTCGGAAAGCCCCATTGCGCCGCCGAGAGTGGAACAGATTAAAGCCACGCGCTGGCAGTGCTGCCCGGTGGCCTGGTCGCGCGCTTCCACCGCCTGGGCCAAAGATAACAACACGGATTCCAGATCGTCCGCAGAAGCGAGCGCGGGCTGCTTTTGCAGGGCTGCTTCGACGCGAGCGCAGAGCGCGCGGGGGTTTAAAGGCCAAGTGAGAAATTCATCCGCGCCGGACAGAAGATGCAGCATTTCGTTCCGGGAAGTGGAACGGTCCGAAAACATTAACACCGGAACCGAGCGCGTGCGGAAGTAGCTGCGCAGCACGCCGAAGAGAGCGGAGCCGCTGCCTTCGAGGGTGCGGCTATCGGTCAGCACCAAATCAACAGGCTGGCTGGAAACCGCGCTGAGCGCTTCCCAGGTGCTTCCCGCTTCCAGAAACACATAATCAGGATTGTTCAACATGCGGCGCAGGGCGGCGCGATTGATTGCGGAGGAATCGAACAAAAGAATTCTGTATTGTTTCCTATCGGAACCATCCGCGTGGGCGAGCGGAAAAGACCGGCCACTGGCAACGTAGGCCGAAGTCGCGCGAATTTTAGGAGCGGTGGGCAGGTCTTTCATATTCCAAACGGTTTATCGGATGCCTCGCCTGATTGCTTTAACGGCCCGGTTTGCTTCAAGCGAGGCAACCGCTAGTACTAAACTATGTTTTGGCGGTTTCGGCATCAACGTTGTGTTTCGCGGCAAGGTCAGGCCGGAGTTTCCTTAATAAATTCAATGCCACGGTTTTGCCGTGCTGAAAAGCATCCTTATAAACTTGTTCCCGTTCTGCGGGGCTGTAATCGTAGCCGAGCCGGTAAAACCGTTCCAGCGATAAGCCGACCAGCCGAGTACCGGCATAGGCTACGCCAGCCTTGGCCAGCAGGCCGCCGCCGAACGGAATTTTCCCGACCAACTGACGCGCCAGGGCGCGCAATCCGAAAGCACCGCCGATCAGCGCGGCAATTTCGCGCTTTTGCTGAAGGTAGCCGACTTCACGGTTGGAAGCAGCGGCAATCAGAAAAGCCATTTTGATCTGATTGGTGGTCAGAACGGCGGTATCGGACGCGAACTCGGTAACGGCCCAGGGAAGCTCGATCAAGCTTGGAATGATATCAGGCAGCGCGGTCGCCATTGAAAACAGCGCGTTTTCGCGGCTGGTCGCGTGAATGACTTTTTCCACATAAGCCAGGCGAAACGGAGGAAACGTTTTTGCCAGGGGCAGGGTCAGGTCCTGATCGAATTGTTCGATTACCTGGGCAACCAGGCGCTCCGGTGCATTGGCTTGAAACACCAAGGAGCGGCGCGGCGCTAAAACGCTTTCGTCGTAGATGGCGAGATCAAATTGCAAAGCTTTCTGCGGGTCCGGGCCGCGATACAAACAAGACAGCGCATCGCTTTTGCGCGTACCGCTCAAGCCTTGCACAAAAAAGTCTTCAATCCGGTTGTAATCGTCCGGCGAAGCGGCGTAGATAGCGACTTTCAGTGATTTATCGCTCAACTCGCGCACCGTGTTGGGGTTCAGCGTTTGAACGGCTTTTCTGATATGCTGCAGCGCAGAAACATTCATGGCAATCTCCGGTGGGACTGCGGCTTTTCATGGCCGCGAAGCCGAAAAGCCACCTTGAGTCCCTGCTGCCATTCTAGATTCAACCCAACTCGTTCAGTTTCAATTTGTGAATGAAAATAGGCGAGCAGCGTTTCGCTTGAAGGGTGAAACTGCACTGCCGGGGCGACCAGGAACAAACGGGGCGCTTGCCGGGAAATAGGTAATTGGGGGTAGAAACGATCCAGTGCGCCTTCCTGAATCTGGTTGTTAATGCGCATCCAATAATCGAGAGCCTGCAAAGGAAGATGGATGTCTTCTTCGGCTTTCAATTCGATGACCGCAATTCTGCCTTGCGAGTCAGCAGCGATTAAGTCGACGATATCGCGGTCAACGGCTTGAAAGGTGATGACCTGGCGGAAGACGGACTGCGTTTCCAAGGCAGCGTCGATGATGCCGATGTTCCCCAGGATTGCCGTTTCCAAACGGCTTTCCGGTTTGGCCGGAATGGGGAGATTGACGCTTGAAGACTGCGGTTCGCGCCCAATGAGGCGAGAACTCATGTTGCCGAGATCGGCGGAGTCGATTTCTCCCGCGCTGCCATGTTTGTTGAACCGGAACAAGCGAGTTTCCACCGAAAGCCATTTCAAGCGGGAAGCGGTGAGGCTGCCGGCATTGTCGGGCAGAAACAAGGCCAGCGGAACTTGGCCGTGGTTTTCCGAATGCCCGGAAACGTAGTGGTGCCACAGGAGCGCAAAGCTCAGAAAACTGTGTTCGTCGTCGGCTGCGGCGCAGGCCATTGCGGCCATCCGAAAATTTCCTTTTTCCAGAACAGCGCGCGGAAACTTGGGCGAGAAGGAACGCTGTAATTGCATTTCAGTGGTGAGCGTTTGAATGCGCCAGCCGGGAAACTGGCGGTTGAGCATACGGCGGAACGCTTCCGAGAAGTTCCGGCGATCGCCGCGAAGCAGGCGGTTCGCGCTGCGCGGGTGGGCTAAGTCAATCAGATTGAACCGGCCGGTTGCGCCGCCGAAACGCTGCACGGAACAAACCATCAGGCCGGGCTTGCGCGTTTCAATTCCGACCAGGCGGCGATGAACGCTGCGTTCTTCCGGCCAGGCGGAAAAGAAAAGGTGATTGTGCTTGATTTCCCAACGATGCTGTTCAGGCAGCAGTTGAATCGGCTCGTCACCGGCTTCAAGAACAGCGGGTTGAGAACAGTTTTGGAGGAATTGTTCAATTTCGGCGAGCAGCGCTGCCGGTTCTGCCGAACGGCGCTGGGGGGAGTCGATCTTATGATAGTGGTTTGCCAACAAGTGACTTAAGCCTTAAAGACCGTTTCGAGCAACTGGAAAAGCGGATCGGCTCCGCCGTTCAGCGGGCAGGCCGCCAGCGTTCCCATGTAACCTTAGTGGCGGTAACCAAGAAATTCTCTGCGGACGTGATCCGGGAAGGGTACCAGTTGGGGATGCGCGATTTCGGCGAAAACTATGTCCAGGAATTCGCTACGAAGTATTCCGCCGTAGGAGACTTAAGCGAAGCTCGTTTTCATATGATCGGTCATCTGCAATCGAACAAAGCGGCGGTAGCGGTGGATTTATTTCAAGTGATTCAAACTGCGGATACAGCGAAACTGCTTCAGCGCTTGGACCGGGCGGCAATCGAGGCGAACCGAAAGATGCGCGTGCTGCTGGAAATAAAATTGTCGGAGGAAGCAACTAAAACCGGCGCCAGCCCGGAAATGATACCGGAACTGCTGGAAACGGCGGCTGCTTTAAGAAGTGTTAGCGTCACAGGGCTAATGACCGTTCCGCCGTGGTCGGAAAATGCTGAGGAGTCGCGGCCTTACTTTCGTAAGCTGTTTGAGTTGGCAGCCCGGTATTCGCTGCCGGAGCTTTCGATGGGAATGTCGAACGATTTGGAAGCGGCTATCGAGGAGGGTGCGACAATCGTGCGGGTAGGGACAGCGCTGTTCGGCGCACGGCCAAAACCGGTTGATAAGGGGTGAGAAAAGTCCGATGGGGGTCCCCAGGACGAGGGTAGCGATAGGACTGGCATTGTGCGGTTTGGCGGCAATCTGCGGCAGAATGGGTGTCGGCCGGCCATTAACCGCACAGGATGTTCGAAGCATGGCGCTGCCCGATGTGATTGACTTGAAGGACTTAGCGGTTCCGATGCGCGATGGGGTGGTGCTACGGGCTGATGTTTACCTGCCGGCGGGCAGCGGCCGCTGGCCGGCCATTCTGATCAGAACACCATACGACCGCCATTCCCAAACAACGCGCGGGTACGCGTTTTTCGCTGAGCACGGCTACACAGTGGTGACCCAGGACGTGCGCGGACGCAACGGTTCCGACGGTGTGTTCGGGTCGATCGCGCAGGAAGGACCGGACGGCAACGATACGGTGAACTGGATTGCGAAGCAGCCCTGGTCCAACGGGCGGGTAGGGATGACTGGCGCGTCCTACGTGGGTATTACCCAATGGTGGGCGGCAGTACAGAATAATCCGCACTTAATGGCTATTTTCCCGCTTGTTTCCGGCGACGACGAATATATGGACCGCTATTACTCGCCGGGCGGCGCTTTGAAGCTGGGCCACCGGTTGATCTGGCTGTCGGAGAACCTGACACCCAAGGGCATACGAACACCGGCTTACGACAGTTATATTCATCATCTGCCGCTGAAAAGCTCGGATATTGTGGCCACTACGCGGCCAGTAGATATGTGGCGTATTCCGCTGGAACACGCTTCCTACGACCGTTTCTGGCAGAAACTGAGCATTCGCCAACGTTTGACGGACCTGCACGTTCCGGTTTGTTCGGTTGGCGGATGGTTCGATAATTATGGGGAAAGCGATCTGGACGCTTTTTCGCGGCTGGCGAAGCGCGGTTTGCCGGTGGAAACCTGGATTGGGCCGTGGTCGCATACGTTTGTCACCCACTACAAAACGATTGACTTTGGTTCGGCAGCAAGTCCACGTATCAAGACATGGCAACTACAGTGGTTCAACCGTTTTCTGAAAACGCCGGAAACAACCGCGCCTTTTCAGCCTATCCTTCACATCTTTGTAATGGGCCCAGATACCTGGCGGGAAGAGCATGAGTGGCCTTTAGCCCGAACTAAGTACACGCCTTATTACCTGGATAGCCACGGGGAAGCAAATACAGCAGCGGGAGATGGCGAGCTATTGCCGGGTTTTAGCGCCAATCACCCGGCGGACCATTTCGTGTATGATCCGCAGAATCCGGTGCCGACCACCGGCGGAGCCATCTGCTGCAATCCGGAACTGATGGCGCCGGGGCCGTTGGACCAAACTGCGGTGGAAAAACGCCGGGATGTGCTGGTTTATACTTCGCGGCCTTTGCATGAAGAGGTGGAAGTCACCGGACCGGTCGGCGCAACCATCTATATATCTACTTCGGCCAACGACACGGACTTTACCGCCAAGCTGGTGGATGTTTTCCCTGACGGACGCAGTTTGCTCGTGAGCGACGGCATCGCTCGTTTACGCTACCGGATGTCGTTATCGGAGCCGGTGTTTGTAAAGCGCAACACGCCGTACCAGATCCACATTGACGCAGGCGTGACAAGCTGGGTGTTTGCGCCAGGCCATCGCATCCGTTTGGAGATTTCCAGTAGTAACTTTCCACGCTTTGACCGGAACCTGAATTCCAGCCGCTCTAATGCCGATGAGTACAAAGTGACTAGGGCATTTCAGACGTTGTACCACGAAAGGAGATATCCATCGGTCCTGGTTCTACCAGTGATTCCCCGGATGAGAAGTTCAACTTTTGAGCGATACTCACATTCGCGGGCAAATGCAAAAATGCGGGAGGTTCAGTAAATACATTGTGGCCATACCTCATTACGTATGAACTCATCTATCCAGAGCGGTACAGCGCGGTTTTAGCTGATATTCTGGCTGATCTAGGCGCGGTTCGATTGGTGAAAAACGCCTGGCTTTTGACTTCAGACTGGAATGCCAGCGCGATTCTGGAGCAACTGCGCCCGATTCTCAGCAAAGATGACCGCCTGCTGGTGGTGGAGTTGGGTGAAGATCTGGCCGGATTAAACCTAAACCAGCCGGTTTGGGATGGCCAAACCGCTGTGTTTCAGAAGTGCAGTTCTTCCAAAGTGAACTGAACGGGCCGAATTAGTTGGCCATAAAACGCAGGCTTTTATCAAGGTAAGCGCGCAAGTCCTGCCGCTTGACGATGGAGTCCAGAAAACCGTGTTCCACCAGAAATTCGCTGCGCTGAAACCCTTCGGGTAGTTTCTGGCGAATGGTTTGTTCAATCACGCGCGGCCCGGCAAACCCGATTAACGCGCCAGGCTCGGCAATGTTCAGGTCGCCCAGCATAGCAAAGCTGGCCGTTACGCCGCCGGTAGTGGGGTCAGTCAGCAGGCTGATATAAGGAACCCTGGCTTCATCGAGCCGCATGAGAGCAGCCGAAATTTTCGCCAACTGCATCAGGCTGACCGTGCCTTCCTGCATCCGTGCGCCGCCGGATGCGGAAACAATAATCAAGGGAACGCGTTCCGCCAGGCAGCGTTCAATCGCGCGGGTAATTTTTTCACCCACCACGGCGCCCATCGAGCCGCCGATGAACTTCAGTTCCAACGCGCAGATTTGTACGCGCCGTCCGAGCAAATTGCCGGTAGCGGACACCACGGCATCCGGCAATTTCGTGGATTCGCGCATGGCCGCGAGGCGATCCTGATAACTTTTCGAATCCACAAAGCCGAGCGGATCGGAGGACACGAGGTTAGGGTCGTGTTCTTCGTACTGGCCGTCGTCGAAAAGCATTTGCAGCCGGGTCACGGCATCAATGCGGAAATGATGACTGCATTCGGGGCAGACCTGCATATTTTCTTCGAGCGATTTGCGCCAGATAATTTTGGCGCATTTTTCGCATTTTTCCCATAACCCTTCGGTTCGCACATTGCGTTCTCCGTCGGTGGTGGCGTCCTCCATCGAAGGCTTCTGCCGTTTAAACCATTCCAGTGCCATTAAACATCAACGTAACATGCGGGTCCTGTAGATTTCTGGAGTGTTTCCCCGGTTTGAACCATCCATAAGCAGGGAGAACCGTTTTGAACATGGATGAACAACGCAAACTTCTGATTGACGCTTTGGCGGGAAAAGGCGCGCATATTGATTTCGATTCCGCCATTGCTCACTTGCCGGTTTCGCTGCGGGGCCAAAGAAAGGAAGGCGTCCCGCACACTGCCTGGCAACTGCTGGAGCATCTGCGGATTGCGCAAGCGGATATTCTTGATTTTTGCGTGAATCCGAATTACGAAGAGTTGAAGTGGCCTGATGAGTATTGGCCGAAGCAGGAAGCACCGGCCAATGCAGCGGATTGGGATCGTTCGATTGAAGCGTTCAATAACGATTTAAAAGCTTTTCAAGTTTTGATTGCTGATGAAAACCGCGATCTGAACGGCGTGATTCCGCATGGAGATGGGCAGACTTTGTTCCGGGAAGCGTTATTGATTGTTGACCACAACTCGTATCATCTGGGGCAGTTGGTGTTTCTGCGCCAGTTGCTCGGAAGCTGGCCGCCGGAGAAATGAGCGGTACGCACGAAGGATGGCTATTCTTCACTTGTCATGACGCTAAAGCGTTTCCACAGGTTCACTAAATCTAAGTTAAAGTTCTTTGCGTTTAGTTGATAGTTCGGCTGCGTGAGTTCCAGCAAGCCATGTGTTTTGTGTTCCCAAATCCAAGCTTGTTGTTCCAAGGGATCAAATACAAAAATGTCGCTGATACCTTCTTGTGCGTAGCGCCTGCATTTAGAAAAGACGTAGGAAAAAGAATCCTGCGGAGAAAGAATTTCTACTATTACGTCCACCGGCTCGGTCGGGTACGGTCCTTTGAACTTCTTAATTACCGCTGCTACATCCGGTATCGGTTCCCAGTTCGGGTCGATCCGTAAAGTTAACTCTGGATAAGCGAAAAATCCTCCCTCATTCAGAATGTAAAGCAGGAGCGATTGCAAAATAGAGTGTAATTTCGTAGGCACTGCTTTTTGAATGGCTGCGCCGTTCCAGAACTCAAAATACGGCTTTCGATTTTCTCCATACTGTTTGCGGAACTTTTTAAGCGTGAGCTGCGCTGTTTCCGGCATAGGTTTATTGTATCTGCCAAGCCCGGATGTTTACCTGGAACATCCGGGCCTGGATTGGAAGACCGTTCACTGAGCAGATGGCACGGAAGGAATGCTGCTCAGGTACTCATAAATAGATTTAAGGTCGCGGTCAGTCAAATTTTGAAAAGCGGGCCAAGGCATGACCTGCAATATTTCTTTAGGGTTGTCCGGCGCTTGTCCGTATCTCATCGCCAACACAAACTTGTGGTAGGTTAGGCCGCCCGGTTTGCCGGTGGAATCAGGAGTGATATTGGGCGGTATAACCGTTTGGCCATTGTCACCGGGAAATGGATGCCCTCCCGCCAGATAGCCATCAGTATTCAATTGTTTTGGCTGGCCGAGGTAAGGGTTGTGACCAGGCGCATAGGTGGGGTTTGAATGGCAATCGGAGCAGGCACTAGTTACATTCACCAGATAGCTTCCCAAGCCCACTAAGCTTGAATCCCGATTTCCGATGTTGAGCGGAACTGGAGCAATGCGAAGACCAATGGTGCTTCGCAGCCAATCG
Organism: uncultured Bryobacteraceae bacterium; assembly: GCA_964247975.1. GTDB lineage: Bacteria > Acidobacteriota > Terriglobia > Bryobacterales > Bryobacteraceae > KBS-96. Next base: position 317 of record CAXTWH010000013.1, on the reverse strand, counting down.
GAACTATCCTCCTTGATTGCGTCTGCCGGGGTTTGCACCTGCGCTCGCGCGACAGGTGATTTTTGAATCGTGTTTCCAATCATCAGGCAGCTTACAATTAGTGCGGCGCCCGATAGCCCTGTTGTGAGTTTCAAAAACTGTCTCCTTTCGGACAAATGATTTTTCCTGCGTCATTCTGGTTTGGAAAATCATGTCCGGTTGAGTTTATCGCAGTGAAAGCAATTGCGCTTATTGAAGCCAACACGCGGGCTAGCGCGGATACGGATGACCGCGAAGCGTAGTGAACGCGCGGTAAATCTGTTCGGCCAGCATCGCCC
>CAXTWH010000012.1:0-110236 GCA_964247975.1 uncultured Bryobacteraceae bacterium | reverse complement strand
GGATGACCGCGAAGCGTAGTGAACGCGCGGTAAATCTGTTCGGCCAGCATCGCCCGCGCCAGTTCATGCGGAAACGTCATAGCGGATAAGGAAAGCAGCAGGTCGGCGCGTTGCTTCCATTCAGCGGGTAGCCCGTCATGACCGCCGATGAGAAAAACCAGGTTGCGGCTTTCCTGTTCGGCTCGTTCCACCAGCGAAATAAATGCTTCCGAGTTCGTCGCTTTGCCTGCCGGATCAAGAAAGATTTTGTGATCAGCGGAATGTTTGCGGAATAAGTCGAAACGCTGCGGAACAATCTCCCTCATTTCGCAGGAAGCAAAGCGGGTGGCGCGCTTGATAAACTCATCTGCTATCGCGTTTGCGTGTTCGTCGCGCGGCTTGCCGATGTAATAAAGAAATATTTTCATGAGACAAGCTGTCCCGGAGAACTGCATTCATTATGCTAGTCTCTAGCCGGATTCGACAGGCGGGAGTTTTAGCGTTATGAACATCATCAGCGTCGGCGACATTTTGTGGGACGTGATCGGGGGAAGCGAGTTTCTGGGCGGAGCGCCTTTTAATCTATGCGCTCACCTGGCGCGCTTGGGCCACCATGCCTCATTTGTGAGCGCAGTGGGCTGCGATGAACGCGGCGATCGCGTGTTTCCGCAAGCAGCATCTTTGGGCGTTGATACGCGATACCTGAAGCGAACAGATCGCGCGCCTACCGGCATTTCCGAAGTGACTTTGGATGCACAAGGAAAAGCGGTTCATCGGCTGCCGCGACCCGCTGCTTACGATTTCGTCTGGTTAACGCCGGAAGAACGGACCGCAATTCAGCAGAACGGACCGCAATGGATTTCATTCTGTACGCTGGCGCAGGTGGAGCCGGACCCGCGCAGGGTGATTCACCAATTGATTGCGGATAATGCGGAAGCGAATTGTTTTTACGATATAAATCTGCGTCCGCCTTTTTACACGCCGGAGCTGGTAAGAGAGATGCTCGAAGCAGCGGACGCTGTGAAGCTGAACGATGAAGAAGCTGTGGTGCTAGCCGGGTTGTTCAGCAGCCCTTATTTTTCTTTCGAGCAGCTTTGCCGAGCGTTGGCGGACCGTTTTGCGCTGAAATTGGTTTGCGTGACTCGCGGCGCGGAAGGATGCGCTTTGTGGCGGCAAGGCGAGTATGTGGAGCAGCCAGGATATAAGATCACCGTAGCCGATACGGTAGGAGCAGGCGATGCGTTTTCCGCCGCGCTGCTGCATGGGCTGGATCAGGGCTGGACCCTTGAAGCCATTGCCCAATTTGCCAATCGAGTGGGCGCGTTGGTAGCCAGCCGGGCGGGCGCAACTCCGGTGTGGACCGAGCAGGAGGCCCGGAATCCGGGTGCGGGTGTAACGCAGGAGAAACGAGGCTCTGAAAAGCGATGATGTTCAATCGAAAAATAATGCCAAAACTTCAGCGTGTAATGAGAAGATCCGCAGCGGCGATATTGTCGGCAAGCGCGGTATTTTTTTTAACTGCCGCCGAGAACGCGCCCCAGCGAACCAACGGCGATCCCTGGCGATTGCAATATCATTTCACGCCGCCGCACAACTGGACCAATGATCCTAACGGACTGGTTTATTACAAAGGCGAGTATCATCTTTTCTACCAATCCAACCCGTTCGGCACGAAATGGGGCCACATGAGTTGGGGCCATGCCGTCAGCACGGACTTGTTTCACTGGAAAGACCTGCCGATAGCGTTAGCGGAAGAAAACGGCATTATGATGTTTTCCGGCAGCGCAGTGGTGGATAAAAACAATTCCAGCAGACTTTGTGTTCCCAAAAATGGCGAGCAGTCCTGTTTGATTGCGATTTACACCGGCCACACCGCCGAGCGGCAAACTCAGAACATCGCTTACAGTAACGATCGCGGCCGCACCTGGACGAAATACAAACAGAATCCGGTGATTGATTTGCAATTGAAGGATTTTCGCGACCCGAAAGTGTTCTGGTATGAAGCAGGCAGTAAGTGGGTGATGGTAACTGCTTTGGCCGATCAGCATAAAATGCGCTTGTTCGAATCGCATGACTTGATTCATTGGAATCAGTTAAGCGATTTCGGACCGGCAGGGGCAACAGGCGGCGCTTGGGAATGTCCTGATTTGTTTCCGTTGCCGGTGCAGGGAACCAATGAAAGCCGATGGGTACTGGTGGTGAATATCAATCCAGGCGGCGTTGCCGGAGGATCGGGGACGCAGTATTTTATCGGGCAGTTCGACGGCAAGACATTCACGGACGATAACCAGGGAACCAGACAGCTTTGGGCTGATTACGGCAAGGATTATTATGCGGCGGTTTCGTTTTTCGGCCATCAGCCGGGCGAATCGCGACGGGTCATGGTGGGGTGGTTTTCGAATTGGCTATACGCAAATGACACACCGGAAGCTGACTGGCGCGGCGCTATGAATCTGCCGCGCGAAGTTTCGCTGATGCAAACGCCGGACGGAATCAAGATGAAGCAACTGCCGGTAAGAGAGATCAGGAGTTTGCGGAAGCCGATCGGAAGCGCGGAGGCGATGCCCGTCGCGGAAAACAAAAATCTTGATCTGACGGAAGCGAACCGGCAACTACAGGCAGCGACGCGCGACGGCAGGCAACTGGAGATTGAAGTTGTGTTTGAAGCGGGACAAGCGCAGCATTTCGGCGTCAACGCTTTTCAAAGTGCGGCGCATCGAACTGCAATCGGGGTGGATCGGAGTAAGTCGATATTGTATTTGGATCGCTCACAGTCCGGTGTTACCAACTTCAGTGCTGCATTTCCTGGCAAGCAGATTGCGCCGCTTCGTTTGAACAACACCGTGAAGCTGGATATTTATCTAGATCGCTCTTCGGTGGAAGTATTTGTCAATGATGGCGAGGTAACAATGGCGGACCGAGTTTACCCTGGAGAGGGTGATACAGCGGTAAGTTTGTTTGCCGATGGAGAGTCGCCCAAAGTGCGTTCGCTACGGATGTGGCGTATTAACTCGATTTGGGATAACAATCAAACAGTTTTGCCTCAGAATAAAGCGCGGATTGTTCCCGTAAGTCAATGACTGTTGCGCTCGGTAATCTGCCGCCCGTACTCAGAAGATACAGACAGCAGATCAAACATCTTCCAGGCTGCAAGCGAAATTTGGCTGATCAATTCTTCCGCAGCATGTTCATCTTCGTCGTAGGTGGTCATTACCGCCAACGCAAAAGGGCGATTGGGAACAAACACAATGCCGGCGTCGCATCGCACTCCGGCGAGCGAACCGGGTTTATTGGCGACCTTGACGCTTTCCGGCAGCAGGCGCGGCATCCAGCTATCTTTGGGCGTTGAAAGCAGCGTGAAAAAATCTGCGGTCAGTTCCGGACTGCATATCCTTTTGTCGTATAAAGCCTGAAGCAGCAAAACTAATTCCTGAGGAGTGGCGATGTTTTCCCGGTTTTCGCGGGCGGCCTGCAGATCCATCATCATGCGCTTTAAACGGGTTTGTTTTAAGCCAAGCTGATCTAGAAATTTGTTGACGCTCGACATGCCTAACCGCCCGGCCAGGATGTTGGACGCGGAATTGTCGCTGACAGCCACAACCGCCCCGGCCAGATCGCGGTTCGTGAGAATCGTGATGCCCGGAGTCATGTTGCCAAGCACTGCGCTATCGGCAACCAGATCCTGCTTCTGCACGGTGTATAGCGTGTTCAAGCGCGTGATGGCCGGTTTACCGGCGCGGCCTAAGTCTTCCTGATGAAATAAATCGGCCAGAATGGCAAGCTTAATGGTGCTGGCAGTTGGAAAAATTTCATCGGCATGGTAGGTCCATTCATGATAATCGGTGAGGTCCAGAATCGCCACGCCGAGCACGCCGCCAAAATGCTGATCGAGCACTTCGATGTTATGCGCCAGTTTGCTCCAAAGCAGATCGGTCTTGCGGGACGCGGTAGTGTCACCGGCCAGCAACGCGCAAGCTCCGAGCAGGAACAGGGAAAGGAGTTTCATTACTGATATTCATCACTACCATAGAGGTTTTCAGAACCGTTGTCGTATGCTTCCTGAAGGACTTTTTATTCTAGATGCTCCCCTTGCCGGCCTTTTTACTGTTTCTGCAATCCGCTGCTTCCGAAAGGTTAATTAATCTCAGCCCGGTTGATTTGCTGGTGATTGCGCTTTATTTTGCGATGGTGTTAGGCATCGGCTTGTACCTGAAAAAATATACGAATACCGGGGAAGAATTTTTCCTGGCCGGGCGCGACATGACGGCGTGGGTGGCTGGTCTGTCGTTCGTGGCGGCTAATTTGGGATCGCTGGAACTGATGGGCTGGGCCGCTGCCGCTTATCAATACGGCATTCTGGCTACGCATTGGTATTGGATCGGCGCAATACCGGCGATGTTGTTTCTCGGCATCGTGATGATGCCCTTCTATTACATTTCCCGCACACATTCCGTTCCGGGTTATCTGCAACTGCGCTTCGGCGAATCGTCGCGCGCGCTGGCGGCGATTACGTTCGGCTTTATGACAGTGCTGATGAGCGGCATCAACATGTATTCCATGGCGCTGGTGATGAAAGTGATTCTCGGCTGGGATATCAATTTCAGCATCTGGGTTTCCTCGCTGACGGTGGCGGCTTATGTGTTTCTGGGTGGATTGCTTTCCGCGATCTTCAACGAAGTGCTGCAATTCTTTCTGATCTGGCTGGGCGCGATTCTGGTTTCCATTATCGGTTTAGTGGAAACCGGCGGCTGGGACGGCATGGTGCATCGCATCAGCACGAATTTTCCCGGTCAGCAGTACACCCATTTGTGGAGCACGCTCGGCTCGTTCAGCGATAACCCGATGGGCATTCACTGGACCGGAATCATTCTCGGCCTAGGCGGCGTGATTTCGTTCGGTTATTGGACCACGGATTTTCTGGTAGTGCAGCGGGTACTCACCGCGAAGGATCTGCGCTCGGCAAAGATGGCGCCGATCATTGGAGCATCCTTCAAAATGTGCGTGCCGTTTATTGTGATCTTGCCGGGGCTGCTGGCGCTGGCGGTGCTGCCTCAAAAATTGGTGGGCGAATCGCAGGCCGCGCCCGGCGTGCATACGTACAACGAAGTGCTGCCGTTGATGCTGGCGCGCTACTGCGGTCCGGGCTTGTTGGGTTTAGGAATTACGGCGCTGATCGCGGGCTTTATGTCCGGCATGGCGGGGAACGTCAGCGCATTCGCCACCGTGTGGACTTACGATATCTACCGGGCTTTTATGCGGAAACAAGCGCCGGATGAGCATTACGTTGCGGTAGGCCGCTGGTGTACGGTGATCGGCGTGCTGGTGAGCATCGGCACCGCTTACCTGGTAATGCAGTTTGCGAGCATTATGGATTATGTGCAGGCCCTGTTCAGTTTTTTTATCGCGCCTTTGTTCGGAACGGTGATTCTGGGAATGTTGTGGAAGCGCGCCACCGGCCCGGGCGGCTTCTGGGGATTGCTGGCCGGAACGGTTTCTTCCATCAGCATGTGGGCCTGGGTGAAGCTGGACCCGGCGGCGCTGCGCTACATCGCGCTTTCCGTTTATGCAAAGGACATGGCTGAAAATATGTATCGCGCCTTATGGTCGTGGATCATCTGCGTGGTGGTAACGGTGATTGTCAGCCTGATGACCAGGCCCAAGCCCGATTCCGAACTGGCCGGACTCGTTTACGGCGCAACCGCGATTCCGGCGGAAACCAATCTGCCGTTGTATCGGCGTCCTTTGTTCTGGGCAGTGATTGTTGCTTTGGTGTTTGCGGTGTTGAATATTATTTTCTGGTAGAAACACATGATTGAAGGCAAAGGACTTATTTCGATCTGGTTTTTTATAGGCGTGCTGCTGCTTGCTTACGGGGTTGTGATTTTCACGGCAGGCATCTACAACCTGTATGTTCCGCCCGTGCAGCACGTGGTTCTGGAAAATCTTCATGCGGGCATCTGGTGGGGCGCGTTTCTGACGCTCATCGGCGCGTTTTACACTTATCGTTTTTATCCCAGGCGCGGATCGAATGGCCGATAGCAATTACTCAACGCTACACTGGAACAGTTTATGAGTACGCTTGTGGCGGGCGTTGATTTTGGAACTCTCAGCGTTCGGGTTTCCATTTTCGACAGCGAGCAGGGCCGCTTAGGGGCAGGCACGGCGGAATACCCGCTGCACCGGAAACGAAGCGACCCGAACCATTGCACCCAAAGCCACGCCGACCAGATGAACGCGCTGGTGGCGGCCACGAAACGGGCAGTGGAAGCCGCCCAAGTGGATGGGCAGCGGATTGCGGCGATGGCGCTTGACACTACCGGGTCGAGCGTTGTTCCGGTGGACCGGAACATGCTGCCGCTCGATGATTATTACCTCTGGTGCGATCACCGTTCCTGGCGCGAAGCAGCCGAAATTACCGCCCAAGCGCGCGAGTACGGTTTGCAAGCGATTGAATGGTGCGGCGGCGTTTATTCATCGGAATGGGGCTTTTCGAAGCTGCTTCACTGGCTGCGCCACAATCCGGATAAACGGGAGCAGTTCGCTTCCGCTTTTGAACACTGCGATATGGTAGCGGCGGTTCTCTGCGGCGTTCACAATCCGGCGCAAGCGCATCGCAGCGTTTGCGCGATGGGGCATAAGTGGCTTTGGAACGCCGCGCTCGGCGGATTGCCGCCGGAAGATTTTCTGGCGCAGGTTGATCCGCTGTTAAAGGGTGTTCGCGAAAAGCTGGCCGGAACGTACGAAACATCCGACAAAATCGCCGGGCAGCTTGCGCCGGAGTGGGCGGAGAAACTGGGGCTTTCCCCCGGTATTCCGATTCCGGTAGGCGCGTTCGATGCCCATTGGGACGCGGTTGGGGCGGGCGTGCGCCTGGGCGATGTGGTGAATGTGATCGGCACTTCTACCTGCATCATCGGGTTAAGCGCCGAATCGCAACTGGTGCCGGGGGTGTGCGGCGTAGTGCCCGGCTCGGTTGACCCGGCGCTGACCGGCATTGAAGCAGGGCTTTCGGCGGTAGGCGATATCTTTGAAGCAATCGCCCGCCGCGCTGGAACAACAGCGGCTCAGTTATCGGGAGAACTGCAAAATTACCGGGCTGGCGAAACCGGCCTGCTGCGCCTGACCTGGGATAACGGCGACCGCACGGTGCTGGTAAACCCGGAACTCGGCGGCGTGACGCTCGGCTGGAATCTGTCGCACACGGCGGCGGATGAATTGTTTGCCGCGATTGAAGGCACGGCTTTTCACACCCGCATTATTCTCGACCGCATGGATGAACATGGCGCGGCTGTGAAGCGCATTATCAACGGCGGCGGCATACCGCAGCGCAACGAAACGCTGAACCGGATTTATGCGAACGTTTTGCGCAAGCCGATTCTGGTTCCGCAAGGAGACGTCACCAGCTTGGGGTCAGCCATATTTGCGTTTCTAGCAGCCGGGACTTTCCGAACAATCGAAGAAGCGCAGGACGCTTTATGTCCGCCCCACCGTGTTTATGAGCCGGAATCGGAAAGCGTACAGATTTACGACGAATTGTTTCCACTATACCGGAAACTTTATTTTGGCCTGGGCGCGAAAGATTCCGCGGCAGTGGCTTTGGGCGACGTGCTGCCTGCTTTACGAAACATCGCGGAACGAACAAGAAAATCATCATGAATTTAAAGCAGCTTCGCGAAGATGTTTTGGAAGCCAATCTGGAACTGGTGAAACGAGGACTGGTTCTTTACACGTTCGGCAACGCCAGCGGTTTCGACATGGATAATCAGCGAGTGGTCATTAAGCCGAGCGGTGTGCCATACCAATCCATGACGCCCGATCAGTTAGTGGTGACTGACCTAAACGGGAACATCTTGGAAGGTTCCTTGCGGCCTTCTTCAGACTTGCCGACGCATCTGGCTTTATACCGCGCTTTTAAAAAGATTGGCGGCGTGGTGCATACTCATTCGCGTTACGCCACTGCCTGGGCGCAGGCTGCCAAAGATATTCCCTGTTTAGGAACAACGCACGCCGATTATTGTCGTGGTCCAATCCCGGTGACTTCGCACATGCTGCCGGAAGAAATTGAAACGGAATATGAGCTGAACACCGGTCATGCGATTATCCGGCGGTTTAAAAATTTAGATCCGCTGGAAACTCCGGCTGTGCTGGTGGCGGGCCATGCCCCGTTTACCTGGGGGCGCACTCCTACTGACGCCGCGCACATGGCGGTGGTGGTGGAAGAATTGGCTCATCTGGCGTACCTGACATTTTCCATCAATGCTCAAGTGCCGCCATTAACTGATGTCCTGCGCGACAAACATTTTCTTCGCAAGCACGGGAGCAGTGCTTATTATGGCCAACGTTAAACCGGTTCCGGTCTTGAATGAAGCGCAGCAGCGCTTTGAGATTGAGGTTGATTCGGAGTTGGCGGTTTTGGAATACCGGCGATCTTCTTCGTCCATCACGTTTACTCATACCGGTGTGCCGGAGATTTTGGAAGGGCAGGGAATCAGCAGCGCGTTAGCCCAAGCGGGTCTTGCTTATGCGCGGGAACACAAGTTAACGGTTGTTCCCGCTTGTTCGTTTGTGCAGGCTTATATGCGGCGGCATAAAGAAACGCTGGATCTGCTTCATCCTGGTTTCAAACTGAAGGTGTAGTTCGGTGTTCAACGGCTGGAAGATAGTTCGATGCGGCTTAATACATGTTTCCGCACGACAGGCAATGGACTCTCCGGCACTCTTTCGGCATTGCGGTAAGGCTTTCGTTGATGGGCAGCTTTGGTCCGTTTGCAACCTCTCAGTTAAAATTTTTATTTTTACTGAACAAACAAGTTTTTAACTCCGTACAGCACGGCGAATTTGGAAATTGCGTCCCGCCGCTGAATTGTGGCGGCGTAGATTCCAAATCAGGTAAACCACAATCAGAACGTTTAACAGCAAAACAATGGTTCTGACCGGCGTAACATGCCGCGCCACTTCCCACATTTCTAAAGGAATGAATAAACCCGTCACCGCGATCGTCAAGTATTCGCCCCAACGCTTGCGAAGAACCAGCCCGATGCCTTCGGCAAAGCGCAGAAACGCGTAGAAGAATGTTCCAAAGCTCAATTCCCGCAGTTGTTTCGGGCTGACGGCGAACGCTTTTTCCATTGCTCTGTGAATGTAATGATTATTGGGGTCTGCGCGAATCACATGGACCAAATGATTCACGGTTTCAGCCATATCACGATTTAATAGCCGATGCAAGCCGATACCGGCGGCAATCAGCAGGCCGCATTCAAACAGCTTATAAACACCAATGAAGTAAAGAGCATTGCTGGATGTGCTGCTTTTAGCTGGAACTAGTTTTGTTGATTTAACCGGAACTGCCACTGTTCTTCCAGGGTAGCGAAATGGAAAATCATTTGTAACCGGAAAAAACCTTTACGGTCGGGAAGCGGTTTTTTCGGGCAGGCTGCCGTTCACTGCATCATCGAAGCGGATGCCGTTTTTTTCCACCAAACTGCCGAGCGCGCGATCAAGCGCCACCCGCGCTTTCACCCAAACGCTGCGGGCGGCCACTTCGGTGGAGCGGGCCTGCGACAAGTAAGCTTGCTGCTGAATCACCAGCAGGTTGGTGGAAGCACCGACCGAAAGCTTGTCCCGCTCCGCGCTCACCAGTTGTTCCTGGTACTGGCGGCTTTGGATGGCGGCCTCCAGCGCAGTACGAGCAGTTTGCAGAGCGATTGTGGAATTTTCCACTTCTTCGCGAACTTCGTTTGCTAAACGCTGACTGCGGGCCTGCGATTGGCGCAGTTCCAGCAGATCGCGCGCCGCGTCAGCCTGCGCTACCCGGTTTCGCAGCGGCAGATTTAACTGAATGCCGGCCTGGTAGATTCTGGAAGTACGCAGTCCTGCTACCGCCAGGTTCGGAACCGCTGATAAGATGCCTGTGCCTTGAGTGCCAAGCGTATCGAAAGGAGTTTCTGAACTGCCGCGCGTTTGAAAATTTCCAATCAAGTCCAGTTCCGGCCGGGCCGCGCTTTGCGAGCCTTTCACCGCCAGTTCTCCGGTTTGCACCTGGAGCGCGGCTTGCACCAGATCCGGACGTGCCGAAAGAGCATTGGAAACCAGTTCGTCCAGTGGTTGCAATTCGTCCCGCGCAGGAATGGTGATCGGATCAGTGGGAACGATTTTCAAATTCACCAGTGAAGGATCAGCACTGCCGCGACGCGCCAATTGTGTTTTCAAAATCACTTCCTCCTGGTGAACCAGGCCTTCTGCTTGAATCAAGTCCAGTTCGCTTGAGGAAACCAGCGCCCGCGCGCGGGTCAACTCCAAAGGCGCCAAAGTTCCCTGGTCTACTTGCGCCGCATCGTCTTCAAAAAGCTTGCGGGCAGCAGCCAGCGTTTCGCGCTTGACTTGCGCGTTTTCATTCAGGCTGACCAGGTCGTAATAAAGTCGGGAAACGCCATAAACCGTGCTGATAAGCTGCTGATAAAAGACCAAACGGGAGATTTTCCGGTTCAACTGAGCAATTTTGATGAATCTGAGATTGATGCTGTTGCTGAAGCCGCGCAACAAAGGCTGCGTCAGGGTGACTGATGTGTTGGGAGTGCTGAAGGGGTTGCTTTGCGCTTGATTGCCGTATAAAACCTGAGCCGCATTATTTAGATCAACTTCAAGCTGCGTGCCGGAACTGAACCCTTGCACATACTCCAAATTGGCAACACTGAAATTTAAAGGCGCTGGGTTCGACGATAAAGCGCTATTACCCGTGCCGCCGACGGTGGATGTTAAAGCTGATGTGTTGGTTCGCTTGAACCATCCCACCTGCCCCAGCAGCGAAGGATCGAGCAAGGGAATGGAAGGACCGGGCGAATAAAGAGCGGTGCTTTGCACGGAAAGGTTGGTTTGCGTTTCCGTCAAAACATTGAGGGTGGTCAGATCGTTAATAGTGGGCGTGGTCAGCGTTCCGGTAGCTGCCGCGCTGTTCAACAGCGGACTGCCTGGACCGCCCACTCCGGTTGGGCTTTCCGCCACCGAAAAATCAAGGCCGCGAAGATTGCCGCCGCCTTGGGAGCGAAGCACGTCTGTACCGGCGATGGATAAATCGTAGCGCTGCACTTCCACATCGAGATTGTTTTCAATGGCCAGCGCGAGCGCATCGTAAAGGCTCAGGTAAATGGAGCCGTCGCGCACGAGCGACCGGGCGCGGTTTGCCGCGCCAAGTGAAATGGGCGGCACGCTGCCTTTGCGAAAAGGACCGAGAAAGTCGAAGGCCGATTGCCGCAGCGGAATGTTCGGGCGCTCTTCCTTAGGCAACGAGGAACCGGCTGCTACGCCGCGTACTGTGGCATTTGATTGGGGTTCTCCGAGTGCTGCCGAAGTGGGAGATGGTTGCTGGCCCAGCACTGTCTCACTACCAGCAAACAGCCAGAATGTGGAGAAGACAAGCAGGCTGGATAGCTTTCTTCGCATGGAGGGCCGAAAAGGTAGCATGCTCACTTCTGGTCCTTCGCGCCGTTCTGGTTTCCGGATTTCGATTTGCCTCCGCTGCTCATGTTCTTGCCGCTCTGCCCGGTTTGGTTGCTTAAAGCTTGTTCGCCGTATTGGGTTGCGCCTGAAGGCTTCTTGTCGCTCTGCCCGCCACCAGCATTCTGTTGTTGCTCCTGTTTGAATTGCGGCTCAATTTTTGCGCCATCATGCACCTCGTCAGTCACGTCAACGGCAATCACATCACCAGGCGCAAGGCCATTCGATATTTCGGATTCGTTGCCGTAATCGCGGCCAATCTCAATCGGCTGAAAATGAACGGTATTGTTTTGAATTTTGGCCACCACTGTTTTGGCATCCCGCACCACAATGGCGTTGCCTGGAATTACAATCGGATGCTGGCTGCGGGCATCCACAAAGCTAACAGTGACGTAGGTGCCTGGAAGATAGCGCCCCCGGCTGTTATCCAGGCGCAGTTCTACTAATAGAGTGCGGGTGTTCTGGTCTACCGAAGCCGAGGTGCGGGAAACGCGGGCCACCGGTTCCGCTTTGGGGTCGGCTTCAACGTGCAGGGTTGCTTTCTGCCCTACCCGAATCGCGGAAGCGTAGCTTTCCGGCACTGACACCAGCACGCGCAGAGGATTCATTTGGGCAACCCGGAACATTTCGCCGCCTTGCGAGCCGCCGGTGGAAGGGCTGGCAGCGGTGGTCGACGCGCCGGCAGTTCCACCGCTGTTGGATTGCGCCGGCATCTGTGTGCCGCCCTGGCTTTCCGAGGAAGAACCCAATCCGGTTCCCTGCGCAGTGATTAACGCGCCCACATCTACATTGCGAGCCGTCACTACGCCGGCAAACGGCGCTCTTACATTTTCATACTGCTGCAACACCACGAGCCGATCCAGATTTGCCCGATTTCCTTGCACGGTGTTTTCGGAAGCGCGGACATTAGCTTCCGCTACGCGGTAGTTTGCTTCCTGCGTATCGCCATCCTGACGCGAGAAAACGCCTTTTGCCACCAGCACTTTCCAGCGCTCCCAGGTGAGGCTTGCCAAGTGCAGTTGCGCTTGCAGTTGATTCAAATTCGATTCGCTTTGGGAAAGCGCTGACCGGGCCTGCGACACTTGCTGATCAAGATCGGGCGCGGTGATGACGGCCATCAGTTGTCCGGCTTGCACTTTGTCGCCGATATCTACCAGGCGTTTCGCCAGATAGCCGTTGGCGCGGGCATAAATATAAGCTTCCGTGTAAGCGATGGTGGTTCCCGGAATCATCAACTCGCTGGCGGAAGGAGAACGCGTCACTCTTACTGCCTGCACGCGCGGAATTTCGCTTTTCTCCTCCTTGGCTTTCTGGTTGATTTCTTTTTCACGCTCCCGGCGCGGCAGCCAGCCGAGCAGAGCCGCGGCAGCAACCACCACAATGAGCCCAAGGAGCAGCAGCAGCGCAATACGGGAACGGCGTTTGTTTTTACCGGGTGAATCGTTTCGATGGTCAGCCATTAGCTACGATTATTTTTCCTGATTCTTTTCGTTATTTTTCTGGCTGTTTTCATCCTCGCCTTTGTATTCACGATCAATTTTTTCATCGAAATTGATCGGCACTTGCTTTCGCAGCAGGGAATACATAATCGGGACGATGAACAGCGTGCAAAGCGTCGCCACCAGCAAGCCGCCGATGACGGCGCGCCCGAGCGGCGCATTCTGCTCGCCGCCTTCGCCGAACGCAAGCGCCATCGGCAGCATGCCGATAATCATGGCGAGAGCGGTCATGCAAACAGGCCGCAAGCGGGTGTGTCCCGCCGATAAGGCAGCTTCTATCTGGTTCTTATTGCCGGCGCGCTCATCATTGGCGAAAACAACCAGCAAAATACTGTTGGCCGTGGCTACACCGATGGTCATAATGGAACCCATCAGCGAAGGAACGCTGAATGTGGTTTGAGTCAGAAAAAGCATCCACAAAATACCGGAAAACGCGCCGGGCAAAGCGGTCAGAATAATAAACGGATCGAGCCAGCTTTGAAAGTTCACGGCCATCAGAAGGTAAACGATGATGACGGCGAATCCGATTCCGATCAACAAACGAGAAAATGATTCCTGCATGGTGCTGACTTCGCCGCGTAGATCAAGCGTGGTTCCGCTCGGCAGGTTTTTGGTTTGTTTAATGATTTTCTGAATTTCGTTGGCGACGCCGCCCAGGTCGCGCCGGTCCACATCGGCATAAACATCAAACACCGGTTGCACATCGTAATGGTCCACCACAATGGTGGAGGTATCGCGTTTCATGCTGGCCAGGTTAGCTAGAATTTGACTGCTGTTTCCGGCAGGCGAGGTAATAGGCGTTCGTTGCAGCGCGGCAAACGAATCCATGCGGTAAAGCGGAGTCTGCACAACCACTTGGTAATTGACGCCGTTTTCGGGATTGAGCCATTGGTTCGGCGCAGTCTGGCCGCTGCCGGAAAGGGAAATCAACATGCTGTTGGAAACATCGCGCTGTTGCAGCCCGATCTGCTCCGCTTTGCTGCGATCCACGTTTACATCGAGCGTCGGATAGGATACCTGCTGATGAATGTGGACGTCCACGGCTCCGGGAATGGCGGCGATCTTTTTCTGCAGGTCCATCGCAATCTGGTAATTCTTAACTGGGTTCCGTCCCACGATTTGAAGATCAATGGGCGCTGGCAGACCGAACTGCAGAATCTGGCTCGTAATGTTGGCAGGCGTAAAAAAGAAACTCTCTTCGGGGAACTTGGCGCTTAATTTGTCGCGAATGGTGCGGGTGAGTTCCAGTGTTTCTTTTTTGCCCGGCTTCAACGCAATCAGGATGTCGCCGTCGGAATTGCTAATGGTGGCGGTGTTTCCGAAAGCCAGATTTATGCCTCCATTGGGCAGGCCGATATTGTCCAGAATCATATCCAGCCGTTCAGCGGGAATAATACGCCGCAGTTCATCCTCAATCGAAGCGAAAATCTCTTCTGTTTGTTCAATGCGAGTTCCCTGCGGCGGGACCACATGCAAGCGCATCTGGCCGGAGTCCACGTAAGGGAAAAAATCGCGTCCAATAATCGGCGTCAGAAGTGAGGAGCCGCCCACAAACAATCCGAAAACGATCAAAACAAGGGCGCGATGAGCGAGGCTCCATTCAAGCGCCCCTTTGTAGCGTTCGCGCATCTGTTCAAAGCGTTTATCGAAGCGTTCATGAATGCGCCACACCCAATTATTAGCGGCTTCCGGTTCTTTTCCTCCTTCTGCCTGCTGATAAAGCGGCACCTCGGCCGGCAGCAGGTAATGCATCATGGTGGGTACCAGCGTGCGGGAAAGGAAATAGGAGGCAAGCATGGCAAACACTACCGCCATTGCTAAGGGCGTAAACAAATACTTCGCCGCCCCGGTCAGTAAAACTACCGGCAGAAACACAATGCAGATGGAAAGCGTGGAAACCAGCGCCGGAGCCGCTACCTGGCTGGCGCTGTCCAGAATGGCGCGCACCAACGGTTTGCGCTCGCTTAAATTGCGATGCGTATTTTCCAGCTCTACAGTAGCATCATCCACCAGAATGCCGACTGCCAGCGCCAAACCGCCCAGAGTCATTACATTAATGGTTTCGCCCAAGGCAGACAGAATAATGATGGACGTAAGAATTGAAAGCGGAATTGAGGTGCAAACAATCAGGGTGCTGCGCCAGCTTCCCAAAAACAATAGAATCATTAAGGCCGTTAAACCGGCGGCAATTCCCGCTTCGCGCAGAACCTCGTTAATGGAAGTCTGAACAAATATCGACTGGTCGAATAATGGCGTAATCTGCAAAGACGGAGGCAAGCCCGCCTTCACGCGCGGAATAGAATTCTTAATGGATTTGACGATATCGAGCGTGGAAGCCTGTCCATTTTTGAGAACTGTCAGCAGCGCGGATCGTTTGCCGTTTTCGCGCACCACATTGGTTTGCACGGCATAGCCGTTTCGCACCTGGCCAATATCCTTGATGTAAACAACCGCGCCATTAGCGGCTCGGATCGGCAGATCGTTCATGGCGGAAATGCTTTGCGGGCTGCTATTCATGCGCACCAGATATTCGGTGTTGCCTACCCGGGCTGTGCCGGCAGGCAGAATCAGGTTCTGCGCGTTTAAGGCGTTTGAAACGTCAGTGGCCGACAAATGCTTGGCAAACAAAGCGTCGGGATCAAGATCCACCATAATCTGCCGCGCTTTGCCGCCGTAAGGCAGCGGAACCGATGCGCCCTGCACCGTGGCCAAACGGGTTCGAATGAAGTTCAAGCCCAGATCGTAAAGTTCCTGTTCGCTCAATCCATTGCCTGATAAGCCAAGTTGAACGATGGGAACGCTCGAAGCGTCGTACTTCAGAATATTGGGCGGAAAAGTGCCGGGCGGCAGTACGCGGAGAATGGTTTGCACGATGGCCGTCACCTGGGAAAGGGCCAGTTCGACTTTTGCTTTCGGCTGGAAAAAGATACGGATCACGGAAACGCCGTAATACGATTCCGATTCCATGTGCTCGATATCATTCACCGTGGTTGTCATGGCGCGTTCACAAACCGTCACCACCCGCTTTTCCATTTCGTCAGGCGTTAAACCGTTGTAAGTCCACACCACGCTCACAACCGGGATGTTGATGTAAGGAAAAATATCTTTGGGAGTAACGTAGGCGGCGGCAGCACCCAGGAACAAAACCAGAATGGAAAAAACAACAAAGGTGTAAGGGCGGCGTAGAGCGAGATGAACGATCCACATGAAGTTACCTCAGGATTGAGCCAGATTGAAGACCGTCAGTTTTTGTTTGAAAAGAACAGGCCAAAGGGTAAGAATGCTGCCAACCGCCCGGACAACGAGGGTTTCGAACACAAAAATACTTCTGTATAAACTCAACACGTGAATTAGAAACGATGCTTGGAAGGTTTAAAAGGTTACAGCGGGGGTCAAAAGGTAAGTCTACGAGGGCCGCCAGCGAAAGCTAAAAAAGAAGGCGAGCATCGGGTTTAACTGCAACGCGAATGCCCGCCCTGAAGATGACCTAGGCAGTTTGGAATTCAACCATACCTAAGCTGCGCCGCTTAATACTTCAACATATTCTGGTTGATGCGGCGAACTCTGATGCTCGTCAGTTTCGTGCAGCTGGTGCAAACGGCGGTAAGTCGCGCTTTCATGCCAGAGTTGTTCGTGAGTGCCGATGGCCTCAATACCGCCTTTGCCGAAAACAATCACCATATCCGCATGGCGAACAGTGCTCAAACGGTGAGCAATAATGAAGCAGGTCCGGTTTTTCGCCACCCGCTCCATCGCTCGTTGAATGAGATGCTCGCTTTCGGTGTCCAAGTGGCTGGTTGCTTCATCCATCACTAAAATACGGGGATTGCGGAGAATAGCGCGGGCAATGCCCAACCGCTGGCGTTCGCCGCCGGAAAGTTTCAAGCCGCGTTCTCCGACAGGCGTTTGGTAGCCAGCCTCAGACCGTTGAATAAACTCGTGAGCTAAAGCCATGTGCGCCGCCGCTTCAATTTCTGCCGGCGTGGCATCGGGCGTTCCGTAAGCGATGTTTTCAGCAATAGTGCGTGAGAAGAGATCCACTTCCTGGGGAACAACAGCAATCTGTTTGCGCAGGCTTTCCTGGGTGGCCTCTTGAATGTCCAGACCATCGATGCAAATCGAGCCGTGCTGCGGATCGTAACAACGGAGCAGCAGATTCATCATAGTGCTTTTGCCGGTGCCGCTGCGGCCAATCAACGCCACCGTTGCGCCAGCCGGAACAGTGAAGCTGATGTTTTTGAACGTCCAGAAATCCGCGTCCTCATACCGGAAAGAAACATGCTTAAATTCGACGCAGCCGGACACGGAATGAAAGGCATGAGCTTCCACGGCATCGGTGAGCGCCGGTTTCTGGTCCAATATCTTCAGCAGTCCTTCGGCCCGCGCCAAATTGCGCCGCAGTTTAGGAAGCAGAATCGATAACTGCGCCATCGGCCCGAATAACATATCCTGCAAAGCTAAGAACAACACATATTCGCCGATAGTACAGCGGTTATGCATTGTCAGATAGCCGCCCAAGCCGATGACCGTAACGCGCCCCAGCGTGGCAATGATGGTTTGTACATTTTCGATCACAGCCCACCGGCGCTCGGCGACGAATTGAGGCACCCTTGCTTTTTCCAGCAGTTTCCGCTGCAAAGCAGACTCGCGCTTTTCCTGAGTAAATCTCTTTACGGTGCCGACGTTGCTGGCAATGTCGTAGCATTCTTTGCTGACTGCTTCAAAACCGCGGTTCACCGCTTGTTCAACTTCGTGCATGGACGCCGAAAAGCGCCCCACAATCAGCAGATAAATAGGAAGCGGCAGAAACACAAACAGCGCAATGGGAGGATTTTTGAACAACAGTGAAGCAAAAACGCCGACAAAAATGATGAGCGGCGGAACAAGATTCTGCCCCAGTATTTCGTAGAGAATCACAAAGATGGCTGTGCCGCCGCGATCCAATGAGCCGACCATCTGGCCGCTGCTGGTGCTTTTGTGAGCTGCCACGTCGAGCCGGAGAAAGTTCTCAAAGGCGGAGCTTTTGATCTCATCTTCCAGCGCACCAATGGTTTGAAACAAGCGGTAATTGTAAAGTGATCGTAAAACCCGGGTTGCCGCTACCGACAAAAAGATGATGGCAAGAGAAGTGAGTAAGGATTGAAGGGCTAAACTCTGGTGCGTCCGAACTGCTCCCACAATACCGTCAATCAGGTGCTGGGTGAGGAAAGGAACTGTGATGTCAAGAGTGGAAGTAACCAGGATCAGAAGCAACAAACAAACGGTCATTGCTTGCTTTTGCCGGAGCAAAAGTAGCACTCTCCCAAACGGGGAGCGTGCCCATCCCGAGAGGGGATTCGCCATTTCGGTTTCCGTGCCTGTACTTTAGGTCCTCGTTGCGGCGAATATATCTCTAAGAAGAAAAGGATTTAATCAAAATTCTGAGGCCTTGGTTACGAGTAGTAAATTAACGGAGGATTGGCTTCGTTTGTTCAAACCTCCGCTAACAAAATTAGGAAGATTTAGCGCAGTGGTTCAGCGAGCCCAACCGCATGGGCACTGGTCATCAAGGAAATGGACAGCTTTTCCTCCATTAACAGCCGCATGTTTATCCAGGTTTTGTCCCAGGATAGATTTTCCAGAAAGCTTCTGACTTCCGCTTCCCAGGTTTTTTTCATGCCGTGCTGCAGGATGCCGTCTATAGCCTGAACAAATTCCTCGCCGGATCTGCCGATTTTCACCAAACCCAAGTCACCGTAAGGGCGCACCACGTCCCGAATCGGCGTGGAAACAACCGGGCACCCTGCTGCCAGGTATTCCGGCGTTTTAGTCGGACTGATGAACCGGGTCGATTCATTCTGGGCAAACGGAAGCATCGCCACATCCCATCCGGAAAGGTAAGCCGGTAATTCGTTGTAGCTTTTCATGCCGAGGTAATGAATATTCGGATTTTTAGGCAGCGACGCCGGATCGATTTTCACAACCGGACCAACCATCACAATCTGCCAATTCGGGCGGCTTTGCGCAATGTGAGCGAGCAGTTGAACATCCATGCGTTCGTCAATTACTCCAGCAAACCCAATGCGGGGATGCGGAATGTTGCGCTGATCTTCCGGATCGTTTTTAATGGAGCGCGCTTTAGCGAAATGCGGAACGTCAACGCTGCTAGGGAATAGATGGACGGAAGGGTGCTGAGTTTGCTTCGATTCATACAAACTACGGCCTCCTGTGAAAACCAGATTTGCCTTTTGAAACAGCACTTGTTCGCTGAGCCTCATGGCTGTGGGCGCTCCGGCAAAAGCTGATAACTCATCCATGCAGTCATACACGGTTAAGCTGGGGTTCATTGCGCCGGTGAAGTTCAACGCCATCGGCGTGTAGTACCAGGAAACGAAATCTTCAATTCCGTGTTCTTTCCGCATGTCTTGCAGCAGATCCCGTTGAATTTGCACCGCTTCTTCAGGAGCAGTGCCAGGCGGAAGCACGGGGGTCATAATACGCACTCCGGAAGCGGGGCAGATGGAATGATTTAACCTTACTGCTGTGCCTTCATACACGGGCTCTTCAAAAAAGAAAACGCGGCTATGACGAGCAAAACGACTCATTAGATGCTGAGGTCTTTGAAAGACGAACGTCCAGCGCAGGTGAGAAAAGCAGATGAGATCGGTCATGAGTTGAGCCATTTTGTGTATTCCTATCTAAGCCGTGGACGGCTTGTGAGTTTTGAAACGAAATGATTGCTTCCGCCAAAGGATGATAAACAGATCGGTGACCTTGTTCATCGGGATAATCGAGCAAACCATTGCAGCAGTGCCGATCATCTTCCCAACCCGGATGGTTCAAAATCGGATACCAGCAGATGCCATGAACCGGAATGCCGGACTCGCGCGCGGCTACAACTTCATGGGAGATATAATTGAACCAGTCAGCGCGCTCGTCATCTTCAGTTCCTGTTTCTGAAACAAAAATGGGACGGCGGTATCGATTCCACACTTC
Organism: uncultured Bryobacteraceae bacterium; assembly: GCA_964247975.1. GTDB lineage: Bacteria > Acidobacteriota > Terriglobia > Bryobacterales > Bryobacteraceae > KBS-96. The sequence goes on along the minus strand of CAXTWH010000012.1, from coordinate 90,290 downwards.
TTCCAGCATAAAGCGGAAATGCCGGTATTGCGGGTGACTACGAGAAAGCCATCCAGGAACGTTGTGCACCCATTGGTTGCGGTTGTAAAAGTTCACGCCAATGATGTCAAGATATTCCGGGCATCCGCCGAGTTCAGGAGCTAGCCTGCCGCTAATCATGTCCCAAGCCTCGTATTGAGCAAGCCGATATTTTTCGGCTTCTTGAACACTTCTTTCAACGGCGGATTCGCCAATAATGTGAATCACCGGTTCGGGCCAAAGCAATCTTGCCCCCGGTAGCTCATTGCGTATCAGTTCGGCTGCGCCGATGGCAGCCTGTACCAGAATTCTTTTCAGTTCCGGCCCGCGATTTTTTACGTAAGGAAATAGAAATCCTTCATCCGCCGCGCCCCAGGTAAGAAAAGAGATTTCATTCACCGGAACCAGAAATGGATGAGAAATCCCGCGCCGCTTTAAAAACAAAATAACCTGCTCAGTAAACTCCACAAAAGCAGGCGCAAAGCCAGAACTAAAGATGTCGAGATGGTCCGGCCAGCCAAAATGAAACAGATCAAGAAGAATCTCAGTGCTTGTTTGTGCGGCCGCATCTAACAGCGGTTCAAGGCTGGAAAAATCGTATCGCCCAGGAAAGCGTTCAATTAAATGCCAGCGCGCACCTTCACGAACCGTTCTAATGCCTAATTCCTGAACTGCTTTAAAATCACTGCGCAGATGAGCATCATGATAGGTAGAGGCAATTAAATCGAGGCGTTTTCCATTACCGTTTTTATGAGTAGAACACTCAAAACCAGCCTGTATAAAACTAGAAAATAAAGGCTTAAACATCCAACATAATCACCTGGAAAGATTTGCTGTTCGCTTGCGAACGGAAGCAAACTAAACAAAGCTCTTAAAGATAAATGACTTCTTCAACAAAGCCATTCCATTCTCCAAAGCTGACACTTCGCAACCATAAAACTAAGTTGCCAGCAGGTACGACTGGTAGTTAGAGTGTAAAAGGTTAAACCAGTGACATAAGTAAAATCACCAGCTTGCTTTTTAGGAAATTTTCTAGGGAATTTTTACTAGTAAACGAAGCAGAATAGCGTAAGCAGAAATAGTATCCAGTTTTATAGGGTAATATTTAGTCGAGATAAGCAGGGGTACTGCGAGTAACCCTGCCTATCCGACTTACTCTAAATAACGCAGTAGTTATTTCTTACTACGCTGCCATTCCACGTTTTCGCCTTCGCCTTGTGAGGGCCAATCCTTAGAGTTCAACAAAAGCTCTTTTTCCCGCTGCGTTTTGGGTACTTGGTCCACTTTAAGATTTTCAAAAAAGTGAACTCCTGTTTTTCCTGCAGTGGCGATATCCACATCGCCATCGCCGTCCAGGTCCTCGACAATGAATTGGGTTCCCGCCGCTGCCGTGCCATTTAAAGAAACCGGATAGCGAGTAAACTCGCCTTTGGCGCGATCAAGTTTGTAGTAGTAAATCACCAGTGGATCATAGGAGCCGGGATCACTGCCGTTATGTCCGCGGTAGCGCTTGCCTGCTAATAATTCAAGCTGGCCATCGCCATCAAGATCAGCCATCTTCAGCACATGAATCTGCGAAAACGATTCGTCAATGGTGTGCTTCACCCATTGGCGGCCTGCCGCGCTTTTCTGCTGTTCCAGCCAGTACAATCCATAGCTATGGCCGCGGCCATAGATTAAATCCATACTGCCGTCGTTGTTTACGTCATAGCCGATGATCGGAAATCCAGTCTCGCCCAGGTCCCATTCTTTTTTCCATTCCCATTTGTCCTGGTCCGCATCCACGTTCTTGAACCAGCCGTAGGGAGTCAGCAGATCAATCTTGCCGTCGCCGTCAATGTCGGCCATGCCGATGCCATGTCCATCCTGGTCATGTCCGCCCGGACGATGAACTTTCGGTTCCTTGCCTGCAAAATCCACCCAGATTACGCCGGAGCGTCCGTAATGAGCTAAAGCCAGATCCGGCTTGCCGTCGCCATTTAAATCAGCCATCCAGCCGCCTTCGGTTTCAAGCGATTTCGTAATCAGGTGGCGCTGCCACATCACATCATTCTTTTTCGGGTTCTCATACCAGTACAAACCATCGGTCATCCAGCCGACCGTCACCACATCGGGCGCTCCATCATGATTGACATCCACGGCCCACTCGCCGCAATCGGAAACAAACTCGCCCACGATTTCCACGGTTCGGTACTGATGGCGTTTCCATTCACCGCCCTGCGGACCAGGGTTTTCATACCAGTAAGAGCCGCTTAAAATGTCCGGCTTGCCGTCGCCGTTCATGTCAACCGTTGTGATGCCTTCCGCATGGTCGGAGCTGAGCCGGTGAATAAAATAATTGGTTTGCGGCACGTTTCCCGGCGCATTGCCGCGTTCTTTATTCAAATGTTCAAGCTGCCCATGAAGCGCAAACGAGCAAGCGCCAATGGCTAAAAGTATTGGAATGAAACGTTGCATAAGGTGAATCGCCCTCAATGAGTATATTGGATGCGCCGCGCCAACGCAGGTTTTGCGGGCGTCAGTTTCTCTCTCGCTCGCAATTTAGTACAACGGTGAGAATGAAAAAACTGCTTTTTTTATCTGCTTTGTTCAGCGTGCTTTGTTCCGCGCAGGATTGGGCGCAGCAAAAAGTTGAGAAATCGTCGCGCCATCGGGAATGGGTCACGATTAAACACGATGGGCGGTCAGTAGAGACTTTCGTGGTTTACCCTGAATCCAAAAATAAAGCTCCGGTGGTGCTGGTGATTCATGAAATTTTCGGGCTCACCGATTGGGTGCAAGACTTAGCGGACCAGCTTGCGGAAGCAGGCTACATTGCGGTAGCGCCCGATCTTCTGTCCGGCATGGGGCCGAATGGAGGTCGCACAACGGCATTTCCGCAGGGCGGCGCAGTGCAGGCAGTAAGCCATCTGAATCCTGATCAGGTAACGGCTGACCTGAACGCCGTGGCTGATTACGGATTAAAACTGCCGTCAGCTCAGAAAACGCTTTTTGTGACCGGATTCTGTTGGGGAGGAGGCCAGAGTTTTCGCTTTGCCACTAACCGGCCTGATCTTGCCTCGGCATTCGTGTTCTATGGGCCGCCGCCGGATAAAGACGCGATGATGCGAATTAAAGCACCGGTTTATGGTTTCTATGCCGGCAACGATGCCCGTATTGACGCCACCATTCCCGATGCGCGTGAAGCGATGAAGGCGGCAGGCAAAGCTTATGATCCGGTGACGTATGAAGGCGCGGGCCACGGTTTTATGCGAGCCGGTGAAGCGCCTGATGCGAGTTCTGAGAATCGCAAAGCGCGTGACGATGCTTGGCAGCGTTGGAAAGATTTGCTGAAGAAGAATTAAGCGTGTTCCGGAACGGTAGCCAGAAAAAAGGTTCGGTTGAAACCTAAATGTTCGCTCATGCCGACATCTTCAGCGCTATAAAGAGCAACGGTCTCGAACCCGGCAGCGTACAGTGCTTCATGAACTTCGGCTCGTTTGTGGCAAGTCTGCTGAAGCTGAAAATCTTTCCGCTGCCAGCTTGGGGCCTCCTCGAAGAGTGTGATCTGGCAGATTGCAATCCGGGTTTCCTCGTTGTAATTGGAGCGCAGCACGCACACCATATCATTTTCCACAATGGCGCTGGTGTCGTTCCAATACAGAACGAAGGCTTCCTCGCCGTTCAGATCAAATAAGAACGACGCTCCCGGCGCAAGGCACTGGCGAATACAGCGGAAAGCCTGCGCCAGTGCTTGCAGATCAGGCACATGGTTTAAGCTTTCAAACACGCAGTAAGCTGCATCAAATTGGCGATCAATCGAGAAATGGCGCACATCAGCCAAATGGAACTCAGTGCCTGGAAGGTTTTCGCGCGCGTGCGAAAGCATCTTCTCGGAAGCGTCAACGCCGGTTACGGGGAAGCCTGCATCACGGACGCGTTTAGTGAACTGCCCGGTGCCGCAGCAAATATCCAGCACCGTCGCGCCTTCGGAAACAGATGATAAGAGGAGCTTCTCTACCACTGGAAAAACTTCGGCATGATATTCGGCTCCCCAGCAGCGGTTATAAGTGGCGGCTAACGGATCGAATTCAGTGTTTCGCGTTGGCACCGGGATAAGTTTCCGAAAGGATGGAGTTTATTTGCCGCTTTCTTCTTTTTTGTTCCGTTCTTCTTCCAATTCCACCGCTTCTTTTCCTATCTGCTCGTTGTTCAGCCCGTTCATGGCGGCGTAGCCTTCGAGAGAATTATTCGAATTGGCTTCTTCTTCGAGCGAAGCTGCCGGCTTTACCGGCAAGTGGGCCGGCTGCACCATATTTTCCAGCCGTTCATGTTCTTCTTGATCAGGCATAAGTTCCTCTACCAGAAGACTGCCTGGGCATGCTTTCGTTTCATAGAAGACTATTCCTTCATTCGGGTGGAATTTCAGCTTGCGAAATTCGCAGGTAACGGATGCGCTTGCGATTCCAAGTGTAAGTCAAATGAAGATCGCCGTTTTTGCCTTGAATCAAAGCCGGGTAAGAATACTCACCGGGCTGGTTTTCCAGCACTTTGAACATGCGAAAGTGTTCACCATCGCGGCTGACGGCCAAGTTCAAAGGCGTGCGGCCGGTAGTTGTATGGTTGTAAACCAGAACTACGCGACCATCCGAAAGCGCAATCGCATCAATGCCGGAGTTAGGATTCGGCACCTCAAGGGCGCGCGCTGCGGACCAGCTTAAGCCATTGTCAATAGAATCAGAAACGCAGATGCGACCGATTTGGCCGGTGGAGCGAGCGTAAAAGCGCAGTTTATTTTTTCCGAGCGCAACCACTGAGGGTTGAATAATTCCATAATTCTGAACCCAATCAAAACGATCCGGGTTTCCGGTGGGAGTGGCGCCGGCGGCTGTCAATTCAACAGATTTGCGGGGAACGCTGATCGGGCCGATTCTGTTCCAGGTGCGGCCGTTATCAGTGCTTCTTTCAATCCAGCAACTCCAGCAGCGGTACGATTCCACCGAAGTTCCGCTCACCACCGTGCCGTCCGGCAGCACCAGCGGCTTGGCGCGAATCGGTCCGTATAAACCGGCAGGCAGATGTTCCACGGCGGACCAAGTTCTGCCTTCGTCGTCGCTCCAGCGTCGTCCTGCGGCCCAACTGGTTGGGTGCGGACCAAACTTGTAATAGAACCACAAGCGGCCATCGCGAGTATGGAACAGCACCGGGTTGTAACAAGCAATGCCGGGTTCGCGGACCAGTTCAACGGGCGCTGACCAATAATCTCCGAATCGGCGTGAACACCAGATCGCCACATCCGGTTTGCCTTCCGCGCTGCCGCCGAACCAGCAAGCTAGCAGATCACCGTTTCGCAGTTCCACAATGCTCGAAGCATGGGCCGAAACAAACGGAGCTTCCGTAAAAATGAACTCCGGCACTTCGGCTTGCAAAGCCACGATTGCCGCCAGAAAAAGAAAAACGGTGCGCATAAACGAATTTGTGTTCAAGCGTAACAACTTGTTTCCGCGGAACAAATTAATTAAGGGTGCTTCTCATTCAGTATCCTCGTCTTATGAGCGCTCTTGTGCTGGATGGCCGTCGTATCGGCGATGAAATACGCGCGGAACTTCGTTCGCGCATAGCTGCGTTGATCGTAGCCAAACGAGCGCCGGGCTTGGCCGTGGTGCTGGTGGGTGAAAACCCTGCTTCGCAGATCTATGTGCGCAATAAAGTGAAAGCCTGCCAGGATTTAGGAATCCGCAGCTTCCAGCACACTCCTCCTGCTTCGATCACCACTGAAGAACTATTAGCCATTGTGAACACATTAAACGAAGATCCTGAAGTGGATGGCATTCTGGTGCAGATGCCATTGCCCAAGCAGATCAACACCGAGCGTATTCTGGAAGCGGTTCACCCGGCGAAAGACGCCGATGGTTTTCATCCGTGCAACGTGGGAAAGCTGGCGGCAAACCGGCCTGGACCGCGTCCCTGCACTCCGGCGGGAATTATGGAACTGCTGTTTCGCTATCACATTTCGATTGCCGGTAAAAAGGCCGTGGTGGTCGGTCGCAGCGAGATTGTTGGTAAGCCGATGGCCTTGCTGCTGTTGAATAATAGCGCCACAGTCACAGTCTGCCATTCAAAAACGGAAAACCTCGCTGAAGAATGCAGTCGCGCAGACATTCTGGTGGCAGCTCTGGGAAGACCGGCGATGTTGACGGAGGAGTTTATCCGTCCGGGCGCGGTGGTAGTGGATGTGGGGATAAACCGTCTGACTGACAGCGCGGAAGCGCATCGATTGTTCGCGCATGATCCGCAGCGATTAGCAAGTTTCGCCAAAACAGGCGCTACCGTGGTGGGCGATGTGGACCCGAAAGCAATGATAGAACAAGCAGGAGCCTACACTCCGGTGCCGGGCGGAGTGGGGCCGCTCACAATCGCCATGTTGATGTCGAATACCGTTGCGCTTGCAGAACAACATCTGGCCTGATCGGCGTGCTTGCTTATGCTGCGAGTAGGGTTAACGGGTGGTTATTCCACCGGAAAAAGTTTTGTGGCCGGCCAGTTGGAGCAGCTTGGCTGCAAGGTGATCTATGCCGATAAGCTGGGGCATGAAGTGTTGCTGCCTTCGGGCGAAGGCTATGCATCTGTGGTTGATTTGTTTGGACCGCAGATTCTGGACGCAAACGGAATGATTGATCGTAAAAAGCTGGCGCAGATTGTTTTTGCTGATGGTGAATTGTTGCGCGAATTGAACAGGATTGTGCACCCCAGCGTTTACCGATTGGAAGCACTGCGCGTCGCCGAATATCAGAGTGAAAATCCGCGCGCAATTATTGTTACGGAAGCCGCTATTCTGATAGAAACCGGCCGTTATAAAACCTTTCCACAGGTGATTGTGACAATCTGTTCGCAGGAAACGCAGATTGCGCGAGGAATGCGGCGCGACCAATTGAGCAGGGAAGAAGTGCTGGCACGCATTGAAAGACAAATGCCCCTCGAACAGAAACCACAATATGCCCATTACGTGATCAACACAGACCATTCAAAAATGGAAACCGCCGCGCGGGCGGCAGAAATTTTTAATGAGCTAAAGGAAATTGCGACGCACACATGAGAAGTTCCCGTATTTTTCTATTTGCGCTATTTTTCGGTTTAGCGTTTATCTGGCTTACTTCGCGCGCAAACTGGTCGGCTCCTTCGATTCTAGCTCCGGTCCGGCGGCGGGCGGCGGTGTGGTCCAACCCGGCTGCGGTGAAAGGAGCCAGCAGCTTAAGCTCGGACGAGCTAAACAACATCGACACGTATAAGAAAGGCCGCCTGGCCACTGTTTATATCACCAGCACCACGGTGCAGCGCAACATTTTCATGCAGCCTTACACGTCGCAGAACCTGGGTTCCGGCGTCATCATCAACAGCGATGGATTTATTCTCACCAACTTTCATGTGATCTCCGGCGGACGCCAAATTCAAGTAACGCTCGACGATCAATCCCAGTATTCCGCCACTCGTCTCGATATTGACCGCTCTGATGATCTGGCGCTGATCAAAATCAAGCCGCGCAAACAGCTTCCTTTTCTTCCGTTAGGCGATTCCGACCGCTTGCAGGTGGGCCAGAAAGTGCTTGCCATCGGCAACCCCTTTGGTTTATACGGAACCTTAACCACCGGCGTGGTCAGTTCCATCGGGCGAACGATTCAAGCGAACGGCGGAAGTCGCCTTGAGGGTATGATCCAAACCGACGCGGCCATTAACGGCGGCAATAGCGGCGGTCCACTGCTTGACTCTTCCGCCAGCGTGATTGGAATCAACACTGCCATTTTGGGCGAACAAAATATTGGAATCGGCTTCGCGCTGCCCATCAATCGCGCGAAAGCATTGCTGGACGATTACCGCGCCGGCCGCGTAACCGAACGCCCGAAGTTTGGCGCATCTATGGAGTTGGTCAGCGGCGATTTAGCACGCGCTTTGAACCTGCCGGAGCGCGGCGGATTGCTGGTGCAGCGAATCGAAGCAAACAGTTCCGCAGACGCTGCCGGATTGCGCGGCGCGCAAGATGGAGTGCTGATCGGCAACGAAGAAATCGGCGTAGGCGGCGATTTGATTGTGGAAGCCGATGGGCAGCCAATGGACCGGGAAGACTCGCTGGTTCGCATTCTGGCGCACAAGCGCGTTGGCGATACAGTTCAGTTGACTGTTTTCCGGAATGGCCGTACCCTGCGCATCAGCGTAAAACTGTTGCGCGCTCCACTGGAACAATGAAGCGCCGCCGCTACCAGCGTTGGTGAACCAGCGGTTTTATTTGTTCCGCGTAGATTTGTTCCACTGCTTGGTGAACCGCTTCCGGCAACGGCGCAAGCAGGGAAGCTGCAGTGTTTTGTTCCACCTGCGCTTTGTTGCGCGCGCCCGGAATGAGGCAACTGATTTCGTGATGGTCCAGTATCCAGCGAAGCGCAAAATCCGCCATGCTCATGTCAGCCGGAACCAGTTTGCGCAGTTCTTCCACAGCCCGTAAAGCCGTTTCGAAATCAACACCCGAGAATGTTTCTCCGCGATCAAATTGTTCGCCGTTCCGGTTGAACTGCCGGTGGTCATCAGCGGCAAACTGCGTGTTGCGCCCGATTTTACCCGATAACAAACCACTTGAAAGAGGCAGACGCACGATGATACCGATGTTTCTGCGCGCGGCTTCAGGAAAAAACAAATCTCTCGAGCGCTGCCGGAAGATGTTGAAGATGATTTGAACGGTTTCCACACCCTCGAATTCAATTGCTTTCAGGGCTTCTTCTACTTTTTCAACGCTCACGCCGTAATGAAGAATTTTTCCCGCTTTTTTAAGATCCGCCAAAACCTCGAAAACTTCAGGGCGGTAATACACTTCAGTAGGAGGGCAGTGAAGCTGCACAAGATCCAGCGCATCGCGATTTAAATTTTGCAAGCTGCGCTCCACGAAAGCCGTCAGGTTCTCACGGGTGTATCCATCGGCTGTGTGCGGCTGCAATCGGCGGCCCGCTTTGGTGGCGACAATCACTATTTCTTTGCGATCGCGCAGCGCTTCCGCGATTAAGCGTTCGCTTCTGCCATCTCCGTAAACATCGGCAGTGTCAAAGAAATTCACGCCAGCGTCGATTGCGGAATGAAGCAGTTGCAGAGATTCTTTTTCGGAAACGTGGCCCCAAGCTCCGCCAATCTGCCAGGCGCCTAGGCTGACCTCTGAAACTTGGTAGCCGGTACGGCCCAGAGTTCGATAATTCATGTTTTTACTTGTGAATTGGCGGCTTACACTTGATGCCATGCCCGTCCATCCCGCCTGATTAATTCGTCCGCTTCTTTCGGCCCCCATGACCCGGAAGCATAGTTCGGGAAGGAACGCGGCGGCAAAGCTTTCCAGACATCCAGAATCGGCTGCACTACGCTCCAGCCCGCTTCCACCATGTCAGCGCGTTGAAACAAAGTGGCGTCGCCGATCATGCAATCGTAAAGCAGGCGTTCATAACCGGTACTCGGCTCGCTGCCGAAGTAATCCACGTAATGAAAATCCATGTCAACCGATCCTACCCGCACAATCGGGCCGGGAATTTTCGCGCCGAACCGCAGCGAAATGCCTTCTTCCGGTTGTATGTGCATCACCAGCACGTTTGGAGTCAGGTGGTTTACCGATGTTTCCCGAAACAAAATAAAAGGAGCGCGGCGAAACTGAATGGCGATTTCCGTTGCTCGTTTACTCATTCGCTTGCCGGTGCGGATATAAAAAGGCACATCCGCCCAGCGCCAATTGTCAATGGATAGTTTCAGCGCCACAAAGGTTTCCGTTTTGCTGTCGGCGCTTACTTTGGGCTCAGCGCGGTAATCAGCAACTGAGCGGCCCTCTTCGTGTCCTTCTCCATATTGGCCTCGCACTGCCCGCGTAAGCACATCTTCGGGAGTGATGTGCTGCAAGGCATGAAGAATTTTAGCCTGCTCGTCGCGAACTGCATCCGCTTCAAATGAGATAGGCGGCTCCATTGCTGTTAAGGTCAGCAGTTGCAGAATGTGATTGGGAACCATATCGCGCAAACAGCCCGCGCGGTCATAATAACCGCCGCGCTGTTCCACGCCGAGACTTTCAGCCACCGTGATCTGCACATGATCGATATAACGCCGATTCCAGACCGGCTCGAAAATCCCATTCGAAAAGCGGAACACCAAAATGTTCTGAACGGTTTCTTTGCCCAGGTAATGATCAATCCGGTAAATTTGGCTTTCCGACAATACCTGGCGCAGTTCGCGGTTCAGCGTCCGAGCCGATTCCAGATCACTGCCGAAAGGCTTCTCGATAATGACTCGCCGCCAGTATCCGTTCTGTTCTGCTGTTAAGCCTTGCGCGCCCAATCGTTCCACAATCTCACAGAAGAACTGCGGCAGCGTCGCCAGATAATAGAAGTAATTATGCTGTGTTTCGTATTTTTCGTTCAACTCAGCAAGCAGAACAGTTAACTGTCTGTAAGATTCAGGATTTTGAAAATCACCGGTCACGTAATACGATCGCTTCACCAGCCACTCACAAATTTCGCATTCGTATGGCGCGCCCGCATACTTTCTTAACTCTTCACGAACGCGTTCGCGAAACGTCTCGTCCGTCATCTGGTCGAATGCGAAACCTACCAGCGCAAAATAAGACGGCAGCAGTTTTTTGCGCGCCAGATTGTAAAGCGAAGGCAGCAGCTTCCGTTTGGTGAGATCCCCCGATGCGCCAAAAATTACCAGGATGCAGGGATTGCCCGGACGGCCATTTTCATCTAAATACCGCTGTGCCGACATCGCGTTTTTCCTCCGGCTGATTGCGCACCCATATTGCTTGTTTCCTTCCCAATACAGACGCCGATTTTTCCTATCCTGTTGCACGGGGATCGAACGGGCAGAACATTGCTTGTTGTTGCTCAATCCGCGCAGTAAGCTTTCGCCATGCAATTGCAACAACCCACGCCAGCAGACTAACGATAATTCCTGCCGCTGCGTCCACCGCAAAATGATAGCGGCCGTAAACCGTTGCCAGAGCAACGCTACCAGCGTAAACCAGAAACAGCCAGCCATACATTTTCCGTTCCGGCAGGCAAAGAAACATACCCCAGGCTGCGGCAAAGGTGGAGGAAACATGGGCGCTAGGAAATACCCCGGCATGAATACCGGCACCAGACAGCACCAGAAAATTTAAGATTCTGACCGGATCAGGAAGATGCGGCGCGGCCATAGCAGGATAGATGATGCGCGGCGGCTGCGAGGGAAAGAATGGAATCAGCGCATAAGAAAGCAGCGTTCCCAGAACATACACCAGCAGAAAACAATCGCAGCGCTCGCGTTTGTTCTGCAAATACAGAATAGCGATAGCCACGCCCCCTGCTGCGGAGGTCAGCAGATAACAAACTTCCAGATAAGCGGGAAACCCTGGGCCGGCGCTTTCTATCAGGCTGCGCAGATGCCAGTGTTCAAGAAGCCGCACATCCCATCTCAACCAGAAAGGTTCAAATCTGAAGGGGTACCGGGCAGGAGAAAACCAATCGAGCGACCGGTAAGCTGTTAATACAAAAGCAAGCGCCATCCAATCGCGAGCGATGCTGAAGGTAAGCCGCTGAGAACCCTGTTGTTCACCCCAGATCAGCAATCCGATGATGGTTAAAACAGCGCAGGCCGTTGCCAGCAGGTGTGCGTCGGCATGAGGCCGATCGCGCAGCCATAACGGTAGCGCCGACAAATAGAAAAAGTAAGCAATCAGCACCATCTCAGCATTACGAAAATGCCAAGGAAAGAGCGAGAATGGCCGCAAAACAGTCATTAAACTGCAATGGTTCAGTGTCTCACGGCAAACAAAAGCTAAGAAGCGCTAGCCATGATGAGAAGGCTTTAAAGCAATCACCGAAAGCGGCGGAAGCACCAATTTAGCGGAAGCACTGCGTCCGTGTGATGGAACCGGTTCGCTGACGACTTTGCCTCCATTGCCCATGTTGCTGCCACCAAAGAACTCGGAGTCCGAATTGAAGACTTCACGGTACTCGCCTTCTTCCGGCAAGCCCAGCCGGTAAGCAGTATGCGGTTGCGGCGTGAAATTGCAGACAAACACCAGATGGTCTTTCGGGTTTTTTGCTTTTCTTACGAACGAAAGAATTGAGTTCTGCATGTCGTGCAGATCAATCCACTCGAAACCTTCCCAGTGAAAATCCACTTCATACAACGCAGGTTCGCTTTTGTAAAGCTCGTTCAAACGTTTGGAAAATTCCTGAAACTTGCGATGCAGATCAAACTGCAGCAGCCACCATTGGGCCTGGTCATTGGAATTCCATTCTGCGGTTTGGCCGAATTCCGCTCCCATAAACAACAGTTTTTTGCCGGGATGCGCCCACATATAACTGAGAAAAGCGCGCGCGTTGGCGAACCGCTGCCATTCATCGCCCGGCATTTTATCGAGCAGCGCGCGTTTGCCATAAACCACCTCATCGTGCGAAATAGGCAGAATGAAGTTTTCGCTGAACGCATACACCATACTGAAAGTGATTTCGCCCTGGTGATATTTGCGGTAAATCGGATCAAGCGAAAAGTAGTTCAGCGTGTCGTGCATCCAGCCCATGTTCCACTTGAAGGTGAAGCCAAGGCCGTTCAGATAAACAGGCCGCGACACACCGGGGAAAGAGGTTGATTCTTCCGCCGCAGTCACGACACCCGGCACTTGATGAACCAATTCATTCATTTTTCGCAGAATGTCGATGGCTTCCAGGTTTTCGTTTCCGCCATGAATGTTGGGAATCCATTCTCCGGCCTTGCGGGAATAATCCAGGTACAGCATGGAAGCTACGGCATCTACCCGCAAGCCATCAATGTGATAATGCTTCACCCAGAACAGGGCATTGGAAATCAGAAAGTTTTTAACTTCATTCCGCCCGTAATTGAAGATCAGCGTTCCCCAATCTTTATGCTCGCCCAAACGCGGGTCGGCATGTTCATAGAGGGCGGTGCCGTCGAAGTAAGCCAAGCCATGCGCATCTTTGGGGAAATGCCCCGGCACCCAGTCCACAATCACGCCTAGCCCAGCCTGATGGCACTGGTCAACGAAGTACATAAAATCCTGGGGCGAGCCGAAGCGCGAAGTGGGAGCAAAATAGCCGATTACCTGATAGCCCCACGAGCCGGCAAAAGGATGCTCCATCGGCGGCATCAGCTCAATATGCGTATAGCCCAGGTCCTTCACATACGGCACCAGCTTATGGGCCAGTTGGCGGTAACTTAATTGAGTTCCGTCTTCATTTTTCTGCCACGAACCGGCGTGCAACTCGTAAATTGTGAACGGGCTTTCCAGCCAGTTTGTGTTGGCCCGCTGCTGAAGCCAACTCTGGTCCTGCCACTCGTAGTCATGAATGTCGGTGACGAGCGAAGCTGATTTCGGCGGTACTTCCATCGCAAACCCGTACGGGTCGGATTTCATTTGAAAATAGCCGTGAAAGCGGCTCTTCACCGCATATTTGTAGGCAGTGCCTACGCCGATGTGAGGAAGAAATAACTCCCAAATACCGCCGGTTCGCGCACGCATGGGGTTAATCCGCGAATCCCAGCCGTTGAAATCGCCCACTACGCTGACCACCAGCGCATTGGGCGCCCATACGGCAAATCGAGTTCCGGGAATGCCATCCACTACCTGCAGGTGCGCGCCTAATGTTCGATACGCCTCGTAATGAGTACCCTCGCCAAAAAGATGAAGATCGAAATCGGTTAATAGCGGATTGAACCGGTAAGGGTCCTCAATCTCGGAAACTGCGCCGTCGTGCCATTGCGCTTGTAGGCTGTATTTACCCGGGGCAGAAGGGAGTTTGGCGATAAAAAATCCATGCGGGTGAAGCCGCTCCATCGTAAAACTGCCAGCGGCGCTGTTTACCGTCACCTTGGCAGCGCCCGGAAGAAACGTTCTGATTTCCCATTGGTCCAGCGCTTCTTCACTCACACGATGCGGGCCAAGAATACCGAAAGGATCACCATGAAACCCGCCCGCGATAGCTTCCATCTCGTTTTCAGTCATCGCAGATTTATTATGGCAGGGGTAGAAAACAGAACCGGGTTCTATCTGGTGAGATGCTGATGAAGGAGGGACGATGGAAGGGCTGCGCCAGATACCGAAAGCTGAACTGCATCTGCATCTGGAAGGGTCAGTGGAACCCAAAACTATTCAGGAACTGGATAACAGTTTGTCAGCGGAGGAGATTGCCGGCCATTACCGTTATCACGATTTCGACGGTTTTATTCAGGCTTATATCTGGATTAGTCGGAAGCTAACTACTCCGGACGCTTACGCGCTGATCACGCAGCGCTTGCTCGAACAATTAGCCGAGCAGAATGTGATTTATGCAGAGGTTACCATTTCCGTCGGCGTGGTTCTCTGGAAGCAACAGAACTTTCACGCTATCTTTGAAGCCATTCAAACCGCTGCCGCCGGGCAGAGCAGCGTGGAAGTGTATTGGATCTTCGACGCGGTTCGCCAGTTCGGAGCGGAAGCAGCCAAGCCGGTTTTTGATTTAGCGCGGGAATATCGGAAACAAGGGGTGGTCGGCATCGGCATTGGCGGCGATGAAGCAAACGGCCCGGCTTTGTGGTTTAAGGATCTTTACCGCGAGGCGAAACAATACGGATTACGTTTAAGCTGCCATGCCGGTGAAGTGACAAACGCCCAAAGCGTATGGGACGCGCTTGCCATCGGCGCAGAGCGCATCGGGCACGGCATCCGGGCGGTGAAAGATCACGCGCTGTTACGTGAACTAAAGAACCGCAACATTCCGCTGGAAATCTGCCCTTCCAGCAATGTTTGTACGGCGGCAGTGCCAAGCTTAGCCGCGCACCCGCTGCGCCGACTTTGGGAAGCAGGCGTGCCGATTGTATTGGGAACCGATGATCCGGCCCTTTTTAGAACGAATTTAGTGGGAGAATACAAATTGGTTTCGGCTCAGTTCGGCTTCAATGAAAGCGAACTGAAGCAACTAATTCAGAACAGCTTTCAATACGCATTCAGAAGAACCTAGCCGCGATGCTGGATAATTCGTTCTTCCAGCAACAAGCGCACTAAAGCTTCCAATTCATGAATACGGTCGTTTAAATATTCTAGATCCACTTCAGTTTGTTCGCCGAAAGCGGCCACGCGAGCATGATCCAAGAGTCCCACGCTGGTGCGGGATTTCACAATGCGGGCCGGCATACCCACCACCGTTGCGCCCGCAGGAACGGAATGAACCACCACTGAGCCTGCGCCAACTTTTGCGAAATCGCCCAAGGTGATACTGCCCAGCACCTTCGCGCCTGCCCCTACCACAACGTTGTTGCCAAGGGTTGGATGCCGCTTGCCGCGTTCATTGCCGGTGCCGCCCAGAGTGACCGCTTGGTAAAGAAGCACATCGTCGCCCAGTTCGGCTGTTTCCCCAATTACGACGCCCATGCCGTGATCAATAAATAGGCGCTGGCCGATTTTTGCGCCCGGATGAATTTCGATACCTGTAAGAAAACGCGCAAACTGAGAGATCATGCGCGCGGCCACGAACCAGCGGCGCACATAGAACCAGCGCGAAACACGATGCGCCAGAACCGCATGTAAACCCGGATAGCACAGCAGGATTTCCAGGCCGCTTTTGGCTGCTGGATCTTCCCGTTTAATAGCTTGTATATGCTCGCGCAAGGTCCGGAACATAATATCGTATTATCGCCCGAGCCTTATGGATGCAAACAAAACGGAAAAAGTTGTTATCCTTCCGATAAACTGAAAGCTGGTTCGAGTTTGTTTATGCCTTCAGGCTATCTGCCGATTTTATTCTTTGCGATTCTCGCCGCAGCCTTTCCCGCCGCCGCGCTGCTGTTGGGCCGTTTGGTTCGGCCAGCGGAGCCAAACGCCGCCAAACTTTCAGCTTACGAATGCGGCATTGTTCCTGTCACTCAGGCTCGTGGCCGATATTCCGTTCAGTTTTTTCTAGTTGCCATGTTGTTTGTTCTGTTCGACGTGGAAACTCTATTCCTGTTTCCCTGGGCTGTGCGCTACCGGCATTGGGGCTGGTTCGGGATTGCGGAGGCAGGCATTTTTCTAGGCTTTCTGCTGGTCGGCTACATCTGGGTGATTCGAAAAGGCGTTTTAGACTGGAATTAAGCAGGAACCCTGGTCAGAACAATCCTTGAGCGTGCGTGAAAGATTCCGGCAGTGAAACCTGCACTCCCTACGTGAGGCCACGGAGGTCATCGAGTGACAGAACGGCAGCGCGAAATCTTAGGCATGCTCGTCCAAATGGACAAGCAATTTGGCAAAGGTTCAGTTTTGATGCTGGGCGAACAGGCAGCGCAAAACATTTCGGTGATCCCCACCGGTTCCATTGCGATTGACCATGCGCTTGGCGTGGGTGGTTTGCCGCGAGGCCGTATTATTGAGGTTTTCGGCCCGGAATCCTCGGGAAAAACAACGCTTGCGCTGCATGTGATTGCGGAAGCGCAGCGGGCGGGCGGGGCGGCCGCTTTTGTGGATGCCGAACATGCGTTGGATCCGAACTACGCCCGCAATATCGGTGTGGACATCGACAGCTTGATTGTTTCTCAACCGGATTACGGCGAACAAGCGCTGGAAATTACGCAAGCTTTAATTGCGTCCCATACCCTGGACGTGGTGGTCGTGGATTCCGTCGCCGCGCTGACGCCCAAAGCCGAGGTGGAAGGCGAGATGGGCGACAGCCACATGGGCGTTCAGGCCAGAATGATGTCGCAAGCGCTGCGCAAGCTGACCACCGTAGTGGCGCGGGCAAATGTCTGCTTGATTTTCATTAACCAAATCCGCGAGAAAATCGGCGTAATGTTCGGCAACCCCGAAACCACCACCGGCGGCCGAGCGCTGAAGTTCTTTTCTTCCGTGCGAACTGAAGTTCGCCGCAGCACTCCGATCAAAGAGGGCGAAGCAGTGGTCGGGAACCGGACCAAAATCAAGATCGTGAAAAATAAAGTAGCTGCGCCGTTCCGTGAAGTGGAAGTAGACGTTCTATATGGAAAGGGCATCTCGCGGGAAAGTGATCTGCTGGATTTAGGCGTCCAAAAAGGAATAATCGAGAAAAACGGATCGTGGTTCAATTTTCGCGGCGAAAGAATCGGCCAAGGGCGGGAAACCTCAAGGCTTGCTTTAATCGAAAAACCGGAACTGAGCAGTGCCATTGAAGCGGAACTCAGAATTGCTTTGGGCTTAAACAACGCAGCAGCGGCGGAGAAACCGGACTCTGTAACAGTTTTTACCGCTACTTCCAAGAAGCGGATACCGGCAAACATTAGCTAAAATCGAAACAGGACGGTAAGCCTTTTGCAAGCTCCCGTCCTGTTGATTTGCATTTAAATTGGAAAGTCTTACGCGCTGAACGAACTGCCGCAGCCGCAGGTGGACTTGACGTTCGGATTATTGAATTTAAATCCGGAGCCTTCCAGCGTTTCCACATAATCCACCTCGGCGCCATCCAGGTATAACATGCTGGCCTGATCCACAAACACTTTCAAGGGACCAAAATTATAAGTCTTATCCAGCATTCCAGGATTAGTTTCAAAAGCCATTGAATAGCTGAAACCCGAGCAGCCGCCGCCCACCACCGAGATGCGCAACCCGGCTGGCGCTGGCTCCTGCATTCCTAGGATTTCACTAACTTTATCTACAGCCTTTTCAGTAAGCTGAATCATTCATAAACTCCTTCTGACAATAAAAGGCAAGCAACTCCAGTTTACTATGGAACTGCAAACACAGCCGAAGTACAGGCCGGAAAAGCCTTTTTGTAGAAAGATGCGGCGGCGCGTAGTGAAGTTGCGAAGTAGAAGGAATAGAAAAAGCGAAAATCATTTGGAATCGCTTGTTCGGCTTTTTGGGATTCCTGCAACCTACTTTTCCGGCAGTACGTCTGGGGAGATGTATGATCGGGTTGAGCGCAACAACACCGTTTCCCCTGGCAGGGGAAGACAGCCGGACAAGAACGAGATTGGATCACCGCACTACGGAAGAAGCTGCCCTCGTCCGACGCGTACAAGCTAAGGATGAAATAGCGTTCCGTGAAATTGTGGAACGATATCAAAGCAAGGTTTATTCCATTATTTATGGCATCTTGCGCAATCGGAACGATGCGGAAGATATCGCGCAGCAGGTTTTCGCCAAAATCTACTTTTCCATCAAAAACTTCGACTTCCGCAGTTCTCTTTTAACGTGGATCTACAAGATCACGGTAAACGAGTGCTATGATTATCTCCGCAAAAAGCGTGTTCGCAAGCTGGTGTATGAAAGTGATTTTACGGCTGATGATTCGCTTTTGATGGAAAACTCCGAACCGGCGATGGATCAGGCTCCGCCGGTAGATACCCGACTGGCCCAGCACGACTTGGTGACCAAGCTGTTATCGAAAATTTCGGAAGAAGATCGAACTTTGATTCTGATGAAAGAAGTGGAAGGCCATTCCGTTGAGGAGCTTTCGCAGATGACGGGAATGAACGAAAACACGATCAAAGTAAAACTGTTCCGCGCCCGCCAAAAACTGATTAAAGCAGCACAGCGCTTGGGCCAGGTTCCCGGATTTGCAAAATCAGAGTAGTATGTTCGTAGTAGGTTAAAAGCGGGCGAGAAGACCCGCACCAGGTAGTCAGGTTTTTTGAGGGATTATGCACGGGCCTATTCAGGATAAATTGGAAGACTTGCTCCGCAGCAAGGCACCCGAAGCAGAATTGGGTTCACATCTGGATGCTTGTTCGGAGTGCCGGAGCGAATTAGGATTAATGAAACAGCAGTCGGAACTGCTCCAATTACTTCGGACTCCAGAGGAATTAGAGCCTGCTCCCGGATTTTATGCCCGCGTATTGCAGCGAATCGAGGAAAACAGGGTTTACTCCATGTGGTCCGTTCTAACGGATGGCCCCCTTGGTAAATGGCTGGCTTATGGCTCATTGGCGGTGGCGTTGGGAGTCGGGTCCTGGGTTGTGATTACAGAGCGCGAGGATGGGCACATCGGCTCTGAACCAGTAATCGCGCAACAATCTCCCAACAATGCGCCGGTAGCTGGCGACCAAGCTCATCAACGCGACGTAGTACTGGTGAACCTTGCCACCTATTCTCAATCGTCCCAATAAGGCAATTTCCTCACGCATGCTGCGCCGGGAAGAAGCAGGAGCGGCCAACCCCAAAGTTCTTGCCATTCTGGCAATAGTCTTTTTGTGTGGTTCTGTAGTAGGGGCTGCGCTGATGCGCGAATACATGCATTGGCGCTTGCCTTTGCCTGCCGCGCATGATTTCATTTATCGCGGCAAACGCATCACCTTCGATACTCTGAAAACTGATCTGAACCTTAGTTCCGACCAGGAACAAACCGTGAAGCAGGCGCTTGATGATTTTGCCAAGTACTATCAGAATTTGGAAGAACAGCGGGAAGACGTAACTGAAACAGGAAAGCGACGCATATCTTCCGTTCTCGATCCTGAACAGAAGCGGCGTTTTGAAATGCTTATTCAAGCTGGTTTAAATAAGTAAATCTAGCCTGCTTGAGGCGTTTTCCTGCATTTCTCCGCCATTTTACTTTGAATGGCCTGCATTAAACGCGATTGCACCTTTTCCGGCAAAGGTTGAACGTCCATCCCCTTGTAAATTTTCAGAGTACGCTGCGTGGTGTCACATACCACCCAGCAGTTTGGACATTCATTTACATGCCTTTGCAGCTCCGCCTTGGTCGCCGGGTCAAGAACGTCTTCCAAATAGTCGCTTAAATCCTGGAGAAACTGTTTACATGTAAGCAAGAGAATCGTCCCCCTTTCGCTTGAATTGCCGGGTCAGCTTTTCTCGAAGTTGAAGCCGGGCTCTCAGGAGTCGGCTTTTTACGGCAGAGATAGATAAATTCAAGGCTTCCGCTGTCTCCTCAATCGACATTTCTTCGATGTCGCGAAGAATGAAAACGGTGCGATATGCGGGCTTTAAACTTTGCACTGCTTCGTTTAAAATACTGCCGATTTCTTCTCGTGAGTAGGTGTCTTCCGGATTCTCTTCCCAAACTGCGATTTCCCGGGCCACAATGTCTTCGCCGGTATCAATCGGATCATCCAAAGGCACTGTTTTATCAGAACGCCGCTTGCGCAGCTTCATCAACGCTTCATTAACGGCAATCCGCACCAGCCAAGTGTAAAATTTCGAATTGCCTTGAAAATCGTCTAAATGCGAGTACGCTTTCATGAACGTTTCCTGCAGTACGTCCTCGGCATCCTCGTCGTTTTGGGTGATTTGCTTGGCCATGCGGAATACGCGGCGATCATAATGCGTCACCAGTTCCGTAAAAGCAGTGGAATCACCCGCTTTCGCCCGGGCCACCAGGGCGGCTTCATCAAAAGGCGGTGCTATGGTTGAGGTGCTCACGATCAAAAGTTAGCCATTCCGGCTTCGGCTGATAGACAGTTTAACAGTGCGGAATTCTTTTGTTTTGATACGCTCAAGAATTAAGCACTGAATCATGAGCAGCATTACTGTGACGTTGCCCGACGGTAGCCGGCAGACCGTACCGGCTGGCACCCGCCCCCTGGATGTAGCGCAAAATATCAGTTCTCGCCTGGCGGCGGATGCTATTGTCGCCAAGGTGAATGGTGATTTGTGGGATCTGACCCGACCCTTGGAAGGCGATGCCACGCTGGAAATACTCACCACCAAAAACCCGCAAGCATTGCATGTTTACCGGCACTCTACTGCTCATCTGCTAGCCGCGGCCGTGCTGGAATTGTTTCCTGAAACCAAGCTGGGCATTGGGCCGCCGACCGACACCGGCTTCTATTACGATTTCCAGCGGGACGCCAGATTCACTCCGGAAGACTTGGAACGTATTGAAGCCAAGATGCTGGAATTGCAGAAGCAGAATCTGGTGTTTGATCGCAAGCTGACTCGCAAGGACGAGGGATTGGAAAAGTATGCCGCTGACTGGATGAAAAAGGAATTGATCCAGGAGAAAGCTGAGGACATCTTTTCCGAGTACACTTTGGGACCGGACTTTATTGATTTCTGCCGTGGTCCGCACGTGCCGTCCACGGAGAAACTGAAAGCGTTCAAGCTGCTGTCGATTGCGGGCGCGTATTGGAAAGGCGACGAGCATAATCCGCAACTGCAAAGAATCTACGGCACGGCTTTTTTCACCAAAAAAGAACTTGATGAATACCTGAACCGGTTGGAAGAAGCGAAAAAGCGCGACCATCGCAAGCTGGGTCAGGAACTGGATTTATTCAGCATTCAGGAACTAGCCGGGCCGGGTCTGATCTTTTTTCATCCGAAAGGCGGCGCGATCCGCAAAATTCTGGAAGATTGGATGCGCGATCAGTATGTAAAGCGCGGCTATTCGCTGGTGTACACGCCGCACATCGCGCGGGCCGATCTTTGGAAAACTTCCGGCCATTACAATTTTTATTCCGAGAACATGTTCAAGCGGATGGAACTGGACGATGCCGAATACCAGTTGAAGCCGATGAACTGCCCGTTCCACATTCTGATTTACCGCGACCGGATGCACAGCTACCGCGATCTGCCGGTCAGGTTGGGCGAACTCGGCACTGTTTACCGTTATGAGCGTTCCGGCGTGATGCATGGTTTGCTGCGCGTTCGCGGTTTCACCCAGGACGATGCGCATATTTTCTGCACTCCCGACCAGATTGAGGATGAAGTGGTGAACTGTTTGCAGTTTGCCATTGATACGCTGCAAACCTTCGGCTTCGAAAACTATGAAGCGGAACTATCAACCTGGGATAAGGGAGCAAGCGGCAAATACGACGGCTCGCCCGAACAATGGGAATTAGCTGAAAACGCCTTGCAGCGGGCGGTTTCACGGTTGAACTTAAAAGTGAAAGTGTCGCCGGACGAAGCTGCTTTTTACGGTCCGAAAATTGACGTAAAACTGGTGGACGCTATTGGTCGTCTTTGGCAATTGTCCACTGTGCAATTCGATTTCACCCTGCCGCGCCGGTTCGGGCTCGAATACATTGCGGAAGACGGAAAACAGCATCAGCCGTTGATGGTTCATCGCGCGCTGTACGGCTCCGTGGAACGGTTTTTTGGCATTCTCATTGAACACTATGCCGGAGCTTTTCCGGCGTGGCTGGCTCCGGTGCAGGCTACGGTTCTGCCGATCACCGATAAACAGAACGAGTACGGGCGCAGTGTGCTGGAAAAATTGAAAGCGGCGGGCATTCGAGCCGAACTCAACGACCGGAGCGAGAAAGTAAACTTCAAGATCCGTGAAGCGCAGCTTCAGAAAATTCCTTACATGCTGGTGATCGGAGCCAGAGAGCAGGAAGCTGGACAAGTCGCAGTGCGGAACCGCAAGCACGGCGACCAGGGAGTTCGGTCAATCGGAGACTTTATTTCTGATATCCAACGGTTGATTGAAACCAAGGCCGTCACCGAGTGACGCTTTTATCGCGTGGCCTGACTGCGCTGCTGGCAGGCGCATGGGGCTATTGCCTGTTAAGCGTGGTGGCAGCATTGCGCTACGCTTCTTCCAAAATACCGGCAGTTGCTGCTTCATCTTCTCTCCCGTCGATTTCCGTATTGAAGCCGCTAGCCGGCCATGAACCATCGCTCGAAGATAACCTGCGCAGTTTTTTTGCGCAGGGTTATCCGTCGTTCGAGATTTTGTTCGCGGTTCGCAGCGAAACTGATCCGGCGATAAACGTCGTTCGCTCCTTACAAGCGCAGTATCCGCAGGTCCGCTCGGAACTCATCATTACGGGAGAGCCGCCATATGCCAATGCCAAGGTGTTCAGCCTGGCCCGGATGACGGCCCAAGCCAGCCACGAATGGCTGGTGATGAGCGACAGCGATGTGAAAGTTTCGGCTGATTTTCTGAACCGCCTGACTCGCGAAATCACCGCGAAATCATTTGATCTGGCAACCTGCCCTTACCTGGCTGTGCCGGGACCAAACCTTTGGTCGCTGCTCGAAGCGTTGGGAATGAACACGGAATTCTGGGCTACTGCTTTTGTAGCTAAGTTGGTGGAAGGCGTTCATTTTACGGTAGGGCCGACGGTAGTTGCCCGCAGCAGCGTCTTTCAGAAGATACCCTGGAACACATTAAGTTCCTTTCTGGCGGAAGATTTCGTGCTGGGAAAACGGGCGGTGGAAGCCGGTTTTCAGGTTGACCTTTCCCGCGTGGTGGTGGAACACCATCTGAGCGATGAGTCAGTCCAGCAGAACCTGAGCCATCGGCTGCGTTGGGCGCGCAGCACGCGCCGCTCCCGTCCTTGGGGCTACGTCGGCCAAGTATTTACCAATCCGCTGCCGATTGCGCTTCTGGTACTGGTACTGAACCGAGCTTCGTGGCCGCTTTTGGCTGTGACTGTAGGGTTACGCACTGCTGCTGCTTACACAACTGCCTGCGTAGCTTTGGGAGGCCGCGTTTCCAGCCAATGGTTATTTATTCCGGTTCAGGATCTGCTTAGCTTCATTTTCTGGTTGGCGGGCTTCACCGGCAATCAGATTGCGTGGCGCGGCCGCCGTTATAAACTGCGCCGCGACGGCACATTTGAACCGGTTCTGTAACTGCAGTTCATTAGTTTTTTGATGTAAATTTCCGGTTGTTTGCCAGAACCACATATTACTGTGCGAAAGGCGTAACAACCTTTACACTGTTAAACTAAGGGTTTATAAGTTGCTGCGGGTTTGTTGTTCTGCCTGGTGTTGAAGTTCATTTCAATGCGTGGCGATGCAGCCTGCCTGATCACCCAGAATTTTTAAGGAGTACCGAGGATTGTCCATACGATCAATATTCACATCTGAGTCCGTAACCGAAGGTCATCCGGACAAGATCGCGGATCAGATTTCTGATGCCGTATTAGACGCTGTGTTAACGGAAGACCCGACCGGGCGCGTGGCCTGCGAAGTTCTGGTGACGACCGGCATCTGCATTGTGGCCGGTGAGATCACCACTAAAACCTATGTTGACGTGCCATCGCTTGTGCGCGGCGTGATCCGCGAAATCGGATACACCGATGCAGCGTTCGGGTTCGACTACAAAACCTGCGGTATTCTCAACACCATTCAAGCGCAATCGCCTGATATCGCGATGGGCGTTGATACGGGCGGCGCGGGCGACCAGGGCCTGATGTTCGGTTATGCCTGCGATGAAACAGCGGAACTGATGCCGTTGCCGATTATTCTGGCGCATCGCTTGTCGCAGCGCTTAAGCGAACTGCGCAAGAACGGAAAGCTTTCCTATCTGCGTCCAGACGGCAAAAGCCAGGTCAGCGTGGAATATGTGGATGGAAAGCCGACCCGCATTGATGCGGTGGTGGTATCCATTCAGCATGATGACGACGTGACTACTGAGCAGCTTCGCGCCGATGTGAAGAAACATGTGATTGAAGCGGTTCTGCCCAAAGAAATGGTTGACGACAACACGAAATATCACATCAACCCGACAGGCCGTTTTGTGATCGGCGGACCTCACGGCGATACCGGGCTGACCGGACGCAAAATCATTGTGGATACTTATGGCGGCATGGGCCGTCACGGCGGCGGCGCATTTTCCGGCAAAGATCCGACCAAGGTGGACCGTTCCGCCTGCTACATGGCCCGCTACGTGGCCAAGAACATCGTGGCTGCCGGTTTAGCATCCCGCTGCGAAGTTCAGCTTGCTTATGCTATCGGCGTGGCCGAGCCTGTGTCCATTAACGTGAATACCTTCGGCACCGGCAAAATTGAAGATGAGCGCATTGTGGAACTGATCCGCGCCAACTTCAAGCTGACTCCGAAAGCCATCATCGAGCAACTGGACCTGCGCCGGCCCATTTACCGGAAAACTGCGGCATTCGGCCACTTCGGACGCACCGAAGACACTTTCAGTTGGGAAAAAACCGATAAAGCGGAAGCAATCCGCGAAGGCGCGCAGCTTACTTTAACCGCGTAGTTGTTTTCTGTTTATTAAACGCGACCGCAGAACCGCGATCAATCATACGCTGGTTCTGCGGTTGTTCATTTTTCTAAGCCGTTGAAGGTTCATCATTCATTTCGCCATCCTGCCTGATGGCACACTATATAGATAGGTATTCGTTGTGTCCACTGCTACTGACTGTAAACGCTCCCTGGAATTTGAGATTCCACTTGACCAAGTTGAGAAAACGGAAGAACAGGTTACGGATAACCTGAAAGGCCGCGTGCGCTTGCCCGGATTTCGTCCCGGCAAGGCGCCGAAAAGCCTGATTAAATCCCGCTTTCAATCTGAAATTCGAAGCGAAGTGATTGAAAATCTGGTGCCGAAAGCGTTCCGCGAACGGGTTGCCAAAGAAGAATTAAAAGTGATCGGCACGCCTGATATTACCGATCTTCATTTCGAACCGGGTGAGCCGATTCGTTTCAAAGCGGAATTCGAAGTGGCTCCCGAGGTGGAGTTGAACGCTTACCGCGGTTTAACGGTGCAGTACGTTGAGCCGACCGTGACGGACGAAGAAGTGAATCAGCGGCTGGATACCATGCGCGAAACCAAAGCCGAATATGTGAACATTGATCCGCGCCCAATCGAGAACGGCGATTTCGTGATGGCTCATTTGAAATCAGTGAGCGGAATTGATGAGCCGGTTGACCAGGACGACCTGCAAATTGAGGTCGGCGGGGCTGACACGCTGCCTGCTTTCAGCGAAAATCTGGTGGGCGCGCAGCCGGAAGAAGCCAAAGAATTCGACGTCGTTTATCCCGAAGAATACGGCTCGGAACGGCTGGCCGGGAAAACCGTTCGTTTTCAATTAACGCCGAAAGTGATTCGCCGGAAAGAACTGCCGGCGCTTGATGATGAGTTTGCACGTGACTTGGGCGATTTCCAAAGTCTGGATGAGTTGAAAGAAAACGTGCGGAAGTCGATCTTCCATGAGAAGCAGCAGGCTGCTCAGGGACAAGCTAAAGAAGCGCTGGTAGACAAGCTGGTGGAATCGCATGAGTTCCCGGTGCCGGAAACCTACGTCGATTATCAGATTGAAAACCAAACCCGCGCCCGTTTGCGTGAAATCACCGGCCAGGATGTAGACCTCAATACGCTGAAGCTGGATTGGAAAGAAATCAAAGAAAAGCAGCGCGACAAAGCCGTACGCAATGTGAAAGCCGCGCTGCTGCTTGATAAAGTAGCCGAAAAAGAAGGCATTGCCGCCACTCGTGAAGAGATCGACCACGAAGTGCAGCACATTGCCCGGCATGATCGCGAAAGCGTGCCGGTGGTGCGCGCGCGCCTGGAAAAAAATGGAACACTCAGTCGTGTCGCAGATAATATCCGAACCGAAAAAACGCTGAGTTTCTTGTTCGAGCAGGCTAATAAAGAAGCATAATTTTGGCTGCTGTGCTTCCCACCGGATCATCCCGCAAACGGGGATGTTCCGGTGGTGCTGAACCAGTCGTATTTTATCAGCGTGTTCTGAATCTTCCATTGTTCCGGTTCATTGTTTCTGAGCCAGTCCAAAGGTTCCGCTAAAGGCTGAACTGTGGAAGCCGCCACGAACGCTTTTTTAAGCGCGGTTTTTTCATCCGGTCCTATCGCGTCCGGCGCGGCTGATACGAATAAAGGCGTACCGCTACGAGCCAGCAGGTCAAGCCATTGCCGGGTCCATTTCCAGGGAATCTGCTTCGTCATACCAACGCAATCCGCATCTATTGCAAAGAAGGTATTATGCTGCGGTGCGCGAAAAGCTAAAGTGTTCACGCCCATCTTACGGGTACGATTCCAGTCTCTGCCGCTCGTGTCATCTCCGATGCGCTGCAACTCAAATAAACCAGCCGAAAGATGGCCGACCGTATTGCAGCCGAGCAGTATGGCTTCTCCGGCTGCTTCGCGAAGCTTCTGGTAAAACGCCAGAATGATTTCGGCATTGGTGAGACTTCGATCTGAGAACTGCCAGTTCGGATCGGTCAGAACGGCGTTCATAGCAAAGCCCCAGCGGCCTAATAAATCGTAGGTGGAAAAATCGTGCTTGATCAGCCCGTAGTTCCACTGAACTATTGTTCGAATATCCGCTTCTATCTTGGCCGAAACATCGGGAACCGTGGGGTCCAGTGTGTAGGCTTGACGCTGGGAATATTCATGCTGCGCACTTGGAGATTGCAGCCGCCATGTTTCCGGCACTTGTTCTTTGGTGAATAGCGGGCGCATCCAAATTCCCGGCTGCACGCCGATTTTGCGCATTGTGGCGGCAAGCTGCGGCATATCAGGAAATCGGGAATTGCCTTCAGTCCAAGGACCAGCCGTGGTGTTCTGCGCCCATCCATCGTCGATCACCATGAATGGCCTGTTGCGCGTAGAAGAAGCAAGATCAGCGATCCGCTCCGAATCGTTGTGAATGTCCTGGGCGGAGCTTTTGCCGTAAGCGTAATACCAGTTATTGCCGCCGTAAACAGGAGAGGCAGGCAAGCGAGGCTTTGCACAAAGGCGAGCACAGAACTGCTTGGCAGCCGCAAACGGAGCTTCCTGATAAGATTCCGCTACCACATGCGCCAAGGTGATTTCACGACTGCCCAGATCTACGCCCCGGCCGCCGTTGCGAACATCCAGCCATAACGAAACTCCTGCCGGATCCACTTGCCAGAAGCAAAAGGCGGAAGGCGCGGTTTTCACTCCGCAGGCGCTGGTGGAAACGCCGTCCGTAGCCAGAAAATACCACGGCAGGATGCGTTCGGGTTCCATGCTGCGCCAGCCCAAGTCTCCATACGAGCGTTCCCAATGGTCACCCAGATATTGAAGATTGCCGGCAGGAATAAGCTGCCAGCGCAGATGAACGCGCAGCAGCGCGAAGCGGGGCGACCGGAGCTTTACCGTTAACTCGCGTTCTGCTGAAACAGTGCTGAGTTCAACATCCGTGTTCCGCCAGTTTGATGAGCCGTTCTTCAATAAGACAAGTGGTTCAGTTTCGGTGAAAGCGGTAGCGGAATCGGGCGCTTCCTTGACGCGCAGAAAAGGACTGGTTGTTGAACGAGACTGCCCTCGTAACAATAAAGTAGAACCGCTCCCGAAAAGAACGCTCCGGCGGCTTAACGTGAGTAGAGACTTCATGCGGAGTGGCGTCCTTTCGAGGTTCAGTTTCGCTCTTTAAGGCATGATAATGGAGTGGATAGCAAGATAAGAATTCTTGATGTCGGTTGCGGATTAAACAAGCTGCCCAACTCCATTGGCATAGATCGTAATCCGGCTAGTCGGGCTGATGTTCTCGTTGATATCGATTGTTTTCCTTACCCGTTCGCTGACAATTCATTTGACCACATCTATGCGGCTCATGTGATCGAACATGTGGCGGATGTGATGCGCACTCTGGAGGAGTTCTATCGTTTAGTAAAACCTGGCGGAACCGTGTTTTTGGCAACTCCGCACTACACCGATTTTTCATCCTTTTGCGACCCAACCCACCGCTGGCATCTGAACTCATACTCATTCCGTTATTTCGGAGCCAATCACGGGGGTTTTGCTTACTACTCGACGGTCCATCTTCGTGAAATCAAAATTCGCGTCAAGCTTTTAAGCCTATGGAAATATCTTGGCTTTGAGATCCTCGTGAACCATTGGCCGCGCTTTCGATTATTCTGGGAACATTACTTGTGCTATTTGGTGCGCGGAAAACTAATCGAATTTGAATTTCAAGTGATTAAACCCGTTACTGAAGGAGTTACTCTCTAATGGCTGATGAACTTAGCCCAAAGTTCGTTCAGTTTGCGAAGAAGTTGCTGCCTGACAAGCCCGTTATTTGTGATGTCGGCAGCAGAGACGCGCTGGAGGGTATCTCGCTATATCAGCAACTCCCCGGAGGGGGGGGGAACTTCATGTCTTCGAACCAAATCCCAGCGCAGCGGAAATCTGTCGCAGGAATCTTGCTTTACTTAGGAGCAAGAATGCCTCAAATTGTTTCTTCAACGAACTCGCTGTCACCGATACCATCGGTCCAGTGAAATTCTATCCCGTGAACCCCGCTCGTTCTCAGAACAAAGATATTGGATTTTCTTCCCTGCTTCCCATCAATCCCGACTACACGCAGCGACGCGGCCACGTCGTTCAAGATGAAATCATTGTAAACGCGACTACCCTCGACGAGTATTTTGCCGACAGAACACATCCAGATATTCTTTGGATTGACGTTGAAGGGGCTGAACTACGAGTTTTGCGCGGCGCCACAACCGTTCTTCCTCACATAAGGCTGATCCATATAGAAATTTCCTTTCGCCCGATGCAAATTGGGAAGCCACTCTTTTGGGAAATTCAAAGGTATCTTGCCAGTTGGAACTTTGTCTTCTACCGCTTTATGGAAGTGTCAACGTTTCGGGGATTTCTATATCGACACCGCTTACTCCCGAATCTTCCGTGGCGTCTGAATGCCGTGTTTTACAGAAAAGTGTTTTAACTCTGCAATTCCAATTTCACCCAGCCGGGAAGATACGCCGGTTGCCCGCCGGCGAAAACAATGCGGCGTGTTTTGGGAAAAGGCGTGTCGTTTTTGAGTGCGCGACCAAAAGCCGGAACGGCCCGCAGCACTTTTCGCATGTTCTCGTTGCTCGTATCAATAAAGCTGGTTTTTGATAAAAATCCGCTGCCCCAGCCGAGGCATACCAGACAACTGTTCCGGCCTGATTTGGCGGTTTCCAGTTCGCCTTGCAGCCGCGCCACGGATTGTTGTACTCGCTGCAGCGAAGCGGCCTGCGCGAAACGATCATGTTGTTCCAGTTGCGCTGCCGCAAACTCATTGGCCGATTTGATGAACAGTTCTAAATCCGGGGTAGAACGCCAGCCTAAAGCTCGCGTGAACTGCTGGTCTTCCAGAAACTTGCGTTCAAAAAAGCTGCCGCTGAACTCTGTTCCCGGCATTGCCATTTCCACAAAAGTAGGAGTGCTTTCGTTGATTCGCGCGGCGGGAACGTTGCCTCGGCCAGCCACTTTCCAGGAAGCTTGCGCTGCGCTTCCTGGTCGTGCGTCCAAATTGGCTACCCGCGTTAAAAACACCTTCAATGAGGAGCGATTAATAGGAGTTGAATCTGCGGTAGCGAGAACCCGCACCTGGGTTGCGCCCGCGCTGTTTTCCAGCGACTCCGCAGGATGGCGCGGCAGACGATCGCCCGCCAGCGAGGAAGCCAGCTTCTCCAGAGTGGCAGCAGACCAACGCGTAAACACCAGCGAAGTGCGCAATGCGCCTTTCAACGCTGATCCCGGCAGATACGCTCCCTGATGGCCGGATGCGAAAGTGGGAATGAACAGGTTTTCGGTTCCTGTTTTCTCCCAAATGGCCGTGGAAGAAGAATGTTCAAAAGGAATGCGTCGCTCGGAAAAATTCTGGGCAAACCCGCCCCAGGAAGCGAAATCCAGTTTGTCTGCTTTACGAAGCTGCGTCAGGTAACCATCCAAGCGCGGACCACGGGAAAGCAGGCGAAAAATACGCGGCTGATCGAGTACGTTCACTTGATCTTTCCAGACCATATAATCAATCGGCGATAACTCCTGGCCATCGCCGACCAGCAGCGGCGTGAGAGTCGTAACCTTATACGCCGTCATGCCCGCTTTCGCTTTCTTCCGGCTTTTCTGTTTCGTCGTGTTTGGCCAGGGGGGTGTTTTCCACGTCCAAACGCTCCGGCACTTGATCGCTTGCCGCCGTCGGTGCTTCGTCAAACGGCGTTTGCGGGGCGGTCTGGTCAGTGGCCCCGGTATGTTCAATCCGTTCCGTGGAGGAGTTTTCTTCTGGCGTTTTAGGAGGCATAGCTTCGGCCTTTGTATTCTCAGGTTCTGTTTCGTTTTCAGCGGCAACGGCAGCTTGTGATTCAAATTGTTCCGCTATGGCTACAGCTTTTTCTTCCGCTGCCGCCAGCACGCTTTCTTCGGCGGCTGCTTTCAACGCCTCATCCAAAGCTTTTTCGAGATCGGTGCTGGCCGGGTCTTCAACAACGGCAAACTGCACCACCGGCATGCGAATGGATAGCGCGAAGCCGGTGCGGTACACCGGGTGCGCGAATCCTTCCGGAGCCACATCCACCGCTGTTCCCAATGGAATCTGCGGCGCGGAAAGCACGGAGCCTTCTTCCACCATGCGTACCAGCTTCTTTTGCGAACCGGAACCGGCGAGACTTTCGACGCGGCCGCCGCGCACAGTTAAAGAATAGCTTCCAGCCGACCAATCAATCTGGTCGTTTGTTCCCGGCGTAAAAAGCGAAAGCAGCCAGTGTAGCGGAGTTTCTTCAACGGCAGAACCCTTGTTGGCGGCATTCACTTTTACCCGGTTCAGCTTCGGCAGCAGAATGGCCGGCCACGCGCCCTCTTCCATTTCAAATCGGCTGATCTGTCCCCAACCGCTGGAACGGCGCGCGCCAAAGCCTGTATCCGCCAGCAAACGGAAAGCAGCTTCCAATCGGGGCTTCCAATTTTGCTTTGCTTCATCCGATTGGAAGGTAACGGCACACCACAGGCCCGCACCCGGTTCAAACTCCAAACAAGCTGCAGAATGACCATTAACGTTTTCGGTTAAACGATCTACCGCCGCTTGGCTGCGATTCACTAGACGGAATGGACTGGATTGCGGCCTATCCCGGCGAAGCAGGCAGCCGCTTTCCGGGTCGGCCAGCCATTGCTCAGCCAGAACGCGCTGGCCGAGCAGCAGAGTTTCAATTAGCGAAAGCGGAACAAACCGCGCTGCGCTCCAGCGGACTTTGGTGGAAAACACCGGGCTGGAGATGCGCACTGCTGCGGCGGGCGGAGGCCACAACGTCGCAGGCGGCGGCACAAACAGCGAATCGGTTTGAAACGGAAATAATGAGCTGAACACTACGGCCGGCGTTTCCGCTTGCGCCGTAGCTTCCAGCCATTTGGAAAGCAGCCCGAGACGCTGAAAAGCCAGCGTTACCGCCGAAAATAAACGGTCGCTGCGATACAGCGCGTCCAGGCGATCCCGTCCGCCGTCGCCTGGGCCGAATCGCCAAGGGCCGGAAGGATGCAGCCGAATTAAAAGTGCCGAAGTCATTGGGTATGTAAACGAAACTGCGCGGTCAACGGTTAATTCAACCGGTCTGCCAGATCGCCGGCGGTTGTCAGTTGTTGCAGTGCCGTCAGGTCGCCGCTTTCCAGTAAACTGTTTTCCGCCGAGCCCTGCGCGTAATAATCTTTGGAGCGCCAAACCAGTTTCAATGCGCCAAAGGAAACCCGACCATTGCCGCGACTGCCTCCGCCGCCTAACGCATCGTCTTCCAATAAACGAAGCGCTTCCGCCACGCGGCCCAGCAGCGGTTTATCTTCGGCGCAAAGCACATCGAGCACAATGCGAAAAGAAAAGCGCGCGCCGGCCGGAACACGTTCAAGCGTGCGCGGGTTGGCTTGCGAGGTGATGCGGTCCACCGCGTTCTCGCTTTTTACTTCGGTCAGTTCGTCATCCAGGTTTTCGCGCATCTGCTGAGTAATGCTGTCCACCAGCAGCGGGCAATCGTAGAAGGTCAATCGCGCGGGAGTGGCGGCGGAAGTTTCCAACGCTTCTCCGCCTACTTTTTCCATCCGGCCCGCGCTGCGCCCGAACAGAATGCAGACTTCATCATCGGCCCGGTCGCTTTGGTGAATCCGAACTTCCTGTCCTTTGCGCTTGGAAAGATACACCAACTCCGAAGGCACGGCTAAGCCGGACGTTTGTTCCAGCAATGAACGAAGGCGTCCGCGCAGCGAACTTCCGGGAATATAAGGAACGCCGAAAGCGTCTTTCACAACCGGATTATCAGCGCCGCCAATTTCCAGCGAGCCTTTACCGGCGCCGATGTGAAGGCCGGTTTCGCATTTAATCTCGCCTTGAAGAATCAGCTTGCCGAGAAAAGTTAATTCAGTGGCAGCAGTATGGGAACTCATGAATCGATCTTTCCAATCCTTTTTGCTCGCTTATTCGTTGTAAGCGACAATAGCTTCAAATAAATCGCGGAACCGTTCGTAGCCGCGCGTGTCATTCTTCCGCGTCACCTGCAATAACAGCCGCTCCAAAGCATCCAGGCTGCGCAGCGAATGACGCGCAATGGTATAAGCCAGGCGGGCGCGCACCATCACAAACTCATGCTGGCGGTCGCTTTCCGGGGCGCGCGTGGCGCGCCGCACAGCATTGTATAACCGGCGAAGCTGGCTTTTGGTGCCGGAATCCATGTCGCGCATCCGGCTCACCACAACGTGCGCCTGGTTATCCAGGTAAAGACTGTCGGAAATCAGTTTTTCCAAATCAATTTCCGGCGGGCCTTCCATTCGTTTGTCGCCGCGTCGGTCATCGCCGCGTTCACGGTCGCGTCGCGGCGGTCCGCCGCGTTCAGAGCCTCGATTTTCCGGCGGCCGTCCACCTTCTTCCCGTCGCCCCCCACCGCCAGCACCACGCCCTTCCCGTGGCGGACGATTTTCTTGCTTTTGTTCAGTTTCTGCCATTGCCGAACCCAGATCCCCTTATATACGTTATTGACTGTCGGTCGCGAGACGCGCCCATTCCAAACCGACCCGGCCTGAAGGCCGAAGCTTTGCACTAGCTGTTTTCGTGCCGATCAGATTGGCAATCAGGCTGCTTCGCAGTTGATTCAAATCCCGCTGCTTCGATACCGGAATAATGCGCCCCAGGCGCAGGTACGTGCGCCAAGGCTTATCCACCCGGATCGCTTTTGTTTTCCGGGTTGCCTGCGCCGAATAAGCTTCGCGGTACACCGACGCCAGGTCGCGTATATACTCCGCCGAATACCCGAATTCTTTTACCAGTCGAACGAGGCTGTTCTTCAACTCTTCGGCATCAGGGAGGCGCTTCCATTCGAGCGTGCGGCCAAACAAATGGAACGTGCCCATATCGGTCGCCTTTGCCGCTTGCAACTGCAATCCCGCTTGTTCAAACACCATCAGCGGAGAATCATCCGTTTCCGCTACGGCCAGCGTCATGCTGATAGTCTTGCCTTCGAGCCCCGCAAACGATTGCAGGTTTCCCGCTACAAATTTTTCAAACACCCGCTGCATCTCGCGGCCCAATGCTACCAGGCTGTCCCACGCGCCGATTACCGCAAAATCATCGCCGCCCCGGTATAAAACGCTTATCTTATTTTGAAACTCCGGCAAAGCGCAAAAGAGCGACAACTCACCCACTACGAATTCTTTAAACAACACGGAAAAGTGAATATGCTCTTCTACCGAGTTGGTCCGCTTCAAGCGCAATTCAAAGTTATCTACATCGCCGCGTAAAATGCCCCAACGCGAAGCGCCTTCCGCTTGTGCCGCCAAGTCCTGCAAAGAAGCGACCTGCTGTTGTTCGTTTAAAGCGTAGCAGCGCGGGTAAGTAATAGCATCTTCTTCCGGCGCGCTTTGGTCTCGTAAAGGCCAACTATGCTTGCCGCCATTACATTCAAGCAGTCCCGGCTGTTCCGGCGACCATCCTATCGATGAAGCAGACACTAGTGCTTTTCCGAAGGAAGAAAAATAATCCGTCGCAAGATCGTCTGATTTTTGAAATGGCGCGAAACTGGTAGGCGCGTCAGAAGATTTCGCCAGGGGAGCGGACATGCGTTGTGTAAGCGCGTCATCCAGCCGTTTACGCACAATCGGCCAGGCGCCCAGGTTTTCCGTGCTGACCCAAACCAGTCTTAAGATTCCGCCCGACAATCCGCCCAGAACCGCATTTGCCTGACGAAGAAATTCTTCTGCCTTGGCGATTGATTCATCCGTCAGCAACAGCAGAAATTGTTCTGCGCCGCCCGAGCCTAGAAGCTTTCTGGAAAGTCTAATTTCCTCTAACAAAGCACGCGGCAGCACTTCACAAACAAGGCTTAGCCAACCGCAGCGTCCGAGTAGTTCCGCGAAATCATCAATTTGGAAAGGAGCAGAAGCAAGGAAGCGTTCGCTTCCGAGGAGTTGAGCTTGCAGAAAGACTTGCAGCGACATAGCAAAAGGTCAAAGCGGCTCGCTAAGTGCGAGCTAAGCGTCATGAATGGAACGATTACAGGATAGCACAGCAGAAAAACGTGAGAGCGGCACCCGGCTTAGCGAACTTTGTTCCCGTCCTTTTCTGTTTCCAGTTGCGGGCTGTCGATCCGGTAAGCATCAATGCGCGGCTGGTTTTTTCTAAAATTTACTTCAAAGGATTCAACCGCATTGCCTAGAACATACTTGCAGTTATAATCCATTCTTACTTGCGGGCCGCTCATGAGGTAAAGCAGGTTGTAGTTGACGAGATCGGCGGTTTTCAGGTCTCCTAATCTTTTCCGCAACCCAGTTTCATATGCAACAAAAGCCGCTTGCGGAGTTTCTTTTTGTACGCTCGGTCCGGCATACGCGTACATGGCGGAATAATCCTGCCGGTTGTAAGCGTTATGAAATTTTTCAATGACTACGCGAGCCGCTTCAACACGACTTCGCGGATTACACCCTGCACAAGTAAACACCGTAAACACAAACGCTGTGCTAATTAACCTCTGAAAACTGATATTCACGGGCTCCGGTATTTCTTAGAAACCGCGCTGCGGCCGATAGCCCGGGCGGGCGCGGATTTTGTACTTCTTGATCTGATCGCCAGTCAACTCAATTGTCAATTTGCGGAACCCATCATTTGGATTCGGCTGCGGGTAGTAGGTTACGGTGTAACTATTACCAAGGTCTTCGCGAATCGATTCAAAAGCTTCCACTTGCTTCTGCCAGGTTTTGGCAAAATAGCTTTTTCCGCCGGTGGAAGAACTGATGCGCCGGAAGATGTTGCTGGAAACCGGATCTTTGCTGACTTCATTAGTGGAAATCACATAAATCGGAATGCCTTCGTCTTCGGCTACAGAGCGAACATCATCCGGCGCCACCATGCTGGCATTGTCAGGCCCATTGGAGAAAACAATCACCACTTTGCGCCCCGGCACCTTAGCTGCATCGCGCAGCGTCAGCAAGAGGGAGTTGTACAACGCGGAATCGTCGCCTGCCACAGCCCGGCGCAGGCCGGAAATGGCCTCGCTACGGTCGCGGTTCAAAGACACCGAGCGATTCAGGTTACGGCTGTATGTATACACGGCTACTGAATCAGCACGGTCCAAGCCGCGAATAAAATCGGCAATCGCGTCCGATGCGTAAACAAAGCCGCGATACATATAGTTGCTGGTGTCGAACAGTACAAAAACGTTGGTTCCGGTCAGTTCATCCGAACGAGTTCCGGCAGCCACCGGATTCTGGGCTCCAGGGCGGGCAATCGGCTGCATTTCGCCGTTCGCCAACACCTGCATGGGCGGACGATCGCCTTCAGAAAACGTAGCCATCTTCTGAGGAATGTCATCCTCAAGAATCCGAAAATCTTTCGGTTTCAAACCGTTCACATACTTGCTCTTGCCATCGAGCACTGTAAAGCTCAACACCACCATGTCGACCTTGACCCGAAACGTCGGGTGGTCCTGGTCTTGCGCTTTTATCCAAAGAAAGCCGCCTGTCAGAACGATTAAACAAACGCTTAGAAAACGAGTGAACAATTTCACGTATGCCTTCCTAATTACCGGATTGACCGTAGCTGTTTGAAGCGACTTTTTCAGATCCGTTATGCTGCCGCAGATTGTCGCCGACGCTGTTTAAAGATCGCAGTAAAGCCGGCCAATCTTCCAGATGCGTGGCGAAGATGTTTTCGATGGTGGCCCGGGTCCATTCCGGCACGTAGGTATCGAGGCGATTCGCGGGGATGCCGAATTCGTCCGCCAGCGCCGCGTAATAGAAGCCATTCGATTCCCATGTCTCCGCCAGCAAACGGCTCGAATAACCCATCAACGTCGGAAACGTGCGCAGGTACAAAAGGCCGGGCCGATAAGAATGGGTGAGCGTGGGCTTTGGTGTGCCAAACACGGCGGCAATGGCGTTGGCATTCAGTTGCGGGTTGCCGGAAGCGGACAAAGCGGCGACCTCCAGGCTGGCCATGTCGGGAACAGCGGTTCGTAGCGCCGGGTCTGTCGCCAAAGCATAAAATTCTGATGGCAGTACTTCCGATTGGGCGTTTTTAAAATCGCCGTTATGCAGCCGTTCACGAATTTTTTCGAGCCGGGCCGGGTTGGCGAATCGGCGCAGCGAGTTCATCACCTTCGGCTCCAGCGTAGAATTAAACGCGCTCAGGGCCAGCAGATCCTCGCCGCGCCGCTGGTTCAACGCTACCCAGCGTACCTGGTCCGGCGTAATATGCCGCCAGCGGGGAACGGTGACGTTCACAATCATCTGCGGCACCAGGTCGCCCCAGATTAAAGCCTGTTCGCGGGTCGGCGTCAGAAAGTTCTGTTCCGCTTCCGCCAGCACGTACGGAAGCGAGACAAGCGAACCCATCAGCCTGCCGCCCGCGCTGGACGGCCATCCGTTGCCGACGACTTCCGTGCTTCGCCAAGTCGCCACTAAACCCTGTGCGCCGATAAAATCATGGTTGCGGACAAATGTGGGATTAGTGAAAACCAGTTGCGCCCCATTCGGTGAGTAGTAAGCATAAAGCAGCCCTACCAGGGTGTCGCGTAGGAACGGCGTTAACTTGCCTCGCGTATCTTTCCGGTCGGCGGATTTTGCCGCTAGGGAGTCCAGATCGATTTTGCGCTCCTGGTCAATGTGCCGCTCGCTCCAATAGCCGAGCGCCACTAGATTTCGTTCTGCGGAACTGAGGGAATTGCGAAGCGATTGCGCTTCCTCAAAACGGCTCAAGGCGCGGTCCACGGAATCCAATATTTTCTTATTCGGCGTGGGCTGACTTAATGTATCGGCCACTGCATAAATCTGGTCGAGCGACAAAAGCTGCTGCGAATCAAGCACGCGCACAAAATTCTCAGCCGGGCCGGGGTGCTCCGGCGAGGATTGCGGAACGCCGACCAACAGGTCCACCAGTCTGTCCTGGATTCGTCCGTTCACTGAAGCGTTTGCTGCTTGTAGCAGGGCTTTCACGCCACTGCGCGCTGCGTCAAACACTTCCGCCGCTTGCCGGGCTTCCATAAATGGCGTCATCATCGCCGAAAAAGCCTTGTCCTGCTGCCCGGCGGGAATCAGGTTCTGGCGGCATAGAATCTGCCAAATGCTGATCAGCGCCTGGGCGCTGCCTACGTTGTCTGCCCGCAGCAGCGTGTCGTGAATGCTGCCCGAGCCGCTGACGAAGTCCAGAAACATGCTAATCGAAGCTTCGCTCAAGTTCGGCACATCGGCCAGAATGTCGTACTGGGCGCCCGTTGTTTTGTAAGCCGCAATTAAGCGGGCAGCCAGCGCCGGACTGATCGGCCTCTGGCGGTCACGATCAATGTCGTTCAATGCCAAAAAAATGTGCAGCGGTTCGTTGTCAACCGACTTGCGGCACAACGCGAACAGTGCTTCGAGCAGGTCATCGGAAGTTCTCCAGGAAGGCGCTGCTTTCGACAGCTTGGCATCATATTTGCCGTGCGGATGCTTGATGAACAATGACTTCCACACGTCCAAACCGCCGGGAATGTGAGGTTGGCCGTTCGGGTCCAAACGAAGCGAAGTGGTGAAAATCATCAGATCCGTGCTGGACCGGAACACCGGACGTGCCGGACCAGGCGTAGTCACTCGTCCGCGCAGTCCGTTGTAGAAACGCCTCATGTGCTCCGGCTGTAACAGATAGTTCGTGGCCGGGGAATCGAGCCGCGCCAGTGCATCGAAGTAGCTGGCCAACCATCCATCATCGGTTTCCATCAGCCGCTGATAAAATCCTGCTCCCTGAGATGGGTTTGTTCCAGCCAGTTCGCTCCAGGCTTTTTCCGATCCCGGTACGAAAGCTGCGCCATTGCGGATTTCAAACAAGCTGCCGTAGAAGTCCAGAACCGGTGCAAACACCATCAGTTCGTTGTGGGGAATTTTGCGCCGCATTGCCTCCGCCGTAGTTTCATCCAGTTTGGAAAGTCCCAGATAAAGGCGGCACACGGCAGGGTCGCTTAGAAAGGCTTCCAGAAATTCGGAATGGTTGCCTTTGCTTGAAACCGAGCTGATCCAGTATTCCGGCCCATACAGCACCGGAATCTCGGTGGGCGCAAATGAATATTCAAACTTTCTGTTGGCGCGTAAGTCCTGTTCCAATTGGGCCAAGGGGAAACCGGAATCCACAGTGATAAAAGCGCGAGTGGGATTCACCGTTTCGAGCACCACATCGCCGCCGCAGGAGCCGCGCATCCGATAGCCCAGGATGCGGAGCAGGTCAGCGGTCTGCTCGCTTTCGCAAGCCGGTACAGTCACCTTCTTTGTGGAACCGGCAAAGGCAGTCAGTTCCCGCGCCTGGCTAACGTAGCGGACAACCAGGCGTAGATACTCGGTTTGTTCCAGGGCTTCGCTTGAGGATGCCGCTTGGTAACCGTTGGTGACTACGTTCCGCGCCAAAGCTGGCAGCAGTTCTTCCGGTTTCAGATCAGGGGAAAGCGCGGCCATGCGGGCAAAGGAGCGTAGCGGCCCGGGGATAATTGCCTTACCAAAAGTTCTTTGTGAATTTGGAATCTGTCTTACTGGCTGAAGGTCGCTTCCGCCGGCAGCCTTATATTGTTCCAAGTCGGAAGAAAGCGCCGTGGTGCGGCCTTCTTCAAAATCAAGCAGCAGCACTTGACGCAACGCAAGCTGGCGCTTCACCGGGTCCTGTTCAACCGAGGCCAGCTTCAGGAAAGCATCGCGCCTGTTCGCGCTGCGATGCCGGTCCAGAAACTCCGCCAGGTTCAGTTGAGCTTCCGGCCCTTTCTGGCTTTGCCGTTCCAGAATGCTCTGGGCACCGGCAAGGTCGCCCGTAGTTTCCCGTTCAGTAGCTTCATCCTGGGCCGCCGAGCGGAGCCGGGCCGGGAGGGTCAATAATCCCCCCAACAGCAGAAAAGTCGCAAATTTTCTAACAGTTAACGGCGCTGAAACACAACATGATTGCACAGTAGGCTTCCCCCCTATGTGGTTTTCTACTCTACCATTTCGCCATCGGGCGGCACAAAATCAGATGCCGGAAGGCGGGTGAGGGAGTTGTTATAAACTCTGGAAACCAGGACTGAAACTGATGAAATACTTTTTTCTTTGGGTCGCGCTAACCTTTGTTCCGCTGCAAGCACAGGATTACAAGATTGCGGTAGTTGGGCTGGTTCATGCGCATGTTTGGGGACATTTGCATACGATGGTTTCGGGCAAACCGGCTACCTTGGTCGGCGTTGCTGAACCAAACCAGGAACTGACCGGCGAAGCCGAACGAATGGGTGTCCCTTCGAATCTGATTTTCCGCGATTATCAAGCCATGCTCGATCAGGTAAAACCCAATCTGGTCTGGGCTTTCGTGGAAAATAACCGGCATCTGGAGGTAGCGAAAGCCTGCGCCGAACGGCACATTAACATCATCTTCGAAAAGCCTTTGGCCGCCACCTACGAACAAGCCAAGCAGATCAAAAGCCTGGCGGAAAAATACAACATTCTGGTGATGACCAATTACCAGATGGCCTGGTGGCCCACCAACTACGTGGCAAAGGCTGCCGTGGATCGCGGCGACATTGGAACACCGTGGCGGCTGCATGGCATTGTGGGGCATGGCGGCCCCGGCTCGGAAGGAGTGCGCAATAAGTATTTCTTCGCGTGGCTGACTGACCCGGAGAAAAACGGAGGGGGCGCTTTAATGGATTTCGGCTGTTACAACGCCCTTTGGAGTTTGTGGTACCTCGGCAAGCCGAAGACTGTGTTTGCCACCGCGAACCATCTGCGGCCTGACCGTTTTCCGAAAGTGGAAGACAATGCCGATCTGATCCTGAGCTACGACAAAAGCGTGGGAGTGTTTGAAGGCAGTTGGGATCTGCCCCGCAGCTACCAGGATCTGGAAGTCTTCGGGTGGGGCGATAACGAGCATCGCGGCAGCATTTACATAACCCAGAAGGGCGTGGAAATGCGGCGCGGCAAGGAGGTTGAGCAGGTGGAAGTGACGCCGTTAACCCCCGAAACAAACGAACCCATTGCTTACATGATTTCGCGCATGAAAAACAAGCAGCCGATTGAAGGTTTAACTGCGGTGGACATTAACGTGGATGTGATCCACATTATTGATCTGGCTAAAGAATCCGTAAAATCCGGCAAGCCGGAAAAATTCAGGTGAAGACACGACAAGTCCAGCGGCTGTAGTTTAGACAGCCGCTGGACTCGCAAAACATTGAATGGGAACCTAGGCCGTTGCTGTAGCGGGCGCGCTGAGGCGGCGCAGACGAAGCGTCATCCGACTTTTGTAGCGGGCCGCGGTGTTTTTCTTGATAATGCCCCATTTTGCCGCGCGATCTACCACGGAAAATGTTTGGGGAATAATCTTGGTTGCTTCTTCCACATTTTTCTGGTCCAGCAAGCGGCGCATGGCGCGGATCTGGTGCCGCAACCGCGACTTGCGGCTGCGATTGACGGCGGTCCGGCGCTCAGTGATTCGGACGCGCTTCAATGAAGAGACTGTGTTGGCCATCTAACTCGAATTTAAATCCTTCAAAAGAGATACAGATATTAGGATAGCGAACCGGAAGCTAGGGGTCAAATAGAGGGAAGTAGGTGGTAGAATAACGGGTCCATTGAGCATGGGAAAACATTTTGCTCAATGGATCTAATGTTCAGTGCTGTCTGCAACAATTCCAAGCAGCAGATAAGCCACAACCGCAGCAAGTATGATCCACTTCCAATTTTGCACGATGACATCCTGGTATGCGATCCTCTTTCCAAGAACTTTAAGTTTTCCTGCGGAATACTTGTGTACCCGGTTCAGCTTTGGCGTTTGTTGCCGCTGATTGCTCTCAACTTTAATGACAAACCTCAATGGAATCTCATGTTATCCAAGTAATCGTCCTTGAATTAGCTAACTTGGGCAATCAAGGATTTTCTGATGGATTGCCTCTCCTGTGAGATCCGCACCTAATGTTGATCGGGAAAATTGCCTATTCTTTAGAGCAAGTTTCTGCTTGCGACTAATTACGATTTCGGCTATGTCAGTATCGACTTTTCGGTATTGGGTTGGCTTGAGCGATAATTAAAATAGAGTATATGTCTCAGGAACAGCTTATCCAAGCCGTAGCCGAACAAGTTGCCGTTGTTGCTGCCAAAGAAGGTCGTACGCCTGAAGAAGTATTGGATGATATGCGACGGTATTTGCTGAAACAGCGATTCCGCAGCTTTGTTGCTTATAATCGCGCTGAAGCTGAAGCTAAAGGTTACAAACCTTCTGACGTAGAAGAATGGATAGCAGAAGACCGTCGCCAACAACGCGGGGCGTAGGTGCGCGTTGTTCCTGACACAAACATCCTGATTTCCGCAGTCTTATGGGGCGGTAATCCCGCGCTTTTGATGGAAGCGGCAGTGGATGGAAATATCAAACTTCTCTTGTCTCAGTTAATTATTGATGAAGTTGTCCGTGTTCTGAAGCGCAAAGGATTAAGCGCCAGTCGGCTGGCAGAGGCACTGGAGTACATCACCGTTACGGCAGTGATCATAGCACCAACGGAATCGCTAAATGCCGTGCCAGACGACCCCGATGATAATAAGATTTTGGAATGTGCAGTTGCTGGGAAAGCAAATGTGATCGTCACTGGCGACAAACACCTTCTTAAACTGAAACAATATGAAGGCATTCGCATTATAAAAGTCAGTGAACTCTTATTGAGTCGCCCGCACGTGCGGTAATGCACCGTAAACAAAGGAAAACGATTCTTAAATTTTAATGTTCTAATTTTATCGTTGCTCCACTTGAATTGATTTGATATCTCAAAGGGAAAGCTCCGTTTTAATCTCTGCCCAATAACTCCATACGTCCGTCTTGCTCCCCGGAAGCTAGCCAGTTCTCCATCTGAATCTTTAGTTCCGGGGAAAAGCTTTGGGCAGTGGTCCCGGTTCCCGGTGTCACCAGTTCCAGTTTTCTCATGCTTGCGCCTGAGTTGCGGATCGGTTCAAAAACCAGATACCAGGATAAACGATCATTGTCGGGGCGAGAATCGGAAACTTCCGCCAGATGGCAGACCCA
The DNA here is from genome assembly GCA_964247975.1 of uncultured Bryobacteraceae bacterium. Classification (GTDB taxonomy): domain Bacteria; phylum Acidobacteriota; class Terriglobia; order Bryobacterales; family Bryobacteraceae; genus KBS-96. Next base: position 47,387 of record CAXTWH010000012.1, on the reverse strand, counting down.
ATTACCACTGGAGTTCGAAAATTCCTGGCCTTTAAACGGAAAAATATCACGCAGGTCGTAAATGGACATTCGGTTCAAGGATTTGACTCTGGTTGGCATTAAGGTGCTTGTCTGAAGAAATACTAGGTTTGCATCCCGCTTGGTTAAGATTACAAAAATGAAAGTCGCTATCGCTTATGTCCAAGCCTACCTGAAAACGCTTCTCAAAGCGGTCGCACAAGTGAGCGGGTCACAAACGGGTGACCATTTATCTTTGATCCGTCGAACGCCCGCTCAGGTAGTAATAAGCCGTCGGCGTCACCACCAGCGACAGCACCAGCGAAGCGGCAATGCCGCCGATTACAGCAATGGCTAGCGGCTGTAGCATCTGTGAACCTGCGCCAATCGCCAGCGATAACGGCACCATTCCGGCGACGGTGGCAAGCGCGGTCATCAGGATCGGACGAAGACGGCGTTCGCCTGCTTCAATCATTGCTCGCTTGGGGCTGGAGCCTTCCTTACGAAATTTCTGGTCAGCATCCAGCAGCAGAATTCCATTCTTGGCCACAATGCCGATAACCATAATCAAACCCATAAACGAGGACAGATTGAACGTGGCGCCAGTGACGAGCAGGGCGAAGAACACGCCGGAAGTGGAAAGAACAGCAGATGCCACAATCGCGAGCGGCGCGGCAAAGGTTCTGAACTCAACCAGCAGCACAAAAAACACCAGCAGCACGGCGAGAACCAGCACAAACACCAGATCGCGAAAAGATTTTTGCTGTTCCGCGTAAGTGCCGCCGTATTCCACCCGGACTCCGGCAGGAATGTGGAGGGCCGCCACTGCTTTCTGCACGGCTGCAACTCCTCTCCCCAAATCAAGTCCTTCCAATCGCGCTGTTACGGCGATATCGCGTTGGAGATTTTCGCGGCGGATTTCGGTCTGCCCTGGCGCTTGCTCCCAACTCGCTAAAGTTCCGAGCGTCGCGGTGCGGCCCGTGGAACTGACCAGTAGCGTATTCCGAATGCTGTCCAGATTGGCCCGCGTGCTTTCCGGAAACCGGACGCGCATGGTATAAGCCCGGTTATTGGCAATCACGGGCGAAGGCACCGGCTCGCCTTGCAGAATGGCGCTGGCGTCCAGTTCCACCTCCTGCGGTGTAAAGCCTGCGCGAGCCACCACCGAAGGGTCCACTGAAAACACAATCGCGGGGCCGCTGATGGTGTTTTCAATGCCGTTTTTCACGTCAACCACGCCTTGAATTTTCTTAATGGAATCGGCTACTTTCGGACCCCACTCGGCCAGCAGTGCCGGGTTAGCCGAGAAAAGTTTTACTTCAATTGGATCAGGCGAACTGGTCAGATCGCCGATCATGTCCTGCAATACCTGAATAAAATCGGTATCGAGCATCGGATACTGTTTGTTGACTTGGGCGCGAACGTCGGCAATCACTTCTTCCACGCCGCGATCGCGCTTAGACTTCAGCTTCACCGAAATATCGCCGGTGTTGGCTTCCGTTACAGCCGATAAACCAAGCTGCAATCCGGTGCGCCGGGACGTGCTTTCCACTTCGGGAACTTTCTTCAGGATACCTTCCACGCCCGAAATTACCCGATTAGTGTCATCGAGCGAAGAGCCGGCCGGCATCAGGTAATCGAGAATAAAACCGCCCTCATCCATAGCGGGCAGCAGGTCGGAGCCGAGCGAGCGGTAGCAAACAAACGAAGCCAAAATCAGCAGCAGGCAAAAAACCGGCAGAATCAGGCGCGAAGCAAGCACCCAGTTGAGCGTGCGCTCATACATTCGGACCAGCCAACCCATTATTCCTTGGGTAGGAACTTCGCCGTGCAGCGCATCCGCAGCTAAGGATTCAGCGGGCTGTTTCAATAGATAGTGACTGAGCGTGGGAGTCCAGGTTAACGCCAAGGCCAAGGAAGTGAGCAAAGCAACACCTACCGTAATAGCAAGCGCCCGGAAGAATGTTCCGGTAACGCCGGTGATGGTAATCAGCGGCAGAAACACAACAATCGGCGTGATGGTGGAACCGGTAAGCGGAACGCGCAGTTCGCGCAATGCGCTGCGGATCGATTCGCCGCGCGTTTGGCCGATCTGCCGGTGCAGAACAATATTTTCCACTACTACAATCGCATCGTCAATCACCAAGCCGACTGCTGCCGCCAAGCCGCCCAACGTCATCAGGTTGAAACTCTGGCCCGCAATATAAAGAACAATGCAGGTAATGGCGATCGTGGCAGGGATCACCAGGCCAGCTACCAACGAACTGCCCCAATCACGGAGAAACAGAACGAGAATTATGGCAGCCAGAAGCAGCCCTAGCAGAATGGCATCGCGAACGCTCGTGATGGATTCGCTTACCACTGCGGATTGGTCATAAAAGGGCCGGACCTCAATTCCGGGCGGCAAAGCTTTTTGCAGGTCTGTGATTTCGGCATGAACTTCATTCGCCACCGTAATGGTATTGCTGGAAGGCTGGCGATTGATGTTGAGCAGAACCGCCGGTTTGCCGTTAGCGGTCACTGCGGTGTAAACCGGCTTTACTGAATTTTTGACTTGCGCCACATCGCCGATGCGAACCGGCGAGCCGGAGGGCGTCAGCTTCACCACGATTTTTGAAATCTGTTCGGGCGTGGTGGCCTGTCCGCTGATCAAAGTGAGAACCAACTGATGCCGGTCCTGAATCAGTCCGGGAGAATCCAGCAAATTGCTTTTGGCAACGCCGTCCAGAATGGCCGGAACCGTGACTTGCGTTTGCAGCAGCTTGGAAGGGTCCGGTTCAATTTGAAATTCCGGCTCCTGTCCGCCTTGAATGATGACGCTCGCTACTCCATTCAAGCGGTTCAAGCGCGGTTTCATGGTGTAGGTAGCCAATTCCCACAAATTTGTTTGGGGAACTGTGTTCGAACTCAAGCTGTAGCCGATTACCGGGAACACGGCAAAGGTGAGACGATTCGTCGTAATGGCGGCGGTAGAAGGAAGGGTGTTTTGAATACGGGCCAACGCGGCATTCACCAGCGTCAGTGTTTGGAACATATCCACGTTCCAGCTCAGAAATAAATCCACTTCCGCGGAGCCGCGCGAGGTAATGGAGCGAACCTGCTGGAGACCAGGTACGCTGTTCACCGCTTCTTCAATGGGCCGAGTGATGGTGACCTGCATCTGGTCAATCGGCATCACGCCGTTGTCCACACCCACCACGATGCGGGGAAAATCAGTGTTGGGAAACACGGAAATCGGGATCAGCGTAGCTAGATACCCGCCTGCTGCAATCAGGATCAGCGTCAGAAAAATGATGGGCTTGGCAAAGCGGGCCGTCCAATGTTCCTGTTCGTCTATCGCTGGTTTGGAGGAGGCTTTATCCTGTTGCTGGTCAATCATTTTTATCTGCCTTCTCTGGAGTTTCCACCCGAACTTTAGCTTTATCGTCCAGGCCGATGCCGCCTACTGTCACAACCGGCTCTCCTTCCTTCAAGCCGTCTAAAATCTGTACCTTATTGTCCTGGCGAATTCCCACCTTCACTTTTCTCACTTCCGCGGTTGAATTCGCTGTGACCACAATCACTTGATCGCCGCCGTCTTCGGAGGGAAGCAAGGCAGAATCAGGAACAACAATCGCATCAGGAATCGTTTCCGCATGAATCGCAATTTTTGCGGTGGTGCCCGGCTTCAATTTCTCGCCCGAATTATTGGCTTTGATCCATACTTCGACCGTGGTGCTGGCCGGGTCTACTGAAGGACTCACCACCCATACCTTTCCTTCCATGTCGCCTTGGGCAGAGTGAATGGTAGCGGTTTTACCCACCTTCAGAAACTGCACATCGTTAGCCGACACATTGACGCGCGCAATAATCTGCGAAATATCGACAATGGTGATCAGCGCGGACCCGCTGTTGGCCATCTCCCCATCAGAAACAGGCCGGTCTGCGATAACGCCGCTGATCGGGCTGCGAATCTCCGAATAAGACACCTGCGCTTGCGAACCCATCCAGTGCGCTTTGGCAGCGTCCACCTGGTCTTGCGCGCTTTTAATCAGTTGCTGCTCGCTCACATTGCGCAGGGATTCCAAATGACGCTGCGCCGTTTCAAACTGGCTTTGCGCTTGCACCAACGCAACCTTTGCATCGTCGGCCAGCTTTTGTGAAAGCGCGCCTTCTTTCACCAGCGCCACTCGATTCTGATAAACCCGCCTGGCAGCATCCAGCGACTCACTAGCTGTTTGCAGGTCGGTACGGGCCTTGGTCATATCTTCCGGAATGGTTCCGCCGGTGGTGGTCCGGTAGGTAGCTTCAGATTGGCTGTATAGGGCGCGGCTTTCCTGGGCTGCCGCCACCAGATCACTGTTTTCCAGTTCCGCTAATAATTGACCCTGGCGGACGTGATCGCCGCGATTCACCAGGAAGCGCCGCACCGGAGCAGTAATTTTGGGCGTGATGCCCGATTGTTTAATCGGATACAGCACCGCTTCTGCGGATATAATGCGTTCCACTGATTCCTTGGCAGTTTTTTCAGTTTGCACCGGCGTCACCGGCCCGGCTTCCGCATCTTTCTGGTTCTGGGCGCTTTTGCAGCTTGGCCAGAACAGGAATGAGGAAAGCAGAAGTAATGCGCTCCATCGCCGGCGAGAGAAAGAAATGATGTGCATCTTAAAACTGACCTGTTAACGTGCTGATTGCTGCTGCTGCCACGCGATATCGAAGAAGCCCGTCGACATAAGCGGTCCGCGCTGCGGCCAACGTGGTTTGCGCGTCAACCACTTCCAAAACAGTGGCTTCGCCTGCTTTGTACCGCAGGGTTGTTAATCGTAAACTTTCCTGGGAAAGATCCACCGCACTGCGCAGCGACGCCAATTGCTGCTGCGCTGTTTTCGCTTCCAGGTAAGCGGTAGTGATGTCGGCTTGCACTTGTTTCTTAGCCACTGTTAAATCAAACTGCGCTTGATTTTCCCGGAACCGCGCTTGTTTCACCCGACTACGAATAGTTCCCCAGTCCCAAACGGGAATGTTCAGCGTAACCGCCGCCGAATAGCCCAAGTTGTGCCTGCCGGAAACTAAATAATTCGGTAATGTGCTGCGTCCGGTGGCCTGGGTCAATGCTGAGTTAATAGCGAATTGATTAGCGTCGATGCCGTAGAAGAAGTCTACTCCCAGGCTGGGCAGAAACGCATAGGTAGCAACGTTTCTTTCGCTTTGCGCCTGGTTGACTGAGCTTTCTGCGGCGCGCAGATCCGGGCTTAAACTCATAGCCTTTGCGCGAACCGCTTCTATGTTATCAAACGGCAGTGCAGTATCAAGATCGTCCTGCACGGCAAAATCCTGCGCCACGTCGGAAAAAATTAACACGCCAAGCGTGACCTTAGCTTTTTCCACCGCTATCTCCGCGTCTTGTAGATCCCGTTCGCGCTGTTGTTTCTGGATCTGCGCTTTGATTGTGTCGGAGTGGGCTGCTTCGCCCTTTTGTTCCTGTTTTTGCGTAATGTCCAGAAAATCCGCAGCGTCGCTTAAACTGGTTCTGGCATTTGCTGTTTTCCGCTTCGCGACCACAATGGCGTAGTAATCCTGCGTTACCGTGATGTTCAATCCACGGACAGCCAGATCGCGCTTTGCCTGCGCTACGGCTTCCGCTGCCCGGGCGCGACGCAGTTCACCGCGCCGCGCAATCGAAAACAAGTCCTGATGCACAACGGCTTGTTCGTTGTAAATATGCACGCCGTCATTCGCGACGAACACGCCTGAAGGAGTGCCGTTGCCTTCGGTGTAGATGAACTGGTTAAATGCATTCAGGGTGGGCAGCAGTGCTGCTTTTGCTTGTGCGCGGTCCTCACGGGCCAGCCTGACGGCCAGGTCTGCGGTTTGCACCTGCCCGCCATACTTCCTGGCTCGTTCCAAAGCGTCGCGCAGTGTCACCATAATGAGTGCGCTGCCGTTTGTCTCTGGTTGCGCGTTTAAACAAGAGACAACGCTGAACAATAGAATAAGGGTGATGCAGGATAATTTGATAAATCGCGGACCGGTAAACCAATTAAAAGCGGACCACCGCATTCCCTACTTTTGCTCCAAAACCACTAATCGAAACGATCCCGGAACCGCTTGTGGACGCGAACGTCCTTCAGTGGGATTGGCCGGTGCTGGCTCATAATCCGCGCTGGACAAATAAATACGATGTGTTTTCGTGTCTAAAGCCATGGTGCGGGCACCGTTGGTAGTGTGGACAGTTTCCGCTACTTTGTAATCGTTTTTGCCATTCGGTTGAATAACCGTTATCGTTCCGCTTCTGCCGTTAGAAGAAAAAGCCAATTGGGTTCCCGGGTCGAACGCGGCGGCATCCGGTCCTTCGTCGATTGCCGGCGTTGCTATCACTTTGCCGGAATCGGCATCCACCACCGCCATCATTTTGTTGTTGCAAACAGCAAACAAGCGCCGGTGCGCCGCATCGATGGCTAAACCGGATGGTGACTCGCAAGGGGCGGTCGGCCACTGCGCTTTCACGGTTAGTGTTTTAGCGTCGATCTGTTCAATTTCATTTTTGTCTTCGATGTTGACGTAAATGTTTCCTTTCCTATCAGTGGCAGGGAACTCCGGCTTGCCATCCAGCTTCACGGTTTGGTCTACGTTTCCCGTACGTGCATCAATCACGGTAGCGTCATTACTGCGCCCATTGAAAGCAAAAACGCGATGCGAGAAAGAATCAAACAGAATGCCGTCCGGGTTTGTGCCCGCTTTGATTTTGTTCTTTACCGAAAGTGATTTCAGATCGAAAGCAACTACCTCGTTGTTGCGGCCATCGCTGATGAATCCTGTGCCCAAATCGTTGGCCACTGCAATGCCATGAACGCCCCCCAAGCCGGAAATTTTCCCAACGAGTTTTTGTGAATCAAGATCCACCACCATCACTTCGGAATTATGCGAAACATACAGTTTACGATTCGCGGCGTCAGCGGCCAGGTAATCCCAGCCTCCCGTTCCGCCAAGGGAAATCGGAGCGGCGAGATGATAATTTTGCGCAAACACGTTGGAAGACGCAATCAGTAGGCAAGCGGAAAAAAGTCGGAAGTTCATAAGTGGAATTTGGGAGGGTACGTTTTAGAGTACTGCCATAACCTGAAATTCCGCTGAAACCAGCAGCTTTTCCCATTCTTCGTCATACAAAAGAAACTTTCGGTTGATAGCCTGTCCTGTCCCAGAATTTTTGAGTGCCAAACTATCAATGCGCGAGGCGTTTATTTTGGCGGAGCGCATGCTGAACAAGTGGGAGTGCGGGTTGAGTGGCTAAGAGTTTAGATCACGAACGGATGAGGGAAGCCGGCAACTGTTTTTTCAAATTCAGTTTTAGCCGATACGTTTGGCTGGTGGCGAGCCTTGCTCTGTTGGTTGGCGCACAAGAAAACAACTCTGTTACCGTTCTGCCGACGGGAAAACGCATTACGCCGCTGGCTACTCCGGGTGCGCGGTTTGAATTGTTGAATCCAGGATTGAGGGACTTTCCGCAGTACGTGGCGGGGCAGGCTATGAGTACGGCGGTGAGTCCTGATGGGAAAACGCTGCTGATTCTGACCAGCGGATACAACCGGATCAATGACGAAAACGGTAAGCCGATTCCGGAAGCATCGCAAGAATACGTATTTGTGTACGACGTTTCGGAACGCACACCGCGAAAAGCGCAAGTGTTAAAAGTGCCGAATACGTTTGCTGGAATTGCGTTCGCGCCTTCGGGCAAAAACTTTTATGTGTCAGGCGGGGTGGATGACAATCTGCACACCTACAAAGTGGAATCAAACGGCAAGTGGACTGAGGAAGGAGAAGCGATCAAACTCGGCCATCCATCAGGAGTAGGCTTTTTTGTGGGAAAAGAACCGTTATCAGCCGGCGGCGTGGCAATAACGCCAGATGGCCGGAATGCGCTGGTTGCCAATATCTATAACGATTCGGTATCGGTGGTGGATCTTTCAAACCGCCGCGTGGTCAAAGAAATTAACTTGCGGCCCGGAAAAAACGATCTTCGTTTAAGCGGTGTTCCGGGCGGTGAGTTTCCATTCTGGGTGATAGCAAAGGGCAATGATCGAGCTTATGTTTCTTGTCTGCGCGATCGGGAAATTGTGGAACTGCGTTTTGATGCAGCGCCCTTGATCGTCGCGCGCATCAAGTTGACAGGAAACCCGAACAAGATGGCTTTAAACCGTGACGGCTCACGCTTGTACGCGGCTGCCGATAACAGCGATACCGTTTCGGTGATTGATACCAAAACAAACAAGATTATGGAGAATATTGTCACAACCGGTCCTCGCAGCGTGGTCAGCGCAGTGTCGGCTTACACAGGCAGTTCTCCCAATGATGTAGCGCTTTCGCAAGACAACAAAAGTTTGTACGTCACCAATGGCGGATCAAACTCCGTGGCGGTGATTCGATTGGGCGGCGTAGGAAAGCCTTCCGTTGTCACGGGACTGCTGCCGACCGGCTGGTATCCGAATGCTGTTTCAGTGAGCCGCGATGGTCGAATGCTATATGTGGTGAACGGCAAAAGCGCGGCAGGTCCGAACCCAAATTTCAATCAGAAGATAAAAGAAGGCGTCACACGGCCCGGTCCCGACGTGATTCAGTCACATAACGCTTACGTTTTGCAATTGGAGAAGGCCGGATTTCTCACCGTGCCGGTTCTCCAGAGCGCAGCGCTGGCGCAAGCCACTAGACTTGTGGCCGCAAACAATGACTTTGATGCCAGAAAAGGCGAGAGCGACGGGCGCATCATGGCGGAACTGCATCGGCGCATCAAACATGTAATTTACATTATCAAAGAGAATCGCACCTATGACCAAGTATTGGGCGACCTGGGCAGAGGCAACGGCGACCCCAAGCTGACGATGTTCGGGGAAAGCATCACGCCTAACTTTCATCGGCTGGCGCGTGAGTTTGTCAATCTGGATAATTTTTTCGACTCAGGCGAAGTAAGCGGTGACGGCTGGCCGTGGAGTACTTCCGGCCGTGAATCGGATTTCGGCATCAAAGCGGTGATTCTGAATTATGCGAATCGCGGCACCAATTATGAATATGAAGGGATGAACCGCAATCTGAATGTAGGGCTTGCGACGTTAAAAGAGAGAAAGCAAGCGAATCCGAAAACACCAGACGATCCGGATCTGCTGCCGGGCGCAATCAACGTTGCTGAGCCGGACGGCCCAATGGGAACGCCGCGCGGCAAAGGTTATATCTGGGACGCAGTTCTGCGCGCCGGTTTAACGTTTCGCGAGTACGGCTGCATGAGCGATATGAACTTTGATGCGCCGCGCGAGCCATACCCGTTTAAAGCGAAAGTCATATTATCTAGGCCAGCAAATCCTGAACTTTTTCAATTTGGAGATCCGTATTTTAAAGGCTTCGATCCGGCTTATCCGGACTTTTATCGCGAAGCGGAGTGGGAGCGCGAGTTCCACGGCTATGTGCAGAACAAGAACCTGCCCGTTTTTGAAATTGTGCAACTACAGGAAGACCACATGGGCGATTTCAAGCAAGCCTTAGCTGGAGTAAATACGCCGGAAACTCAACAAGCCGATAACGATTACGCGGTAGGGCGGCTAATCGACAAAGTAGCGCATAGCCCCTACAAAAATGACACGCTAATTTTCAGCATTGAGGATGATGCGCAGGACGGCCCTGACCATGTGGACGCGCACCGCACGACGGCTTACGTAATAGGTCCTTACGTGAAGCACGGCCCTGTTGTGTCTGACTTTTACACGACGGTCAGCATGATGCGCACAATGGAAGACGTGCTGGGTTTGGATCATCTAAACCTAAATACTGCGACAACCAGGCCGATGACGGCGGTGTTTGATTTGAATCAGAAAGAATGGACGTTTGAAGCGCATCCTTCCGCAGTGCTGGCGCAAACAACTCTTCCGTTAACAGCGGCGGCAAAGGCTTCCATGGTGCAGCAAAAGCCGGTAAAAATCGCGCATGATGCGGATTACTGGGCCGAAGCAACACGCGGCTTCAATTTCAACGGGGAAGACCGGGTGGACGCCGATAAATTCAATCGGGTGCTTTGGCAGGGTTTGAAGGGAACTCCGTACCCGGTGAGCCGCGCGGATAAAGCCCGAACACACCGATGATTTGATGGCTTGAACTGCAGAAGATTGTATGATTCAGCAGGGAGAACCCGCCATGCAAAATTTTCCTTATGAGACACGCCTGAACATTCTTCATGGACCTTTAGAAATTATTGATGAAGAGGCAATTGCCGATGCTTGCGAGTATGAATGGTACAACCAGACCTTATGCAAAGTGAACAATTCTGTGGTCCGCCTCGGTGTAGTGAAGGGCGAGTACCATTGGCATAAGCATGATGAAGATGATGAATTTTTCTACGTTGTTGATGGTTGTTTGCTAATCGATCTTGAAGATCGTACAGTTGAGCTTTCTCCTCGGCAAGGATTCGTTGTTCCCAAAGGAACAATACATCGCACGCGCGCCAGGCAGCGAACAGTTATTTTGATGATAGAAAATTACGGGATCATACCGACAGGTAATTGAACATTGCTGCGCAGCTAACCTTGAGAGTTTTAATAAACAACCGGCAGTAAAACCCGAAAACGACTGCCTTCACTCCCTTTCGGATGCAGCTCCACCGAAGCATTATGTTGTTGCGCAATCGTGCGGGCAATTGATAACCCCAGGCCAAACCCGCCCGATTCTTTATTGCGCGATGGGTCTACCCGGAAAAAACGCTCAAAAATATAAGGTTTTGCTTCTTCTGGAATGCCGATGCCGGTATCATCAACCGACAGCGAAGCCTGCTGTCCATTCTGTTGCAAGATAACCGAAACGACGCCGCCTTCCGGCGTGTATTTAATTGCATTATCGAGCAGAATAATTAACATGCGCCTGAGCGCCGCTGCGTCGCCCGATACCGGAATTGGTTTGGACGGAATCTCATGAGTGAACTGAATGTTCTTGGCTGCGGCAAGCGGCGCAAAATCAAGGCAGGCTTCTTCCGCCAGACGGGCAACGTTGACAGTCTTTTTTTCGGCGGAAGAATGTTCCACATCGGCGCGTGCCAGAAACAGCAGATTCTCAATCAGCGCGGTCATGCTTTCCGATTCCCGTTGAATTTGTTGAAGCGTATCGCGGTACTCCGTTTCGCTTCGGGATCTGCGCAGCGCATTCTCCGTTGCCAGTCGAACAATCGCCACTGGAGTTCTCAGTTCGTGGGAAGCGTCCGCAGTAAATTGTGAAATTTTCGAAACGGCAACTTCCAAGCGGCTCAGCATGTCGTTCCAGGTTTCCGCCAATCGCTGCAGCTCATCTCGCGTTTCCGGCACAGTTAACCGTTCCGATAGATTTTCCACTCCAATGGCGCGGGCCTTTTCCGTAATCTGGTCTACCGGTTGCAGCGCGCGGCGGCTCAGCCAATAGCCGCCCCCCGCTCCGCCAGTTACAAATAACGGCAGAAGAACAAGCAGCAGCAGACCAAGAAGCCTGCTGGCCTGGTCGCTTGCTTCGGAAGAAATCGCCAGGTAGGTTGTGTAGGTTCCTCCCTGCAACTGGATTTCACGCTTCAGTCCCAAGTAGCGGTGCTTTCTCCAATGCACTGGAACCGGCCTATCAAAGCTGAATTGACATGGTATGTGATCCAGGAAAGGAGGTTCCGCATGGCTGCTGAACAAAAGATGATTTTGCGGATCGTACACCATCAACAAGTGATCGTGCGGCATGGATCGAGAATACTCATCAATTTCATGAGCCAGATCATACGCGCGATCCTGGTCTTCAATGTGCATGTAGTCTTCAAGTCCCCTGGATTGACTGAAAAGCAAATCGTACAGGTTTGAACGCAGCAGATGCCGCAGCGAGGCCCAGATTGTCGCGCTGAACACTAACAATCCGAGCGCCAGCACAACCGTGTACCAAACCATGATGCGGAAGCGAATCGATTTCCGGTTCATGGCATCGGCTCGCGCAGGCAGTAACCGATTCCCCTCACAGTGGTAATCAGCTTGGGTGCATCCGCCGTTTCCACTTTATTGCGAAGCAGCCGGATAAATGCTTCCAGCGTGTTTTCTTCAATATCGGAATCAAAGCCCCAGATGGCTTCCACGATACGGCTGCGGGTTAGCACCCGTCCTTTATGGCGCATTAATAATTCCAGAAGGCTGTATTCGCGCGGCGTCAGGTTAATCTGCCGTCCTTTGCGGCTCACTTCTCGCGTGGACGTATTCAGCGTTAAGCCCTCCACTTCTAAGCAAACCGGCTGCGGAATTTGCCCGCGCCTGCTGACGGCGCGCACGTGCGCCAGAAAAACATCCAGCGAAAAAGGCTTGGTGAGGTAATCGTCTGCTCCTTTGTCAAGGGCCTGCACAATATCTGCCGCTGTGTCACGGGCCGTTAACATTAGAATGGGCGTTTGAACGGATGCTTCCCGCAAGCGCTGGGCTACTTCGAAACCATTCAAGCGGGGCAGCATCACATCAAGAATCAACACGTCGAAGCGGCCGATTTTAGCCATTTGCAGTGCCTGTTCGCCGTCCATTGCCGAAGCCACTAAATGACCTTCCTCCGACAGAACCGATTTCAACAGTTCCGCCATGCTCGGCTCGTCCTCCACTACCAGGATGTGCATCTGTTTTCAGACTACGACTTTTCGGTGCAGCGGCAAAATTCCTGCCCTGCTCATGCTACGCTGGCGAATTAATTCCCGGAAATAAACTGATCCATGAAAAAACTGCTGGCACTGAACCGCGGCGAGATTGCCATCCGCATTTTACGCGCTGCGAATGAATTGAAGCTGCGAACCGTAGCGGTTTATTCACAGGAAGATCGTTTAAGCCTGCATCGGTTTAAAGCCGACGAAGCGTATCTGGTGGGGCAGGGCAAAGGCCCGGTACAGGCTTACCTGGACGTGGATGCGATTGTGGCGCTGGCGGCGGAAAAAGAAGTCGATCTTATCCACCCCGGCTATGGTTTTTTGTCGGAAAACCCTGCGCTGCCGAAAGCCTGCGAGCGCGCCGGCATCACGTTTGTGGGGCCAAGCGCCGAACTGCTGGAAATGCTGGGCGATAAAACGGCCGCGCGGCAGCTTGCGCAAAAAGCAGGCATTCCGGTTGTGCCCGGTACCGCCGATCCGGTTGATCCGGCCACGGCAGATTTGGAGCGGCTCGGCAGCGAAATCGGCTTTCCATTGATTGTGAAAGCGGCGTTTGGCGGCGGCGGACGCGGTATGCGCGTGGTGCATCAGCCGGACCAGTTAAAAGCAAAGGTGCAGGAAGCTGCCGCTGAAGCTGCCGCTGCGTTCGGCAATCCATCGGTCTTTATCGAACGATTCGTTCAACGCGCCAAACACGTTGAAATTCAGATTATCGGCGACCGGCATGGCAGCATTCTTCATTTGTATGAGCGCGACTGTTCGGTACAGCGCCGCCATCAGAAAGTGGTGGAGATTGCACCGGCAGTAGGTTTGCCTGATAAGGTGCGCCGCGAACTGGCTGAAGCGGCCGTGGCGCTGGCCAGGGAAGCGAATTATTACAACGCCGGCACAGTTGAGTTTCTGGTGGATGCCGATACGCACGAATGGTTCTTCATTGAAGTAAACCCGCGCGTGCAGGTGGAACACACCGTAACCGAAGTTATCACCGGCATTGATATTGTTCGTACTCAGATTCAAGTGGCGCAGGGTTTTGCGCTGCATGGGCCGGAAATCGATCTTCCGCCGCAGGAACAAATTCCCCTGCATGGCACTGCGCTGCAGTGCCGGGTCACTACCGAAGATCCGGCGAAAGGATTTCTGCCGGACTACGGACGCATTCGCACTTATCGCTCTCCGGCAGGCTTCGGCATTCGCCTGGATGGTGCTTCCGCTTACAACGGCTCGATTATTCCCCCTTTTTATGATTCGCTGCTCGTGAAGGTAACGGCCTGGGGCCGGAATTTCCCTCAGGCCTGCCAGCGCATGGATCGCGCTCTGCGGGAATTTCGCATTCGCGGCGTAAAAACCAACATCCCGTTTCTGGAAAACGTGGTGAACCATCCGGCTTTTCAGGCAGGCGAGATCACCACTTCGTTTCTGGATGAAACGCCGGAACTGTTTCAGTTCACGCCGCGCCGCGACCGGGCCACGAAGCTGCTCACCTATTTAGGCGATGTGATGGTGAACGGCAATCCGGAAGTGGCCGGAAAGCCGCGTCCGGCAATAATTCGCGAACCGCGCATACCGGAAGCTTCGGCTAATGTTATCCCGGAAGGCTCGCGGAATCTGCTTGACCAATTGGGGCCGAAAGGATTTGCCGAGTGGACGCGCAGTCAACAGAAACTGCTCGTTACCGATACGACGTTTCGTGACGCGCATCAGTCACTGATGGCTACGCGCGTTCGCACCTATGACCTGCTTAAAATTGCTCCTTACGTTGCGAAAAAATTATTCAACCTGTACAGCCTGGAAATGTGGGGCGGCGCGACGTTTGATGTTTCCATGCGCTTTCTGCATGAGGATCCGTGGCGGCGCTTGCAAGCGCTTCGGGAAGTAATTCCAAACATCTGCTTTCAGATGCTGCTGCGCGCGTCAAACGCCGTCGGCTACACGGCGTACCCGGATAACGTGGTTCGGGCTTTTGTGAAAGAAGCGGCGTTGCAGGGAATTGATATTTTCCGTATTTTCGATTCGCTGAACTGGCTTCCGAATATGCAGGTCGCAGTGGAAAGCGTGTTGGAAACCGGGCGATTGTGCGAGGCCGCGGTTTGTTACACCGGCGACATACTCGATCCTCAACGCGAAAAGTATTCGCTTCAGTATTACGTGCGCATCGCCAAAGAACTCGAAAAAATGGGAACGCATGTTCTGGGTATCAAGGACATGGCGGGTCTGCTGCGCCCTTATGCCGCCTACAAACTGGTGAAAACACTGCGCGAAGAAGTGGGCATCCCCATCCATCTACATACTCACGACACGAGCGGCATTAATGCCGCCAGTCTTCTGAAAGCGAGTGAAGCCGGCGTTGATGTGGTTGACGCTGCCCTTGCTTCCATGAGCGGCACCACCAGTCAGCCTAACTTAAACTCGCTGGTAGCGGCGCTGGCTCATACCGAACGCGATACGGGGCTTGATTTCGACGCGCTGAACAACTGCTCGGATTATTGGGAAACGGTTCGTACCTACTATGCGCCATTTGATAATGCTCCGAAAGCGGGAACAGGCGATGTGTACATCCATGAGATGCCGGGCGGCCAGTACACGAATCTGCGCGAACAAGCGGAATCAATGGGGCTCGGCGCGCGCTGGCCGGAGATTGCGCGCATGTATGCCGACGTGAACCTGGCTTTCGGCGACATTGTGAAAGTGACGCCTTCCAGCAAAGTGGTGGGCGATATGGCCATTTACCTGGTCAGCCATGACATGACTGTGAAGGACCTGGAGAATGCGCCGCCCGATGCCAATTTAGCTTTGCCGAATTCGGTGGTGGACATGTTCATGGGGTCGCTGGGTGAACCGGAAGGCGGCTGGCCGAAAAAAATGCAGCAGGTGGTTTTACAGGGCAAGCAGCCGATCCAAGGACGGCCCGGCGAGAAACTGCCTCCGGCGGATTTCAACCAGATAGCGGAAACAGTGAAACAGGAAACCGGCTCCGAGTCAAACACCGATCTGCTGAGTTACCTGATGTATCCCGACGTGTTCCAGAAGTTTTCGAAGGCTCGTGAAACCTGGGGCGACCCGGATGTGCTGCCCACTCCACAATTCTTTTTCGGACTTCAGGAAGGTGAGGAAATTTCCGTTGAACTGGAACCGGGCAAAACCTTGTTTATTCATATGCTGACCGTAGGCGAAGCTCGCCCGGACGGATACCGGCCGGTATTTTTTGAGTTGAACGGCTTGCCGCGAGAAGTGGAGATTCGGGATAAATCGCTGGAAGCTGTGGCTGCCGTGCGCGCCAAAGCGGACCTGTCGAAGCCAGGCGAGGTGGGCGCGCCAATTCCCGGCTCAGTGACCGCGCTTCATGTAAAAGTTGGGCAGCGCGTTAAGAAAGGCGAGCGCCTGCTGGTGATGGAAGCGATGAAAATGCAGAGCACGGTTTATTCTCCGGTAGAGGGCAATGTGAAAACTCTGGCCGTGAGCGCGCATGAAAACGTGGAAGCGCGGGATCTGCTATTGACGATTGAATGAAACGCGATTCCCTTACAATAAGAAACAGATCAAAAATTTTATCTGGTCCCGTAGCTCAACCGGATAGAGCACCGGCCTTCTAAGCCGGGGGTTGCGTGTTCGAGTCACGCCGGGGCCGCCAATGTTTTTGCAGATTGTTTTCTGCAAACTCCGCCAAACCGGTACGGGTAGGAGCGGATTCGTTTATTAACGAGGTAATGAGTGCCGGCATCACGTTTAATTCTGGTGATCGAAGACAATCCAGGTGACATCCGCTTAATGAAAGAAGCTTTGCGCGAGTCAAATTTGGATGTGGAACTCGCTGCGGTGCTGGATGGAGAGCAGGCGCTGCAATATCTGAACCGGGAAGGGCCTCACCAAAATGCCCGCCGTCCTAGCCTGATCTTTCTGGACTTGAACCTGCCCCGGGGAACATCGAAAGATATTCTCCGCTATATTAAATCGGCTCAGGATTTACGGGCCATTCCGGTAGCTGTGCTGACCAGTTCCGATGCCGACCGCGACGTTCAGGAAGCTTATGAGCTGCAAGCTAACTGTTACCTCCGAAAGCCGGTGGATTTAGATTCGTTTATTGCCACTATTCGTTCCACTGTCAGTTTCTGGATGGATGTGGCCCGCATTCCGGCTCACTGATTCCGTCCACAGAAAGTTCGCTTCCTTCAGTCCTTGAGCTAGATTGTTGGCCAGGATTTATGGTACTATTAGTTTAAAGATGCATGCATTCGTTCCGCGCCCGCGGAATGTTGATTCCAAATTAGCCATACGCAACTATTGTTCTGAGCCTCTTCGCTCCGGTTTTTTCAGCATTTATCTCCAATTTTCATTTTTTAGATGAAGACTCGTATTCAGATTTCTCGCGGTATCGAATCCCTGTTCGGAACTCGTGACGAAAATATCCGTCTTCTGGAATCGGCTTTGAATATTCGAACAAGGCTGGTAGACGGTGATTCGCTTGAATTGGAAGGCGAAGAGCCTTTAGTCCAGCGCGTAGTTTCGGCTTTTGAAGATTATTTCAATCTGGTGCAGGAAGGCCATGTATTTAACAGCAGCGAACTGAACAGTTACATGCGTTTGGTAACTGCCGATCCGGATGTTTCGCTGCGCCGGTTAGTGGAAAGCGGCAAGTCGCGCTCCTTTGGCAAAAAGGTGCTGGCTCCGAAAACCATCAACCAGCGCCGTTATGTAGATGCGATTGAACGTAATGATTTAACGTTCGGCATCGGCCCTGCCGGCACAGGAAAAACGTATCTGGCGGTGGCGATGGCTGTTTCCGCTTTTCTGAATAAAAAGGTAAGCCGCATTATTCTAACCCGCCCGGCAGTGGAAGCGGGAGAACGCCTGGGTTTTCTGCCCGGCACGCTGCAGGAGAAAATTGATCCGTATCTGCGTCCTCTCTACGACGCCTTGTTTGACATGATGGACACCGAAAAAGTGGAAAAACTGCTGGAACGGAACACCATCGAGATTGCGCCTTTAGCTTTCATGCGCGGACGCACCTTAAATGATGCTTTTATTATTCTGGATGAAGCGCAGAATACTACTGTGGAGCAGATGAAAATGGTGCTGACCCGCCAGGGCTTTAACTCCAAAATGGTAGTAACGGGCGACCAGACTCAGGTGGACCTGCCTTCCGGCAAGCGCAGCGGGTTGTTTGACGCTGTGGAAGTGCTGCGCGGCGTAGAAGGAATCGCTTTTGTGGCTTTCGATGATCGCGACGTGGTGCGCCATTCGCTGGTGCAGCGGATTGTGAAAGCCTACGACCGTTACAACGAAATGACCGGCGCCGGCCGGCAGATGGCGCTGCGGCTCGGCGCTGACGTGAAGCCTGGGGTTGCGCCGGAACCGCCAACAACGACAAATGTTGAAATTCCGGAGTTTCCTTCGGTTGTTTAAGCCCGCGTATGTCTTCTGATGGTAGTTTACTGTTCCGGGCGATCCCTTCGCATTTGAAACTGGGAACAGAACAAAAGCGGGTGCTGCGAACTTTCGTTCATCGACTTGTTGAGCGAGTAGGTAGCGGACGCGCTTTCTGCTGTTTAATCACTAACGACAAACAACTGCAAACACTGAACCGGGAATTTCTTCAACACGATTACCCCACCGACGTTTTGTCTTTTCCTTCGCTGGACCCGAACCAGAATTTAGGCGAAATCGCTGTTTCCGTAGAACGCGCCCAAGCGCAAGCGGAACAGCACGGCCATGACCTGCTGGATGAACTGCGTGTTTTGATTCTTCACGGCGCGCTTCACTTGTCCGGCCTGGATCACGAAAAAGATGAGGGCGAAATGGCCCGCGCGGAGCGAAAACTGCGAACAGAGTTCGGCTTGCCGAGCGGTTTGATTGCGAGAAACAGATTATGACCTGGATCTGTTTTCTGGCGCTTCCTACTCTTGCGGTTTTGCTGGTATTCGGTTCGTACCTGCAATTGTTATATCTGGAATCGCTGCGCTTAATTAAGCACGAAACTGCCGCGCTTACACACTTCCGGGATGTTCTGCAAAGCAAATTCGGGTATGAAGCCGACCAGGGCGCAACGCGGTTCTCGCTGGTGAAGCATGTCGCGCTGCCGTTAACCGGCGTTTTTAGCTATTGCGCATTGAATCGGCCCGGTATTCCCCAGTGGCAGTTAGTGCTGGAAGCCTGCGCGTTCACGGTGGCGATTATGCTGGTTGCTACTTACATCATTCCCCAATTTCTTTACCGGCGGCTTTCCGGGGAGTGGCTGAACAGCGTTTTTCCAATAGCCAAACTGCTCGCTATTTTGATCACTCCGCTTTCTGCTCCGCTTAGCTTTTTTCAATCGATATTAACAATTGGGGGAACCGAACAAGCTGCGGCGGAAGCGGCGGATCCTTCTGAACACATTGAAGCGTTCATCAGCGCCGGCGCCGAAGAGGGCATTCTGGAAGAAGGCGATCGCCATCTGATTCAGCAGGTAGTCGCTTTCGGCGATAAAACCGTACGTGAAGTAATGACTCCCCGGCCTAGCATTGTGGCCATCAGCGCAGACCGTTCGCTGGAGGATCTGCGCCAGCTTGTGATTCATGAACAGTACTCCCGCATTCCTGTTTTTCAGGATTCCATTGACCAGATTATCGGATTCGTTCATGTGCGCGATATGTTCGAACTTGACCCTGACCAGCGCAAGGAGAAAACCGTGCGCGATCTGCGGCGACCTATCTCGCTCATTCCCGAAACAAAGCAGGTGAGCGAACTGCTGCGCGAGATGCAGCGCGATGGAGCGCACATGGTTGTGGTGATTGATGAATACGGAAACACGGCGGGGTTGGTCACAATGGAAGACTTGGTGGAAGAGATTCTCGGGGAAATTCACGATGAGCATGAACCGGGCCGTGACGTGCAGCAGGAATCGCCGCAGTCTTTTATTGCGCCCGGCAGCCTTGATCTTGATCGGCTGGAAGAACTGCTGAGTTTTAAGCCCGAAGAAGATACGGAATCCACTACTGTCGGCGGCTTGGTGGCCGAATGGCTTGGGCATGTGCCGAAAGTGGGCGAATCTGTGAGACGCGACGGAATCAAAATTGACGTGCTGGCGGGCAATGAACTGCGCGTTGAACAGGTGCGCGTGTCCCGGATTGAGGCCGCAGCATCCGTATGAGCAAAAAGCGTGAGTTCCGAACCGGGTTTGTTTCCATCACAGGCCGCCCTAATGCCGGTAAATCGACTTTATTAAACGCGCTGATCGGCGAGAAACTGGCCATCACGGCTCGCCAAGCGCAAACCACCAGAACTTCTATTCAAGGTGTTTTAACAACTGACGGCGCCCAGATCATTTTTATCGATACGCCGGGCATTCATCGGTCCGATTCGCTGTTCAACAAAAGGATGATGGATACAGTGCGGGGCGCGCTCGAAGACCGCGATCTGGTTCTTTATGTTGTTGACGCGAGTAAGCCGGTTGGCGCGGAAGATGAACAATCCGTTTCGGTGTTGAAGCGCGCGCATCAATCCTTGTTGGTTCTTAATAAGATTGATCGTGTGGAAGACAAGCGGCTGCTGCTGCCCATAATCGAAAACTTTACGAAACTGCACAACTTCGCGGAAGTGCTGCCGGTTTCTGCTCGTAAGAGCATTGGGTTGGAAGAACTGAAAAGCACCATCGTGAAATATCTGCCCGAAGGCGAACCGCTTTTTCCGGAAGATTACTTTACGGATCAGCCGATGCGTTTTCTGGCTGGTGAAATCATTCGCGAAAAAATCCTGCGCTCCACGCAAAACGAAGTGCCTCATGCAGTGGCTGTGCTGATTGATGAATGGCAGGAATCGCCTAAGCTCATTAAAATTGCTGCCACCATCCACGTAGATCGCCCCGGCCAGAAAGTTATTCTGATCGGCAAAGGCGGCGACATGTTGAAGCGTATTGGAACCGAAGCCCGCCAGGAAATTGAAACTATGACTGGCAATCGAGTGTTTTTGTCGCTGTTTGTCAAAGTAAAAAGAAACTGGCGGGAAGACCCGGCATTTCTGAATGCGATTGACTGGCGCGCAATGGTAGGCTCAGAATAGATCGCATGAAAAATGTGTTTCGCGCTTTCTCAATCTTTGCAGCATGTGCGTTTTCCCTGCTGGCCCAACAGTCCCCAAGCGCAGCCGATGGGCGCATTTCAGATCAAGTCCGTATGCGCCTGGTCAACGACCCCGATGTAAAGGGCGGCGCTGATGAAGTCACTGTCCGGGATGGCGTGGTGACGATTCGCGGAAAAGTAGGCACGGAAAGAGGCCGAAAAAAAGCGGAAAAGCTGGCGAAGAAAGTGAAAGGCGTTAAATCAGTAGAGAACAATCTGGTCGTCGGGCCGCCTACTGAATAATTAATTCGAACTAACTGCGAGTTGTTCGCGCGTCTTTCAAGGAAAAACTCCAGCCATCATAGCCGCGCGCTTTTGATCCCGGATCATCTTCCACCGTAAACAGCACATCCATTCTGGTTCCCGGCTGAAACAGCCCCGTGCGATCGCCGAAGTTCCACCCTACAAACGAAAGCGTACGGCCATTCTGGCGAAGCGGAATTCGGATGTGTTTTCCTTCGCTTCCCATTGTGCGAAGCGGTCCTGCGACTTCCACGTTTTCCGCCGCCAGCACAGGCGTGGGATTTCCAAAGCCAAATGGCGCAAGGGTGAAAATTTCCCCGATTGCTTCTTCCGTTAACTCAGTGAAGGATGCGGTAGCGTCCACCTTATATTGCGGGCGCATATCGTCCGCAGTCAACTGCTTGCTGGCGATGGAGTGAAAGCGTTCGCGAAACTCATCTACCCGTTCCCGTTTAATGGTCAGCCCTGCCGCCTGTCGATGGCCTCCGAATTTGTGAAATAGGTGCGACATGCCTTCCAAAGCCTGCAACAGGTGAAAGGAAGGAATGCTGCGGCCCGAACCGGAAAAGTAGCCTTCTTCGGCAGAATCGCTCAACACAAAAACGGGTCGTGAAAAACGTTCCACCAAGCGGCTGGCCACAATGCCCACTACGCCCAGATGCCATCCTGCTTCAGCAAACACTAACGCCGCTGAAGATTCAGGATCAACATGGGCGCAGCACTGCGCCAGGATGTTTTCGATAATGTCAGCTTCTGCCTGCTGCCGCTCCCGATTCAACAAATCAAGCTGCGACGCCAGTTCACGGGCGCGTGATTCATCGCTGGTCAGAAACAAATCCACTACGTCGCGCGCGCTGGCCATGCGCCCTGCCGCGTTAATGCGCGGCGCGATACGAAAAGCAACCTGATGCGTTGATGGCACGACACCCTCGTTCAAACCGGCTACCTCGATCAAGGCTCGCAAGCCAGTGTTTTTCACGTTCGCGAGACCAGCCAGCCCGCGCCTGACAATCACCCGATTCTCGCCTGTTAGGGGAACAATGTCAGCAATGGTAGCTATAGCTACCAGCTTCAAAAAGGAATCAAACAGTTTCTCGCGGCGATCTTCGGAAAACGGAGCTTGTTGCAGCAGCGCCTGAATCAATTTAAACGCGACCCCTGCTCCGCACAAGTTTTTTTCCGGATAAGCACAATCGGGCCGCTGCGGATTCAAAACCGCCACTGCCGGGGGCAACTCCGTTTCCGGCAGAT
This sequence comes from uncultured Bryobacteraceae bacterium, assembly GCA_964247975.1. GTDB lineage: Bacteria > Acidobacteriota > Terriglobia > Bryobacterales > Bryobacteraceae > KBS-96. The sequence continues at coordinate 25,169 of CAXTWH010000012.1, read as the reverse complement.
GGTGGTCAGTTACAACCACATCAATGCCTAGTTCGCCGGCTTGTCGCACCACCTCATGAGCGCGAATGCCGGTATCCACGCTGATGATGAGCTTAACGCCTTTAGCCGCTGCTTCTTCCACTGCTTCCGTTCTCATGCCGTAGCCGTCTTTCAAGCGGTGCGGCACATGAAACTGAACATCGGCCTTCAACAAATCAAGCGCGGTTTTTAGAATCACAATCGACGCGGTTCCGTCCACGTCGTAATCGCCATAAAGCAGAATCGGTTCACCCGTGCGAATGGCGGTCCAGATGCGGCGGACCGCAGCCTCCATCCCCTGCATCGCGTAAGGATCATTCAAATTTGTAAAAGACGGCTGCAGAAACTGCTGCGCCGCTTCAGGAGTGTTAAAGCCGCGCTGAATCAGAATGGCGGCAGTCAGCCGCCCGATGCCCATCTGTTGTCTGAGTTGCTCAATCAAAACTTGATCAGAAACCGGCAGGTTCCAACGGGCTGGCGGACGGGTGGGCCGTGTTGTGAGTGTCGCCATTAATTTCGGGAAAAGTACCCGGAAACCGGGCCTTCCTCATCATCTTCCTCAAAGGTATCTATTTCGCCTACTGCCACATCGGCGAAGATGTCTTCAAATTCTTCAAACCAGTCCGTTCGAAGCTGGTAAAGATAAATCTGCTGGTCATGCGTGAACGCTACATCCAGCTCGCAGGTAAAGCCTTCGAATTTCTGTAATTCTTTCAACCGCAACTCATACGAGCGTTTTTCTTCGCGGTTCAGTTCCGCTTCTTGCAGCCGTTCCAGGGTTTCATCAATGGAAACCTGCGAAAACGTGCGTTCATAGAACACGATTAAAAGGCAGCCGCATCGCTTCGCCACCTGCAGGAATTCATGAACCGCAGGATGGCGTTTCGTATCCCAATAGATAACGTTAATTCCGTCCATGCTCGATTCGCTGAAGAAGGTGGCAAAACCTTCCTGCTCCAGTTGGGTAAGAATGTCTGTTTTCGTTGCCGCCAAATCAAACGTCATTCGCCTTCCAAGCTATCAGATTTAGTCGCGTGTTGTTTTATGTATTCTCTCCGGGACAAATCCTTACCGCCCGGAAGACAACTTTCGGACGTTTCATTTCGTCTAAATTAGCGGAGGAAGTCAAAACAAAAGTATGAAGGGCATGATTCTGGCCGTTAGTTACATGGTGCTGGTTATTTCTGCTTTAATTGCAATTACCCAGCCGTAGATTTGCCCGAGCCGGTTGTTTCTGCCAAGTTACCGTAAACCGGATGACAAAACCTTACCATTTTAGAAAGAGAAATTCTCAATTTCGACTTGTTTTGCCGCGAAAATGAAAGAAGATCTCTCCTGTCTAGGGCGGTTTTACGTGGCAAGAATTTTACGAGCGATTTTCTGGTTGTGGGTAAGCTGCTTATTGCTACAAGCGCAGAGCGGTTATATTCGCTCCAACAATCAGCCTGTTCCCGGCGCTACCGTTACTGCCACACAAGGAACGCAAAAAGCTTCCACTGTTACAGATGCCGATGGTCACTTCTTTTTATCGGTGGAAACCGGTAACTGGAACCTGCAAGTCACCATGTTCGGTTTCGAACCCTTGAACCAGGTCGCCAAGCTTGCGCCAGGTCAGCCCGTTAACCTGCAATTGAAGCTGGCGGAATCACCCCTTGCGCAAAGGGTGCGGCAGTTTGCGGCGCGCGGCAATGGCGAGAATCTTTCAGGAGCGCCCAATATGTCTATCGGACTGAATCAAGCCTTGCCCTCGGCTCAATCTGAATTGCAGAACGCATTGAACGGCAGCGCACCGGCTCAGTTTACTTCAGCGGCGGGCGCGGGAAACGGCGGCAACGATTCTTTCATTGTTTCCGGCAGCTTAAGCCAAGGACTAGCCGCGAATGCTTCTCCCGATACCAACGGTTTTGGATTGGGTGGCGGCCCAAACGGGTTTGGTCCTCCCAATAACGGTGATAATCTTTCTGCTCAAAATGGAAATGGTTTCAACGGAGCAGCCAGCGGTTTCGGCGGCGGCACTGCTGATGGGGGTGGTGGCGGAGGCTTTGGCGGCGGTAGAGGTGGCGGAGGCTTTGGCGGCGGTGGCGGGTTTGATGGTCCTGGCGGGCGCGGTCGTGGCGGCCCCAACAACGGCTTTCGCGCCGGAAACTTTGGCAATCGCCGTCGGCCTAACCAGATTCACGGCATGTTGTCCTTCCAGGTAGGCAACTCCGCTGTGAACGCAAAGCCGTATTCCATTACCGGCCAGGATGTGATTCAGCCTGCTTACGCTCAGAATCGCTTCAGTGCCGTAGTGGGCGGCCCTTTGGTGATCCCGAAGTTGATCAAAAATCCTTCTACGTTCTTCTTTCTGAGTTATTTCGGAACGCGCAATCGCAATCCCAACACGTTTACCGAAACGGTTCCGACCGCGCTCGAACGGGCCGGTAATTTTTCCGAAAGCGTTCAATCAGGCGGCCCCATTCAGGTTTTCAATCCGTCCACGCATACGCCTTTCGCTGGAAACGTGATTCCGGCTAACCTGTTGAATCCGACCTCGCTCAGGCTGCTTTCTTTCTTCCCGCTGCCGAATCAGCCGGGGCTGGTCAACAATTATCAATATCTGGTTTCTTCCGCGCAAAATACAGACAATCTGGGCTTCCGCATTCAGCGGAACATAGGGCAGAAAGATCGTCTGTCCTATCAATTGAATCTTCAGAATCGCGATAACCAAAGTCCCCAGGCGTTCGGATTTCAGGATGCTGTCAGCGGCTTCGGATTCCGAACCAGTTTAAGCTGGAGCCATAACCTCACTGCTACTGCCGTCAACAATCTTCAATACAGTTTTAACCGGAATCGTAATCAAACCACTCCTTACTTTGCTTATGGGCAGAATGTGGCAGCGGAAGCGGGCATTCAAGGAACATCGTCTAATCCGCTGAACTATGGGCCACCTAACTTGAGCTTTACCAATTTCGGCTCGTTAACCGATGCTTCTCCGGTTCTCAGCCGCAATCAAAACGATTCTTTAGCAGATGGAATGGTTTTGAATCGCGGCGTTCACACCATTTCGTTCGGCGTTCAGTTTCAAAGAAATGATCTGGCGACCCAGACTGATCAGAATGGCCGTGGCACGCTCACATTTACTGGTTTTGAAACCAGCCAGTTCAACTCCAATGGGCAGGCGATTTCGGGAACCGGCTTCGATTTCGCTGATTATCTATTAGGGCTTCCCCAATCAGCCAACATCGCCTACAGCGATAGCAGTTTGTACTTCAAGCAAAACGTCTGGAGCGCTTACGTTCAAGATGATTACCGCATTCATCCCCGCTTCAGTCTGCTGGTCGGTTTGCGCTATGAGTATTTCCAGCCGTTTACCGAGAAGTACGGCGTGCTGACAAACTTGGATATTAATTCCACTTACACCGGCGTGGGGGTGGTGACTCCGCAATCCATTGTTGGTCCCTATTCCGGCGCATTTCCGCTCAGTCTTATTAACTCCGATTACAACAACTTCGGCCCGCGTATTGGGTTTGCTTGGAGGGTGCCTCACGTGAAACGGTCCACTGTGGTTCGCGCCGGTTACGGCATCTACTACAACGGTCAAGCTTACAACCAGTTCGCGTTGCGCTTGGCGCAGCAGCCTCCTTTTGCCACTTCCAATAACCTTGTTTCGAGCGTCGGCGGTGAGTTAAACATCAACGATGGTTTTCTGGGCGCAATACCCGGCAAGAACCTGTTGAACACTTATGCTGTGAACCGTTACTACCACACGCCTTATGCGCAAAGCTGGAGCTTTTCGATCCAGCATGAATTGACCCACGGGCTATTCGTGGAAGGAACTTACATCGGCACCAAAGGAACTGATCTCGACGTCTACATTTCGCCAAATAGCGCCGCGCCGGGAACTGCGTTGAACTCCGAAAATCGGCTGCCGATTGCGAACGCCACAACATTCACCTACGACACGCCGGTCGGCAATTCCAGTTATAACGGCATGTTGCTCCGTTTAAGCGAACGCTTCAATCGCGGCATCTCGTTTCGGGCCACTTATACATTTTCGAAATCCATTGACGATGCTTCCACTTTTGCCGGCACCGTGGCGCAGAACTTTCGCGACATTAATGCTGAGCGCGCCTTATCCAGCTTCGACCGTCGCCATGTGTTCGACATGAATTGGGTATTTACTTCGCGCTTCCGGGTAAATGAGCGGACTTTAGCGGCGCGGCTGTTGAAGGAATGGACTTTTACTGGAGGCATCACCGCCGAAACCGGCAGCCCTTTAACTGCTCGCGTGTTGGGCAACCAAGCTGATATTGCCGGCAGCGGCAACGTGGGCAGCGGACGGGCCGATGCTACCGGGCAGGATCTTTCTTCCGGTGCTGGCTTGTTTAATTTGGGCGCTTTCACGGTTCCGCAGTCCGGCTTTTTCGGCAACGCAGGGCGCAACACCATTCCCGGGCCGGGTCTGTTTTCGCTTAACGTAAGCTTTGGCCGCTCCTTTCAGTTTGGCGATACGCGCCGCCGTTTAGAATTCCGCGCCGAAGCAAACAATGTGCTGAACAACGTGAACTTTACCAGCTACAACACAGTGGTGAACGCGACCAATTACGGCAGTCCGGTTTCTGCCGGAAGCATGAGGCAACTGGATGCGGTTGTGCGTTTCCGGTTTTAAGGGAGGAGTAAACCCGTGCAAAACGCAAAACAAATTAGCCAATCCACCGCGATGCTTCTCGCTTGTGTTCTTTTCACCCAACCTGTTCTTCCCCAAGTGCCGGGTATTCCTGACGCGCCGCCGCCGCCTGACGCGCAGAACAGTCCCAAACGCAGCGGTGGCCGCGCTACGTTCTCCATGACCTTGAGCCAGACCGTCGTGAACGTTTCGGTAATTGATCGCAATGGCAAGCCGGTGGAAAATTTGACTCGGAATGATTTTGAACTGTACGAAGACGGCAAGCGGCAAACCTTGAAATCCTGCGAATTCCAACGGCTCGGTACTGCGCCGCTGCCGCCGCTTGATCCGTCTGCGATGTTTGCGCAGCGGTCTTCGCAACAAATTGCAACACCCGTCGCGCCGCCATCCGCAGATAACAACGCCAATCGCGTTTCGCAGTACCAGGACCGGCGATTGATCGTGATGCTGTTCGATTTTTCCTCGATGGAAACAGCGGAACAGATCCGCTCCCGCGATGCCGCGTTGAAATTCCTGTCCACGCAGATGACCGCGAGCGATCTGGTTTCCATCATGGTCTTCGGCAGCGAACTGAAAACCATCCAGCCGTTCACGGCTGACCGGGATCTGCTTGTTTCCATAATTCATAAATTCCATGTGGGCGAGGCCAGCGACTTAGCGGCAATGGCCGATACCGGCGCGGACCCGCAAGACCAAAGCGGTATGTTCACCGCTGACGACACGGAATTTAACATCTTCAACACCGACCGCAAATTGGCCGTCCTGCAGGAAGCCGCCCAACAGCTTTCGCAATACCCCGAAAAGAAAGCTGTTGTTTACATTGCCAGCGGCGTGCAGAAAACCGGCGTTGATAATCAATCGCAACTCGAAGCAACCATCAATGCCGCCGTACGGGCCAATGTTTCTTTCTTCCCTATCGATGCTCGTGGATTGGTGGCGCAGATTCCCGGCGGTGATGCCACGCAGACCGGCGCTGCCGGAAACGGTTTATTCACCGGAGCAGCGCAGCGTGGCTTGAAAGATAGCTTTCAGGATTCCCAGGAAACGCTTTACACGTTAGCTGCCGATACCGGCGGCAAAGCGCTGCTCGATACGAACGATTTGGGTGAAGGCTTCCACGAGGTACAGCAGGACATTAACAGCTATTACATGCTGTCCTATAAAAGCACGAACTCGGCGGAAGACGGGCGCTACCGGCGCATTCAAGTACGCTTATCTCCGCGCCTCGAAACGTTGAAAGCAAAACTCGATTACCGCAAAGGCTACTACGCCCCGACCACATTTGCCCGTATGCACGAATCGGACAAAGAAACTCAGCTTCAGCAAGCGATGGATAGTGCCAATCCGGTGACTGACCTGCCGCTTGCGGTGGAAGTGGACTACTTCCGTTTATCTAAAGACAAATACTTTGTGCCGATCACTGTTCGCATTCCCGGGTCAACGCTTTCGTTTCAAGCGAAAGGTTCGAAACGCGCTACGGCCCTGGATTTTATCGCCCAAGTGCGCGATGCTAAAGGCCGCGCCGCTGATTCGGTGCGCGACACCATCCCCGTAAAAATTGACGAAACCACTGCCGGGGAAGTGAGCCGCAGGCAGATCCAATACGACACCGGGTTAACGCTGCCGCCCGGAAAATATAAGCTGCGCTTTGTTGCTCGTGAAAATGGTGAAGGCAAGATCGGCACCTTTGAATCGTCATTTACAGTGCCTGAACTGGACAATTCCAAAACTCTGCGTTTGAGTTCTTTGGTGTTGAGCAATCAAATCCGTACCGCTGCTAATCAGATTGCCGGAGCGAAAAACAGCAAAAAGCTGACCGAGCAGGACCCGCTGGTAGGCGACAACGGGCAGAAAATCGTGCCGAATGTAACGCGGGTTTTTCACGCCGGGCAAAATCTATACGCGTTTCTGGAAATCTATAATCCCACTGTACCGGATAACTTACCTGCTAACTTCAAAGTGGCCAGCGTGGCGGCTAGTCTGGCTTTATACAGTAGCGACGTAAAGGTGTTTGAAACACCCCCGGTGCAGTTACGCCGCTTTAATACCAAGCGCGACGGCACAATGGATCTGCGTTTCCAAACGCCATTGAAACAATTGAAGCCGGGCCGCTATACCTGTCAGGTCAACGTGATTGATGAGCTAGGCCATAAATTTGCGTTTCCCCGGACGTCGCTGGTGATTGTGGGGGAGAAAACGGAAACGGCGGCGTTGTGAGGTGGGCAATTCCGCTACAATCATCTCATGCATCTGCTGATAGGCTCGAGTTGAAGCGGCTCTGCGGGGCTGAATGCGAAGCTTAGATTTTATTTTAACGACTTTAGCCTGCCAATTGACAATCATCTTTCGACGATATTTGGCTGACAAAAGGAGCGACTCCAATCGGGCTGATTCCAGTAGATTAAAAATCCAGCTAAAAATAATCCCAAAGCTATCCCATAAACATTGAAAAATAGTCTTGGCCCAAAGGGTGGATGAAAGCTAGTCCCCTTAATGTTGTTGGTTATATCACTGATTATGGCGACTCCGAACAAGTAGCCACTTACAACTGCGAGTGGAAGCGTCAAGAACAAAGTCATGAGCAACACGAGCGCAGCCGCCCGAGTTCGGGAATGAATTCGCGAGATCACCTCCATCTCCTTCTCGTGACTGAATCTGTTGTATCGCCTGATAAGGCGAAGCAAACGCAACAAGTAGCTCCTACGTCCCCGGTTGGTGAAACCATTGTAAATAAGTATGCCGATTATTATGCAAACTGCGCTGATTACCCAGGGGAGACCAGGCGTTAAATAGATCCTTACGGAAGGAATGTACTTGCGTACAAAATGGCTCAGAATACCGTATCCAAAGTAGAAGATTGCAATGAACAAAGGCCATGCTTGCTGAAAGAAAAAAGTCCATGCTTGTCTAATCAATCCATCGACAATCACTGTTTCGGGTTTTTTGGACCGGAACTCCTTGATTAAGGTTTTTCTCGTCATGTGCTTTACAGATATAAAAATAGCGGATTCTACCTTCTAAAATTCACTGCTTCTTTGGTAATCTTCAGGCAATCGCGACAGATTGATGTTGGCCTGATCGCCCAACGTTTTTTTAAGTTGCGATTAAAAACGATAAACATTATTGCGTTCGCGAGGCCACTTGCCTGGATTGTCGCCTACGTTTCTTGATAACTGGTCTACCGGAATCTCCAAAAAAATGTACTGCCTATCCGTTAACGTGGAACTGAGCGACAATAAACACGTGACACAAGCAATTACTAAAGATCCCGAAACGATGCACGGAGTACCCGTTTTTCGCGGAACACGAGTGCCGGTCCAAACATTGTTTGAGTACTTGGAAGGCGGTGATACGTTGGAGGACTTTCTGGAAGGATTTCCAACCGTTTCGCGTTCTGTAGCTTTAGACGTGCTGGAACAAGCCAAACAACTATTGCTGGCAAGCGTCTGATGCGGTTGTTAATAGATGAATGCATTGATGAACATATGCATCTTCTGTTTCCCGGCCACGAGTGTCAAACGGTAAGGTTTGCAAAATTAGCAGGACTGAAAAATAGTCAGCTTCTCAAAGCTGCCGAAGCAGCCGGTTTTAATGTTCTTGTTACTGTTGACCAGAATATTTCCAGTCAACAAAATCTGACCGGACGAGAGATTTCTTTGCTAGTTCTCTGTGGGCGAACGAACCGCTTGCATGATTTGAAACGGCTGATACCAGCGGCGGTATCTGCGCTAGATTCAATTGGACCGGGGGAAGCGGTGAGAATTGAATAGGAGTTTCTTTAAGTATTTCGTCCTACGCTGAAAGTGAAGTGAGCGATGAGCAAAATTGAACAGATCGAAAGCCAAATTAAAGGCTTAACTGCCGATGAACTAAATGCTTTTAGGGACTGGTTTTTGCAGTTCGACGCCGAGGTTTGGGATCGACAAATTGAAGCTGATGCACAAAACGGAAAGCTTCTTTCTTTAGCTGAGCGTGCAGTGGAAGATCACAAGTCTGGCCGATCGACACCGCTGTGATACATCACTCTTCTCCTGATTTCTGGTAGAGTTGTCGTGTACTTCCATCAGAGGTTCAGATTCTTGCAGGCAAGGCATTGTTTGTTGAAAGCCGATCCAAGGCATCCGGCTTTACAGTTTAAAAAAGCTAACAAGTTCTGGTCTGTCGCGTGGGACTTCATTATCGTGCTCTGGGTATTGTGGTAGATGATGGTGTGTTGTGGTTTTGGATCGGCAGTCACGCCGAGTATAACCGTCTTTTGAGCTAAAGCCCTTTCAAAATTTTTATCTTACACTTGGGATGGTGAATCTTAGCTTCAGAGCCTGCTTGCACTTATTTGCAGCAACCCTGTTCTTTGCCCCGCTACGTCCGGCAACGCCAACTTCTAATCTATCAACGCAAGACATGACCGTGATCGACGAGCTTTGCCATTTGTGGTCAGCCAAAGCCGACAACATATGGCCGGGAGCCTCAAAGATTCCGGTGCGTCTCATATACATCAAAGCTGATTCCGAATATGCTATAGGCTTCGCGCCGAACGTGGAAGGATTTACAACATTGATATCACCTGCCTCATTTCAGCATTCGATACAGGCTCGAAAACGAACCTTTGCTACGGACCTTTCCGCATCCTTCTCCATCGGGCAAACACCCGCTGTTGTGATCGGCTCGCCCGAACTTCTAAAACAAGATCCTGCGCAGTGGGTCATCACCGCTTCACACGAGATGTTTCATGTGTTTCAAGCAACAAATGGTAGCTACACCAAAACTGCTAGTTTAGAAATCGGCTCCCGCAGCGATCCTTCTTGGCAGCTTAGCTTTCCCTTTCCGTACCAGAATGCCGAGGTCATGCGGTTAATTCACCTGCAAGGTTATTCGTTATGGCTGGCCGCAACCAGCAATGATGTAACCGACATTGCCTACAACATCGGAACCGCGCTCGACGCAGTAGCTGTGTACAAATCCTATTTGCAATTAATGGCCGCCAATCAGAAAAATTATCAATATTCGGAGTTTCAGGAATGGAACGAAGGCGTAGCTGCTTACACCGAATACCGATTTGCAGAGGCGGCTGGTACCGGTAGCTACCAACCCACCGCAGGGTTCATAAAATTGCCTGATTTCCACGGCTACGATCAGCTTTGGGAACAAACCTACCAAGCACGAATATTTTTGGTGAAACATGCGGGCCGCGCAGCGCAAAACAGAAACGCTTTTTACCACTTGGGTATGGGCAAAGCTTTAGCTCTCGACCAAACTGATTTTCATTGGAAAGAGCAGTATTTTAAATCTGGAACCTGGTTGGATGATCTACTGAAAACAGCCACGGAAGCGAAGAATTAAAGTGGGTTTTGTGCTTCAAGCAAGATTCCTATCTCATCCGCACTCCTGCGGAACACAATACTTGATTCAAACTACTGCAATTCAGACGCAAATCAGCTACGCTGATCGGGAAAACCGATGAACCGGCGTGATTTTCTGCAAGCCACCGCTTTCCTTGTTTCAAAACGGCTCGCTGCTGTTCCTGCCGTCGATTGGCGCGCCTTTGAAGTCACCACCCGCGTGGAAGTCCTGAAACCATCCGGAACAACGCGCATCTGGGTGCCGGGAGTGCTTTCTCGTGAAACGCCCTACCAAAAGACCATTTCCAACATGTTCCCATGCGAAAACGGCACGGCCAGAACATTTGAAAACAAAGCCGAAGCTTTGCAAATCATCGCCGCCGAATTTCCTGCCGGCGTAAAACCGATTCTGACCGTAACCAGCCGGGTCGCCACCAGAAATTGGACTGTTGATTTAAGCGCGCCAAACAAATTGCCGAAAACAAACTCCGCTGAGTTAAAAGCCTTCCTGCAACCCACCAGAACCATACCCACTGACGGTATCGTGAAACAAACCGCAATGAAGATCACGAAGAATGCCGTTTCCGATCTTGACAAAGCACGCGCCATTTATGAATGGATCGTGGAGCATACATATCGAAATCCGAAAACACGCGGTTGCGGCTTGGGCGATATCCGCTTCATGCTCAAATCCGGCGATCTTGGCGGCAAATGCGCCGACCTTAACTCGCTTTATGTGGGTCTCGCCCGCGCCGCCGGACTCCCGGCGCGTGACGTATACGGCATTCGCATCGCCCCGTCGCAGATGGGTTACAAAAGCCTGGGTGTTTCCTCGGAGAAAATAACTAAAGCGCAGCACTGCCGCGCGGAAGTCCATCTCAACAACTACGGTTGGGTTCCGGTTGATCCAGCCGACGTGCGAAAAGTGATGCTGGAAGAGCCGCCCGGAAATCGCCCGATCAATGACGAACTGGTGAAGGAAACCCGTGCGCACTTATTCGGTTCCTGGGAAATGAACTGGATGGCGTACAACTTTGCGCAGGATGTAAAGCTGCCGGGCTCAAGCGGCGCGCCGGTCCGGTTCTTCATGTATCCTCAAGCCGAAACGGACGAGGGACGGCTCGATAGCCTCGATCCTGAAAGCTTCAAGTACGAAATTACGTCCAGAGAAATCACCGCCGCTTGATTACTGGTGCTGCGCAACAAAAGCAGTCTGTCGAGAACGAGATAAAACAGCTACGCCCAGGACGAACAACCCGGCCGCAATCCACTGGGTCAGCGACAATCCCGCAATCAGCGATTGCTCATGGTTTCGGTAAAACTCCACAACAAATCGCGCAGTTGAATACAACACCAGATACAAGCCGAAGATCTGGCCCGGCCTTTGCCGGTGCTGAAACAAACGGTAAAGCAGCGCGAAAATCAGCAGGTTCGCCGCGCTCTCATAAAGCTGCGCCGGATGAAGCGGCACATCGAGCGGCACCGGCGCTGCCTGGTCGGTATGGAAGCGTACGCCCCAGGGCAGGTCGCACTGGCGGCCCCAGCAACATCCGGCAGCGAAACAACCGATGCGCCCGATCGCATGGCCTAGCGCAATTCCCGGCGCAAAACAATCCAGCGTTTGCCAGAAAGGCAATCGCTGCTGCCGGATGTAATAGACAGCAACAAGCAGAGCCGCAATAAATCCGCCATGAAATACGCCCGCCGCCTGTAATGTGGAAAGCGAAAAAATCTCATGTGGGTTCTGCCGGTAATACTGCCAATCGAACATGAACATGAACAGCTTCGCGCCCACAATACCGCCCAGGGCGCAGTAAAGAGCAAGATTAGTCAGCGGTTCCGAAGGCAAGCCGATGCGTTTGCCGAGCCGGAGCGCGATAAACAATCCGGCCAGAAATCCTAGCGCGACCAGCACCCCATAGGTAGGAACGGAAAAAGAACCGATACTGAAAAGCTTGGGAAACATTATGGTTTTGAATATGGCTGCACAGGCTGCCGGGAACGCATTTCTTTTCGCTGTGAAGACCAGAACAAATCAATCAACAACAATGCAGCGCCAACTGTAATGGCACTATCGGCAACATTAAAAGCGGGAAACGACCAATCGCCGCGATACACTTCCAGAAAATCCGTCACGGTTCCTATCGCGATCCGGTCGTATAAATTACCCACCGCCCCACCCAGAATAAAGCCGAGTCCGACCCGCATGGCCCAGCCGCTCACCGCGCTCGATTGCTTTAACAGAGTGCTGATGACAAAAACCAGCACCGCGCCGGAAATGCCAACCAGCACAATGCTGCGCAGGATGGGATTGCCTTCCGCCAGCATGCCGAACGCCGCGCCTGGGTTTTCGGTGTGGATCAACCGGAACCAGCCGGGAATCAATTCCAACGCATCGAAGCTGTTGAAATGATTCCGAATGTAAACTTTGGTGAAACGGTCCAGGAGAACCACTGCCGCTGCAATCATAAAAGGCAGAAAGCGATATCCGACGCGCCCCGTTTCCTGTTCTGCCACTACGAAAGTGACTCCTTGATCGCCGCTGCACAGGGAAGGCAGATGGTCGGGAAATCAGGATCCTGGCCTACGTCCAGCGTGTACTTCCAACAGCGTTCGCATTTGTCGCCGCTCGCCCGCTCCACTTGCACTTCCATCATCTCTGCCGCGCCTTGTTTCAACCCTACTTGTGAGACGATAAACAGCGCCGGAAGTTGCGGTAAGTACTCGTTCAGCAAACGATACGTTTCGCCGCCTGCTTCGAGGGTCACCGCCGCTTCTAAACCGGAACCGATCATTTTCTGTTCCCGCGCCGTGTCCAGGTGCTTTAATACAATGCCGCGAATCTCGCTTAAGCGATCCCAGTTCGCCAGCCGCTGCCGCGCTTGTTCCGGCAAGCCTTCGGTTAGCTCTGCCGGGGAAGGGAAGTAATCAAGATGTACGCTGTTCGGGCTTCCCAAAATGCGTTTGGTATGCGCCCACACCTCTTCGCAGGTAAAACTCAGCAGCGGAGCCAATAGCCGCACCAACGCCAGATGCACCCGGTAGATTGCTGTCTGCCCGCTGCGTCGCGCTTTCGATTGCGGAGCGGTTGTATACAGCCTATCTTTCAAAACATCGAAATAAACCGCGCTCAGGTCAGTGACCGCAAAATCGTAAATGGCCCGGTATACCGAATGAAACGACATCGCCTCATACCAGCGAGAGCATTTCTCTACCAGTTCCTCGGCCTTCGCCAGAATCCACTGGTCAATTTCCCAAAGCTCTGAAGCGGGAAGCGCGTTCGTAGCCGGATCGAAATCATGCAGATTGCCCAGCGCGTACCGGAACGTATTCCGCAGCTTGCGATACGCTTCCGAAAGCCGCGTCAGAATCACATCAGAAAGCCGGACATCTTCGGTGAAATCAACCGAAGCCGCCCACAAGCGCAGAATATCTGCGCCATACTTCTTTACAATTTCTTCCGGTTCAATGCCGTTCCCCAAAGATTTCGACATCGCCCGGCCATCTGCATCAAGCGTCCAGCCGTGGGTCGCGCAAGCCTTATACGGTGCCGACCCTTTCAAGCCAACTCCAATCAGCAGCGAACTTTGAAACCATCCTCGATACTGGTCGCCGCCTTCCAGGTAAAGGTCCGCCGGCCACGGCAGATGATTTTCCGGAGTTAACACCGCTAAGTGGCTCGAACCTGAATCGAACCAAACGTCCAGAATGTCGGTTTCTTTGCGGAAAGAACTGCCGCCGCATTTGGCGCATGTGCAGCCCGGCTTCATCAACTCCGCCGCTGTTTTGGAATACCAGACATCGGATGTTTCCTGCCGGAACTGCTCCACCACGCCATCCAGAACTTGTTTGTCGGTGAACGGTTCGCTGCAGGTGTCGCAGTAAAAAACAGTGATGGGAACGCCCCACACGCGCTGCCGCGAAATGCACCAGTCCGGCCGGTTCGCCACCATGTTGCCGATGCGTTCTGCGCCCCAGGCCGGATGCCAATGCACCCGCTGAATCGCTTCCATCGCATGGGTTCGCAGTTCTTCGCGATCCATGCCGATAAACCACTGCTCGGTAGCGCGGAAAATCGTAGGGTTATGGCAGCGCCAACAATGCGGGTAGCTGTGGTCAATGTTCTGGTGTTTCACCAGCGCGCCATGTTCCTGCAGAATCTCCACCACCAGCGGATTCGCCTGCCAAACTGTTTTGCCAAGCAGTGTTTCCGGCAACTGGCCTGCCGCACCTTCCGCTTGAAAAAACCGACCTGCGAAATCCACCGGACAATACACCGGAAGCCCGTACCGCTGCCCGACCACAAAATCTTCCTGGCCGTGTCCGGGCGCAGTATGAACCGCACCGGTGCCTTGTTCGAGTGTCACGTGGTCACCCAGAATGCCGAGCGAATCCCGTTCGAGAAACGGATGCCGGAAGAGAGCGCCTTCCAGTTTCGAACCTGGAAAGCGCGCCACCACAGTTTTGCCCCAGCCAAGTTCTTCGCTCAACTTATCCAGCAGACCTTCCGCTACAATCATCACGCCGGAAGCGGTATCCACTGCCGCATACTCATACTTCGGATGAAAACAGATGGCTAGATTCGCGGGCATGGTCCAGGGCGTGGTGGTCCAGATCACGCCGTACACGTCGCGTCCTGTTAAGGCGGGGTCAAGCAACGCCGGATCGGAAACAAGCCTGAATTTCACGTAAATGGAAGGACTGGAGTGGTTTTCATATTCCACTTCCGCTTCGGCCAGCGCGGTCTGGTCTTTAATGCACCAGTGGACCGGCTTCAAACCTTTATATACATACCCGTTGTGGAGAAAATCCACAAACGCCTGCGCGATTACCGCCTCATAACCGGCGGACATCGTTAGGTAAGGGTCTTCCCAACGCCCGAAAATTCCTAAACGCTTGAACTCCCGGCGATGGATGTCTACATATTTGGCAGCGTATGAACGGCATTCCGCCCGGATTTCCGCCGCCGTCATCGTGGCTTTGCGCTTGCCCAGGTTGCTGTCGACTTTAAATTCAATCGGCAGTCCGTGGCAGTCCCAACCCGGCACATACGGCGCATCGAAACCGGCCATGCTGCGCGATTTCACAATGAAGTCTTTGAGAACTTTATTGAAGGCCGTTCCCAAATGAATATTGCCGTTCGCGTACGGCGGCCCGTCGTGCAGCACGTACATCGGCCTGCCCGTTCGCGCTTCTCGAATCTGGTGATATAAAGCATCGCTTTCCCACCGCTCCAGCAGCTTGGGCTCGGCGGTGGGCAGATTAGCCTTCATCGGGAAATCTGTTTTCGGTAAATTAACGGTTTTTTTAAGGTCAACAGCGGACGCGCTCATGGAAGCTAATCTTTTATCGTAGCGAACAAACAGACCACGATTGTGTTCATGTCCGGCTGCGGGAGGGTTCAAGGCTGCCGAAAAACAACAAAATTGCCGCGTATAAACAACAGAAAAGCGTTACCGCTTCAATAATATGCTCTATGTTGCTGAAAAAATTAGACCCACGAGTAACGGCTAAGTACAAGGAAGGTGCCAACGAAACCAGTGCCGCGCAAGACATACTGATTTTCGTAAACTTCCATTCGCGTCCACAACGGGAGCAGGAGTAGTTTTTATTGCTAACACTGGCAGCAAGGCTCCGAAACCCCACCTTCCGGAGACACACCGGACATCTCACCATCTAATATAAATACGTTAATTATCTTAAGTTAGATGTATTAAATTCAGATAAGGTTAAAAATTCCGTTCTAAGTTTTTGTGCGGACACTATTCTGTATTCTGCAAACATACGCCTTTGAACACGGCTAGCTGATCGAATGTAAGTCGCTGTTGAATGCGACCTGTAGACACGTTAATGAGATAACCTTCTACATAGCCTGAATCGCTACCACAGTCACCAGTTGGATACACTTCTGTGAGGATCAGCAGGCTTGTTGGGCTCATCCACTTTAGAGCTCGAACGTTGTTGCCACGTTTCTGGCAGTAGTGCCGCGATTGGAAGTCCAGCACGGCTTGCTGAATCGCTCCGGTTACATCGATCATCCTCTTCCCTTGTAGCGTGAACAATCGAGTGTGCCAACTTCCGATAGCGCCGCCATTACTGTAATTCAAGGCGAGTGCCTTTCCGCGGTCGTTCCAGACAACAACGATATTGGGGTTCATTAGACTTTTCAGATGGGCTGAAAGCAATAGCCTGTTTTCCCACAAAATCTGCACGTCTGTTGGTCCGACCGGGCGTACACAAAGATCATTAGGACCGTGTGCGTCTGAAAAGCTTCTCTGTGAGGTGTCGGGCAATTCCAGCCGGGACGCATCGTTAAGACA
Organism: uncultured Bryobacteraceae bacterium; assembly: GCA_964247975.1. GTDB lineage: Bacteria > Acidobacteriota > Terriglobia > Bryobacterales > Bryobacteraceae > KBS-96. Next base: position 8,823 of record CAXTWH010000012.1, on the reverse strand, counting down.
GTGGACGATAGCGCGATGGAAGTCTGTGGGCGGGGTCTGAGCTAATCCGCCTCGCTCGATGAACAAGCCGACAAAAAGAATGGTTTGTAACAGCTTTCCGACACACATGTGTTGATTTTAGTTTTGGGCCCTTTGAATTAGGAAAATCAAAACAGAACACTTCTGAACGAATGATAGGGAGTTTTAGATATTCCATCCCGAGTAGATTAAGTTCGTTTGTTCAACAGTTGTTTAAACTAAGACGGAATGGCTGCCCCAAATTCTCTGGAAATGACTCCGCAAGAAGTGCAAAGCTTGCAAAACGAAAATAAGCCGTTTGTTCTCATTGATGTTCGCGAGCCTAACGAGTGGGCGATTTCCCGCCTTGAAGGGGCAACGCTTCTTCCCATGAACACCGTTCCCGCCAATCTGCAAACCATTGAAACCCAAGCAGATGAAAATCCGCTGGTGGTTTACTGCCATCACGGCGTTCGTAGCTTGCACGTGGTCGCTTGGCTGCGGGAACACGGCGTGGAAAACTGCTGGAGCATGTCCGGCGGAATTGACCGCTGGAGCCGTGAAATTGATTCCAGCGTTCCTTTATACTGATCCGTTTTTTGCCATACTGTTGGTTTGGAGACCAGCGTTTCTTTCGGCAGTCAGTTTATCGCTCATCCTTCCGGCGCGCTTTGGATACCTGCTTCCCGTTCGCTGCTGATCGCCGATATTCACCTGGGCTATAGCTGGACTCAGCGGCGACGCGGACAGCTCGGCCCCTTAGCTGACGACCGCGCCCGCGATAAATTATTTGCCGTTACCGCAGAATTAAAGCCTGACCAGATTGTGTTTCTTGGTGATTTGGTTCATGCGCCGCGTCCTAGCCCGCCCGAAAGGGAATGGATTGAAAAAATCCTTATCACTCTTTCGCAGTCGACGCGGCTGATTGCGGTTCGCGGCAACCATGACCGGGCCTTTGCGCAGGAATTCAGTCACTTGCCTATACAAATGTTGAATCACTGGTCAGCGCGAGGCGTAACTGCTATTCACGGAGACCGCTTTGATGTGCCGATCCCGGAAAACGATACCTTGCTGATCGGCCATCTGCATCCTTCGCTGGGCATTCATGATGCTGCGGGCGTCCGGCAGAAGCTGCCGTTGTTTTTGCACTGCTGCCATTGTGTTATTTTACCGGCGTTCTCTCCGTTTGCCGCCGGCTTTGACGTAAGCCGGGGCTTGCCTCCCGAGATTGCCGGCTTGTTTCGCCGGCAAGAAATAGAAGCGATTGCGGTTTCCGGTAAACGGGCCGTGCATCTTGGTTTTTTAAGCGAAGCTATTGCCCGTTTATATCGCCAGCCGCAACAGTCCAAACTGCCGCGCCGCAAAACCACGCACGCTTAAACCGGGTGTGTACGCAAATGTTCAGCATGGCGCTGTATTTCCGTTTTGCGCTCTTCTGTTAACCGGTTCAGATTGCGCACCTGCCATTTCATTCGTTCGTTCCCCGCTAACATTTCACGATGCCGTAATAGAAAGTCCCAATAAAAAGTCGTGAATGGACAGGCATTCTCGCCCGTAGCGGCGTTGGGGTCAAACCGGCACCCATTGCAGTAGTTGCTCATGCGTGAAATATATTTGCCTGTCGCCACGTAAGGCTTCGTCGCCATGATGCCGCCGTCGGCAAACTGCGAAATGCCCAGCACATTCGGCAGTTCCACCCATTCCACTGCATCCACATAAACACCCAGATACCATTTGTGGATTTCCTTCGGGTTTACGCCGAACAGAAGCGCGTATGTTCCGTTCACCATCAATCGCTGAATATGGTGAGCATAGCCGAACTCCAGCGTTTGGCCAATCGTATGGCGGAGGCAGTTCATTTCCGTGTTGCCGGTCCAGTAGAAATCAGGCAAGGGTCGGCACGCTTCAAGGGCATTGTTTTCCTGGAACTCCGGCATCAGCATCCAGTACATGCCGCGAACATACTCGCGCCAACCGAGGATCTGCCGCACAAATCCTTCCGCTGCTTCGAGCGAAACATGCCGCTGCCGGTAAGCCGTTTCCGCCGCTTCAAGCGACTGGCGCGGGTTTAACAGTTTCAGGTTCAGCGCGGCAGACAAACGGGTGTGGTACAGAATGGGTTCGTTTGTCCACATCGCATCTTGAAACGCGCCGAAATAAGGCAACCGGTTTTCAATGAAATCGTGCAGAGCTTCCTGGGCTTGCACGGCAGTAACCGGAAAATTGAAATGGTCGCAGCAGCCTGGGTTTCCGGCGTACCGCTCGTTTACTTCGTTCATTACTGTTTGCGTAATCGCGTCGGGCGGAAAACTGTGCGGCGGAGGCAGCAAGCCCGGCCCTTGTTTCCCCAATGGATTTCGATTTTCTTTGTCGAAATTCCAGCGGCCTCCGGCTGGCTTAGCATTCTCCATCAGAATGCCGGTTCGCATTCGCATTTCACGGTAGAAGAATTCCATCCGAAGCTGCGGATGCTGCTTGGCCCAGGCTTGAAACTCAGCGGGCTGACAAAAGAAATGGCGGTCAGGCCGGATCTCTAATGGAACGCCCGATTCCGCTGCCGCTTGCTTTAACTGCATTAACACCCGCCATTCGCCCGGCTGCACCAGAATCAACTTTTCCGGCTTCAATTCGTCTACAGCGCGTTTGAATTCCCCGGCAAAGCTCTGCGTATTTCCAGGAGTTTGCAGATAGGAATAATGAACTTCCACTTTTCTGGCGTGCAGTTCCTCGGCAAAATGCCGCATCGCGCTTAGAAACATTACCGTGCGTGCTTTGTGCGAAGGAACATGACTGGATTCTTCATCCACTTCGGCCATCCAGACCACATCTTGGCTGCGGTCAAACCCATTAAAAGCGGCAGACCTGAGATTTAACTGGTCGCCTAGAACCAGCACCAACTGTCGCACGCGCCGCATAAAAGCAGAAAGCTAGATCGTCAAGCTGACCGGCTGCCGAATCTCCATACATCCTTTACCGGTAGGCAGCACTTTGCCCGGATTCAAACAACAGTGCGGGTCAAACAATGTTTTAAATTGGCGGATCATATCCAATGATTCATCGGAGAATTGGCGCGTCATCAGTTCGACCTTTTCCATGCCCACTCCATGCTCGCCGGTAATGGAACCGCCCACGGAAACGCAATAATCCAGAATTTCTTCGCCGCATAACTGCGCCCGCCGCAGTTCGCCTTCTTTCCGCGCATCAAACAAGATAATGGGATGCAGGTTGCCGTCACCTGCATGGAAAATATTGCTGACCACCAGATCGTATTTTCTGGCAATCTCGCCGATCTCCCGCAGTGTTTGAGCAATTTTGGTGCGCGGCACTACGCCATCCTGCACGTAGTAAGTGGGGCTGATTCTTCCGATTGCGCCGAAGGCATTCTTTCGGCCTTTCCAAAGCAGGTCGCGTTCTTCCGGCGTTTTGGCGGTTCGTACTTCGGTGGCCCCGGAAGCCCGGCAGACTTCACTCACCGCTTCCGCTTGCAGTTCCACTGCTTCCCGCAAGCCTTCCATTTCAATCAGCAGCACGGCCGCCGCATCGACGGGATAACCGGCGTGGGTAGATTCTTCCACCATGCGAATCATCGGGCCGTCGAGCATTTCGAGCGCTACCGGCATAATCTGCCGCGCGGTGAGCTGAGCCACTGTGTCGCCTGCCGCATCGGTGGTAGCGAAAATAGCGAGCATGGTTTTCACTGCTTCGGGCTGGCGCATCAGCCGTACACCGACCTTGGTTACTAAGCCCATTGTGCCTTCCGAGCCGGTCAGCAGCCCGATCAAGTCATAGCCGGGAAGATCCAGTTCTTTATCGCCGATCTGCAACAGCGTTCCATCCGGCAGCACCACTTCCAGGCTCACAACATGATTGGTGGTTACGCCATAAGCCAGCGTATGCGGGCCGCCCGCGTTTTCAGCTACGTTGCCGCCTACTGTGCAGGCGCGTTGGCTGGAAGGATCAGGCGCAAAAAAGTAGCCGAACGGCTGAACCGCCAGCGAAACATCCAGGTTCACCACGCCTGGCTGCACAATGGCCCGTTGATTCTCAATATCGATTTCCAGAATTTTGTTCATCCGGGCGAACGAAATCACAATTCCGCCTGCTTTCGGAATGGAACCGCCGCTTAAACCCGTTCCCGCGCCCCGGCCCACAATCGGCGTTCCATGTTCCAGTGCGGTTTTCACGATGAAAATAACATCCTCAGTGGAGCGGGGAAATACCACCAACTCCGGCTGGTGCCGATCCACGCCGCCGTCGTATTCATACAACTTTAAATCGGAATCAGACGAGAGCACTGCGTTCTTGTCTAACTTCGATTTCAAGAGTTCAACCAACGCAGGAGTGATGGGCATAGAATTTGTGTCGGACTTTATAGAAGGCCCTGGATGTACTGCGTGATTTCGTCTGAGGTCCAGTTCTGGTCGGCAATAAACTTCCGTAAAATCCTGCCGTCTTTAATGATGTATGTTTCGGGAATCTGGAACGTGCTGTAATCGGAGCTGATATTAGCCTGCGGATCACGATAGGTTTGAAAGGCAAGATGAAATCGCTGCAAGAAGCGTTTGTATTTATCGGCATTTTTATCGATGCTGACGCCTAGCACCACAACACCTTTATCTTGAAAGCTGCGCTGAAACGCGCTGAGCGAGGGAGTCTCAGTCACGCAGGGCTGGCACCAGGTAGCCCAGAAGTTGAGCACCAGGATCTTGCCGCCGAAACTGGCGGGTGTAATAGTTTGTCCCTGATCCGTGTGGATGGAAAATTCAGGCGCACGGTCGCCTTCATGAACCGTCGTGTCGCGCAGATTGTAGCTGATAATGCCCAGAAACGCGAGCGTCAGAACAATCAACAGAATGCGCGAACTATTGGCGATTGTGAGGGAGGGACGGGCTGTAACGGCTTGCATGGAACGCTAATTTAAGCATATCTCTCAGCTCCGACGGAAAAGTGAAAGACCTAGCAATCCGAAAAGAGGAATTATGAACTTACTGTCTTACCCCGCCCGCTTCATTGCGAAATCAGAAGGCGGTTAAAGCGTTAATTTTCCTGATTTTCCTGAAGCTCATACGTAAGGAGAAACAAAAGCGGAAGCGTTCGCTAGGGCAATTGACTGCTTGCATACGGCGCTCGATTGGGGGCTCTCGAATATAAGAGTATCTGATATCGAATCCGCTGCATCAAAATAAAGGATGTTTATAACCCGAAAGGCGGAATTTTCGGCTTCGCACGTGTGCCGCATTCCTTCCTGGACAGAAGCGCAGAACTGGACCACTTACGGAGAAGCAGCCAACCCGAATGGGCATGGGCATAACTATGAAGTAGAAATAACTCTGGCCGGTGTTCCGGACCCGGTGACGGGCATGGTAGCCGATTTGAAAGACGTAAAGGAAATTCTGGAAGAAGAAGTGATCCGGCCAATGGATCATCGCTTTCTTAATTTCGAAGTGAAACCTTTCAATCAGGTGGTGCCCACGGCGGAAAACATTGCATTGGAAATTTGGCGGCGTTTGGCCGCTCGGTTTGAAAATGGCCCGGGGAAACTGCACCGGGTTCGGTTGTACGAAACTGCGGATTTGTATGTGGATGTTGTTCGCGAGGATGTTGCTGAATGAAAGCTTCTGTTACGAGGCGCTATCATTTTCCTGCTTCGCACCGGCTGCATTCGCCGGCGTTGTCCGAATCTGAAAACGATCGGATTTTCGGCAAATGTAACAATCCCTACGGGCATGGACACAATTACGAACTGGAAGTAACCGTTCGGGGGATGATCAACGAACAAACCGGTTTGGTGATTGTGATCGATCTGCTGGATGATTACGTTAGTCGAACAGTTTTGCAGCATTTTTCTAGCCGGAACATCAATCTTGATGTGCCTGAGTTCAACCGTTTAGTGCCAACTACGGAGAACATCGCCCAGGTAATTGCACAATATCTAGCAACGGATTGGTTATCGTGTTTCGGGCATTCCGGCCCCGTTCTGACCCGCGTTCACGTCCAGGAAACGGCCCGCAACGGGTTTGAACTGCTGCTACTGGAAACTGGACAGCACGAAATTCCTGTGCTTGAACAGAACACGTTAGCCGTTCGTTAAGAATAAGGATAATTCAAGTTCATGAAAGACAATAAGGTCGCTGTGGTTGACCTTCCTGCCAGATCGAAATCGGGAACCATTGCCCGGCATATGCGTGCTGTGCTGGAGGAACTCGGCGAAAATCCTGAACGCGAAGGATTGTTGAGTACGCCGCAGCGTTCCGAAAAAGCCTGGAAATATCTCACCAGCGGCTATTCCGCCGATGTGCGTGAGATTGTGAACGGCGCTTTATTCAATGTCAAATACGACGAGATGGTGATCGTAAGAGATATTGAATTTTATAGCATGTGCGAACATCATCTGCTGCCGTTTTTCGGCAAAATGCATGTCGCTTATCTGCCCAACGAAAAAGTAATCGGCTTAAGCAAAATTCCCCGCATTGTGGACGTGTTCGCGCGAAGATTTCAGATTCAAGAACGGCTGACGCAGGAAGTAGCGGAAACCATCCAGGAACTGGTTTCGCCCCAAGGCGTTGGTGTTATCTGTGAGGCCCAGCATTTCTGCATGATGATGCGGGGCGTGGAAAAACAGCACTCCGGCACCATCACCAGTGCTATGCTTGGCTCCTTTCGAACCAGTAAAGAAAGCCGTGACGAACTGCTTTCGCTAATCGGTTCGCGGTCTTCGCGCTCCTGATAGCGAGGGCGAATTCAGTAAAATCCTGACGCATTTCAAACTACTTGCAGTTTTCCCAAGCCGTCCTGCGCATGTTAGCATTGGTTGAAATGCCGGAGCATTTTCGCCAGTTCGAGGTTGGCCCAGACCCATTTGGGCGTAATTGCACCGTTCTGCTTCGGTGGCTGCAAACGGGTATCGCCATTCGCCATGCCGACACTGTTGACGTGAAGTTCTTCTTAAAATATGACGACGGCACGGAAGAAGAAAAGGTGATTGCTTTGCCGCACCCGGCTTTGCTGCAGGTGTGCCGAGACAAAAAAAGAATCCTGACCGATCCTTGGTGCATGAAATTAGCCGGCCTGCATGTTCGCCGCATGGTTCTCAGTGCGGAGGACATTGAAAAAACGGTGGTTACCCTGACAGCAGCCGAAATTGCCGCTTACGATCAGGAACTGCAAGATCACGTACTCGCCGCGCGTTAGAAGTTACTTCGTCCGCGTGGTTCGGTTCATACCCAAATGATGAAGCCGGAGATAAATCCCATGATTAGCTGCCCGAAATGCGATGCTGCCATCGACGCGGAAGAGGATGAACTCGACGAAGGCGATGTGTTGTCCTGTGACGAGTGCGGCGCATCTTTAATTGTGAATAGCCTGCATCCCGTTGAACTAAAACTCGAAGACGAAGAAGACGAGGACGACGAGGATTACGACTACGACGATGAGGACGAGGATGACGAAGAAGAGGAAGATGATGAAAAAGAGGAAGAAGCTTGGCATTAGCAGGCTGCTTTCCGCCGGACACTGCTTCTGATGCAACGGGATACAAACCGCGCCAGTCTTACTGAGTAGGGACCTTAACGATTATGTTTTTCAAGCGTGTTGTTATGGCGGCCACCCTGAGCGGCATGATCTCTGTTCCGGCGTTTCCGCAGGATCAGCGCAACTTTGATGCCAGCATCCGCTCCGTGAAAGGCATCGTCAGTGATCGTCAGAACAAGCCGATAGCGGGCGCGGTGGTTTTGATTAAAGACACTAAAACGCTGCAAGTCCGCTCCTTTGTTACCCAGGATGATGGAATGTACCGTTTCTACGGCTTAAGCTCGAATAACGCGTATGAGCTTCGCGCCCAACGCGAAGGTGCTTCAAGCAATTCCAAAACGCTGAGCCCTTTCGATAACAAAAAAGAAGCTGTTATCGATTTGAAGCTGAAGTAGAAGTTTTCTTATTTGTTTTTGTTCGGTTGATTTCTTTTTGCGCGTTTTAGTTGGGCGGAACGTGCGAAATGAAATCAAAAATGATATGTAAGTAAGACATGCAAACGCTGCCAGATGCTTCCGACCGCCGCCAATTTCTGAAAACTGCTTCCAGTACCGTGAGTGCCTTGGTAGCTGGAACTGGATTTCCCGCCATTATCTCCGCCCAAACTGTTACCAAAGCGATTAAGGTCGGCCTGGTCGGCTGCGGAGGGCGCGGAACCGGCGCGGCTTCGCAAGCCTTACACGCTGATGATTACGCGGAATTAATCGCTGTGGCCGATGTTGATCAATCCCGCGTTGACACTTGTTTAAGCACCCTGGGCAAAATCAGCAAGGTGGCTGATCGGGTAAAAGTGGAAAAAACGAATCAGTTTCTGGGGTTGGATGCTTACAAAAAGGTGCTCGATAGCGGCGTTGATGTGGTTTTGTTGGCGACTCCACCCGGATTCCGGCCTACCCATCTGGCAGCCTGCGTGGAAGCAAACAAAAATGTTTTCTGTGAAAAGCCCGTTTCAACCGATGCGCCCGGCATACGCGCTGTTCTCGAAACGGTGGAAAAAGCCAAAGGAAAGAACTTGTCGCTGGTAGCCGGTTTCTGCTGGCGGTATAACCAGATGATCCAGGAAACCGTGCAGCAGGTACAGAACGGCGCAATCGGAAAAATGATGGCCTACTACGCGACCTACTACACCAATCCGGTAAAACCCATGCCGCCGGCCAGCGCGCGTCCGACAGGAATGAGCGATGTGGAATGGCAGATTCGAAACTGGTACAACTTCGTTTACCTGTGCGGCGATAGCATCGTGGAACAGGCCGTTCACAGCGCCGACAAAATTGCCTGGCTGATGCAGGACCAACC
>CAXTWH010000011.1:43728-118083 GCA_964247975.1 uncultured Bryobacteraceae bacterium | reverse complement strand
TTTGTTCAAACAAAACTTGGCAGCTTTACCGCGAACGCAAACAACTGCTCGGCTCGCCGCAAAACCCGCCCGCGTCTCCCCAAACCCGGATCAAGTTCGCAAAGGCAGCCTGATGTCTTCCTGCGCGGGATACCATGACGAAGGATGAAGCAGGAACATAACGAAGCGTCGGCCATCAGCCCCGCCCCAACTACGGAAGCCATTCCGCCCTTGAAGCGGGAACTCGGTCTCCGCGATCTGGTTCTTTTCAACGTCGCCGCTTTAGTATCTACCCGCTGGATTGCTTTAGCCGCGCACGCCGGCTCCGGTTCGCTTTCCTTGTGGGCGCTGGCTGCTGCCTTTTTCCTGTTGCCGTGCGCTTTTTCCGTGGCTTTTCTATCGCGCTTGTTTCCTGACCAGGGCGGCTTCTACATCTGGACTCGTGAAGCTTTCGGTGAATGGCCTGCTTACCTGGCCGGCTGGTTTTACTACACCAACAACATGTTCTGGATTCCCGGCGTGCTCACCGCGACCGTCGGCATGTTGACCAATTCGTCGCCCCTGTTGGCCCGCTACGCTGAAAATCCTGCGTTTGTTCTGCCCGTTGCGCTTGTTCTTTTAGTCTTGATTGTGTCTTCGAATTATGTAGGGCTGCGCGTCGGCAAGTGGGTTGATAATCTCGGCGGCATCAGCGTCTACTTGATGTGGGCTTGTCTGGTGATCGCCGGCATTCTGGTTTATTTCCATCGTGGTTCCGCCACGCGCTTTCAACTTTCGCCCGGTTGGGATTGGCAGAAACTCAACTTCTGGTCTCAGATGGCCTTCGGCATGACCGGCCTTGAATTAAGCCCCATTTTGAGCGGCGAAATTCGCAACCCGCGCCAAACCGTTTTCCGCGCTACTTGGATCAGCGCCGTGCTCGTTGTTCTCTTTTATGTGGTCGGTACCGCCGCCATTCTCATCATCTTGCCGCCTGCTCAAGTCAGCCCTGTGATTGGCCTTACCCAAGCCGGAATGCAAGCCGCCCGCGACGTTTCCTGGCCGTGGCTGCCGTTGCTCATCTCGCTCGGCATTCTGATGAGCTTGGGCGGTCAGCTTGGCACTTATGTCGGCGCGTCCGCCCGCTTACCGTTTGTGATCGGCATCAGCAAACAATTGCCGCCCGCCTTCGCGAAACGCCATCCCCGCTACGACACGCCTTACGTTTCCATTCTGGTGCTCGGCATCGGCGCGGCGGTTCTGCTGTTGGTCAGCCAGCTAGGCGAAACGTTCCGCGCTGCGTATCAGCTTACGGTGGATTTGTCGGTCATTACCTTATTCGTTCCGTTTTTGTTTATCTTTGGCGCGGCCTGGAAGTTCGGGAAGCGTTTGGTGGCCTTCATCGGCTTGGCTGTGTCCGCCGTCGCCATTGTGTTCTCTTTTATTCCCACCGAAGACGTGAAATCCGTTTGGCAGTACGAAGCAAAACTCATTGGCGGCTGCGTGCTTCTTTGGGCCATTGCCCGCTTCTTCTATAACCGTTATCGAGTGTCCGCGCCATGAGCTATCCCGATTCGGTCCGCTATCTGTACGCGCTCGGCAACGAACTGAAAGCCGGCGCAAAGCTCGGCCTGGAGCGCATAAACGCGCTGCTTGCCCAACTTGGCCATCCTGAACAAAATCTCAGAATTGTTCACGTGGCCGGAACCAACGGCAAAGGCTCCGCCTGCGCCATGATCGCGTCCGTTTGCCGCGCTGCCGGATTGCGCACCGGCTTATACACTTCGCCTCATCTAACCAGCCCCACCGAGCGCATTTCGCTGAATGGAGCGCCGGTCAGCGAAACAGCGTTTGCCGCCTTGTTTGAAAAAGTACATCGCATCGCCGAAGAGATGCTTGAAGCCGGGCAGCTCGACGCTCATCCTTCCTACTTTGAAACCGTCACCGCAATGGCGTTTGAAGCCTTCCGGCACACCGATATTGTGGTGCTCGAAGTCGGCTTGGGTGGACGCTTGGATGCTACCAACGTTGTTACGCCCGAACTGACGGTCATCACTCCCGTAGACTACGACCACGAAGCCTATCTCGGTAACACCCTTACTGCCATCGCTGGCGAAAAAGCCGGTATTTTAAAGCCGGGCGTTCCGCTTATTATGAGCCCTCAGCACCCCGAAGCGGAAGCCGTGATTCTATCCCGCGCCGCGCAGCTTGGCTGCTCCGTCATTAAAGCTGCCGAACAGCCCGTTTCACAAATCGATATTTCCGCCCGCGAAACTCGGTTCACGCTCGATAACGATGGCTTCGTTTGTCCGCTCGCCGGAAAACACCAACTGCAGAACGCGATCACTGCTGTGCTGGCCTGCCTCAAACTAAACATCGCCGCTGAGGCAATTCAAAAGGGGCTCGCGCAAACTCGCTGGCCGGGCCGTTTGGAATTTGTGCAACACAATCCTGATGTGGTTCTGGATGGCGCTCACAATCCCGCCGGAGCGCGCGCGCTGGCTGCTTACATACAGGAGTTCTGCGCCGGTCGCCCCGTTTGGCTCGTCTACGGAGCCATGCGCGATAAAGCCGTGGAAGAAGTCACCGGCCTGTTGTTTCCGCTTGCTTCGAAGTTGATCCTCACCGCGCCTGATTTTCCCCGCGCGCTGCGGCCCGAAGCCATTGCGGAAATGACCGACCACCCTGATCTGCTGATCGCTCCTGTCATCTCCGATGCTGTTGAACTCATCAGGCCGGCTCCGCCGGAAGCCGTCATTTTCTTTACCGGATCGCTGTTTGTGGTCGGGGAAGCGCGGGCCAGATTATGCTCGGCAGGCGATACACTGGCCTCTATATGATGGGCAGGTTGATTGTGATGGCTGCCGCGCTCCTCGCCGGAATGGTGTCGGCCCAGGCGCAGACCGCCGCCGCGCTTTCCGCCGCTTTGCACAATCTTTCGATCAAGCCGGATCAGGTTTATCATGTGCGCGATCTGCGCATTGCGCGCGGCAACATCAAGCTGTATCTCACCGATGGCTACCTGGCCTTTGCCGCACCAGTTTCCGGAAAAACAATGGCTGCGGTGTTTACCGCTGTGGGCGTGGAAGCGGGCGAAGCCGAAGCTTTGGTGGTGCCGCCCACTCGCGGCGAGCGTGCTTCTCTCGCCTATTACACGAAAACGCCAAACCTCGACGAGCACTTTGGCAATGCCGCGCTTTTCTTTACCGACAATACCTACGCCGAACTCTTAGCGCAGATTAGGGAAGGTGAAATGCGCCAAGTTCCTGAACAAGCGCCCGCGCTCGCCGCGAACTGGAACAAGATCCTGCGCAGCCTGGCCGCCGATGTGGAAATTCCCTTTATCGCCTCGCTCATCAATAACGGTCCTCCAGCGCAGGGAACATTCTATGCGGTGCTGGGTGGGCTCACCTTAGGTCCTTTTGATGTCACTTACGATCCGCAGTTAACGGAAAGCTCCATCATCGGTAAGGTGGTCAATTACGGCTCGAAAGGAAGCCAGTTCGAAGTCTGGACCAGCTTTCCTGCTCAGAAAAATACCGCCGCCATCATTGAGCCTTTCCGCATCGAATCCTACCGCATTGAAGCCGCCATTCAACCCGATCTGCGCGTCCGCGCCGGCACCCGTTTCCGCGTCACGGCGCGAATTCCGTCCGTGCGCGCCCTCGATCTGCAAATGTCGCAGTTGATGAAAGTGACTGCTGCTTCGGTCAACAACAAACCGGTGGAAGTGTTGCAACACGATTCGGTCCGCGAAGCCGACGAAAACGACATTGGGCATTTTCTGATTGTTGCGCCCGAGCCGCTTCCGGTCGGTCAGCCCGTGGAAGTGGAAATCAACCACGAAGGCTCCGTTATCGAATCCACCGGCGATGGATCGTATTTTGTGGAAGCGCGAAACGTCTGGTTTCCGTACCGCCCGGAAGGCGAAACCACGTTCGACCTCACGTTCCACAGCGCGCCGCAACTGCGCGTTGTTTCGAGCGGCAAGCTGGTCGAAGATGCTGTGCGCGGCAGCGAGCGTATCGTGCACCGCGTTCTGGATTCGCCTGTGCGCTACGTCGGCTTTAATGTCGGAGAGTTTGTGAAAGTGGAGCGCGACGAATCGCCTTTTCATGTGGAATGCTTCGCCAGTCGCTCGCTGCTGGAGCGTATGATTCCGCCCCAGCCGCTGCCCACGCCGAGCCTCATTGCGCCGCGCATTCACCAGAACGTGAGCCTCGATCATCTGGCTGATCCGGTTCTGCCCAACCCGCTGATGGAACTCACCGGAAAAACAGTCCGCATTCTCCGCGACTACGGTAAAAAATGGGGTTCGCCTTCTTCTGCGAACGTTGCTGTTACGCCGATTGCCGGAAATTTCGGGCAGGGCTTTCCCGGTTTGATTTATCTTTCCACCATGTCTTATCTGCCGGAAGCAGGAAGACCGGCCGCGCTGCGCACTTCGCTGCTCAATACCTTTTACTCCGACATCATGCTGCCGCACGAAATTGCTCATCAGTGGTGGGGCAATTTGATTCTTCCTGCTAACTATCGCAGCGGCTGGATACCGGAAGCTTTGGCTAACTTCGCCGCTTGGCAGTGGTACGAGAAAAATCGCGGCTCACAATCCGCCGCGCAACTGCTCGATTTTTACACTGGCGAACTGCTGAAGCTGGATGAAGAAAACAAGCCGGTTGATTCTGTCGGCCCATTGGAACTCGGACTGCGCTTGAAGTTTTCCAGCACGTCGGAGCCTTGGCGCATCATCACCTACAACAAAGGCACTTGGGTGATCCGCATGTTGCAGCAGCGGATGGGCGAACCGCGCTTCGAACAGTTTCTGGAAACTCTGGCTCGCTCGTATCGGAATAAAACCTTGTCCAATGAAGAGTTTCGCGCTGAAGCCGCCCGATTCCTTCCCAAGACCGATCCTGATCCTAATCTTGAGTTGTTTTTCGATACTTGGGTATACGGCACCGGCATCCCGAAGCTTGCCTTAAAACGAGAATCGCAGACCTCAAACGAATGGTCGCTGCAACTTAGTGATGTGGAAAAAGATTTCACTGTGGACGTGCCGCTAATCGTAAGCCGGCCGGGAAAAACATCGGCCATTCAATGGATTCGTGCTTCCGGCGACCATACGACCTTTTCTGTATCCGGTCCGCGTGGAACAAAAATAACACTGCCGAAAACAACGGATTTTCTGTATGCTCTCTGAGGCCGCGTCGGTAAACTTTTTCTGCCATCAGCCGTTTGTAGGAATAGAGCATACGATGGATGTCATGGCAGAACCCTTGAATGCCTACGCGCAACCCGGTGTAGAGCTTCGGGATTTTGGTAGTTGGATGGCTTCTGAACAGAAGCGCATTTATCTGTTGTGCAAGCGTCTTCTGCAGGATGCTGATGAAGCGGATTCCGCTACTCAGGATGTATTCCTGAAAGCGTTTAAAGCTTTGAATAAAGGCTCTCAGGCCGGGTTGGACCACCCGGAAAAATGGGTCACCCGCATTGCGGTGAATACTTGTTTGGACCGCTTGCGCTCGCATTCCTGGAAAATTTTCCGTAAGCGTCCGTCGCCGCAAGATGAAGATGTCATCCTGTCAATGGCGGCCGGGCGCGAACCGAATGCGGAAGCGCAGTTGTTTGCGAAACAAATACAACAAAGACTGGAGAAAGCGTTAGGAAAGTTATCTGATCGTCAGCGGGCCGTGTTTACGCTGCGGCATTACGATGCGCTGAGCTTAGATGAAATTGCTGAAATTCTGAAGCTCGACACAGGCACTGTGAAAGCGCACCTGTTTCGGGCTTTGGGTAAGCTGCGGGAAGAATTAAAAGAGTTGTATGTGTCGAATCAGGCTGGCCGCATATGAACGTTAAACATTGGACAGAAGAACAAATGATTGCCCATTTATATGGGGTCGGCCTGGAAGATGAACATGTGTCTCACTGTAGCCAGTGTGCGCAGCAACTCGCGGCCATGCAGTCTTCGCGCTTGCATCTTGATGCCGAAGGCGAGCCGGACACAGTCAGCAGCGATCTTCTGGCGGCGCAGCGGCGGAAAATCTATCAAAAGGCATCCGCTCCGGCTCAAGGTTCACTGTTGCGTTGGTTTGCGCCCGTGCTGGCTGCTTTGCTGGTAATGATAGGCGGACTCTGGATGCAACAACAGCGTCAACAGCAGAATGATCCGTCGTCAATGGTAAAGGTGTCCGACACGCAATTGGTGGAAGACGCAGGCCGTATTGCTTTTGACAGCGAACCCGCGCCGGTCGCTCCCTTGCAGGAGTTATTTGAATAATGAAACCGGTTCTGGCGGCAGTGGTATTTTTCCTTCTTGCAGTAAGCGAGGCATTCGGGCAGAATCGCGCTAACTTTGCCTGGTGGAACTCCGAAGTGGTCAGCGATCTGCATTTAACCGACACGCAGCGCAAACAGATTCGTAATGTGGTTTCTTCTTACCGCCCGAAGCTGATTGATGCCCGCAGTGAATCGCAAAAAGCGGAAGGTGATCTTCAGGATATTTTGAATAATGAACATGTGGAACTGGCCCAAGCGCAATCGGTCATTGAACGCCTGGCGAAAGCTCATGCGGAATCCACCCGCGTTTTTACGGAAATGAGCATTCAAATGCGTTCGGTGCTGACGCTTGATCAGTGGCGCGAACTGGTGAAGCGATGGGGAGCTTTGGAAAAAGGCCGTAAACCCGCCGACACGCAAGCGCAGCCTTAATGGATCAAGGCGCCAGAATGACTTTCATCAGGTTCGGCTCCTTCTGGTATAGCCGGTTAAACCAGCTTGGTCCTTCTTCGAGCGGCGCCACTGCGCTGATCAGCGAATCCACCCGGATTGCGCCTCGGGCCAGCAGATCAATGCACTGCGGATACTCGCCGGAAGAAGCGCAGGAGCCTTGCAGCCGGATCTGCCGCGTCACCACCGATTGCAGCGGAATTTCCACGCGCGGCGCAATGTTGCCGATCAGGGTTACGGTGCCGCCCTTGCGCACGCTTTCAATCGAACTGAGAACCGTCGGCGTGGAGCCGACGCATTCAAAAGCCACGTCCGCGCCGAAACCGTTCGTTAAGGAACGAACTTCTCCGGGTACATCCGCGTTCTTTGCCAGTACCGTATCGGTCGCGCCTAAGCTTTTAGCGGCGGCTAGTCTGGTTTGGTCTACATCAACTGAGATCACCCGCCCGCATCCGGCCAGCCGCGCTGCTTGCAGGGTCAGCAGGCCGATCATGCCTGCGCCCACCACGACCGCTGTGTCGTTCAAAGCCACTGGCGTAATCGCCACCGCATGGACCGCCACCGAGATAGCCTCAATCATCGCGGCGTCCTCAAACGGGAGGGACTCCGGCAGCTTGTAACAAATGCGGCTCGGTACTGTCACGTACTCCGCAAAAGCGCCCATGCGCCGGTAATCGCCGCAGGAAACGCCCAGCACTTCGCGGTTGTCGCAGAGGTTGATCTGCCCGCAGCGGCAGAACCGGCAGTGTCCGCAGGAAATGGTGGAATCGAAAGTGATCCGGTCGCCTTCCTGGAAGTTGTTCACTTCGTTTCCGACTGCCACCACGGTTCCGGCTGCTTCATGGCCCATCACAATGGGCGGAATACGCCTTCCTGAACTGCCGTCATAGCCGTGCACGTCGCTGCCGCAGATGCCGCAGGCTTTCACCCGAATCAGCACTTCATCGGGAGCCGGCATCGGATCAGGCATTTCTTTTACGTCGAGGTGGTTGTACTGCGAAAGGAGAAGCGCCTTCATGGTGCTTCTATCATATTGCGCTAGGGGGCAGATAGGAAGAATAGTGAATTTCCCCTCACAAGTTGAACAAACCAAAGCAAGAATTATTAATTAAATTTTTTTAATTTGTAGCTTTAGACTATTGACTCTGTACAGCTTTGTAAGCAATGTGCTAAGTTTGCCTACAGTCAGCTTCAATTCAGGGAGATTCTTCTATGCCACGGTTGCGTAGTTGCTTCTTTATTACTTTGTTCGTTGCTCTTTTAAGCACGTCTTTATTCGCGCAACGAGACTTAGGCACAGTTACAGGAACGGTCACGGACTCGCAAGGAGCCGCTGTACCAAATGCAAAAGTTACCATTGTTGAAGATGCGACTGGTTTGGTTTACGATGTCACATCAAGTGGCGACGGCACCTACACCCGTCCGCTTCTCAAGCCCGGCACCTATTCCATTACGGTGGAAGCTGCTGGTTTCCAGAAAACAGAACAAAAAGGAATTATTGTCACATCCGGCGATCGCGTCGGCGCAAACTTCACGCTGCAAATCGGTGACGTGAATCAAACAGTAGAGGTTTCCGCGGCGGCGCCGCTGCTGCAAACCGAAACCGCGGCCCAAGGCGCTAACCTGAGCGGCGGACAAGTATCTACGCTGCCGTTGGGCGGCCAACGCACGTTCTCATTTTTAGCTCGTTTATCGCCGGGCGTACTGCCGGCTGAGAACGGAGCACGCGATTCGTTGGGCGGCGGCTTTTCCGCCAATGGCGTTCGTTCCACCGGTGAAAACAACTACCTGCTGAACGGTGTTGACAACAACGTCAACGTGATTGATTTCATCAACCAGACTTCTTACGTAGTCGGTCCTTCGGTGGAAGCGATTGGTGAAATGCGCGTTCTTACCAACGGCTACAACGCTGAATATGGTCGTGCGGCCGGCGGCGTAGTAGACGTCAACTTGAAGTCCGGCACCAACGATGTTCATGGTGTTCTGTTTGAAATTCTGCAAAACGACAAACTGAACGCGAACCGTTGGGAAAATAATCAGGCCGGCGTAGCGCGCAATCCTTTCAAGCAGAATCAGTTCGGCTTAGCGATGGGCGGCCCGATCATCAAAAATAAACTGTTTATCTTCGGTGATTACCAGGGAACACGGATTGCCACCAGCGGCGGCACCATTCAGAACCTGGGCTATGGCGGGTTTTATACCATCCCGACGCTGGCCATGCGCCAAGGCGACTTCTCGCAACTGCTCGGCAGTTCCATCGGCACCGATCCTACAACTGGCGTGAACGCGCTTCAGAATGAGCTTTTCGATCCGCGCAGCACGGTTTGTATTAATAACTGCGGCACCACGAATGCTAACTACACCCGCACTCCTTTTGCAGGCAACCGGATTCCGACATCGGCGCTTGATCCGGTATCTGTGAAGCTTGCCAGTTTGTATCCAACTCCCAATCAGCCGGTCGCGGTGGGCAATTATCCGCAAAATGACTTCTACACTGTAACCCCCGGCCAACTGAACACGGACCAAGGCGATGGCCGCGTGGATTATCGTCTTAGTGATAAGGATAGTTTGTTCGGCAGCTTGAGCTGGTCAAATACTTCCAAAGCCAGCCTGCCCCCATTCCAGGGCATTCTCGACGGCGGAAACTTCAACGGCAGCAGCGAAATCGATTTGGGCCGCAATGCTCAGCTTGGTTACACGCGAGTCTGGTCGCCTACGATTATTACCGAAACCCGCGTCGGGTTTAGCCGTCTTGTCACTTCGCGGACGCAAGCCAATTCGAATGTTGATGCTTTCAAAATTGCCGGAATCGGCGGTTTAGACCCGACCAGCCCTTCAAACGGCGGCATCCCGCAAATTGGGTTTGGTGGTCGTTACAGCCAAATTGGTGCTAACGATTGGCTCCCCACCAAGGAATATAACAACGTTTGGGATTTCATTCAGAACTTAGCCGTAACCAGAGGCGAGCATTCCTTTAAGTTTGGCGGCGAGTTCCGGCCCATCCGCTTCCCGTTTTTCCAGGTTCCTTTCCCGCACGGTGAAATGAACTTTGCCCGCACGGAAACTGCTTTAACGTCTACTGCGAAAGATGCAAAAGGTTTGAACGGCACCTTCAGCGGCGATACCGGCGATGAACTGGCTTCGTTCCTGCTCGGCTCCATCGACGGCGGCCAAATTTCAACCGCTAACTTTATCTCTTCGTTCAAACAGGCATGGGCTTTCTATGCGCAGGACGATTGGAAAGTAACTCCCAAGCTGACTCTGAACTTGGGCGTTCGCTATGAATTGTTCTCGCCGATCGGCGAAGTGTTCGGACGGCAATCGAACTTTGTTCTGGATAACCAAACCCTTTACATTCCTAAAGGAAAAGATCAGAACACGCCGCTGCCCCCGAATTTCAACACGCCTGCGATTGATCCGATTACCGGACAAACGGTTCCTGCTTTGTTCCCCACTGTGAAAGTCAGCCGGGGCCAGGTGAATCGTTATCTGATTCCCTGGGATAAAACCAACATTGGGCCACGCATCGGAATTGCTTATAACATTCGGTCCAAAACAGTGATCCGCGCCGCCTACGGCATGTTCTACGGCGGCGAAGAAAACCAGGGCGGCAACCCGAATCGCGGCGAGTCTGTTCCGTTCAATGAATCGCCGCAGTTGAATCGTCCTGCCGGTGTAGGATCGTTCCAACCAAATCCGTATTTTGCGGGCGGCGCGCCGACCGGTGGTGTTTCCGGCGGATATCCACTGAACGTGTTCACCACTTTGCCGGTTTCTTCGTTGCAGTTCCGCTCGGTGGCGCTTGACTTCCGCAATCCGCTTGTCCAGAAATGGAATTTTGCGGTGCAGCAGGAATTAGGCGGAAGCATGGCTTTGGAAGTCGGCTACCAGGGCAACCATTCTTCCCATCAGTTGTTACAGCCTGATTTCAATACCTGCCCGAACTTCGGGACCACCAACTCCAACATTAATTGCCAACAGTTGCGGCCTGTTCCTTCCATCGGCAGCATTTCCGGCACGGCCACGTTCGGCTTCGGCAATTACGACGCTTTAACGGCCAAGCTTGAAAAGCGCATGACGAACGGCTTGCAGTTCATCACTGCATATACCTACGGGCACGCTTTCGCAAACAGCGGAACCACCCTCAGCGGTTCGCCGGGCCTTTACACAAAGGATCCGACGAATTACGCTACCTCGTATTCCAGCGCGTCATGGGACATCCGCCATAACTTCACCACCGGCTTGACCTATGAACTGCCCTTCGGTAGAGGAAAGAAGTACGGTGCTGACATCAATAAGCTTGTTGATGCCGTGGCAGGCGGCTGGCAAGCAAATATCATCGCTACCTTCCATACCGGCAACCCCTATACGCTGCGCGCCAACGGCTGCCAAGGCGTGTTTAGCGGCTGCTCACCGGATCTCGTAGCGGGCACAAACCCGAATGCTGCTCCGGCCAACGGACGCAATCCCAGCGAATGGTTCAACATCGCTAACGTGACTGCTCCGGCCAGTTTGACCGAAGGCAACCTCGGCCTGCAAACCAATTACGCGCCTCCGACGCGCAACATGGACTTGTCGCTATTCAAAGACTTCGCCTTCACGGAACGCTTCAAACTTCAGTTCCGCGCGGAAAGCTTTAACCTGGCAAACACCTCCCAGTTCAGTATTCCCGATAACACCTTGGGAGACACGAAGTTTGGGCAAGTGACCAGCACGCAGACCGGCAGCGAACGCCATGTGCAGTTCGCGCTCCGCTTGCAGTTCTAATTACCTTCGTTAGTTAAGCTGAAGGCCCGGTGTACGATGTTGTACACCGGGCCTTTTGCATTTATAAGCATGGGAGTTTTGGTTGTTTTCCAGTTTTTTATTGTTGCTCTGGTTCGCGCAAGCCGTTGTTCCTGATCCGCAGCAGGCAAAAGTGTTTCTGCAAAAAGGGCTGCTCAGTTTGCAAGGCGGCAATCTGACCGAAGCGCGTGATGCGCTGCAAGAAGCTTCGCGGCTTGATCCGCAAAATCCGTATTCATGGACATCGCTTGCTGAAGTGTATCTGCGCTTGAAACAACTATCCCAAGCCAACAAGGCAGCGCAAACGGCGGAAAGAACAGGGCAGGGAAATCCAGTAGTGGCTCATGCGCTGGCGATGTATTATTCCAAAACCGGGCAGTTTGTTCATGCCGCTGCGCTCGAAGAACAGTTCGCTACGAGTGCGCGAGCCGACGCAGGAGCAGAAAGCCGGGCTGCCGGATTATATCTGAACGGAGGCGATGCGGAACGCGCTTTGCCGCTAGCGCGGAAAGCAGCGGTAGAACATCCTTCGGCAGAAAACGAGAATCTTTTAGGGCGCAGCTTGCTGGCTGTTGGACAGCCTGCGGAAGCAACGCAGCATTTGGCAGCCGCTTACCAGGCAGCACCAAACAACGGACCGTTCGCTGAAGATTACGCGCAGGCTTTATTGAAAACGCAGGATTTCACGCAAGCGGCAGCAGTGCTGGAACAAGCTATTAAAGCAAGCCCAACGGATGCGCCATTGGAGTTGGCATTGGGCGTAGCACGCTACGGACAGCGGCGGTTTCCTGACGCGATTGCCTGCTTTGAACGAGCCATTCAGTTGAACCCGCGCATTCCGCAGCCTTATCTGTTTCTGGGCCGGATGCTGGACCAGGCAGGAGATGCGCTGCCCACTATTACGGCAGATTACCGGAAATGGGTGGAGGCGGAACCGCGACGGCCTGAACCGCCGCTGCTGCTGGCGAAAGCTTTAACAGCAGCAAACGCGGAAGGAGATGAGCCGGAACAACTGCTGCGTCGTTCGCTGCGGTTCGATTCCAAGAATTGGGAAGCGCATTATGAGTTGGGCCAACTGCTGGCGAAGAAGCATAACTACCTCGAAGCAGCAGCGGAATTAGAACAAGCTGTGCGAATTGATCCGAAACAAGCGATGCCGCATTACCATCTGGCGCGGGTGTACGATCGTTTAGGCAAGCGCGAACAAGCCCAAGCGGAACGGGAAGCGCACCAGCGATTAAACACGCCGAACACGGCGAATGGAAACGGCATGACGGCCGATACGACGCCTTAATCCTGCTCGGTTTTACCTTCAATCAACTGCCGGGCACGGTCAAAAAGCTGAAACAGCATTTCCGCAGTCAGCTTGCGGGTGGAAGTGTTCTGCTGGCTGGGATGATAACAGCCGAGCAGCAGCGGTCCGCCTTGGTGAGTCTGATATAAAACGCTGTGTCCGAACGGAAATGCGGAGCGGGATTGGATGCAGCTTTGATTATGCAGATAAGAAAGATATTCGCCGAAGCCGAAGCTGCCTAAAGGCACCACTACCTTTACGTTCTTTAAAGCGGCCAGCGTGCGATGAAGATATGGGCGGCAGTTCAACACTTCGCTGCGTTCCGGTTTATTGTCGGGCGGCACGCAGCGAACGGGAGCGGTCATAAAACAATCGGTCAGGTGCAGCCCGTCATCGCTGGACACGCTGGTGGGTTGATTGGCGAAGCCTGTTTCATATAAAGCGCGATACAGAAATTCGCCGGAACGATCGCCGGTGAACATGCGCCCGGTGCGGTTTGCACCATGCGCGCCGGGAGCCAGGGCAATGATCAGAAGCCGTGCCTGGGGATCGCCAAACGAGGGAACAGGACGCCCCCAGTAAGTCCAGTTAAGATAAGCGCGGCGTTTGGTTTGGGCAATTTCTTCGCGCCACTGCACCAAGCGGGGGCAGCGAAAACAGTTCACCACTTCCGTTTGCATCTGTTGCAGGTCGGCAGGCCAGCGCGGGTCCAATAATATCTTTGCTTCCGGCAAGTTCCGTTATAACAAGCGCGGTTCCGGCGTTTACTCGCCCACCGCGACTTCAGTGTTTTCGTTCTGGACTAATTGCTGTTTCCGCGTTCCACTGAATTTTACAACCGCGATGCCGATGAAGATGAGCGTCATTGCAATCAGTTCGCGGATGCCGAAAGGCTCCCGAAAAATGAGTGAACCGAGAAACACAGCCACCACCGGATTAACAAATGTATAGATAGAAACAATGGCGGCGGGCAGCCGGTCCATTGCATACACGAAAGCACTGTAGCCGACGATGGCTCCGAACACAACCAGATAGGCAATGCCGCCCACGGCGCGAGCTGTCAGGTGAGTAGGGGCGTGTTCAAAAACGGCAGCCAACAGAAAAAACACAATGCCGGTGGCAAGCTGCTGCACCGCGCCGCTCACAATGGGATGAGCTACTGCGCCGAGCCTTTTCTGAAGCAGCGCGCCGATTACCCAACCAACGCAGCCGATCTGCAGCAGAAGGAAACCGATAATGGCGCTGCTGCTGAAGCCGCTGTGAATGGCGGAAGGCGCCACCAGCACCGCCACGCCGATTAAGCCAATCAACAAGCCGCGTATCGTGGACGCTTGGGGCCGGTTCGCGCCGCGCGACAACACCCAATCCACAATCACCATCCAGAACGGCATGGTGGCAATAAACAACGCTGCCAAGCCGCTTGGCACCCATTGTTCGGCAACGCAAAGCAGCCCGGTGCCTAAGCCGATTGTGACCACGCCGTAAAGCGCGGTAAGCCAGAACAGTTTCCCCTGCGGCAGCGCCGCGCCCCAGAGTTTGGCCGCGCCCACCATCAGCGCCCCGGATAGTGAATAACGGAGCGCCATGAGTAAAAGTGGCCCGAACGATTCAAGCGCGATGCGGATGGCGAGGTAAGTAGTTCCCCAGAGAATGCAAACGGCGCCCAGGGCAAACCAGGCGCTGGCGGAGCGTGAAGGCATGACGGCGAATTCAGTTGAGCTTACCATTGCGTTTATTTCAATTTGCCGGAGAAACTTACAGGCAGGAGAAATCAATGCTGTTCTAAAGCAAAATTTTTCCTCTCGTCCGCTACGCTGGATAGGGCGATGAAAGACACAATTCTGACTCTCACTGTGAATCCGGCGCTGGACCGCATTGTGACGGTGGACCGGCTGGTCTTCGAGGATCGAGCTTACATTCTTTCCACCAATTTTGCCGCCGGGGGACGCGGCATCAACGCAGCGCGAGTGTTGAAAAGTTTTGGCGCGAAAACACTGGCGATCACCACATCGGGCGGCGAAGGAGGGCGGCGCTTTGAAGACAAGCTTTCCGAAGACGGTTTTGCGGTGGAGCTGGTGAAGATTAGAAGCCACATCCGCACGAATCTCACCATTTCCGACCGGCAGGGCTTGTCGGTGAAGCTAAATGAATTGGGACCACCGTTGTCCGACGCCGAGTTGAACCGCATCCGAAAAGCAGTTGAAAAACAATTGCCGAATGCCACTTGGCTGATGCTTTGCGGAAGCCTGCCGCCGGGCGTGCCGGCGGATTTTTATGCGAAGTTGATTGCGCAAGCGGAGAAGCATCAAGTGCAAACATTGCTCGATACCGATGGCGAGCCGCTGCAGCCGGGCGTGGAAGCCGGGCCTTCGGTGGTGACGCCGAACCAATCGGAAGCCGAGCGTTTGTTAGGGCGAGCGTTGATCACCAGATCGCACAATCTGGAAGCGGCGCAGCGAATTAAAGCAATGGGCGCCAAGCAGGTGTTGTTGTCGCTGGGGAGCCGGGGCGTAATTGCAGCGTCTGAGAATGGCGTGATTGAAGTGGCTCCGCCGCGCATTGACGCGGTATGCCCGATCGGGGCTGGAGACGCAATGGGAGCGGCTTTCGTGTGGGCGATGGCGCATGGCAACACGTTTGAGGATGCAGTGCGTTGGGGCGTGGCAGCCGGCACTGCTTCGGCAAAACTGCCGGGCGTTCAACTGGCGACGTTTCAGGAAGCGGAAGAAATGTTTCCGATGACGCAAGTGACCCGCATGTAAGCGGTTTCATTTACTAAATTCCATGAGGCCTTTTGAGATACGCGCCGTGTTGTTCGACATGGATGGAACGCTGGTGGATTCCACGCCGATTGTGGAAAGAACGTGGACGCGCTGGGCGCTGAAGCACCAATTGAACGCGGCGGAAGTGGTTGGGTACGCGCATGGCCGCCCCACGGCGGACACGATTCGTTTATTCATGCCGCAAGTGGATGCCAAGGCCGAAGCGGCAGCGTTGCTGGCGGAAGAAGAACTGGACCCCACGCCGGTACGCACCATCAACGGAGCATTGGAAGCGGTTCAGATCGTTAACCAATATGCAACATGGGCGGTGGTGACGTCAGCTTCGCGCCGACTGGCAACCCTGCGGCTCTTGGGCGGCGGATTTCCGGCAATTTCTTTATTGATTTCCGCCGATGACATCCAGCATGGCAAGCCGGACCCGGAGGGCTTTCTGCGAGCGGCGCGGGAGTTGGGCGTTCCGCCGGACCAATGCCTAGTGTTTGAAGATACGCCGGCCGGTTTGGAAGCTGGATTAGCTGCCGGAGCGAAAGTGATTGGGCTGGCCACAACGTTTGCGTCCTCCGCGCTGCCGGTTCCAATCGTGGTGCCTGATTTAAGTTTTATTGCGTTGCAGCCTGCCGGTCCGGGCCGTCTGCTTGTATCCTTGCGATCGGAATCAAGGAAAGCTGTTCAAGCGACGGAAGAACCTGAAATAATAAGCTGAGCCGTTTCAGGGCATAATCACAGAAGAAGCAATCACTTTTTAGAAGATGGCGAGGAAACATGAAGAAAATTTCATCAGCATTCACAATCGCTGCGGTTCTAATGATAAACGGAGCTTGCAGCAAAGCTCCGGAACAATCAGCGCAGAACCAAACTCCTGCGGCAGCCCAGGCAAATCCAACGGGAACTGCCACAACTCCACCGGCCAGCAATGCAATGACAGAAACTGCCGCGCCCACTCAGGCTCCTGATGGAGGAATTACCGCAGACGCGGCTGCGCCGAACGATCTGCCTGCTTCCGTGACATTAAGCGACGGCAGCAAGTACAAAGGCACGCTGGTTTCTAAAAATGGTTCGCAGTTGACGTTCCGGGGCGAGAACGGCGCGACGCGAACTTTTGCTTCACAAGATATTCGCAGCATTCGTTTCGGCGATGATGAGGCTAACAATGCGCCACCACGGCGCGAGCCGAGGCGTTCCGTTCCTTCTTCGGCCACGGCAGTTGCGCCCGGAGCGGCTGCGCCGACCAGTTCCGCTGCGTCGGACAATAGTTCAATGGCCAGCTCACAGCCGGCTCCCGCGCCAGCGCCGGTAGCACCGCCTCCGCCGCAGCACATTGTGATTCCGAGCGGCACAAAAATTTCGGTTCGCACCAACGAGGCAATCGATTCCAAAACAGCGGAAACCGGCCAGACATTTTCCGCGGTTGTTTCAAACAGCGTTCTTGATAACGACGGCAACGTGGCGATTCCGCGCGGTTCCGCCGCTACGCTGGTGGTGCGCAGCGCGGGGGCGGGTAAGATCCGCGCGAATGATCTGGTGCTCGATATGCAGTCGTTAGCGGTAAATGGCCGCACTTATGAAGTGCAAACGGGCGATCTGGCTCAAAAAGGCAAGGACGGCGTAGGAGCGAACAAGCGCACCGCAAAATACGCGGGCGGGGTGGGCGCATTGGGCGCGGTAATTGGGGCGATTGCCGGAGGCGGACGCGGCGCAGCGATTGGCGCGGCCTCGGGCGCGGCGGCAGGCGCGGGAACGCAGGTCTTTACACGCGGTTCGGTGAAAGTTCCGGCAGAATCTGTTCTGACATTTCAACTGGAAGCGCCGCTGCGGCTGGATGTCCGGTAAGTTTGATCTCCTGGCGGATTCCTGTTGATTGATCCTGGCAAAGCCGGCAGCGTTTCTGTTGCCGGCTTTGTTGTGTTTTGTCGCTACGCTTTTGAATATTTAATCCAGTTCCCGACGGTTTATGTTTTTCGTTGAAGGATGCGTTTTCTTTCTGTTCATCGGCTGTTTCTCCGCATGGCTGCTTTTATCGGACCGCATCACCGAATGGCGCGACCAAAAAGAAGCTGAGCGGGTTTCCGCCGCGATTAATGAACTGCGCGCGCAAAAAATCGACGGCATTCTTCAACAGTTCGGGCCGCCGCGAGAACACTTTGAAGGGTCTTCGGGGCTGAGTCTGTACGTATGGCGGTCGCCTCCGTCAACGGGATTGCCGCGAACGCGCGGCGTGCTGATGGTGACGCTGACGGTGAATGCCAAGGGAGATGTTGTCGAAAGCACCTGGCAGCGGCGTTAGCTGAGGGTTTGCAGCTCATTGCATTTCTGTATGCAGATTGTGTTGACGGCAGTGAATGAGGCGATGGCGCAAGCCTGGGAACAGTTTTGCGGAAACCTGCCCGGTGTCGCAGTGCATCACGGCTCGATTCTTGACGTTGCCTGCGATGCGGTGGTGAGTCCGGCAAATAGCTTCGGATTTATGGATGGCGGCGTTGATGCGCTTTACCTCGATTGGTTCGGTGCTGATCTGCAAGAACGCGTGCAGAAGATGATTGCGGAACGGCACCACGGCGAACTGCTGGTGGGAAATGCCGATATTGTTGAAACGAACCATGCCGATGTTCCCTGGTTGATTGTTGCGCCAACTATGCGGGTGCCGATGAGACTGGTGGATTCCATCAATCCGTTTCTGGCGGCGCGAGCTGTTTTTCTGTTAGTGCAGCAGGGCGTGTTTGCTGAAGGGCTTTATCAAGGGCAGCCGATTTGTAATGTTGTACGGCGCATCGCGCTGCCGGGTTTAGGAACGGGCGTGGGCGGCGTAAGCCCGAATATCTGCGTACAGCAAGTACGGATGGCGATGGATGAAGTTTTGTTTGGCAAAAGATGTGCTATTCCGTTCGGGGAGGGAAATTGTTGAACGCCGGCAATCTTGTATGAAGAGGCTGTTGAGCAGACAGGAACAATCAGAAGATGAGAATAGGAGTTATTGTCATGATTACGCGTGAGCAACTACATCAACTGCTGGACACGGTACCAGAGGAAAACTTCGAAACGGTGAAGAAGATGCTCGAACGGGAACAGGACGTTTACGTTCCCTTGAATATCGCAGGAGTAAGATCTCCGCAAACCAGACCCTACTTCCGGAATGACTTTAAACCGAAAGAGATTGATCTTGCACCTGGAGAATTAAGTCCGTCCGAACAACTTGTTCGGGATCGGCGATGAATATTTATCTTGATGCCAGTGCTTGGGTGAAACGTTATCTGACCGAAACCGGTGATCTGTCAGTTCAGGCCGTGTTCGATAATCCTGATCATTGCTTGTTTGCCAGCAGACTGGGAATGATAGAAGTTACCAGTTCGGTTAGCCGTCAGAGAACGACACGCCTCCCGATCGAAGAGGAACAGATCCGATTCTTGCTTCAGATTCAGGATCATTGGGAGAATATGCAGGTTGTTCTCTTGACCGAACAGATTTTGGAAACGGCGTTTTATTTTGCCTGGAACGATCGGCTTAAAGGAGCTGATTCGATTCATGCCGCCATCGTCTATCACTTAAATGTTGTTCAGAATACACCTGTTGCTTTGTTTTGTTATGACGATGCTTTAACCGCTTTCGCTTTACGAAACAGGCTTCCTCTATTTTTATAAACCCAATTACTCGCTTCTTCAGCGTGGAGTATTAAAGAACAAGATTAAGTTCAAGGAATGTTCACCACAAGGCTACCCACGTCATACTCAGTTTCCGGCACGAAGAGATTTTGAACTCCGCACTCGTGTTGTTGCTGTGCCTGACGAAGTAGATGTGCATTCAGTTCGTGAAAAGTCCGGTCTTTCGCAAATGCAATTTGCCGAGCTTTACGGGTTCAACCCGCGAACGCTGCAAGATTGGGAACAAGGCCGCTCACGACCGGATAACGCGGTAAGAGCTTACCTTACTGTGATTGAGCGCAACCCCGAAGCTGTGAAACGCGCCCTCAAAAGCGTTTGACCCTTATTTACTCAACTGTGAGAGTGGTTCCTATTTTGCCAGCCAAAGCGTGGTGCTAAACCAAACTGCGTTTCGCTTCAAACGGCCAGCTTGCATTGTTTTTCGCCCGCCACAGATAGGCGACGGCTCCTCCAATCGTCAGCACGGATGCGCCAACAATATACTTGGTTTCACTTTCAGCGAGAATATAAATCCAACCCAACAAGGCCACGAGAACCGGAAGCGGATACAACGGCATGTTGAAAGGCCGCCGGATGTCCGGCCTATGCCGGCGAATAAGAAACACGGCGATGCACTGGGCGATGAACTGGGACAGAATCTGAAAAATAATCATGTAGTTGATCAGATCGGCCAGGCTGAGCAGGCAGGCCGCCGCCGATAACAGGCCCATGAAGACAACCGAAAAAACAGGAAAATGCTTGCGCGGGTGCAAGCGGCCGAATACGGAAAAAAAGCGGCCATCCACGGCGGCGGCGTAGGGAATGCGCGAATAGCCGAGCAGCAGCGCGAACACGGAACCGAACGCGGCCCACAACACCAGCACAGCCACAATCTGCCCGGCGGTGGACCCATAAATCTGCTGCATCAGATCGGCCACTACGGTTTTAGAGTTGACCGCCTGCTGCCAGGGAATAACGCCGACAACCGAAATGTTGATCGCCAGATAAAGCGCGGCCACCAGTACGATCGAGATGAGGATAGAGCGTGGAATGGTCCGCGACGGTTCGCGCACTTCTTCACCGATTAAGCAGACATTGAAGTAGCCGCTGTAGTCGTACATGGAAATCAGCGTGGCCGCGCCGAAGCCGACAAAAAAAGAGCGGGAAAGATGAAACGCATTCGGCGGAAACGTGAACGCCAGCGCAGGATGAAAATGAGTGAACCCGCCGAACAGAATCCAAGCAGCGGTGCCCATTACAACCACCCATAAAGTAACGGAAAGCGCGCTGATGGATTTGATGTCGCGATACACCAGAAGGGTGTTCACCAAGCAGACCGCAACCGCCAGCGCGATTTTTCCCCAACCGCTGAGAACGGGAACTAAATAAGAAGCGTAATCGGCAAACCCAACCGCGCCGGAAGCAATGGTGATCGGCCCCACGACCACGGCCTGCCATAGAAATACAAAGCTGAGAAGCCGCCCCCAGCTTCGCGGGCCAAACGCTTCCAGCAGGTAATAATAAGAGCCGCCGGAATCGGGCATGGCTGCTCCCAGTTCCGCCCACACCATGCCATCGCAGAGCGCCAGAACCGCACCCGCAACCCAGGCCAGCATGGCTTGGGGACCGCCCATTGCCGCAAGGGCTAAAGGAATGGTGATGAACGGCCCCACGCCGACCATGTTCAGCATGTTGGTGGAAGCCGCGCCCCATAGGCCCATGCCGCGATCCAGATGGGCAGCGTTCGGCTTCGGCTCAGGCGGCTTGAACACGTGTACCCGTTAACAGAAGCATAAAGAGGAGTACGGTAGCACAGTTCTGAAGCGGATGCGAAGTAATGGACGTTTTAACGGGGGCTTTGGAGCATGGCTTTCAACTGGCGGAACGCGATGATGTCGAAATTTTGTTTCAAGCGTTCGCCGGGAAGCTTGCGGTTGTTGCTGCCGGATGGCGGAGCATGTTCCTGGCAGCGGGCGAGCAGCGCGCGAGCATCGTTGTCGTCCGGCTTACGCTCCAGAACTGTTTTCAAATGCTGGGCTGCGTCATCGAACTTCGAGCCGCGATACAGCGCCAGGGCCAAATTGAAATTGTAAGTGGAATCAGCGGGGTCGCCTTCCAGCGCGCGCCGGTAATCCTCCAAAGCGTTGTTGTCGCTTAACCGGCTTTCGGCTACGCCGAGATTATTAAACACTTCGTTCAACGGGGCATTCTGCGCCAGTTCGCGGAAGCAGGTGCGGGCCGTGCCGAAATCACCGGAAGCATACGCGCTGATGCCCAAACGGAAGCGTGCTTCGAGGTAAAGCGGATCGTCCTTGGCAATTTTGGCAAACAGCAAAGCCGCTTGGCGGTAGTCGTGGCGACGCATGGCTAAAGCGCCAAGCGCAAACTCCGGCTGCGCGTATTTGTTATCGAGCCGAACTGCCTGTTCAAACCATTTCTGCTTCTGGTCAATACCCGGCGCGAGCAGGCCACGAATGTAATTTTCCTTGGCATCGAAGGGGACCAGTTTAGTAGGATTCAAAAGTTGTTCGGCGGAAATGTTCGATTGCGGATCAAGGAAATGAATGGCCTGCCAGGATAGGTGTTCTTCCAAACGGGAAAGATCAGACAGCTTTCCGGTTTCCGAAAATTCCGTGGCGTCGCGCAGCTTGCGAAGGTCCAGAAAACGAGCGCTGACGCGAACGGAATCGTTAGGTAGTTGCGCGTCCGGGGAAGGGGTAAGCATTTGATACGCGCCGTAGCAGACCAGATCAGCATCAAGTGTTTGGCCCAACTTCAACAAAGTGGCTTTGGTGTAAAGCGAATCGGGCTTCAACCCAAGGCGGCGATAGCCTTCCAGTCGCGCTTCGCGGTCCAGCGTGATCTGGCCTGACGCGCCCAACTCGGCCATCAGAGTTTCGGAAATGCTTTCGCCGATCCAATTAAGATCTGCGGATTGCGAATCATTATTGAAAGGGATTACCAGAACCGTGACGGAAGCTGCCCGAAGAAGAAGCGGCGTGCTTACGAGGCATAAGAAAAGAAAACGCCAAAACGGCACGTTTCCCATGTTAACAAGCAGGTTACAAAGGGGCGCTGGGGTGTTGTTGAAGAAAGTTTTCAGTGAGCCGCAAGGCTTCCTCACGCACGGCGGGGTCGGCTCCGAAGCCGGGCAGCCAATGAATATCCGGTTCAGCGCGGAACCAGGTTATCTGCCGTTTTGCATATTGGCGCGTTTTGATTTGCAGTTCGGTGATGGCATCGCTTAAGGATTGCCGCCCGGAAATCACGTTGATCGCCTGCCGGTAGCCTAACGATTGCATGGGTTTAGCCTCAATGGGATAACCGGCGGTTAGCAGTTGTTCGGTTTCCTGAAGCAGGCCGTTGGCGAACAGTTCCGTGGATCTTCGGTTTAATGTTTCGTATAACTGCTGCCGCGCGGGATGCAAGCCCAGCTTCAAGACGCGATAGCCTTGGAGCGCGTCACGCGGACGGCTTTGGACCTGCGATGCTCCGGTTTTCTCCAGAACACTCATTTCCAAAGCGCGAATCAGTTTTTGCAGGTCGTTCGGATGAATGCGCCGGGCGGCGGGTTCATCCCATCGCTTGAGAAGAGAATGAAGCGCGGAAGGTCTGCGCTGCGCAATACGAGTTAGCCGTCCCCTTAACCGGTCGTGCCGTGGCGGGGCTGGGGAAAGGCCCATCAGGAGTGCCCTTAGGTAAAAGCCGGTTCCTCCACACAAAATAGGTGTGGCGGCGCGGCGGGAAATCTCCGACAAAACTTTACGCGCGGCGCGAGAATAGTCTCCGGCGGTAAAATCGTCATTCGGCCCGGCAATGTCCAGTAGGTGATGGGGAATATTCCGGCGCTGTGCGGCCGGAAGCTTGGCCGAGCCGATATCAAAGCCCCGATAAATCTGCACCGAATCGCAGTTGAGGATTTCGCCGTTATTTTGCTCGGCTAAATCGAGCGCCAGGGAGCTTTTTCCGGAGCCGGTCGGCCCCGCCACAACAATCAGCGGCTTCGGAAAATGTTCCGCTTCAAGCGAAGGATGGCTGAACACGGGATATACTCAAAATTAACGGCACTCTACAGAAAGGCTGCCACCTTGGCGCTCAGCAGTATACATGTTTCCTTTCTTCCCCCTACCCTCGCGCTTTCTGGCCTTCGGGCTATTATTTGTGGGGGCGGCTGAAACCGGTTTCGGCTTTCAAGCTGCCGCTCGTAAACCGGGCGCTATTGATCTTAATTCGAAGCAGCCCATTAAAGAAGGCGATTCCCCGCGCGCGGAAGCTTACTACCATTTTACGCTCGGCCACATGTACGAAGAAATGGCCAGCGCTTACGGCAATCGAACCGATTACGTAAACAAAGCGATTGAAAGTTATCGGCTGGCGATGAAGGAAGATCCTTCCGCTACGTTTCTGGTGGAAGACATCGCAGACTTGTACCGCCAATCGGGACGGCTGCGGGAAGCGGTAGTGGAAGCCGAAAGCGCGCTGAAAACGAATCCGAATGATTTAAATGCCCGGCGTGTTCTGGCCCGCATTTACACGCAGCAGATTGGCGATTCGCAGAGCAATCGGATTGATGAAGGAATGCTGCGCCGCGCCATTGACCAGTACAAGCAGATCACCAGCCAGGACTCAAAAGACATTGAAAGCTGGGTAATGCTGGGCCGATTGTTGAAGCTGACGCAGAACTCAGGCGACTCGGAAAATGCTTTTCAGAAGGCACTGGATCAGGACCCGGATAACGAAGATGCCCTCAGCGGATTGGCGATGCTGTATGCCGATAGCGGCGATTCCAAACGCGCTTCCGCTTTGCTCGAAAAGCTAACAAAGAAGAACCCGAATCCACGGGCGTTTGCTTTGCTGGCGGCTAACTACGAGCAGATGCATGAATACGCGCTGGCGGCTTCGGCTTATCGGCAGGCGCTTCAATTGGACCCGAACCGGGCCGAAATCAAGCAGGCGTTAGCGCAGGATCTGGCGTTATCTAATCAACTGGATGATGCGTTGAAACTGTATCAGGAAGTTTCGCAGGCCAATCCGCAGGACCCACAGCCTTATCTGCGCATGTCGCAGATTTATCGTCAGCAGAAAAAGTTTGATCTGGCTCGTCAGACCATTGATAAAGCCAAAGCAATTGATCCCGACAACCTGGAAATTCGCTACAACACGGTCGCGCTGCTTGAAGCGGAAGGAAAAATTCCCGAAGCAATTACCGCTTTAAAATCGATCCTCGATCAGACTGCCAAGAAAAGCTACAATCCCGCCGATAAGGGATTCCGCGCCTCGGTGCTGGAGCGTTTGGGCCTGCTGTACCGCAACGTGGAACAGTACGATCAGTCGATTGACGCTTTCCGCCAACTGGCGCAGCTTGATCCTGATATTGCGCCGCGAGTGGAAGCGCAGATCATCGATACTTATCGAACCGCCAAGCAGTACAACCGGGCGATGGAAGAATCCGATGCTGCCGCCAAAAAATATCCTGATGATCACACGCTGCGTTCAGTGCGAGCGGAACTGCTGTCCGATACGGATAAAACAGACGCTGCCGTAGCGGAGTTGAAGCGGAATTTTGACGGCAACAAAGACCATGACCGTGAAACCTGGATTGCGCTCGCCCAGGTTTATGAAAAATCGCGCAATTTTAATGAAATGGCGAAGTCGCTGGATTCCGCTGAGAAGCTGGCAACCAGCAAGGAAGACAAAACGACGGTTCTGTTTATGCGCGGCGTGATGTATGAACGCCAGAAAAAAATGAAAGAAGCAGAATCGCAGTTCCGGGAAGTGCTGAACTCCGATCCTGATAATGCTTCCGCTTTGAACTACCTGGGCTACATGCTGGCTGACCAGGAATCGCGCTTGCCGGAAGCGCAGCAGTTGATTCAACGCGCGCTGGACCAGGACCCGAACAATGGAGCTTACCTGGACAGCTTGGGCTGGGTGTACTTCAAAATGAATAAGCTTGGCGAAGCGGAACAGCAGTTGCTCCGGTCGCTGCAATACATTTCGAAGGACCCGACCATTCACGACCATCTGGGCGATGTGTATCTGAAACAGGGCAAAGTGAAGGATGCGATTTCACAGTGGCAGATTTCGCTGACCCAGTGGAACAACAGTTCGCCGGGCGACCGCGAACCGGGCGAAGTAGCAAAAGTGCAGAAAAAGCTGGAAGGCGCGCGCGTGCGTTTAGCGAAAGAAGAAGGACCGCGCCGCTAAGAAGCTGTTGATTTGTTGTGAGATTGGTTAAGGAATAAAAGGGCTGTTTTCAAACAGCCTTTTTGTTTTTGACGCACATGCGAATCGCGGCTTGTGCGTTCCCATACAGCGAACAAGCCGCATGTTAGCCTGAAGATCGGAATTGCTTGTTTCAGGAGAAACATCCCGGCAGGCCAAACCGCATCGAGGAGTTTAGGAAAGAATGCAGAAGAAATTGGGAAGCGCTGCCTTGGTACTGGCGGCAGCGCTGTTCGCCACCGCAGCGCAAGCGCAGGCGCTGAAGATAGCCATTGTGAATGCCCAGAAGGCCGTGGCGGATACTCAGGAAATCAAAAAGGCCCAAGCTGATCTTGCTACCAAGTACCGGCCCCGCCAGCAGGATATTGAAAAACTGCAAAACGATCTGCAACAGATTCAATCGCAGTTGCAAGCGCCCAATGTCGCGCCGGACAGGCAATCGCAATTGAACGCCGAGGGCCAGCAGAAGCAGCGGCAGTTGCAGCGATTGAGCGAGGATTTGCAAGGCGATTTTAATCAGGACCGGCAAGCGGTTCTTTCCCGCGCCGGACAGCGTATGCAGGAAGTGATTCGAAGACTTTCTGAGCAGAAAGGCTTGGATGTGGTAGTAGATGTCAGCAACACGCTTTACTTCAAGCCTGCCCTGGAGATCACCGGCGAAGCGACCACTGCCTACGACAAAGCTTACCCATCAACCGCAGTCGGCACCCCGAAGTAAACAGGAGTTGCAAAAGTTTTGGAGTGAATGGAAGCATGGCGGGATACCTGGACCAATACGGCGCTGGCGATGAACAGCGCATTCGCAATATTAAACGAATTGTGATTTCGGCTGCGGCCGCGCTGATTATTGCGATTACGGCTTATGTTTTGCTCCAGAACTTCCGCGAAAAACAACGAGTGAAAAACTTTCTGGCGCAGATCAACGCCGGGCAGTACCAGGCGGCTTACCAGAGTTGGGGCTGCTCTGAGCCGCACCCCTGCGCTCAATACAGTTATCAAAAATTCCTCGAAGATTGGGTGCCGAAAGCGGCCCACCCCGAATGGAAAATTTCAAATGTGGATGGCTGCCGCACCGGAGTTGTAATTACCGTGGCGGCTACCGGCGCCGAACCGCAGCCTTTGTGGGTGCAGCGGTCCGACAAAAGCCTGAGCTTTTCGCCGTGGCCGGAATGCCAGGAACGGGAATGGCGGTTCCGGCAGTTCTTCCGCCGCGTTTTCGGCGGCTGAACTATTGCGGAAGCAAACTTCTCAAATTTAAACCTTGACTTTGGGCGGGGGCAGATCCCTTACTGTGCATTCCGATTGAAAGCCCGCTTGTTTATGGCCCCCGTCACAGAACGGCTTACTGCCCGACAATCCGCAGCGGCATAGAGAAATCACGCTTCTGCCGCCTAAACCGTAAACATTGCCTTGTGTGTCCTGAACTGTGAACTCGCCTTCAATGCGAATCGGGCCATGATCTATGATCGTTACTTTTACGCTCATTCTTCCCGATGGTAGCAGAGCGTGTCAGCCGAGCCTTCTATAATGACCACGCAGGGTTAATTTCGCGTGATTCAATTTATCCACGATTCCGATAAGGCGCTTTTTGAAGAAGCCATGAGTTTTGCCCAGCGTCAGGTAAAACGGCTGCTAGAACGAAATCCCGATTTCTATCCGATGTACACGCAAGGGGGAAAGTGGAAGCATGAAGGGCCGGTCTGGACGCAATGGTGCGACGGATTTCTGCCGGGCATGATGTGGATCTTCGCCCGTTCCTGCAGTGCGGATAAGCCGGAAGGAAAGTGGTGGCTCGAACAAGCTATCCGCTATACCAAGCCGCTCGAAGAACAAAAAAACGACACCGACGTGCAGGACCTCGGCTTCATTTTCATGTCGTCTTATCACCGCTGGTATCAGGTGACGCGCGACCAAGCCGCCAAGACTGTGGTGATACAGGCCGCCAAAGCGTTGGCGCAGCGTTATAACGACAAGGGCCAGTATCTGCGGTCGTTTGTGGCGGAAGATTCCATCTTCATTGACATTATGATGAATGTGGGCCTGATCTTCTACGCGGCCCGCGAGTTGAATGATAAACGGCTGCGTGAAATCGCGGTGCGCCATTCGCTGACCACGCGCCGGTTTCTGGTGCGCGGCGACGGCTCGGTGGCTCATGAGGGCTTGTTCGACATTGATACCGGCGAGTTCATCCGGCAAGGCACGCACCAGGGCTATCGCGGCGATTCCTGCTGGTCGCGCGGCCTGACCTGGGCTTTGTACGGCTTTGCGATGGCAAATGAATACAGCCGCGATCCGCGCTTTCTGCAAACCGCCGAAGCCTGCGCCGATTATTACATTACGCATACGCCGGCGAACGGCGTGCCGCCCTGGGATTACAACGCGCCGCCGGAAAACCGCGCGCTGCTCGATACTTCCGCCGCCGCCATTGCCGCTTCCGGTTTGTTGCG
Source organism: uncultured Bryobacteraceae bacterium (assembly GCA_964247975.1). Classification (GTDB taxonomy): domain Bacteria; phylum Acidobacteriota; class Terriglobia; order Bryobacterales; family Bryobacteraceae; genus KBS-96. Next base: position 90,227 of record CAXTWH010000011.1, on the reverse strand, counting down.
TTTGTGCCGCCTGGTGAACGACCCGATGAAAGGACACTTGTACTGGTCCACGGCCATTCACATTCTGCGGACTTTGTGTTCTCATTATCTGGCGCAGAACGATGCTGCCTGGGAAGGCATTCTGCGCGGCGGCGTTTATCACGTTCATAAGGAAATGGGCGTGGATGAATCGGTGATGTGGGGCGAGTATTTTTTTGTGGACGCGCTGGAACAAGCCTTGCGCGTAATGCCGGAAGCAATTCGCAAGCCAGTTTGGGTACAGTGAAGCATTGAACCTGTTCTAGTACTGAACATCACGGTGAAATCGCGTTGTTTTCAGGTGTTTGGCTGAAAACCTGCAACCTCCGGAACTGCTCAACATGAGCATCATGAGTCTGTTCTCGGAGGATCCTCGCTTGTTTCGAAAAGCTCTTCTTCTCTCTCTTTTACCGACCGCTTTCGCGCTAGCCCAGTTTGCGCCGGAAGTGTCATTCTGCTCGGCCGGCATTCAACCGGATGGTTATTTGGACTGGTCTAAACTGCCGAGTGCAAGCGGCACCGGCGCGCTGACGGCCACAATTCCTGTGGTTGGAATCAGCGGATTAACCGCCACGGTTTACATTCCTGCCAACGTTGGCAGTGACGCGGGCGGCGGCGGCAGCAGTTATAACGTTTCCAATCCAAATCAAGTCACGTTTGGCGTCAGCGGTGACCAGAACCCGCTAATCATCAGCTTTAACCAACCGGTTAAAGCCATTAACCTAAATGTTCGCACCAATGAGCGGTTCGGCCATCATATTCGAGTTTTTGTAAACGACACTACCGGCAACACGGTTCAACAATTCCCGGCGCAGGCTCAATTGGATGCTTCCGGTTGGGATTACCCTTCTCAGCAGATTATAGTTTCCCCGTTTCAGATAGTCAGCCGCGATGCAAACCTGACCAGCGTTGCCATCGAAAGCCTGTTTGGTGGCGAAGGTCCTGGCTTCGATCTTTTGAACTTCCGGGTGCAGTCCGCCGCCGCGCCGGACCGCTCCAGCAGCATTCCGAAAAACGGACTGCTCGCCTGGTATCGGGCCGACAAACTGGTCGGCAACAATTTATATTCTTTCGGAGCCACGGTTACGCAATGGCCGGATTCGTCCGCCAATAATGGTCTAGCTTCGGGAAGCGGAACGCTGAACCTCGACGGCTCGAACTGTTCGCCGGTGATGACCAACGGCAGTTTTAATTTCCCACTGCCCATCAACGGCCTGACCGGAATGACCGTGATTATGGCCACGAACACTTACGGCAACCCCGGCGGCTCCAACAATGCCGCTTTGTTCTGGGGCGAAGTTGGAAGCTGGGGCTTGAACTTCTTCAGTCCTTCGCAGAGCACGGTGAACTGGCGCTTCGGCACGGGCCAGCCGGGCAACAACCCGGTGTATCAACGCCCGATGAATGTTGCCGCGGATTTCACCGTGTCGAGCTTCGTCCATAGCAACAGCATTGATTCATTATTTGTGAACGCCCAGCTTGCTGATGAAGTAAGAAGCCGTTATTCCTCAATCGCCAACGCAAGCAACACGGCCACCATTGGGGCCGGCTACAACGGTTCGCAATTGTTTCCCGGCGGCATTGGCGAAATCCTGATTTATGACCGCGCCCTTACCAGCACTGAGCGGCTGAAAGTGGAACTCTACCTGATGGCCAAATACGGCGTGAAATAGCGCCTGAAGCGAGGCGTGCGGGAGCGTTGTTATCGAACTTCCGCGCGCCTCGATTTCAAGTTAAGAAGTTCATCATGAGATTGAAGAAACTACCGCTCCTGTTCTTATGCAGCGGATTGGCTCTGCATGGGGCCGACCCTGCCAAACAACAGCGCAAACTCAAAGAAGATGCCGCGAAAAAACTGGTGAAGGAAGGCGAAGAAGCCGAACACGCCGGGCACGCTGCTGACGCGCGCCGCAGCTACCTGGCCGCAGAAGCGAAAATCTTCAGTAAAGACGCGGAAAAAGGATTGGAGCGGCTGGATGCGCAGAACCGCAAGCGGGTGCGCGCTCTTTTAATAGACGCGAATCGCGCTTGGGACCAGAACGATTTTGCCGCGGCCGGTAAAACGCTGACCGAAGCCGAACAAACGCAGCCGGGCAATGCCACAGTGCTTTACGATCAAGCGCTGGTTCAACATCGCACCGGCCATTGGGACGAAAGCGAGAAATTTCTAGTACGAGCCGTCGGCAGCAGCGCGAACGAAGCAACCCGGCTGCGTTTGGTGGGACTGCTCGGCGCATGGCGCGATTCGCAGCCGGAACAGAAACAAGTGATGCCCGTTTCGCTCACCAGCCTTCCTGCCGAAGCCGCCGAAAATGTAAATAAATCCATTCTCGCCGTGCAAGGACGATGGCTGAGTTCAGCGGACCGGGACGAGTTGGACCTTGGCAACCCTTGCGCCGCAGTGAACAGCATTGCCCAGGCTCCGGGCGAATCAGGCGCCCTGCGCATGGATCGTGGATTATGCGCTGCGATGGACGGAAAATTCTCTCAAGCTGCATCCGTGCTCGAAAGCGCTACGCTGCGCGATAGCGAAGCGGATACACAACGAATGGCAGTGGCCGCATTGATGCGGCGATTAGCTGAATTACCTGCGCCGCAGGGAGAAGCCGTCCGGCAACTTTATCAACAGGCGTTCACGCAGTTATCGCAGCAAAAATTCGCGGCTGCCCTCGCCACCTACAAAAAGGCCGCCGAGGTTCTTCCTTCCTTTGCCGAATCGAATCATCAAACCGCGCTGCTTGCCGATGCGCTGGCGGATACGAAAACAGCGGAAGCCGCCTGGCGGAATTTGTTCAGCGGATCGGATGAAATCCTGCGCAGTGAAGCGGAGATTGCGATTAAAGTTAAATCGGAACGCGAAGCGCAATATCAGAATGCGCTTTTAGCGGCAAGAGCGCCTTTAGAAACGCTGCTGCGTCGTCACCTGATTGACGGCGACCTGGCGCATAAACATTACGCATTAAACCAAATGGAACAATGCGCCGTACATTTGCAGGAAGCCGCCGCTATTCATCCGTTGTCGCCCGATGTGCAAACGATGGGTGCGTTGCTGGCTATGCAGCGAAACGATTTTGCTCATGCGGAATGGCATGGTCGCTCGCTGGCGTCCGCTGGAGCCGCGCTTTCGTTTTATGGCGCGGTTTATACGCACGTGCCCGGGGATGCAAAGCGGAAAAAGAATCTACCCATACAGTTTTCACGGATTGATATTGCCCGTGATGAGCTGCGAGTCACGGAACTGTCGCTTTACAATCCACGCCGCCACAAGCCGGTTCCTGGCATCGGCACCGGACAGCTTCTCTGGGACCCGGCGACTAACTCCGGCTTCAGCGGAACCGCCAACATTCGCAAGCTGGAAACTCGTGATGAGTACATTTATCTTGAATTGTTGAAAGATAAAAAGAAAACCAATAAGCTCTGGATCGAGCCGCTGCACCTGGCGCTGGAAGTTCCGCCGCGGGGCCCGGGAGCGCGGCGCTTCGCCAACCAGTACACGCATCTGGTGGCAAACACCGTCGGCTATGATACGGCAAAACTGGGAAAAGAAACGCTGACTTTTGGCGAGCGTATGAAGCTTGCCTACGATTTTGCTTCGTTCGGATGGGAAACCTACTCGGCTGTGCTGAATCCGATGGGCGCTTATGACGCGTACCGCAGCTTCCGGCGCGTCACCTCCACTATCTCGCAAAACACGAAAAAAGCCGGTCACACGGGCGGAACTGCGGAGATGACCACCTTTGCGCTTCCGTTTCAATTTGTGCCGGGCGCAACGCCGGAACGGTTTATGACTGAATTGAAGTAGTCTAGGGCTTACTTTTTGTAGTTCGCGTGGCGATAGCTAAACGATGATACAGCGCTTGGCGGAGCAGAGTTTTGATGAATGCTTGGCGGCTGATGTTCAGTTCCTTCGCTGCCTTATCCAATTCTTTTAACATCGGCGAGGCAAAATCCACATTCACCCGCTGAACTGGTTCCATACGCTGGCCCGCATTCGTGAAGAATCGGGAAACGTCCTTTCCTTGATCAGCAAGGCGCGCAATGGTTTCCGCTTTTACAGGTTTGTTTTGTTTAAGATTGTTCTTCATAGAGTTCTTGTTCCTGTCGCGTTGCCTTCCACAAAGTCACTAAATGGTAGTATTCTCCTGCTTCGTTCTCGCGTGCTTCGAAGATCAGTGAGTAAAGCCTTCGCCTACTCAGCTAATAGCACGATACTGCTCAGGTAGATCGGAGCGCCGGTCGAGATAGTAGCGTTACTCATCACGCAATACCACCATTGGGTCCAGCCGTGCGGCCCGCTGAGCGGGTAAAAAACCACCTATGCCGGCGGTAGTCACTAAAACGAGGGCGGCCAGAGTCAAAAGAAACGGGTCGTGCGCGGAAACATTAAACACCAGCGAAGCCACTGCACGAGTAAGGGCCAGCGCGCAGCAGAACCCAAGTGCTAAACCAAGCGCGACCAGAAGCGCCGCTTCACCCATCACTAATCGAATGATACGGCTGCTGGTCGCGCCGAGCGCCATTCGAATCCCAATCTCGCCTCGGCGGCGGGCAACATTATAAGCAAGAACGCCGTAAAGCCCAATCGTGGCCAACAACACGGCAAGAACACCGAATAAGCCTGATAACATCGCCAGCATTCGTTCACGTACAAAGTTATCCTCAATTTGCCGTTGAAAAACATGGAAGTCCATAGGAATATTCGAATGCCAGGCATCAACTCGACGGCGTATCGCCATTTCCACAGTTCCCAATGATCCCGCCGTGCGAATGTAAAAGTTCATGTAAGGCTCTATCTGTTCTCGCTGCTCTGAGGGTGCGTAGGCTATGGGTGGAGCAGGTTCGCGTAGATCAAAATACTTCGTATCTTTGATGAGCCCGACGATTTGATATTCGGTTTCCGGATAATTGGGTTCGGTTACAGTTCGAAACGTCTGCCCTAAAGGATTGATGTTGGGAAAGAACTGGCGGGCAAAGGTTTGATTGACGATAGCGACGTTGGGGGATCCAGCCGCATCGTGTTCATTGAAATCACGTCCTGCCAGCAACGGGGTCTCTAGAGTCTGTAGATAGCCTGGACCGATCCATGTAAATCTGCTGCCGCTTGTAGGGTCACCTTGTGTCTTAATGCCAAGCGACCACATGCCGCCGCCAATTAAAAGAGTGCTGGTAAAACCGGTTGCCTCTACTTGCGGCGTATTGCGCACTAACTCTAATAGTTGTTTTCTGTACGAACGAATTTCGTCGGGTCCTTTGGCTATTCGCGACATGTCGAAGGAAGCCGCGAGAATACCTTGTTCACGAAATCCCGGGTTCATCGTAATCAGACCTCGAAAGCTCACAATAAAAAGCAAAGCGCCCGTCAAAAGCACAAACGAGATCGAAACCTGCAACACAATCACGAGCCGCTGAAATCTCATCTGCTGTGCATCAATCGTAAGGCTGCGCCCGGCTGTCTTCATTGCTGCGCTCGGCTGCGTTCGGGCGCTTCGAAATGCCGGCAATACTCCAAGCAACACACAAATAAAGGTTGCTAGAAAACTGGTGAATGAAATCATGCGCCAATCAAGCCGCAGATCGAGATACAAGGAGTTACTCTCTGTATTAAGAAATCTCACGATTGTTGAACTAAGCACTTTAGCCGACAAAAGACCCAAAACTGCCCCGGCAGAAGACAAAAGCAGACTTTCGCAAAGCGACTGACGAACCAAGCGAACGCGACTTGCTCCCACTGCCATCCTCACCGCAAATTCACGTCCCCTCGTGCTGGCGCGCGCCAACATCAAATTTGCCAGATTAGCGGAAGCCAGCAGAAGCACCAGTCCAGTGATTCCCAACAGAAGCAGGAGCGAGCGGTCATACTGCTCACGCAGATGGCTTACTCCCTTTGCTCCTGGAGTTGCTTCCAAGCGAAACCGGAGATACCTATTAAGCTGGGAAGAACTGTAGCCCGTTGGTTCGGTAGCTTGCATCAGGGTCGGGCTGATTGCCTGCAAATATTCGGAAGCGCGTTTGAACGTCCAGCCCGGTTTCAATCGCCCCATCACATTCAGCCAGAATAGATCTCGACGTTGAACTGATTCATCTCCGGGATGAAGAATTGCCAGCGAGCACAACGGAAGAGCAAGATCAAATTTTCGTCCGATCTCGGGACCGGAGAACCCCAGTGGAGTCACCCCTACTACTTCCAGGCGGTGTCCGCTTACAAATAGTTTTGTGCCAGCACTCAATAACTGATCTCCAAACTCGTGCTGCCAGAAGCTGTAGCTCACAACGACGCTGGGTGTTGCGCATCCTCTCACATCGTCATCGTCATGCAGCAATCGGCCTGCTACGGGCGAGACTTGAAGCGCGTCAAAGAACCCGCCGCTCACCTGAAGTACATCCGCCGGGCGACTTGCCGCTCCCTCTCCGATTCGCTCTGTGGCCATTTGCCACGCGAAAATTCCGGAAAATGATTCGCTAGGGCCGCGAACCTGTTCAAACAATGGATACGACAGATTGTAAACATTATTTGTAATGCCCCATCCGCCATTCCCGTTGTGTATTTGAATTTTAGCCAGTTGTTCCGGCGCGGGTACAGGCAGCGTACGGAGACGCACCGCATCCAATAATTGGAAGATCGCGGTATTGGCTCCGCTGCAGAGTGCAAGTGTGCAGATAGCAGCCAGCGTGAACGCCGGACTATTTCGAAGGATGCGAACAGCGTATCGCAGGTCTTGCGTTAACGATTCGAGCCAAGCCGTGCCGCGAGCATCCCGGCATTCCTCTTTAATTTGTTCCGGACCGCCAAACTCCTGGCGAACCTGGCGGTAGGCATCTGTTTCATTCAGGCCGCTTTCTTTTAAAGCGGCCATTCTTTCGTCCAGGTGGAATTGAAGTTCCTTCTGAAGATCCGCTTCCTGTTGTTTATGCCGAAAGAGCCGCTGCCACCAAGTCATTGCGCACCGCCCTCGTTCAAGCTGAGGATCAGTCCAACAGCCTCCGCCAATCGCTGCCAACTCGCCGTTTGTTCTTCCAGGTGCGCCCGCCCTTTTCGGGTCAACCGGTAAAATTTCGCTTCTCGGCCTGTTGCGCTTTCCTTCCAGTCGGCTGCTAGCCAGCCTCGGTTCTCCAATCGATGCAGGGCCGGGTAAAGCGAACCCTGCGGAACCTGCACAACGTCACGAGAAACCTGCTGCAGTCGCTGTGCAATCGCATACCCATGACTCGGACCCAATGCAAGAATTTTCAATATAAGCAGATCCAAGGTGCCTTGCGGCAAATCAGACTTCGCGGACCGGAAAATGGTCATACCTCGAACTCCTAGGTATATCCTACACCTTGCGATAAGTAGAAGATAGAGGCGTCGCTTACAACTGCATTGCTACGGCCGCTCAGATTTGCGAAATCTGCGTCGGACGAACGTACCGCAGTCCACCTTGCTCACAGTACCGGGTTTAGCTCCGTCCAGTGCGGAGGAGATCGCTCCAACATTCGGCCTGATCGTTGGCCCATGATTCGTGCTTAGGAGCAGGATTGAAAACAGCCTGCGGTGAAGCTCATGCTGCTGATATTCAAGATTCTTATCGTTCGTGATGAAGGTGCGAAAACCGCCAGCCTCAATCGCATCGAGAAGCTTTCCGTTTTTTGTGCCTTTCAGTCCCAATTGCCGTACGCTTTGGACATCGTAACTCGGAAGATAATCCGCGATCTGCTCAGGCACTCCTTCATCCAGTGCGACCTTGCTCAAGACTGCAACTGGTGTTCGCGGGCAGTCTCATAGGCCAGAACCGCGCGCAAAGCGTCAGCGCCAGGAATCGTCCGGAACGATTCAAGGGTCGCCTTTATCGCTTCCTCATCCGACATGCCTTGTAGATCGCGGTAAGCATAGTAGTTTTCGATCGCATCCTCGACCGGCATGCGTGTTTCTTTGAACACCGGCTCGCCATGCATCACTTCCTGGTCGATGCTTACAAGAGAACAGTCAGCCCAGAACTCAGGGTTCGCTTCCATTTCTCCATCTTACCGATTTTCCGGTTTCACGCGGCGGTCTGCCTCGGCAACGCTAACAGCGCAGTTCGAACAAAGAAAAAGGCCGAAACTTTGCTGTCAAAGCTTCGGCCTTGCCTGATGTGATTCCAGGTCTTAACTCACCAACTGCGCTTCGTCCTCAAACTCTGCTTCATCTTCCGCCACCACTTCCGTAGCGTTGCCGCCTTCGGCCTGCTGCGCTACCATCAACTCCTGAACACTGCGGTACAGGTCGCGCGCGCACTGCCGCGCTTCCGCAAAGCTCCGGTTCTGGCCTGACACAAACTCATCCGGCGTTTGGCGTCCGTAGCGCTTCAAAATCGCATTGAAGTTGGATTCGCCGTAGCTCGGTCCGAGCAGTTCCACCAGGTTCTGCTTCAAATCAGCAAACACATTGGTATAACCGGCGCGAGTAGTCATGCGCTTCCAAAGCTCGTTCACCGCTTCCGGCACTTCTTCAGAAGAGTTGCCGTTGGCAGTGTTCCAAGCCTTTGCGGAAGGCAGCGGCGAGGCGTTGGCGCCATCGTTCGGCCTGTTCTTCACAATGGTCGGCGCTTGGGCAGCGGAAATATCCGCTGCGGGAGCATTGCGGTCCACGCCGCGCAGCCACATATTGAAAGCTGCGAAATCCTTTTCCGCAGGCTGCGTAATCGCCTTCTTGGAATAAGCAGGGCAGCGGGTCTTATCCACAATGAACGTGTTGTCTTCGTCCATGTAGCCGACCAGATCGAACTCGTATTCCAAGCCTTCGCGCTGCACCGGCGCAAGACCGATCTTGCGGCGAACCTTCTTGCCTTGCGAATTCATTTCTTCCACATAGTCGTTCTTGGTGCGCATGGTCACAACAATGTGGCAAGGGGAAGAAATCATGCGGTCAACCATCGCCCGTTCGTGCGGACGCCAATCGCGCCACCCGCCGTGTTGATCGCGCTGCCGCTTATTAGCGACATCAACAAATTCCAGCGCGCCGTCTTTGCCCACCCAAAAGTGGGAAAGCGAATCGCAACAGAACACGTCATACTTCTGAGCTTCTGCTGCATCCAGTGCCGCCATGAAATTCTCCGGCGAATAGCTATCCAGCTCGATCACGTCGAAGTCGAACATATCGGCATACTTCGACAACGAGCCGTGCTCGGTATCCACCGCCGCCACCTTCCCGTTCGGGCCGGCCAGCGAACGAGCGAATTCAAGCATCGTATAGCTTTTGCCCGAACCTGCTGGTCCGATTAAAGCTACACGTCCCTTGGCGTCATATTTGACGGCTTTCTTAAATTGGAATGCCATTTTTGAGCTTCCCCTTGCAACCGAGGCGCCCGGTGATGTTATGCTTGAACTGTTCATACGCAAGTCATTAGAAGCGGCGTGCTGCAACACGCCCTTTCTTCATGTCCCTTCTGTTTTCTTTCGTAGCCTTGTTCCCGGTGAGACCTGCTTTACAAGCTGGCATTCTGTAAACCGCAAAGTCTCAATTTTCGCTCGCCAAATTCTCCTGGTAATTTCGTTTCGCCAGGAGGAGAATAAAAGGCGAACATGATCTAAAACCAATATATCATGACGGCTTGCCGTCAACACGGGAATTTAGGGCTTATTGCTTAATCCTAGTAAATTTTCTGGCGAAACTCTGAATTAATCTTTTTAAGCGGTCTTTTGCGCTGCTCCAATTAGATGGATTTCCACCCGTTGAGGATGCGAAATTATGCTCTAAGTCATAGATAAGCCAGGAACTTACATTGTTTGGACCTAGTCCTTGCAAAACAAAATACCACGAAAACGGGAGGAACCATGACTGAACAAAAAACAAAGAAGATTACGCTCCGATTTACCGAAGAAGAGTTCCGGGAACTGGATGGCAAGCGCGCTGCCTTGGGCAAAAAATTTCAAATTCTAGGCGAAGAACTGTTCCTCGCTCAGTGGCTTCGCCAGCACGCGCCGCCCGCTCAGGCCGTTGCTGCATATTCAGTCTGGCCCGCTAGCGATTATCCGACAGCGCACCAGAAGTATCACGAGCAGTTGGAAAAGCTGTTAGGGTCGGACGATTCGCGCTTGTCTGAAGTTGTGATGCGCTTGCTTGATTTTGCTGCTCCGCTCGACGCGCCCAAAACTCTGCCTAAGCCTTCTCTGCCTGTGCAAAAAGCCGAGAACGAATCAGTCTGCTGTTTGGCCGGCTAGAAATAGTAATTACCGGCTGACCGGTTCGCCCGTCGAACGATATCTTGTAATGAGTGTCTACGCCGCGCCTTTTTCTGATTGACAGCTTCGGATTTATTTTTCGCGCTTACCATGCTCGCGCGCGAACCGGAGCGCCGCCCATGCGTACCTCCACCGGGCTTTCCACCGAAGCCGTATTTATTTTTCAAAGCATGTTGCGCCGTCTGCTTGCTTCGTTTAAGCCCGAATATATCGCCGCTATCTTCGAATCGTCGGAGCCTACTCTGCGCTCGCAGGAGTTCACCGAATACAAAGCCAACCGCAGCGAAATGCCGCCCGACCTTGGCCCGCAGATTTCCTACATTCACCGTTTGCTTGCCGCGATGCGCATTCCTACGCTCCAATATTCCGGCTACGAAGCTGATGACGTTATCGGCGCAATCGCCTGGCGCAAACCGGAAAAGCCTTTGGAAGTGGTGATCGTGTCCAGCGACAAAGACATGATGCAGCTTGTGAACGAGCGCGTTTTCATGCTCAATCCCATGAAAGACGACACCTGGTACGATTCCGCCAAAGTGGAAGAATTTATGGGCGTGAAGCCTTCGCAGGTAGCCGACCTGCTGGCTTTAAAGGGCGACGCGATCGACAATATCCCCGGCGCTCCCGGCATCGGCGATAAAGGCGCGAAAGACATCGTGACCCGCTTCGGGTCAGTGGAAGGCGCGCTTGAACACGCCGCCGAACTGGAGCGTAAAACCTACCGCGAAAGCCTGTTAAACCATCGCGACCAGATTCTGCTCAGTAAAAAACTGGCTTCCATCTGCACCGATATTCCGGTGCAATGGGAGCTTTCCGCGTTGAAGGCCCAAGCACCCGATACAAGCCTGTTGAAGCAGCTTTACAAAGAGTTGGAGTTCACCAGTCTGATGCGCGATCTGCCCGCCGAGGACGATAGCCACAAGCGCGATTATGCTTCCGTTCAGTCCAACGAGGAAATCACGGATTGGATAGCCGCGCGTCCGGCAGATACACCGCTGGCTGTGACAATTGATCAAACGAATTCTTACCTGGGCCTGGCTTATCAGGAAGACCAGGGTCGGGCCGTTCCGCTTTCCTGGAAAGATAGCGCCAAAGCTGTTCTTGAATCTGAAACGGTTCTAAAAGTAGTGCATGACGCGAAAACCACGGCGGTGGCGCTGCATTCCGCCGGTATCTCTGTCGCGGGCCTCACGCATGATGTGATGCTTTACGCTTTTCTGCTCGGCGCGGACCCGAACGGCTGTTCGCCGGAAAAAATGGCGGAGCGGTATCTGGACCGCAAATTGAATGCTGCCGCTGAGCAACAAGCGGAAACGTTTTTAACGCTGAGCCGCATTCTGCGCCCGCAAGTGGAACAAGCCGAACTGCTGCCGGTTTACGAGCAGATTGATCTTCCGCTTGCGCCGGTTCTCGCCCGCATGGAAGAAATCGGTATCCGCATTGATGTTCCGGTGTTGCAGGAATTATCAGAACGGCTTGACTCTCAAATTGAGCAGATCGCCACTGAAGTTTACGAAACTTCCGGCAAAACGTTCAACATCAACTCGCCTCAGCAGTTAGGCAAAATTTTATTTGAAGATATGGGTTTGCCGGCTCCCGTGAAAATGGGAAAAGGCAAAGTGATCTCCACTGCTGCCGATGTGCTGGAAGGTTTGGCCGAAAAATATCCGATTGCACAGCGCGTTCTTGATTACCGCCAGTTAGCCAAGCTGAAAGGCACTTACGTCGACGCGCTGCCGCTTCTCATCAAGCCATCCACCAGGCGGCTGCACACCACGTTTAATCAGATTGGGGCGGCTACCGGGAGGCTTTCTTCTTCCAATCCGAACCTGCAAAACATTCCCATTCGCACCGAGATTGGCCGCGAAATCCGCGCTGCTTTTATTCCCGAAGAAGGTTGGGAATTAATTTCGGCGGATTATTCGCAGATTGAACTGCGCTTGATGGCCCACATGTCGCAAGATCCGGTGCTGCTCGATGCTTTCACCAAAGGCCAGGACATTCATACCCGCACGGCGGTGGAAGTATTCCACGTTGAACCCGACATGGTGGATGCCGATATGCGGCGTACCGCGAAAACCGTGAACTTCGGCATTGTTTACGGCCAGACTCCTTTTGGTTTAGCGCAGCAGCTCGGCATTAACTGGAAAGAAGCCGAAATTTACATCCGCCGTTATTTTGAACGCTACTCAGGGGTGCGCGAGTTTATCGACAACACGATTGAAGAAGTGCGGCAAAGCGGCGTTGCCAAAACTATTTTTGGCCGTCGCCGTCCCATTCCCGACATGAACAGTAAAAACCCCACTGCGCGCGGGTTTGCGGAGCGTACTGCCGTCAACACGCCTTTGCAAGGCACGGCAGCGGACCTGATTAAGCTGGCGATGATTCGCATCGACGCAAAACTGCGCGCCGAAAAAATGCAAACGCGCATGTTGTTGCAGGTGCACGATGAACTGGTCTTCGAAGCTCCTCCGGCGGAAACTGCCGTCGTGAAACAATGGGTGAAAACCGAAATGGAATCCGTGTATCAGCTATCAGTGCCATTGCTCGTGGAAGTTCACTCCGGGCCAAACTGGAGAAGCGTAAAGTAATGAAGCGATATTTGTTTCCTCTGCCGCTGTTATTCCTGCTTGTGGTTGGGTCGGCTTGCCGCAAAGCCTCCAAAGAAGCGGAACCTGCGCCTGCCACGTTCCGCGTAAAATGCGCCACCACCAAAGGTGATTTTGTGATTCTGGTGCATCGGGACTGGTCGCCTCGCGGCGCGGACCGCTTCTACGAATTAACAAAACTGCATTTCTACGACGACAACTATTTCTTTCGCGTGCTGCCCGGCTTCATCGTGCAGTGGGGCATCAACGGCGATCCGAAAGTCTCGAAAAGCTGGAGCGTTCTCACGATTAAGGACGATCCTCCGAAGGAAAGCAACAAGCGCGGCACTGTTACATTCGCCACCTCCGGGCCGGATACCCGCACCACGCAGCTTTTCATCAATTTGAAAGATAACGAAAGGCTGGATCAGATGGGTTTCACGCCCTTCGGTGAAGTTTCCGAAGGCATGAGCGTAGTGGAAAATTTATATTCCCGCTACGGCGAAGGAGCGCCGAACGGGCCTGGTCCTTCGCAGGACGCCATCACCGATGTCGGCAATGCTTACCTGGAAGAACATTTCCCCAGTCTCGACCGCATCAAAAAAGCGCAAATCATCCCTTAAAATAGATGTTCATCTATCTGGAGTCTTATGCTTCGTTTCCTGATTGCCGCCACTGTGTTTCTGTTAACAGCTTTGCCGGGCCGAACAGCGGCCGTCCGCTTTCCGGTGGAGTACTATAAACTGCCCAATGGCCTGCGCGTGGTTTTATCGGAAGACCACACTGCGCCGCTGATTACGGTGGGCGTTTACTACCGCATCGGGTTCCGGGTTGAACCGAAAGACCGCACCGGCTTTGCTCATCTGTTCGAGCACATGATGTTTCAAGGCTCCCGAAACTTGGGCAAAATGGAGTTCGTCCGGCTGGTGCAGTCCAATGGCGGCACGCTGAATGGCTCCACTCGCTTTGATTTCACTAACTACTTTGAAACGCTTCCCTCCAATAAACTGGAAACCGCGTTGTGGGCTGAAGCTGATCGCATGCGCGGACTGGCGATCACCGAAGAAAACCTGAAAAACCAGAAAGGCGTAGTCGGCAACGAAGTAAAAGTGAACGTGCTGAACCGGCCCTACGGTGGGTTTCCCTGGCTTGACATGCCGCAAGTTGCCAACACCAACTATTACAACGCGCATAACTTCTACGGCGACCTGAACGACATTGAATCGGCTACATTACACGACGTGCAGGATTTCTTCAATACCTACTACGCGCCGAGTAATGCGGCGCTGGCCGTGGTGGGCGACTTCACTCCGGCGGAAGCAAAAAAGTTTGTGGAAAAGTATTTCGCGGCCATTCCTTCCCATCCCCAGCCGCCAACGGCTGACCTAACCGAGCCGGTTCAAACTGCGGAAAAGCATTCCACCCGCGAAGACAAACTGGCGAAGCGGCCCGCGCTGGCTTTCGCTTATCACCTGCCCGATCGCGGCACACCGGAATATTATGCAATGGGGCTGTTGGATCAAGCTCTTCTGCAAGGCGATGATAGCCTGCTGCGGCAGGAGTTGGTGCAAAAACGCGCCCTCACCGGAGACATCACCGGCGGCATCAATCTGCTGGGTAATATGTTCAACTACAACGGTCCTATGCTTTGGATGGCCTCGCTGTTCTACGATTCGCCTTCTCAAACTGACGCCATCATGCAGGCCGTTGATTCCGTGATGAAGCCGGTTTATGAAAACGGCTTAAGCACAGAACTGATTGAACGCGCCCGCATCAAATTGCGCTCCGATTTTCTAACCTCGGTAGACAGCGGCTTTGGCCGCGCCGACATGCTGGCCGCCTTTGCTTTGTTTGATGACCGTCCGCAAAGAATAAACGACATTGAAGCTCAATTCGCTGCTGTCACGCCGGAACTAATTAAGAAAACAGCCGCTCAATATTTGCAGCCATCCAATCGTACCGTGCTGCAAATCGTTCCGGCATCCTCCGGCGCTGCCGCCCTGAAAGGAACCCACTAATGCGTTCACTGTTATTGAGAACTGTTCTTTCCGCCGCCATCATCGCTGCTTCCGGTTTTGCCCAGGAAAAAGAGCTTCCGCCGGAAGGCGCCGCGCCCAAGCCGTTTCAATCTCCCCGCCGGCAGAATTTTATCTTGCCGAATGGTCTGCATGTTTCCGTGGCGCGTTATGGGCTGATTCCCCTGGTCAATGTGGAACTGGTATTGCAGGGCGGCGACATCACTGAGCCTGAAGGCAAGCAGGGCGTGAGCGGATTGATGAGTGAACTGATGAAAGAAGGCACTGCCACCCGTTCCGCCAAAGACATTGCCGACCAAACGGCGCTGCTCGGCGGCACGCTCACCGTCAGCGCCAGCAGCGATCAGATTGTGGTTCACGGCGAAGGTTTAAGCGACGGTGCGGATAAGCTGGTGGCTTTATTGGCTGATGTTGCGCTTCATCCGAAGTTCCCCGAATCGGAACTGCCGCGCATCAAGCAAAACCAGCTTCGCACCATTGCCATCGCGAAATCCACGCCGCGCATGATGGCTACCGAGCAGTTCCAGAAAATCATCTACGGCGATAACGGTTATGGCCGCGCTCTTCCCGATGAACAGATGCTGCAATCCGTTACTGTGACTGATATCAAGAGTTACTACGAACGCCATTTCGTTCCTGCTAATGCAACGCTGTATGTAAGCGGCGTGTTTACTGATACGCTGCGTTCCTCAATCGAAACAGCATTCTCTTCCTGGGCCAAAGGCGCTGCTCCCAAGCTGCCGCAGATTGAAGCGAAAGCCAATCGCACCCTCACTGTTGTGAATCGTCCGAATGCGTCCCAGTCCACAATCTACATGGGCCTGCCGGTCATTACTCCCGGCAGTAAGGATTTTATTCCGCTGGAAGTAACTGATTCCCTGCTGGGCGGCTCCTTCATGTCCCGCATCACCTCCAACATTCGTGAAGAAAAAGGCTACACCTACTCGCCTCGCAGCATCATCGAATCGAATTTGCAGGATGCGGTGTGGGCTGAACGCGCCGATGTCACCACTCAGTTTACCGGCGCTTCGCTCGGCGAAATTTTGAAAGAAGTCAATCGCCTGCGAACGCAGCCGCCGCCGGAAAAGGAACTGAAAGGCATTCAAAATGGAATGGCCGGCATCTTCATTCTGCGCAATTCATCGCGGCAGGGCATCATCAACATGCTGAAGTTTGTGGACGTTCACCATCTGCCTGCGAACTATCTGGACACCTATATTCCCGCCATGTTCGCGGTAAAGCCGCGTGAAGTGCAGGGCATCATGGAAAAATACATCGACCCAAATAAAATGACCGTGGTTGTGGTGGGCGATCAATCGAAAATCGATTCGCAGTTAACGCCTTTCAAGCCGCAGCCTTAACGCCCGAGATGCTGCGCCTGCAGAAACTTTTGAATAGCGCTGAAGATCTGAATCTGCTGCGCCTCCGTGAAGCTGCCATGCTTTCCGCCGGGAACCGTAAACAACTGGTTCGGAACGCCTGCTTTGTCTAGTTGCTCCTTCAAGCGCACGGAATGGTTGTAAGGCACCGTGGGATCGGCGTCTCCGTGAATCATCATGGTCGGAGGCAAACCGGCCCGCACATAAGTAAGCGGCGACACGTGCTTGGCAATCTCTTCACGGTTTAATAAGCTACCTAGCCAAGCCACGGCATAGCTTTTCTGGTTCGGGCCTTCCAGCAGGTCCGCAACGTCGGTAATTCCAAACCAATCCACAATCGCCGCCGCTTTCGGCAGAGCGCCGGGACACTCGCGGTCAAGTCCCGCGCTTTCGGGAATCATGCCGGTGGTTAATGACAAATGCCCGCCTGCCGATTCGCCGCTAGTGACCAGTTGCTTCACATCAAAATGATACTTCTCGGCATTAGCTGCCACCCACTTCAACGCGCATAAACAATCTTCCACTGCTGCCGGAGCCAGTGAGACTTTAGCCAGACGGTATTCCACGTTCACCACATTCCAGCCCATCGCAAACCACGGCCATAGCGAAACCGTGGTGGATTCCTTCGTGCCGCCTACCCATCCGCCGCCATGTATGAAAATCAGCGTCGGCTGCGGCGCGTCCGTGTCCTGCCGAGAATACACATCAAGCTTTGCTTCGTAGTTGTTCGCCGTCAGATAAGTGATGTCTGCCGCAACCCGGTAAGCATTCCGGTGTCCTGCCGCCCAACTCACTTCCGGGGGCAATTGCGCGAATCCATTAGTTCCAAATAGAACAAGCAAAAGTAAAGCTGCTGCTTTCAACATAAGAATTGTTTAGCAGATCATCGTATCAGGCTGCTTCAATGTGCAGCTTGGCAAACCGCTGCTTGCGACGCCGGCAGTTTGCATTCCACCAGTCGTTTGCCCTGCGAATCTTTCAATTGCAGAGTCCAGCCGCTCCGGTTCGCTTGCAACAGGGTGAACCCGAAATCATGCACTGATTTTCCCGCTTTCACGGCAATGCCGGAAGCATCCTCGCCCGATAAGTTCTTGTGAACGCTGGCCGCCAGATCGGTTCCGCCGTCCCCCGCTACCAGTTGATTCGGGCGCTTGCCGTCAAAGCTGAGAAATTCAAATAAGTGAATATGCCCGGAAAGCACCAGTTGTACGCCTTGCGGCTTCACTTGGTCCCATGCCGCTTCAAGCGGCTGCGAAATCACAACCTCGTTAGAAGCTTCATCATCTCTTTTGTAAGCCCAGAACGGATGGTGATCAATAATCCAATCTGTGTGGCCGGAAAATTTCAACAACTGTTCCGCGTAAAAACTGATTTGCTTCGGATCTTTTTCATCCTCTTTTGTAGCTGCTGAATCCAACATGCCGAAATGCGTAGTGCCGCTTACCGCAATGTACCCTGCTGAATAATCAGTGCAGGTTTCCTGATTAGTGTAACGGCGTGGATCAAGATAATAAAACCAGCCGCGCCATGATCGTTTGCAGTCTTCATGGTTGCCGCGCGCAAACGCCCACGGCGCAGCGGAAAGAGCGCGGACAGCAGGAGCAAAAAAATCTGCGTTCCAGGCCGGCCAGTTATCGCCATGCGGACCGGAACAGCCTTGCGCTGCATCAGGACACGCGCTTTCCCGGTAAACATAATCGCCCACATGCACAATCAAATCCGGCTTCGCTTTCGCAATCTCGGCAGCGACAGCTTGGAGCGGCCATTTATTCAGATCGTCGCAATCCTGAATCTTCTTTCCTTTGACGCGGCAGCCCGTATCTCCCAACACAGCTACTCGCTTGGGTGTTCGCGGCAAAGGCAGCATTGTGTTCTGCCATTTGAGTGACCGAGTATGAGCAGGAATAATCGCTTCACAAGCCGGTTTAAATGCTTCCGGCACAGGCTCACGTCGCTTGGTCGGAAGCGGCTGTTCATCCGCTGTTAGAACAGGGCATTGCGCAGTGTCCTCAATTACCACGCGAACAATCGCTTCACCATTCGGGCCAAGCTCGACCCAGAACGGCGTTAATGTCTGGCCAGCCGCCAGCAGCACAAACATGAAACCGAACAGAAAGCGCACATGTTCATGATACGGTTAGGCTGCAAATTAAAACTGCGTAGTTAAACCAGCCTAGACCGGTCTCGCTACGCAGTTCAGTTGTTTTAGATTTGGAAGTGCTGCGTTAGCTGCGCCGTCCGCCGTTCATCAACCGGAGAAGAATATTCAGCGTGGCTACAAACACGTTAAACACGCCGGCAAACAACATCAGCGCGCCGGGAATCGGGCTGTCTGCATCCGGTGTGCCTAAAACGTTGCTGGTGGAATACACCAGCACAAAAACGCCGAATGCTCCCACTGCAAAAGCAATCAACATACCAAGCAGCCCGATATGCAGAAAGCCGTTCAACAGCATGGCTCCGATAATGGCGAAAAACAGCCCTGTCATCAGTCCGCGCGGCGCTGAAAACGTCCGGCGCGCGCTCATCACGTAAAGCGTAACGCCGATAAACACGAAAGCGGTAATGCTAAGGGCGACCAGAATCAGAACCGGCGCATACATGCGCGCAATCCAAAGCAGGGGAGAAATCGCCAGCCCCGATACAAACCCGTCCAGCACCAGCGCGCTGACGCCCATCACCGGGTTATGCCGAACTGCCACCGCGATCCGTGGAACTATATTCAACAACAGAAGCGCCGCAATCCAGCCCAGCCATCCCGAAAAGAAACGGGCCATTGTTTCCGAGGTAGCGCCGATATAGCCGCCTGCTATTGCGCTAAATACGCTTAAACTGAACAACAGATATGTTTGCTTAATTACGGCCGATTGCTGGCCGGTCAGCGCTGATGTTCCGCTCAGCTTATCCCAAGCCGAAGTCTGTGACCTGTAATTGTACATTCGAGTGAACCTTCCTCCCCATTTTAGACGCTCTGAAAAGGGAAATGTGCCGTGGGGTTTGAGATACACTGATACCCGTGGAAACCGACCTAGTTTGCCGAATGGATGTTGATCGGGACACCCGATTCTTTTCTGACTACAACGGACACATCTATTATTTCTGTTCCGCCGAATGTAAACGCCGGTTCGATGACCATCCTGATTCTTTCATTCAGCAAAAAGCTAAAGAAGAACTCGGATTGTAAACTGCGAACTTTTCACTGATTAATCACGGTTCCGTCTTCGCGGCGCACCACGCCCCAACCGCCGTTTAAGAGTTTGCGCGCGCCTTGTTCCGAGCCGAACGGGTATTTCGCCGCTGCCTTTTCATTAATTTCTACTCCCCAACCCGGTTTTTCGTTTGAGTACACATAACCGTCTTTAAAAACCGGATAGCCTTCAAACACTTCCTGTATCCGTTCATTCGGAAATGTCCATTCCTGAATGCCGAAGTTGTAACAAACCAGATCAAGCGTTACATTGGCGCAGTGTCCGATAGGCGAAACATCTCCCGGCCCATGCCAGGCGGTTCTCACTTGAAACGCTTCCGCCATTGCGGCAATCTTGCGGACCGGCGTTAATCCTCCGGCCTGCGTCACGTGAATACGCAGGTAATCAATAACGCTGTTTTTGATAACCTCATTCCACTCATGCGGACTGTTGAACAATTCGCCCATTGCCAGGGGCGTGGTGCAGTTGGCGCGAATCTGCTTGAAGTATTCAATGTTCTCCGGGGAAAGCGCATCTTCCAGAAAGAACAAGCGGAACTGCTCCATATCCTTGGCAAACTGCACCGCTAAACGTGGCGGCACGCGCTCATGCACGTCATGCAGCAGTTCAATATCCGGTCCCAGTTCCTTGCGCGCTGCTTCAAATAATTGCAGCGTGCGGCGCACGTAAGGCTCCGGTTCAAACACTTCATCGTGATAAGTCGGCGCAGCGGCTTGCGAACTTAAGTTAGCCGTGTTTCCGCCTGCGCCGTAAGCAGCTTGGCCGGGAATGCCCACTTGCAGCCGCACTGCCTTAATGCCGCGGTCCATCAGTTTTTTCCCCTGGTCAATAGCTTCCGAAATTTCCGCGCCTGCGGCATGGGAGTAGATCATTGCGCCGCGCCTGCATTTGCCGCCCAGCAGTTCATAAACCGGCATTCCTGCTTGGCGGCCCTTGATGTCCCACAGCGCCTGGTCTACTCCGCTGATGGCATTGTTCAAAACCGGACCATTGCGCCAATACGAAGAGTTGTACATGGCCTGCCATAAATCCTCAATCGCGTCCGTTGGTCGATTCATCAGAAACGGCTTCAGATAGCGGTTCACCGCTTCCACTACCAGATCGGCGCGCTGCGTAAACGTAGCGCATCCATAGCCATACAAACCGTCTTGGTCGGTTTGTATTTTTACAACCACCAGCCGCACGCCGGCCGGAGCAGTGGTAATCACCGAAACATCCTTGATCTTCGGCACGGCCATGCCGCGCAGCGCCGGCGCAACAAAAGGCGCTACCAGGGAAGCGGTTAGAAACTCGCGTCGTCGAATTGCAGAACTCATTCGGATGAAAAACCTCGTGAACAGTTACGGCGTTGAAGATCGAGCAACACTATATCAAATAAAAAAGGCAGTGCGGCAGGATGGTTGAACCAATCCGGCGCACTGCCTTTGGAAATTGGGTGAAACGCTTACGTTAAGACTCTGGCGCAGTGGTGTCAGGTACCGGCGTGATGAGGGAAAGATTATCCTCGTCAGGTTCCGGGGACTGAGGTTCGTTTTTCCGTTGTAACCGCCTGGCCATCTTTTCCTGCTGTTTTTCCTTGCGCTGTTGTTCTTTTTGACGTTTTTTAAACGTTTGTGGTCCACGACCCGGCATAATTTCTCCTAAAATAAAAGGCCGCCCCAGACCTGGATACCAAATCCGGATGGGCGGCCCGAGTAAATGAACTTAGAAAAATTGGGAATAGATGAGCCAATTACCAGCGTGAAGAGCCGCTGCGGCCACGACCGCCGCCGCCGCTATTGCCACGACCGCCGCCGCCGGAATTGCTGCGTCCGCCGCCGTAGCCGCCACCGCCGCCGCCGGTGGGCTTAGGCCGTGCTTCGTTTACGTTCAGGGTGCGTCCATGAAGTTCGGCTCCGTTCAAGTAAGAGATAGCGGCTTGCGCTTCCTCCGGGTTCGACATTTCCACAAAAGCGAAGCCGCGGGGCTGGCCGGTTTCGCGATCTGTCACAATGTTTACGCGATCGACGCCGCCATAAGTCGCAAACGCGTTATGGAGGTCATCCTGGGTGGTCTGATAACTGAGATTTCCGACAAAGATGTTGGCCACAGTATTGATCCTTTGAAAAATGAAATTATCTTTGTCAAACTACGCTCGAAAACCAACTTGAAGAAAGGAAGGAATGACGACCGAAGGCACTCGAAGAATGATACGGATGCGGGCAAAGACAGTTTCAGTATAACAGAAATTGTCCGAACCGCCAAATGATTCTTTTGGGCCTCATTATGTAAGCTGCAATAAGCGGCTTATTGTATTCACAGCCGCCCATCAAGGAGATTCCATTCGTGAACCGGCGTAAATTCCTGACTTCATCGGTAGCTGCTTCCGGCGCAGGCTTCGTTGCGAAGGCAACTTTTGCCCAAGAAACTGGCAGTCGCGAGTACTACGTGCTAAGGCGCTATCACCTGACCAGCGGCCCGCAGCGTGGGCTGACCGACGCTTACCTGCGCGATGCCTTAGTGCCTGCCTTGAACCGGCTGGGTATTTCACCGGTGGGCGTGTTCAGCGTGGAGATCGGCCCCACTGCGCCGTCGTTCTACGTTCTGATGCCGAGCGCTTCTCTTGATGCGCTGGTGAGCGCCGACCTGCGCCTCGAAAAAGATGCAGGATACATGAAAGCCGGAGCTTCTTTTCTGAACGTTTCCGCGAAAGATCCGGCTTATGTGCGCGTTGAAAGCTCGTTGATGATTGCGTTTGAAGGGCATCCCAAGCTGACCGTTCCGCCCGCGACCGCCAATCATGGCTCGCGCATGTTTGAACTGCGTACTTACGAAAGCCCGACCGACCAGGACCACCGCCGCAAAGTGGAAATGTTCAATAGCGGGGAGTATGAGGTATTTCAAAAAGCAGGCTTCTGGCAGGTGTTCTACGGCGACACGCTGATCGGCGCAAACCAGCCGAATCTTACTTACATGATCGGCTTCGAGAGCTTGGCCGAGCGCAGCAAAATGTGGGATGCGTTTCGCGCCGATCCGGGATGGAAAAAGCTGACGGGAAATCCGCGATTTTCCTTTGAAGACATTGTTTCCAGCATCACCAACGTGATTCTCAGCCCCACCGCGTACTCTCAGGTGTAGCGTGCGTGTTGAAAAGGATAATTAAAACCCTCGCTTCCAAAGCAGGCTACGTGGCCGTGAACATTCGTAACCACTACGGGCAGGATGGTTTGTTCACAGCTCATAATGACCATTTCCGACGCGATCCGGTTTTCAAAACTGCTTATGCGCGCGGGATAAAAGCCAGCCACGGCGTGAACCCGGAATTCGAGTGGCGCGTGCATGTCGCGCTATGGGCAGCGACCAACGCGCTTGCAGTTCCCGGCGACTTTGTGGAGTGCGGCGTGAATGCCGGGTTCATCAGTTCCGCTATTCTGAGCGGATTGAAGTGGAACGAAACCAAGAAGCGCTTTTACCTGATCGATACTTTCAGCGGCCCTGTGCTGACACAATTTTCAGCAGCAGAAGTGCAAAATGGAAGGCGCAAGATCGCGGAAACTGCGCTCGATGCCGGAGCCTATGTTACTGACTTGGAGCGAGTGCGCGCCAACTATGCTGAATGGCCCGGCGCAAGGGTGGTGAAAGGCGCAGTGCCTGATGTGCTACCTGCTTTAGAGATTGAACGCGTGGCGTTTCTGCACATTGATATGAACTGTGCTTACCCGGAGCGCATGGCATTGGAATACTTCTGGCCCCGCTTATCGCCTGGCGCGATAGTTTTGCTGGACGATTATGCTTACCTGGGACACGAGCGCCAAACGGAAACAATGGATGAAGCCGCCGCTCTGTTCGGCGTTCCGATATTAGGACTGCCGACTGGGCAAGGCTTGTTGATGAAGCCTGTCGAATAAAGTTCATGCGATCTTTTTTGTTCCGCTTTGATCCTTTCCAAGAGGATGATCCGCTTTTAACGGATCTTTGGGAAAACAACACTGTCGGAATGATTGAAGAGCCGCAAGGCATTCGCGCTTTCTTTTCAACCGATGCTGAACTCGAATCGCTGCTGTTCCGTTATCAACAGCGATTGTTGGAAACACGCGACGAGTCTTCCATTGATTGGCAGCAGGTGTCACGCGAAGGATGGGAACCGGTGCTGGCGGGCAATCGCTTTTTTATTGTTCCGCCGTGGCTGGCTGATCGGGAATCGCCGCCCGGGCGCCATCGTTTGGTCATTGACACCGGCATGGCTTTCGGCTCAGGCCGCCACGAATCTACGCAGTTGATGATCGAAGCATTTGAAAAATATCTCCGGCCCGAACATGCGCTGGTGGATATTGGCTGCGGCTCCGGTATTTTGTGCGCGGTCGCTTCCTGCCTGGGCGTTATGCATTTATTCGGCTGCGATGTGAACCCGCACTTTCCGGAACGCGCCCGGCTGCACACAAACGCGCCTATCTTTCTTGGCTCTGCTGCCGCTATTCGCAGCAATGTTGCTGATGTAGTAGCGGTTAATATTTCCGCCCCTGTGATTGACGAGCTAGCTGTGGATCTGAATCGCATTGCTCGGCCCGGCGCACTGCTTATGCTGGCGGGTTTTATTGAAGAAAACCCGCCAAAATCATTTGCTCCGATGGAGGTATTGCAGCAGAATGAATGGCAGTGCTGGATCTGCCGGTGTTAAGCGCGAAGTTCTTTCAAGGTTTTGCCGACTGCTCCGGGGCCGAAATCAATTCGCGCTTCCCGGATTGGCAGGCCCACCACTTCAATCCGTTTCAGATCAGCGGTTCCAATGCCGACGGCTTCGGCTAACTTCAACGAGTTATCGCCGCGAATGAAGGGTGAACTGCCACGGTCTGCTGCGGGCTCATAGCTCATCACAGCCATTCCAACTGCGTCAACGCAGATCGGATTGCGGCCTACTAGAATCACACCCGGCGTCATTCGTTCCAAACCATTGAGCCAAGGGCCTTCTCCGCCGCGCACGGTTTCAATGCCGTCCACGATCGCCAGATCAATCGGGCGAATACCAACCTGATCTACCGCCACGCGCGGTACGCGATAGCCGGGGTCGCGCGGGGAATCGGGATGCAGTTCGGCGTCCACTCCTGACGGCGCTTTGGTTTTTCCTTCGTGCAGCACCGGAGCTCGTTCATTGGTGGGCTGCTCGTTTCCGCTCGGGCCGCAGTCGCCGCCGTACAAGGAACAAGGCGTGTTGCCGAAGTTGTTTTTAAGCGACATGGTGACGCCGGCGATCCAATGATTTTTCAGCTTGGAAAGCGAAGCATACACATCGCATTGAGTGAACGCCGGATTCAGATGGTAAGCCGGATAAGCGTATCCGCCCCAAGGCACTTTCAGCCGCACGTATTGTTTGTAGTTGCCCAGGTTTTGAACATTTTCCCAATCCACTTTTACGCCTAGGTTGTTGATCGTATTTACGTCGATGCCATAGCGCGCCCAAAGATCGAGATCCTGCCGGGCAGGGAAGAAGCTTTCAATGATGCGGACGCGCTTTGCGCCTGCTTTTGCCAATAGGTGAACCGTAGCGGCCACTGTTTTCGGATCAGTGCGGTAAGGCAGGTCGGGAGTTAACGGGAACTTGCTCGGGTTGCCGGTTAGGTTCAGCTTCAGGGCGACGGTTTTGCCGCGCACCAGCTTGTCAATGCCGCCGATCTGCGCGAAGCCTTCAGCCAGCTTTGCGGTTACGTCATCTCCGTAGCTGCGGCAGCGAACAATGGCTACTGAGCTTGCGGGTGCATCTGCTTTTGCCAGCTTCGGCAATCCCAAAGCGGCTACGGCTGTTCCGGCGGCGGTTAAAACTTCGCGGCGGGTGGCCTGAAACGAATTATGTTGCTTCATGTCCTGCTCCTTTTGTCACTGTAACTCTTTTCGGGCCGGCGATGTTGCCTAGGCCGGATGATATAGTGCAGAGATTCCGAGTGTCCATCATGCCTACCCGTCGTAATTTTCTGTTGTCCGTGGCCGGAGGATCGCCTTTGCTATTGGGAATGACCAATAAATCCGGCTCGGCCAAGCCGGTGCTCGGTTCCGGCGATTATACCTATGAAGTCACGCATGATTGGGGCGAACTGCCGGCTGACATCAAATACGGCAATACGCATGGCGTTTGCGAAGATTCGCGCGGGCATATCTACATCCACCACACGGTAAATGCTGCTAGTGAATCGAGCGATTCAATGGTGGTGTTTGACCATAAAGGCAAATTCGTCAAAAGCTGGGGCAAGGAGTTCCGGGGCGGCGCTCATGGGCTGCATATCCGGCGCGAAGGCAAGAACGAGTTTCTGTACTTATGCGATACCAAGCGGGCGGTGGTGGTAAAGACTACGCTCGATGGCGAGGAAGTTTTCTCGCTTGGCTATCCCGACCAGGCGGAACCTTATAAGCCCGGCGCCGACGGCAAGAAAATTAAGTACAGCCCCACCAACCTGGACGTTGCCGCGAACGGCGACATTTATGTTGGGGATGGGTATGGATCAAGCTATATCAACCAATACGATAAGAACGGAAAATACATTCGCACCTTCGGCGGTTTGGGCAAAGAGCCGGGCCAGTTAAATTGCCCGCACGGGTTGATTATTGACAGCCGGGGCGCGGAGCCGATTCTGATGGTTGCGGACCGGGGCAACAGCCGCATTCAAACGTTCACCCTGGAAGGTAAGCATATTGCTTTCATCAGCGGCACCAATCTCCCCTGCTATTTCAGCTTCGGGAAGAAAGGCGAGACGGTGATTCCTGATCTAGGAGCGCGCGTTACGCTGATGGACCGAAACAACCAAGTGATTGAAAACCTGGGCGATGATTCCCAAGCCAACAACTGGAAAGAAACCAGGAAGCTGACTCGCGACCATTTCCAACCGGGTAAGTTTGTGTGTCCGCATGGTGCCTCTTTCGACCATGCAGGCAACATCTTTGTGGTGGAGTGGGTGGAAGTGGGACGGGTGAGCAAACTGCGCCACGTGTAAACGCGATTTATTACCAATTTTTAAGCATAAATACGGTAATTTTCGCAGGCTGGGCATCGTCATTCGGTTGTTACTATATAAACAGTATTTACGGTTTTTCATCAGGATAGCCGTACTGAAATTTATTTCTTCTGCAATAAGCAGCAATCAAAAAGAATGCATCTTCGCTTTCTGCTATCTGTGTTGATCGGCTTTTTAGCATCGCCGGTATGGGCCTCCACTGCGGGTGTAAACCCTCCTGAACCTCTTTCTCTGGCGCTTCGACAGCTTTATAATTCGCAATTCGATCAGAGCCGCCGAACTTTAGCTGCCTACAGTACGGGAAATCCGAATGATCCGCTGGCTTACGCGCTGACAGCGGCCAGTTACTTTTTTGCCGAACTGGACAGCAGCGGAGCGCTGCACAAGGATTTGTTTGACGCGCATACGGTGGCTGAAAAACGAGACTCCGCCAACGAGCAACAAACCGTGAAGTGTTTGCAGGAAGCCATTCAGGAAACCCGGCAGCGGGCAACGCCCGTTCTGCGCGCCAACCCTGATGATGCCAATTCACTGCTCGCCTTGTTGATTGCGTCCGGCATTGAGCGCGATTACCTGGCGCTGGTCGAACATAAGTACCGGGAAAGCTACGACTACATTAAGGAATCGCAGGCTTACGCGGCCCGCTTGTTGAAAGTGAATCCTGCCGCTTACGATGCTTATTTCACGCAAGGCTTCACTGAATACCTGATCGGAAGCATGCCTTTTTTTCTGCGCTGGTTCATGAAGATGGATAACTTGAACTGCACGAAACAGCAGGGCTTACATGATTTGCAAATGGCAGCCGACCGTGGGCAGTACATGAAGCCTTTCGCGCAACTGCTACTGGCGCGGTTTTACCTGAAAGAGAACCAAGGCAAAAAAACAGAAGAGCTTCTGGCGCGGTTGAGCCAGGACTTTCCGGAGAACCAGACGTTTCGCCGGGAACTGGTGAAAGTGCGATCTCAACAGCAGGCCGATTAAGCAGAAAAATGCAAGCAGTTTGCTAAACTGAAAATTCATTCCGCAAAAGGCCAGGTAGCTCAGTCGGTAGAGCGCAGCCCTGAAAAGGCTGGCGTCGGCGGTTCGATTCCGTCCCTGGCCACCACACACTCATTCCTTATCCATATTCAGTTGTCAATGATCCGGTTTCCGCGTTTTGCGCGGTGTGCTGCCTCAGGCAGCAATTTGTTTGTTTATGCGTCGGGTTGTCTTTGGTTGTTGCGGTTTCGAAAGAAAGCCAAGCAGGAAGCGGCGTTGGCGGAACGTTTGCCAAGTTTGATTGAACAAACGAAGCCAAACTGGGCAGGCTCCATCTTTTCTTTGAGTTGCGGATGATTGCAGGCCATCTGGTGCAGTTCTTTTTGTTCCTGCTGTTTGCGATCGGCTTGAATATCGCGCAAGTGCTTTAAGGTTTGCAGGAAGCAGCGGGTGATTACGTGTTCAATCACAGGGATTAAAAGATATGCTGGTCCCTATTTATTAGCGTAGCCGTTTAGCTGCACCAGCATTTCGTGCGCAAGCCTCAGGGCATTGACCTGGAGAAAACTCCAGCCGCGCTCTCGCTTGGCCATTCAGTTAATCTGGAGTAGGTAACTTCTTATGGCCACTCCGGTTTCCAGCAAACCTAAAGTTTCCTATGTTCCCATCATTATTGGAATTATCACTCTGCTGCTGCTTTCCATCGGCTACGTGTACCTCAACACCAATCGCGGCAGCCGTGAATCGCAGGACCAGGCTTCGGCTGAGGCAAAAGCCTACGTTCACAACCTGGAGTTGAGCGACGTTCAAATGCAGGCTGCGGAAAACTTCATGCAGCAGCAGGTGGTGGAAGTGGATGGGAAAATTACCAACAAAGGTCCGCGTCCGCTGGATTCGATCTACGTTTATTGTTTGTTCTACAGCGTCAATGGGCAATTAATTCATCGCGAACGGGTGGCTGTTGTGCGAACAAAAGGCAAGCCGCTTGCTCCTAATGAAACCCGCAGCTTCCGGCTGCCTTTCGACTCCTTGCCGACAGGCTGGAATCAGGCGATGCCCCGTCTCGTGATCGCGCAAATAGCGTTCGCAGGGTAGAAAGCAGAAGCTGATGACCATCCTAATCGTAGATGATGACCGGGACCAGCGTGAGCTTCGCTCATTGCTTCTCACCCGTAGCGGATTTACCACCTTGGAAGCGGGCGACAAGCAAACAGCAAAGCAAATAGCAGCGGAGCGCCGTCCGGCAGCGGCGTTGGTTGATTTAAAAATTCCAACTATCGACGATGGTTTTGAACTCATCCGCGAGTTAAAAACTTGCGATCCATCGATCAGGGTCATTGTTCTCACCGGGGTTCCCCGGAATTCCTTTCAACATCGCCCGGAAGCCGCTTTGATGGACGAACTGCTGACCAAGCCGACGACCACTGCGGTCCTGCTCGGAGCTTTGCGCTTCGCGCAGGCAAAAACAGCAGGCTAAGGCGCGTTTCTGGCCGGCATGTTCATGGGGTTCACAATAGCCGGTTTAGTGCTGCTTGGAAAACTTCGCGTAAAGTCAGCTTGCAGCTGGCGCATAATTTTATCGGCAACATCTGCGCTTGCTCCGCGAAATTTCGCGCCCTTGCTTTCCTGGGTGGTAGCCCAGAGAACGTCGCCGTCGCGGTTGCAAAGCCGCACAGTCGCGAAAGCCTCATGCTTGCGCTCGCGGATATGATGCGATTCATTTTCCCCTACCGACAGTCCGCCGTAGCCGCCGCTGCTGCTGCTGCGAGTGCTGTTTGTGCTTTTCCCGGAATAAACACCTGCATTCGTATGAGCATTCAATCCTTCAGAAGAATCGAACGTATCGGTGAAGGCCGTATCGTTGGCAGCCCCTTTCAGGATGGCGTCAGCCCGGTCAGGATTATCGGTAAGGACGAATAAGCGCGATTGCTGCAAACTGGCAATAACCAACTGCCGGATGGATTCCGCGGTCGCGTCTCCTGCCAGAGCATCCACATACACGCGCTTAACAGCAGTTAAGCTGAAGACGGATTCCGGTTGGCTTGCCGCGGCAACCGGTTGGTTCTGGGCCAAACTCAACCCGGCCAGCATAATTAGCAGCGCAACCAGTTTCATCCCTTGCCTGCTTTCTTGGCTTCTTCATCCTGGTAGCGAACTTCCTGCCCGGTGCGCGCTTCGAGCGTCACCAGCGCCGTTCGAATGTCGTTTTTATCTACCCGGAAAATCAACGCTTCCTGTTTTCCGGAGTCATCCTGAAACCCGACTGTCAGGAAGTGTTCCCGCTTCTTCGCTAATAAGAATAAAGGAGAAATCACCACCGCAGGCAGGTAGCGGCGATCTACTTTCTGTCCGTATTCGACTAGGTTAATGCGCTCATAGGGGATCTTAATCCGGGTTTGTTTGGAAACAAAAACAAAGTAGGTTTCGCTGGCGGTTTGAATCACGCCGCTGTTATGCAGTGGAATATCGGCGCGCGTTCCCCCAAGATACTCGGCATGTTGGCCCGGCTCCGCAGCGGTAACCAGCAAAGCAAATAAAAAAACCAAAGGAACAAAACGGCGGAACATGTACTGGAAAAGTGCAGTTGACCTGAGCAATGTCTCAGGGCGTTCTTGCACCACACATCTTCCTTTGGGTTCGGAATTTTCCGGCGTCCCGGTCTGCTCATTTTGCTGCGCTATTCTCGGAACAAGGCAGGGCGCATGTACGTTCGAAAGTTTTTGCGGCGAATTATCTGCGCAATGGTTTGTCTTGGCACTTTATATGCCTTCCAACATCCGTTTCATCAGTACCCGGGCGTTGAATACGATGAAATGCCTTTACCCGTTGATTGGCAGGATAAAACCGAATGGGCTTTCGCCCGTTTAATGTATCCGCCCGGCCCGAATGACGGCTACGCCGGGCGCTTTGATGGCGATTGGCGGCAAGGCTTGTCGTTATGGACCCAGGATTATCCTCGGGCCGATCGTCACTTTTCCGCGGCTCTCCGCCGCCTGACGCGCATTAATGTCCGCTCCGTAGAACAACCGGTGAACCTGGACGACGGCAACGAAGTTTATAACTGGCCGTGGATTTACGCGGTGCAGGTGGGCGAGTGGGGAATCACCGATGTGCAAGCCCGCAAGCTGCGGGACTATCTGCTGCGCGGCGGTTTTTTCATGGCTGACGATTTTCATGGCACCCTGGAATGGTCTGTATTTCAGGAAAGCATGAAAAAAGTATTTCCTGATCGCCCGATTGTGGAAATTGAAAACTCTGATGCTATTTTTCACACCGTTTACGACCTGGATAACCGTTATCAGGTACCCGGCGCCGAACACCTGCAAACCGGGCACAAATTAGACGGTTATGAAGCGCGCTGGCGCGGTATCTATGACGACAAAGGCCGCATCATGGTAGCCATCTCGCACAATTCGGATCTGGGCGATTCCTGGGAATGGGCTGATAGTCCGGCCTATCCCGAAAGGTTTTCCGCTCTGGGTATTCGCATCGGCGTAAACGACGTGGTTTACGCCATGACGCATTAAGTTTAAAACGCTACTCGGATTGCGGCCTGCAAGTCCCTGTTATCGCCAATGGTGCTGCTGATCGCGGTGGAACTGCCAGCCGGATTCGTCGGACTGATTGATTGGTTGGGGAAGCCCAACTGCGGATGATTCAATGCATTGAAAGCGTCCAAACGAAGTTCGAATTTTAGGCGTTCTTTCAACGTAAAGGCTTTCACCGCCGATAAATCAAAGTTGTATGTTCCCGGCGCGCGTAGAATGCCGCGTCCGGCGTTGCCGTAGCGATACGCATATTGTGAACCCGGACATTGTTCATTCACGCTGGCTACCAGGCAGGGTGCTTCGAATGCTGCCGGGTCGTACCAATGCGAATAGCTCCGGTTTGCTACCGAGCCGGAAGCGATGCGGTCGGGCCAGCAGGAAGTGGGATTGCCGATCTGGCTGCAAGAAGACAAGCTGACCGTAAACGGCAGTCCGCTTTGAATCGTGCCGATGCCGCCCAACTGCCAGCCGCCCGCAATGTACGATAAGGGGCCGCTTTGCAGATAGCGCCGGCCCTTTCCAAACGGAAGCTCCCAATTTAAACTGCCCACAAAACGATGCGGAATGTCAAAACCGGAAGGCCCGTAGCCAGCCCGGAAATTCGTAATTGTTTGCGCATTGCCCACCGCGCCGCCGCCGCTGGCTGCCGACCCGCCATAATCGAGCGATTTAGACCAGGTGTAGCTGGCCAGAAACTGCAATCCGCTGGAAAAAGATTTCGTCAGCTTCGCTTGCAGTCCGTGGTAGTTGGACATGTTGCGTTCGTCGCATTGCGTGATGCTGCGAATGCTGGCGATAGCCGGAAGCGTCAGTCGCTGCGTGACAGGCGCAGTGCCGGGCTCCACTTCCTGCGGGTTATAACAATACAGCAGATGCCCGCTATGGCTGCCTGCATAAGCCACTTCCGCCATCATAGTGCCGGTAATCTGGCGCTCTACGTTAAAATTCCAGCTTTGAAAAGAAGGCGTTTGGTTAGTGAACGACTGGCCCAGAACGCTGGGGTTCGCAGCAATTAACTGGGCGGTGGTAGTGGGCTGCACCGGCGTTATCGGACCGAACGGTGAGCTTAATGGCGGCACTGTAGTTAAATCAGTGGGGTAAGCCGTCACGGTAGGTGTATTCTGTGATACGGCCCAGGGCACAGCCTGTCCTAGCATGTTGGAAGCCGAGGGCTGTTCCGGAAAATACGATATGGCATAGCCGCCGCGCAGCACGGTTTTTCCTTTTCCGTCAGCATCATACGCAAAGCCGATGCGCGGTCCGAAATCATTCCAGCGGGTTTTCACTCCGGCTGATTTCGAAGTGCCGCCTACGCCCGCATACACGAGCGACAGCGTGCTGAGATTGAAGTTCGTTAAGCGGTTATCTTGTTCGGTGTAAGCCGGAAACAGATCCCAGCGCAGTCCCAGGTTCAACGTTAAGCGGCGAGTTACTTTCCAGTCGTCCTCCACAAACGTGCCATGCTCCCAGGCTCGTAGATAATAGGGTGCGCGCAGAAAACCGCGTGTTCCGTCGGCGCTGTTGCCGTTGGCCATTAACCCAAGCAGCAGGGAAGCATACCCGTTGCCGCCTTTGCCGGTTACTGGATCGTTGGTCATGGTCAGCCCGAAATTGAGGGCGCCGCGCGTATTCGTGTTGCTATATGGTGAAACATCATTCCTGACGATGCGATAGCCAATCTTCACATTGTGACTGCCAAGCGTCCAGGAGATGCTGTCCTGTATCTGATAAGAAGTCTGCCGGGGGTGAGCAGGCAGGAACGAAGGTCCGCCGTTCAATGACGTATAGCTTGGGTCGCCGGGAATACCGGTGACATTAATGGTCGGTATGCCGCTTGTGAACTGGTTTAGGTTGATGCCTTGGATGCCCAGCGAGGTAGCTGTGTTATGTCCGTAATCGGATTGGGTGGTAAATGGATTGGTGCGGGCATAACCGGCGATAAACTCATTCACCAGGGTGGGTGAAAACACGTGCGTTTCGTTGAATGCAAACCCGGATGCGGCCAGAACTGTATTTTGGCCGCCCGCTACGTATGGTCCCAAATCGAACTTAGAAGCCACTGCCGCCGGTGTCGGGATGCAGCAGCCGCCCTGTCCCTTAGTGTCGAATAAATTGAACTGCTCGAAGCTGTAGCGGCCAAACATCGAATCTTTTTCGGAAAAGCGATGATCGATGCGAATGTTGCCGCCGTTATCGTCCAGATTGCGGCTCAAGGTATCGACGCGGTTATTATATAACAACCCCGGTATGTTCGGCAGCGGATATAAACTGGCTACGTTTACGCCCACTTGGTTGAATAAGTTTACGGGGATTGTGTTGTTTTGAAAAGCAGTGCGAACCGGTTTTCCATTCGCTCCTAGAACCGTAGTGTACGGATTATAGATCGTGACCGGCAGATCGCTGAAGTTTCCGGTGCGCTCTTGCGCTGTGGGAACGGTGTTGATAAAAGTCTGACCCTTAATTTCACGCCAGCCGTAATAATCCGCAAAGAAAAACGTTTTGTTTTTCCAGATCGGTCCGCCAACTGCCGCCCCAAATTGGTTTCTGCGATACGGCGGCTGTGCTTGCGCTTTGGCTGTGTTGAAGTAGTTTCGCGCGTCCATGTAGCTGTTGCGCAGAAACTCGAATAAGCTTCCGTGAAATTCGTTGCTCCCGGAACGAGTCTGCGTGGTCACTACCCCGGCTCCTCGGCCAAATTCCGCCGAATACGTTCCAGTCAGCACCTTGAACTCCTGCACCGATTCCACCGACGGCTGCACCATCACGGTATTGAATGTGTACTCGTTGTCCATGATGCCGTCCACCAGCCAGGCATTTGAGTTGCCCTGGCTTCCCAAGGCGTTAAAGTTAGACCCCGCCCGTGGATTAAACGTGCTTGCTCCGGAGAGGTTTTCACCGGATTGGCCGGAGGTAACTCCCGGCGCTAAGTACACCAACTGCGCGAAATTACGTCCGTTCAAAGGAAGCTGCTGCACGGCCCGCTCGTTGATGACTTCGCCGAGTTCAGCCGTTTCCGAACGCACCAAGGGCGCAGACGCGGTTACTTCCACCGTTTCGTTCACGCCGCCCACTTGCAAGCTGATATCGATGCGAAGCGTTTGGTCTACGTCTACTTGGCTGTCAGCCGCAACGGCGCGCTTGAAACCAGCTTTTTCCACCGTGACACGGTAATTGCTGGGTACGAGAAAGGAAGCGTTGTAGCTGCCTGCCTCATCGGTTCTAAATTGTTGGGTAGTTCCCTTACCGATGTCTGTAACCGTGACATCAGCTCCAGCGATGGCCGCGCCGCTCGCGTCAGTGACTGTGCCCGTAATGGTTCCCGTAGTAACTTGAGTTCTTGCTACGCGACTGGTAATAGCAAGCAAAAATAGCAGAAAGACACAAAAACGTAGTGACATACTTTCCCCGTAACGAACTGAGTTTTAGTTTTAACTGGACCCGAAGCTGATGAAGAGTATATCTGTATCTGCGAGGAGTCTGCAAGAGAACGTTGGTTTCTCTTAGCGCTGCTGCAACGAAATCAAGTCGGGTATAGAATACGTTCCTATGATGCGTAGGCGATCGTTTATCAATTCCCTGGCAGGCGCTCTTGGACTTACTTTCTGGGATAACAAGACGCTGAACGCCGCAACGGACCATGTCAATACGAACTCCAGGCCGTCTGAGTTAAAAATTACAGATTTGCGCGTAGCCACCATCAAAGGCGCGCCCATGATCGACCCGATTATCCGGATCGATACCAATCAGGGCATCTACGGACTTGGTGAAGTTCGCGATGGAGCAAGCAAAACTTTTGCCTTGGTGCTCAAAAGCCGCTTGCTGGGCGAAAATCCCTGTAATATCGACAAAATTTTCCGCAAAATCAAGCAGTTCGGCGGTGAATCGCGGCAGGCCGGCGGCGTTTGCGGTATCGAGATGGCCTTATGGGATCTGGCCGGCAAAGCTTACAACGTTCCGGTTTACCAGATGCTCGGCGGCAAGTTCCGCGACAAAATACGCTGTTACGCCGATACCACTGAATCCGACGATCCGAATATCTACGGCGCGCGTTTAAAGAAGCGCAAAGAACAAGGCTTCACCTGGCTCAAAATGGACCTTGGCATCGATTTGATGAAGGACATACCAGGCACCATCACTGCTCCGCTGGGAGTATCAGTTACACAAGGAGCGAACATTCCGCATATGTTTACCGGAATCGAGATTACACCCAAGGGTCTCGACACAATGGCTTCTTTTGTGGCTACCGTTCGGGATCACGTCGGCTACGACATTCCTTTATCTTGCGATCACTTCGGGCATATCGGGGTAAACTCCTGTATACGTCTCGGCAAGGCGCTGGAAAAATACAATGTCGCCTGGCTCGAAGACATGGTGCCTTGGCAGTATCCGGAACTGGTGAAGGAAATCAAGGAAGCCGTCAACATTCCGCTCTGCACCGGCGAAGATATCTATCTTAAAGAAGGTTTTATTAAGCTGGCTGAAAACCATATCGTTGATATTGTGCATCCGGATCTGGCTACCTCCGGCGGCATCATGGAAACCAAGAAAATCGGCGACGCCGTTCAGGAACACGGTCTGGCGATGGCGATGCATTTTGCCGGTTCGCCGGTTTCCTGCATGGCTAACGTGCACTGCGCCGCAGCCACGGAAAACTTCATGGTGCTTGAAAATCATTCCGTTGATGTTCCCTGGTGGAGCGATCTGGTGGAAGGTGTGGAAAAACCAATTGTGAACCACGGCTTCATCACGGTGCCGGATAAGCCGGGGTTGGGAATTACTTTGAACGACGAAGTGATGAAACAGCACTTACTCGAACCGGGTTACTTCGAACCGACTCCGCAATGGGATAAAGAACTATCGCATGATCGGCTTTGGAGCAGAAACGAACGCCGCCGAACTACGCGCTGGAGTTAGTTCCTGCGCCGATTGATTTCCGCAACACACAATTCAACTTAGGTCATTTTCTGAAATGAAGCATATCACTTGTATTGCATTGGCAATCACGGCTCTGGCTGCGCCGTGCTTTGCTCAGCTAGGCATGTTCACCACTGAACAGCGGATCGATATTACCCGCGAATGGAAAGGCGAGCGTTTTCCCGACGGCAGGCCCAAAGTTCCCGATGAAGTTCTGGATCGCCTGGCCCACACCACCGCCGAAGAAGCCTGGGGTACGCTGCGGCAGCATGGCTATAAACTCCAGTTCAATGGCGGCTGGAAAACAATCAACGTGAAGCCGGGCGAGCGGCTGGTGGGCCGCGTAGTCACCGCCCAGTTCATGCCGTTCCGCCCGGACATGAACGCAGTGATTAACGATCACGGCAAACAGGAGCATCGCGTGGGCCGCGGTCAGAATTCCTGGGTCATTGACACGCTGGTAAAGCGCGATGTGATGGTGGTGGATCTGTTCGGCAAGGTCAGGGACGGCACGATTATCGGCGACAATCTCGGCACATCCATGATGACCAAAACCGGCACCGGCCTGGTGGTAAACGGCGCAGTACGCGATCCGAGCGGCTTATCGGAAATCGAAGGCTTCAAAGTGTTTACGCGCGAGTTCGATCCAAGCGCGATTGCCGATGTCACGCTAATGGGCTGGAACATTCCGATTCGCATTGGCGAAGTTACCGTGCTGCCCGGCGATGTGGTGTTAAGTGATCCTGATGGCTTGACGTTTATTCCCGCCCAGCTTGCCCAGGAAGTAGCCGACCAGAGCGAGTTAACTCAACTCCGCGACGATTGGGGCCATACCATGCTGCGCGAACAAAAATATAATCCCGGTCAAGTGGACGCGCAATGGACTCCCCAGATGATTGATGAGTTCAATAAATGGGCCGCCGCTAAGGGTTCTAAGATGCGCATGAAAACGGCGGAGTAACGATACCGGCCAGCGTGCCGTTTGTAACTGGATCAACGTTAGCCCAGTGGTGGGCTAACGTGTCTATTCAGACCTGGAAAGGCCAATGGCAGCTTTAAAGAGTTTCGTTCAGGCTTATCTGGCGGCAGCTTTACTTGCTGTTGCAGGAACCGCTCTGTTGTCTTTCAACTGCTTTGCGGCAAAACACACGCCGGTGTTAAAAGAAGATATTCTCCTCAGGAGCTTTCTTCAAAATTATCTGAATGATCCACATTCGGAAAACGATAAACCTACCCGTTATTCTTCCGCTTTCATTAATCTCAATCACAATTCGCGGCGAGAAGTCATTGTTCACATTACCGGCCGGAGCTGGTGCGGGAGCGGTGGCTGTCTTACTTTGGGTCTAGCCCCCTCTGGGTCCTCTTATAAAGTAATTGCAAAAATCACGATCACACACCTTCCAATACGAGTCCTATCAGACAGAATAAACGGTTGGCGCGACATAGGCGTGTGGGTACAAGGAGGAGGTATTCAACCTGGTCATGAATCAGTTTTACAATTTGATGGAAAGATGTATCTTAACAATCCTTCTGTTCTGCATAGTGGGCGATCAGTAGAAAAATCAGCAGGGAATGTGGTGAGTCCTTTAAAACCAAAAACCAGCCCTTTGTATGAAGAAGAGTCATCCCATTAAACGAGGGAAACCAGGGTCAGACACCACATTAAGCTTGCGCTTCTGACTGTCCGGCATCATCTGAGTTATCCGGTTGAAGTTGCCCATAGATAAGCATCACATGAACTTTTCCATTACCCACAACTTGACACTCCCAGTTGAAAGCCGAGGGCGATATTGGTGAGCCATGCCAGCCCGCGCCAGATCACCAGATTGCCGGGTGGTGGGTCGCTGCCGCGTGCCAGGTAGCCGCCTAGTCGGGCGACCTTGGTCAAAGACGTTGCCAGGCTCGGCTCTGCGGGTGCACTCGTATTCTTGTTTTTCACGAGTTGATCTAATACGCGCACCTCTTGAGGCGTGAATGCCACCTCCGGTGCGGCGTCCGGCGCCACGCAATTCATCATCGTCAACCAGAACACCCGCTACGCCAGGATGCAGAACACCGCCAGCAGGTTCACTAAGCGATCGGCCGTACGCAGTTGAGACTCTTCCGCCTTGCAGCCGGACTTCAAGATCTTGTGAAAGAGCTCAATTTTCCAGCGCAGCGCGTACCAGTCCAGCTTCTCAATTGCCTCTTTCCGAGAACGCACAGGCAGATTGGTGACGAGATTCCAGTCCATCCTTGCCCGCTCCTTGGGCTTGTCCCGCTCGCGGGCGTGAATGACGGTCAGTGTCAGCGGACCACACTGTTTCTGTTTGGCCGTGGGCGCATAGACGCAAACCCGGCGATACCTGATGTCCAGTACTGCCTCGCTCATACTCTTGTTCCGATCGAGGACCTCGACCCGATGGACGGCTTTGACCGGCACCTGCTTCATCACCGCCGCCATCGTCTTGCGCCCATCCTCGGCCAGTTGGTCCACACAGGTGCGCAGGACAAACTTCGTCCCGATGTCCTGAGCCGCACAGAACAGCTCGTATATATCGCTGGCCCGATCACCGATGTGTACACAGCGCGCGGGTGCTCCGAGCAAAGCCGTAGACTGCTGGAGGTTCTCCAGCCAGCGGATGCTCTCCTTCTGTTCGATGGGCACGCGCGTTGGGTTGACGCTGCGTTTCAGCGCCTTGGTTCCTTTGAACTTCTTCCGCGTCCAGAACTTGACCGCCGTTAAGCCCAGCGGCAGCCCTTCCGTGGTGACCGCCAGGCTGGAGTGCATCAGGATGCCGTAAAGCGTGAGTGGTCCGCCACGGGCCGGTGGGTAGCGGTGGAGAACCCACACGTCCGGCTTGTTCTGGCGCGTGTAGGACAGTTCGGTGGTGTCATGGAGCACCAGCACCGGGCCGTTGCGGGTGGCAAAGCGCCCCCGGGTGGATTGGAAATGGCCTTCCAGAATGGCCTGTTCGGTGACACGCTGGTTGGAAAGAAAGCGGTAGGCGGCTTTCGTGTTGGCCCAATCCTGACAGGATCAGGGAATGCTGTCGCCCAGACCGGCACCCAGCTGTTGGAGCAAGGTGCGGAAGCGCTGCGCCAAGCGCTGATCGGAAAACGCGCAGTCAGCTAGTTCTTTTTCGATCCAGCTGGAGCCGCGAGGGAGCGGCGCAGTCACCTCCGGGCGAGGGGCCGCCGGATCGCAGCGGGAGGGCAGCCGTGCTGGCATGATGGGAATCCTTCGGCCGTCAGATTCCGCCGACTTCCAGAGAGTTTCACAAACTCTCCATAGAGCCTGAAAATGTGGGTAATGGAAAGCACATGAACACCACTAGTGCGGGAAATGGGCAAACGTGGATATTGAGTGCATGGAGAATCAAGCGCAAGTGCGTGAGCGATGGCGTGAACGCATAACAGCACAGGAAGCGGGCGGGTGGTCGGTACGTGTGTAGTGCCAGGAGCACGGAATCGGGGAACATAGTTTTTATGCCTGGCGGCAGAAGTTGCGCCGCACTGGGGGAGCCTGTCAGCTTCGCGCTCGTACACGCCAAGTCGCAGGAATCCAAGGGCGATGTTCGTATGGTTGAGCTGATACTGGCCGGAAGCGGGACTTTACGCGTTCCTGGCGAAGAGGCGGCCTTGAGGGTTGTGTTGCGAGTCATTCGGGCGCTCGGATGGATTTCGCTTCACGCCAGTGCCCGCGTGTACTTATGCACCGTTCCGTGCGATAAGCGACGCAGCTTCGACGGGCTGCCGGGAAGGGTGGCGAGCGTGATGGGGATGGATGCGCTCGCCGGACACTTGTTTGTGTTTTACAACCGGCAGCGGGATCGGATCAAAGTGTTGTACTGGGACCGCGACGGATTCGCGATCTGGTCGAAACGGCTGCAAGAGGGCACGTATGCGATGCCATTCAACGCCTTGAAGGAGCAGCGCGCCGAGATCACTTCGCCCGAGTTAAGCGCGTTGTTGAGTGGCCTCGATCTGAGTCAAGCCAAGCGCCGGAAACATTATCACCGGGAGCCGTTTGAAGCCACATAAACATGGCGCAAGCATGTATTCTATTTTTGGCGGAAAACGGCAAAGCACTTACACTTTACTTGGTGCCAGTCAACAGGAGCAGCCTGCGCGAGATCCGGAAGTGCTGCTCAATATGATCGTCGACCGGACATGCCAGT
Source organism: uncultured Bryobacteraceae bacterium (assembly GCA_964247975.1). GTDB lineage: Bacteria > Acidobacteriota > Terriglobia > Bryobacterales > Bryobacteraceae > KBS-96. Next base: position 50,220 of record CAXTWH010000011.1, on the reverse strand, counting down.
TGGACCAGACCAACCGTTTAGTACAACAGTTGATTGCGGCGCGATCGGGCGCACGCGCAGCGAGCAACTGAGCGTGAAGCAACTGCGGTTGTTTGCGCAAGAACCTGGTATTCAGACGCAAGCGGAAGACAGGCCTGAGGAGCAGCCGGACAAGGAGTCCAACGATCCACCCGGCGGCAAGCTCAAGCGAAGGCGCTCAGCCGCGCGGCAGACAAGCGCCGCATGCGTTTTCCGATGGTGATGAAAAAATGCTGCCGCTACACCGAGATCCGGCCAGAACCTGGTGTTTGTGCTGAACCCGGAATATCGCATCGAGTATGAGTGGAAACGGAAATTTGGGCATGAAGCACATCGGAATTCGAGGCACATAAAAGGAGGAGAACTGACTTTCAGGTGAAGGTGCCGACTACGGGATCTTGGGACACCTATGACTTACTGGTGTATACTTCTCCAGAAAACGCATTACAAAGGATGTAACTGAATCGTTGCCAGACAACAATTCCGGCCCGAGGCAGAACAAGAAGGTTCGTGCAAATCAGCATCCGATCGCTGTTTTCCTGCTCGCGACCGTTCTGATTAGCTCGGTCTTTTATTTCCTCATTATTAAATCCGGCCATATGGGCGGAGGCTGGCGTGGGTATGTCGCTGGTTTGATGTGGTCCCCAGGCTTGGCGGCCTTGCTCACGTGCAAATATCTTGGCCGTAATCCGGCGAGTCTCGGATGGCAATGGGGCAAAACAAGATATGACGTGATCTGTTACCTTATCCCTCTCGGTTATGCCACGGCTATATACGGCTTCGTCTGGCTGACAGGTCTTGGCGGCGTATACAGCAAGGACTTTGTTGACAAAGTTACTGCCTCCTTTGGTCTAGGTCCGCTGCCTGCCTGGCTAAGTATCGCCTTCTACTTCGCCTTTACAGCAACGTTTAGCGTTATCCGCGATTTGCGCGACGGTACTTGGCGAAGAGATCGGCTGGCGTGGGTTCCTGGTTCCTGAATTAGCCAAGCAGCACGGTTTCCCGGCCACTGCTGTGATTACAGGATTTATCTGGGCCATCTGGCATTATCCGATCATTCTCTTTGCTGACTATAAAAGCGATACGCCCGTCTGGTACTACCTTCCACTGCTGACGATCATGCTCCCTTTTCTCAGTTTTGTATGGACCTGGATGCGATTGAAATCTGGAAGTCTATGGCCCGGCGTCATCCTGCATACCTCACATAACACTTTCATTCAGGCTTTCTTCGATTCACTCACCATACACAATAAAAAAACAAACTATGTGGCGAACGAGTTTGGCGCAGGCATTCTCGTCATTTCCATAGGAATGACCTTGTACTTCTGGCGGCAAAGTGACGAAGTGGAAGATCGCAATTCCGCAAGCGGACTCACAGACTACGTCACAAGCTCGATTGCCTAGTGGGAAATTGAGGAGCCAAGGCACATAAAATTCGAGAGACTACGCCAAAATCGCTTACCCTCCCCGGAGTTGCCAACCTCTCATTTCTCTCATTTCACGATACTGCCGGAACCCAGTTCAGATTTTTTCATATATTTTCACGTTTGTTTTCTAGCACTTATTGGGCTTGTGAAAGCAACTGCGGTTTGAACCGTACTACACTCTGAACCGCATGAACACCGAACAACCAACCGAGAACATCGAGAAAAAACAGCCCAGCGAAGCCCGGCTCCGCGCCAACCGCGCCAACGCGAAGAAAAGCACCGGCCCGAAAACTGAAGCAGGCAAAAGCCGTTCCGCCCTGAACGCCACTCGTCATGGCATCCTGAGCCAGGTCATCCACCTGCCCGAAGAAGAGATGAACTCTTATCACGAGTTCACCGAAACCTACGTCGCCTCTTTGTCACCAGTGGGAGCCGTCGAAACACAATTAGCCAACTCCTGCGCCGATCTCCAGTTTCGTTTGCATCGCCTCGCTGCTGCTGAACACAACCTGTTTGCCATCGGCCACGATGAACAGGGCGAACTCTGGCACACCGGCCATGCCGAATCGCACGCCGCCTTAACAATGGCCGAAACTCTCCGCCAGGCGGCGAACCCGTTAGCCTTACTCACCCTCTACGAGTCGCGCTTGAACCGCCGCTTCCTGCAAACCCTCAAGCAACTGCGCGACATCCAGCAAGACCGCAAACAACAAGAACAACAGGAACTCGAAGAACTGCACCTGATGGCCTGCAATCACCCGCAACTCGAAGAAAAGATGGAGCCTGCGCAATTTGGCTTCGTTTGTTCGAACGACACTTGGCAGCACTTCCGCCAACGCCGCTTCCTGCTCGGTTCTTTTTCCAAACTGCGTCCCCAATCGGGCCTCAGGCGTTCCCGCCGGCAAACGGCGGCTTAAAATCATGAGTCGGGTCCTATACTAAACTGCATGGCACAATTCACGCGCCGCCAATGGGCAGCGATGCTGGCCGCTTCTCCTCTGCTCGCTCAACAGGCACCTCCCGTCAAAAACACGGAGCCGGATTCCGCTCCTGCCACCGTCCAGGCTGCCGTGGCTCAGGTAAAACAAGCCGGTGACAAACTGCGCAGCCTTGCCGTCCCCATGACGGTCGAGCCTGCGTTTGCCTTCAAACCCTAACCGCCCATGAGCGCACCTAAAACAGATCGCAACACGCTCGACTTTGCCCCTGTTGCAGAACTGAAATCGCTGTTGCGTGAGCGCCAGGTATCTGCTCAGGACCTTGCTAAGCATTTTCTGGATCGCCTGGGAACGCTTGGCCCGCAGTACAACGCTTTGGCTTTATTGTTGGAAAAAGACGCAAAAATTGAAGCGAAAAACGTGGACGGCGATCTCAAACGCCAGCGATTTCGCAGCCCACTGCAAGGCATACCTTACGCTGCTAAAGACTTGTTGAGCGTGGCCGGTCATCCCACCACCTGGGGCGCGAAACCCTTTGCGGAACAGGTGTTCGATTATGATGCGCGCGTAGTCGAAAAACTCCGCCAAACGGGTGCCGTCTTAATCGGCAAACTGGCGATGGTGGAATTGGCGGGCGGTGGCGGCTACAACACTGCGGCAGCTTCCCTGCAAGGTCCCGGACTGAATCCGTGGAATAAAAACTACTGGGCGGGCGGCTCTTCCAGCGGTTCCGGTATTGCCGTTGCTGCCGGTTTAGTGCCTTACGCTCTCGGTTCTGAAACATCCGGCTCTATCATCACCCCGGCAGCTTACTGCGGCATCACCGGTCTGCGCCCCACTTATGGTTTGGTCAGTCGTCGCGGCGCAATGGCCCTCTCCTGGACCTGCGACAAAATCGGCGTTCTCGCCCACACCGCCGATGACTGCGGTTATGTATTGGAGCGCATGGCAGGCAGTGATGAGGAAGACCCTGGCTCCGCTCACAAAAGTTTCTACTACGCGCCGAATTACGCCAGATCCCTGCGTGACCTGAAAATCGGATACAATCCCATCGACTTCGAACAATGGCCGGAGCCGGCCATGCGCCCGGCTTATCAATCCGCGCTGAACTCAATCCGTTCGCTGGGTGCCGGATTGGTGGAACTCAGCATCCCCGATCTTCCTTATGGATTGATTATCGGCACAATCATTGATTCTGAATCAGCCTCTATCTTTGAGCCGATGATCAGAAGCGGACAAGTGGATCAGTTAGCCGACCCCACTCAGGCCAACGGTTTCAAGGCTTCGCTCAACTACACCGCGGTAGATTATCTGAAAGCAATGCGCGTTCGCTCGCAAATTCAAAGAGCGTTTCGCGAACTGTTCACCCAAGTGGATGTGCTGGTTTCCCCAAGCTGTTTCAATCTGCCGGAGCGCATCGACCAGCCTTTCGATGTTCAGGAAAAGAATCGCCCGCCGCAGCCCGCCAAACGAGGTGTCGGGCATGGATTGGTGCCTGCCGCTAATCTCTGCGGTTTGCCTGCCGTTTCCCTGCCATGTGGCTTTGCTGACGGCCTACCGATGGGCATTCAATTTGTCGGTCCTGTTTTTTCCGAAAACACGCTGCTTGCTTTTGGTCGCGCTTACCAGAACCGCACTGACTTTCACCGGCAGCATCCTCAAATCGGATAAATCCATGCAGCATCAATGCTTAGGAGCAAATCGGCGCAATCGATCTTCGCGGCTTAATACTTCTCTGATCCGAACGCCGAAATTGCCTTCCACAACCACCACGTCGCCGCGGGCGACTACGCAATTGTTAACCACAACATCAACCGGCTCGGATACATGTTTGCTGAGTTCCACAATCGAGCCGGTCGTTAATTTCACAACTTCCTTTAAAGGCATCTGCGTCCGGCCAATCGAAACGCTAACCGGCATTTCCACATCGAGCAGCAGTTCCAGTCTCTTGGCATCCACGCTGCTGGGCATAGGCGCGGCCTGCACAACCGGTGCGGCGGCAGGCTTTGGCGGCAGCAGCGATTCAATCAGTTCTTTGGGAACTATTATTGTAAGCGGCAGTTCTTTTCCGTACGAAAGAACCAGGTTGCAAAACAGCGCGTGGGTGTTTACGCCAAAGTCTATCGATTCATCAATCACCTGCAGTTCACCCGTTTCCAGGCTTTGTTGAAACTGATGGTTCAGGGACATGGTGATTGAACCGGCAGCCTGCATTGCCAATTCTTTTAAAGTGGCTAGAATCGCCGGGCCGTCCGGATTCATCTCGTCCGCTGCTTCCAGGATTCTAGTCCCCAGTTCGAGCCACAAAGGTTTGGAACCGCCAAAAACGATTGCTTCCTTTGAAGGAGCCTTGAAGTTGATTCGAAACCACAATGCCTGGTCCGGCGTGGCGCCCCCGGTCGAAGGCGTGATCTTTGGAGTCTCGCCCAACAAAATCGAAACCGAATCTTCGATCGCTTGTTCAAAGAATTTTTTTACGAGGTCTAAACACCCGCGTTCATCAACAACTGAATTCTTTTTCATATGATCGTTCCAATATGTTAGTTACCCGCGTCCGGTGCTCCAATGTTTCTGCATTTGAGAGCGAAGCCGGAGAATCGCTTGCGACTTCAATTGCGAAATGCGGGATTCATGCAGGTCCACCACTTGCGCAATCTCCCGTAGCGTCAGCTCCTCGTAGTAGTACAAGCTCAAGACTGTGCGCTCCGTCGGCGGCATTCGTTCCACTGCCTGCGCCAGCAAACGCTCCAGTTCTGATCGTTCAAAAATGTGCGAGGGCCAGGACTCGTTGTCATCGGAAATATATTTCAGAAGATTCTTGCCGTCGTCTTCAGTGCCGGCATTTTCCAGGCTTCCCAGTCGCAGGCTTCGCACTTCGCCGAGCCACTCCAGGTATTCATCTAAGGAAAGCTGAAGATGAGCCGCAATCTCTTCTTCGGTCGGAATACGGTGCAACTGCTGTTCCAGAATTGAAATGGCTGATTCAATCTGTTTCGCTCTTTTACGCTGCTGGCGCGGAGCCCAGTCCAGGTCGCGCAAACTATCCAGAATCGCGCCCCGGATCTTGTATTCAGCGTAAGTCTTCAGCTTTACGTCTTGATTCGGATCATAGCGATCAATAGCGGCAATCAAGCCGATAATGCCCGTTGAAATCAGATCATCCAGGCTGACGGAAACCGGCACGCGCTCATGAATTCGACGGGCAATCAGTTTTACCTGCGGCAGATGCTCAAGAATTAACTGTTCTCGTAAGCTCGGCGCGAGCATCTCTCGTTGGTATTGCGGAGTTTCTGTCTGACTTGTCATTGCTTCATTACCCCTTTATTTCACCGTTCCTAGGCAAACAATTCTCACTCCCGGCGGCACTTCGTTATGACTTAGAATTGATAGCGCAGGCAAAGCGCTTTCAAGAATCTGCCGGAGAAAATACCGCGATCCTGAACTGGTGAGAACCACGGAATTGGATTGAGTTGCCGGAAACGTTCTTTGAAATTTGTCGATAAATGTTCTGATGTCTTGCGGCGCAAGATTCAAATGGCTGTTCATTTCGCCATGCTCGATTGCGCCCTCAAGCCGTTTTTCTAATTCGCTGTCAACAAAGTAAACCGCTAGGTCGCCGTTCGTGCCGACAAACGGCTTCACGACCGACCGGCGCATGTTCTGCCGCACAAACTCGGTCATCACCACCGGGTTCTTCGTCATGGCTGCCGCTTCTCCTAAAGCCTCCAGCAGGGTCACAGCATCGCGAATGGAAACTCTTTCCCGCAACAGATTTTGAAATACCTTTTGCACGGTTCCTAAAGCAAGTTGCTTTGGCACCAGGTCTTCTATCAGCTTTGCGTTTTCCTGGCCCACCCGGTCCAGCACGCGTTTGGTTTCCTGCCTGGTGAACAGTTCAGCGGAGTGTCTCTTGATTAGCTCGGTCAAGTGAGTGCCGACAATGCTGACCGGGTCCACAATGGTGCAGCCCATCTGGCGAGCTTTATCTACCTGGTCCATTGCTATCCAGATAGCAGGCATATTGAATGCTGGCTCCTTGGTCGGAATGCCCTGGGGAACAACGGCTATTTGGGGGGGCTGAATCGCCAATTCGCATCCGGCTTGCAGCT
>CAXTWH010000011.1:41710-43718 GCA_964247975.1 uncultured Bryobacteraceae bacterium | reverse complement strand
TGCTATTTCCATGCCTTTGATGGAAATCACGTATTCACGCGCTTTAAGCTGCAAATTGTCGGTCACTCGCACCGGCGGCAGAATGTAGCCCATCTCGGAAGCCAGTTGTTTTCGAATCATGCTGATCCGATTCAGCAGCAGGGAATTATGTCCGCCTTCCACTAAACGAATCAACCCCAAACCAACCTCAATCGCAATGGGTTCTACTTTTAGAAGTGTTTCAATAGTGTCAGCCGCTTTGGTCTGCTTATCCTGAACAGGAGTTTTTCGCTTCACTGTTTCGGCAGTTCGCAGCGTCCATCCGACATAACCCGCGCCGGCACCGAGAATAATAAAAGGAATTTTCGGCAAACCGGGAAAAGCCGCCATCGCCACCAGCACTCCGGCAGCAAGCAGCAAAGGCTGCGATTTCCCGAAAATCTGATTTCGTACATCCGCGCCCAGCTTGGAATCCGAACTGGCGCGGGTCACAATCAAACCGCCGCAAACGGAAATCATCAAAGCCGGTATAACGGTAACTAAGCCGTCGCCAATTGTTAAAATTGTGTACGTTTGAATCGCGCGCTGAAGATCCATGCCATGCTGAAGAACGCCGATCAGAAATCCGGCGATGATGTTGATTCCTGTAATCAGAATGCTGGCAATGGCATCCCGCTGCGTGAACCGGGAAGCGCCGTCCATCGCTCCGTAGAATTCCGCTTCGGCTGATAATGCTTTGCGGCGAAGCCGGGCTTCCGATTCATCAATCAATCCTGCATTTAAATCAGAATCAATTGACATCTGCTTGCCAGGCATGGCATCAAGCGTGAAGCGGGCAGTGACTTCTGAAATACGAACCGCGCCATGATTGATAACAACGTATTGAATAGCAATGAGAACCAGGAACACCACTGCGCCGATTACATAATTGCCGCCTACTACGAAATTTCCGAACGATTCAATTACGTCACCGGCTGCTCTGGTACCGGTGTTTCCTTGAAGTAGAATCAATCGCGACGATGAAATATTGAGTGCCAGCCGAAACAAAGTCATCAACAGCAGCATCGTCGGAAAAACATTAAATTCCGAAGGCTTAGTGATATACATTGCCGAAAGCAGGATCACAACAGACATGGTGATGTTTGCGGAGATTAAAACATCAAGCGCAAGCGACGGCAGCGGGGTAATCATCGCCATTACCACGCCTAGTACCGCAATTGGAATGCTTAACTCACTCCAGTTCAGCGATTTCACTATTGCTTGCCAGGATTTATGCTCAGGCAAAGCTTTTGCTGCGTTCACTATTCGGTCCTTCTCTACACGTCATTGCCCATTGATTACTCGGTAGATCTGCGCTAAAACTTCAGCGACAGCTTTGTATAACCCGGGCGGTATTTCGCTACCCACCTCTACTGCTTGGTAGAGAGCTTGCGCCAGCGGTTTATTCTCAATCACCGGGATGTCGCAAGCACGCGCCCGTTCGCGTATGGTTTTGGCCAGATAATTCTTACCCTTCGCGACAACAGTTGGCACGGAGCGGCTGCCCATCTCATACTGAATCGCGATGGCGTAATGTGTAGGATTCGTGATGACCACGGTTGATTTTTCAACCGCTTTGATCATGCTGCGCCGGATCGCATCGCGCTGCAAACGGCGGATTCGCAGCTTGAACTGCACGTTGCCTTCTGTTTCCTTGTGCTCATCCTTGATTTCCTGTTTGCTCATCCGAAGATTCTTAGTGAATTTAGAGCGTTGGCGGAATAAATCAACAGCACCAAACACAAATAGAACTACAGCGACTTGCTTCAACAGATGAGTGAATAGGTCGGAGGCGTTTGCTAAGCCGCTAAACAAACTGCCCATTGCCAAGTTAGCGATATCCTGGACTTGAGATTGAATAATGGTGTAAAGGAAAAATCCGATAAAGGCGGTCAGGATGACGGATCGAACTGCGCTTGCCAGGTTTTCTTTGGGAAGCTGGCTGATTTTGGACATGGGATTCAGCCGTGAGAACTGCGGCATCAATTGT
>CAXTWH010000011.1:0-41700 GCA_964247975.1 uncultured Bryobacteraceae bacterium | reverse complement strand
GTTTCGCAGAAAAGCCGAATCCGGTAGTTGCCAGTTGAACAAGCGTCATTAAAACTGTAATCCCAAAGCCAACCAGGAAAACCCGCATGAAAAATGGAGCGATGAGAGCTTTCAACACAGCTTCCAGGTCGGTTGAAGTCAAATCCGGCACTTCGAAAGCATGGCGGAAGAGTTTACCTGCTAAGCCCATCAACTCCAGCGAGCCTTGACGCCCAAGCTGAAGCCCTACAACCAGAACAGTGACAAACTGCAAAGCGGCCATGAAATCGCGGCTGACCGGAAAACGACCTTCGCGCCTGGTTTTTTGCAAACGCTGCTGAGTGGGTTTCTCGGTTTTTTGATCTTGGCCAGCCATGATAGTTCTGTTCTAAGAAAACGCGAGTAGCCGAAACGTGTAGTTAAACGTTTCGGTGGCCAGTCGTTCAAAAAGCTCTGACCAGCGGACCAGAATAGCCGCCAAAAAGAATATCGACAGAACAATTTTGGCCGGAAAAGCAAGCGTCAACACTTGCAACTGCGATTGCAGACGGGTGAGCGCGCCTAATCCCTGGTCCACTAGAAAAAGAAGAGTGACTACGGGCAGCGCCAACTTAAACCCATCAACGAACATTTTGGAACCCAGATGCAGAACAAGATGAAAAGAAAGCTCGCGGGCGTGCACTGTGTCGAGAGACAAGCTGGTGAACGACTTCGCCAGCAAACGCAGCAGTTGACGATGAATGCCGAGTGAAAAGAACAGCAGTCCGATCGCCATTTGCGAAAACACCTGAAAGATGTTGGAATCAGCCTGGCTTTGCGGATCAAATGTGGAGGCAAAACCAAAGCCGGTTTGAAACGAGATGACCTGCGCAGCGACTTGAAAAGTTTCAAAAAGAAACGTGATTGTCAGTCCGATCATGAGTCCCAAGGTGGTTTCAGCAATCATGGCGCCCACCATTCCCAGCGCCGCATCAGTTTGCGCCACAATCTGCCAAACCGGCATCAGGCAAAGCGTGCTGCCTAGAATAAGCGCAATACGGGCATATTGAGAAGCTTGCTGGATTCCCGGCAAAGGCATCAACACGAGCGTTGCGCTGACCCGGGTAAGAGTCAGCAGGAAGCCGGTCAGCGATTGCGAATCAAATTGAACGCTAGCGGGCATATTTTGCTAGATTTGCGATGAGTTGTTCCGTATAAGTCACGATGCGGCTAAGCATCCAGGGCAGAGTAAAGAGCAGGGCGGCGAGCACCGTAGCCAGCCTGGGAACAGCGCCAAAGCTGGGGTCCTGAATGGAAGTGAGAGTTTGGACGAGGCTGATGATCACCCCGAACACGAAAAGCACAAGCAACATCGGAAGCGCAGTCCACATGGCCATCAGCAAGGCATGGCGAATCAGATCAATAGCAACCTGTTGATTCATAGTTAGCCGAACGTCTTCACCAGAGAACCTACAATTAAGTTCCAGCCATCCACCAGAACAAACAACAGAATTTTTAAAGGAGCGGAAATCATAGCCGGCGGTAGTTGCACCATCCCGACAGAAAGAGTGATGGAGGCGATCACCAGATCAACAACCAGGAACGGCAGGTAGAGAACGGCCCCAATCTGGAATCCGCTTCGCAGTTCCGAGGTGATGTAAGCCGGGATAACGGTGGAAAGAGACACATCCTCCGGCGTGCGAGGCGAAGGAGATTTAGAAATTTCGACGAACAAGCGAATATCTTTTTCGCGCGTGGTGCGAAGCAAAAACTTTTTTAATGGCTTCGAACCCTCCTCGAACGCCTGCTGGCTAGTCAGTTTTCCATCCTGCATCGGCTGCCAACTTTTGGAATAAATTTCATCCAATACCGGCTTCATAATCAGAATGGTAAGAAATAGGGCAATGCCGACTAGAATTTGATTTGAAGGAACGGTTTGCGTGCCGAGCGCCTGCCGAAGAAAATGCAGAACAATGGTAATCCGCAGAAACGGCGTTAAACACATCACAATAGCAGGAAGCAGCGTCAGTGCTGTGAGCAGGATGACTACCTGCAAGGGAATGCTGTTGCCTTTGGTAGAACCGTCACCGGCAGCAAACGAGATGCCGAACAGGGAATCTGTTTTCGCGGTTGCAGCAGCGGCTTGAATGCTTAGGAACAATAGGGTATTAATCAAGGCTTGACCTATTGCGGAAATTCACCTGCGCCAGAGATTCCTGTTGTTTGCGCCATTGGCCGGGTCATAATAACCGAGGAACCATTGGGATACGTACACAGAAGCAGAGTCTGCTCCATCGCTTGAATGAGATGGAGCTGATGCTGAGGCGTGAGTTGAGAACGGGCAAGAATGGTCAACTGCGTCGGATGAACATTGCCAGATCGAATTCTGGGCGAAAAGCTGAACCAGCCCAGTTTAGTCGCTTGCGAGTTGCGCGATACCCACCAGAAAATTCCTAGAAGAGCGATAACAATGAGTGCCGCAGAAATTGTGGCAACTGCTTCCATACGGAAACAGTAGTAGTTTTTCTTTACGCTTCCTCTCGAAAGTCCGTGATCCGAACTCCCACCGTATCGCCGTTGATGACAATCTCGCCCGAACAGATGCGATGTCCGCCGATCAGCAGATCAATGTTATCTCCTGCCAGCCTGGAAAATCTAATGATGCTGTCGGTGGAAAAGGCAAGCAGCTCGCGCAGCGTCATTACCTTTTGATCGAGCTGGGCTTCCACGTCGAGATTCATGTCGGAGAAGCTATCAATATCCTGGAAGTAGAGCATGACTTACCATCGGTAGAATCGGTTTATATCTGTAGTTCGCTGAATTATCAGAGATCATCCTGAGCGCTGCATTGTAATGAGGCGCTCAGGATGAAGCAGTTAAATTATTGAATCAGGTTAATGGTGGCCTGATTGATCTGATCAGCGGTGGTAATTACTTTTGAGTTTGCTTGATAACCGCGCTGATCTACCATTAGATTTGTAAATTCAGTGGCGATATCGACCGTAGACGATTCCAGAGAGCTGCCCATAATCTGGCCTCTGCCGCCGGTGTTCGCCAGCCCGATTGAGGGGTTTGAGGTTGCGCCGGTAGGCTGAAACGCATTATTGCCGACTGCCAGCAGGGTTTCCGGATTCACGAAATTAGCCATTGCGAGCTGGCCCATCGTTAACTGTTGGCCGTTGGAGTAGGTTGCCAGTACGGTACCGCCAGTTCCGATACCAACCTTTGTCAACTGCACGGAAGCAGACCCATCCTGGGAATCAGCAGCCGAAGCAGAAGTCTGAGCAAACTGAGTGATCAGGGGAGTGGTTCCATTGAACAGATTGAATTTGATGTTCATGTTATGGGCACTGTCAGCCAAGCCGCTGATGGATAATTGAGGAGCAGTTGTCGGACTGGTCAGTTGACCGGATGCATTAAAGTTCAAGGTTCCGCTTCCTACTGTGACGTTGGCGCTGGCGCTTCCCACATCACTGCCGGGGATCGTTGCCTGCCAGTTCCAGGAACCGCCGCCGTTGTTCCAGAAATTCAGTCCCACTTGGTGGGCTGTGCCCAGGGAATCGTATACTTCAATTACCGGCGAGAGGGAGGAATTGCTCGAAGTTTGAGATGATGTCGGAACAACCGGGCTGGTGGCATCAAGATTGGCGGTTAAGCTGATGTTCTGAGTCGCGACCGGCGGCTTCAAGGTACCTTGCGGAATATTGATGTTGCCTAAAGCAGAAGCACTGTTGACCACCCCGTTCACAGCCGTCCAGCCTTGCACGTAGTCCCCGTTGGCATCAGTGAGATTTCCAGTGGCGTCTGTTTTGAGGTCCCCGGCCCGGGTGTAAGCCGTTCCGCCAGCGGAGTTCTGCACAACCAGGAATCCATTGCCCTGGATAGCCACGTTGAGAGCGTCCGACGAGCTCTGAATGGATCCTTGCGAGAACACGCGCTGCGTTAAAGGCGTGCCCACGCCCGTACCGATCTGAGTTTCGCCGCCTTCACCGATAGTTTGCGACACAAGATCATAGAAATCAGTGGAAGTTGATTTAAACCCGACCGTGTTCAAGTTGGCCAGATTGTTTCCAACTACGTCAATCGCGGTGGATTGGGCGTTTAATGCAGAAAGGGCTGTTGATAAAGCAGTTAACATGTAAATTCCTTGAAGTTGAAATTCTCAAATAGTTTTAATTACGATTGGGAAGTTCCGTTTGTTCCACTCGTGGCGCCGCTTGTTCCCTGGCCAGACGAACTGGCTGAACTGGTGGTTGTGGCTGCTGCGGGAGCTACTTGTTGACGGATAGCGCTGACGTTCTGACTGATGCCGATTGTTTGTTCAAGCTGGCTGAACTGCGCTAACTGAGTGACAAATTGGGTGCCGTCAGCAGGATTGAGCGGATCCTGATTTTGCAACTGGGAGACAAATAACTGAAGAAAAGTCTGTTCGTTTGCAAGCTTATCGGTAGCAGAGGTTGCCGACGAACTGCTGCTGCTACTTGCGCCGGTGGTGCCGCCGGTAGAAGAGTTAGAGTTTGTAGTGATGCCAGTGGTCGTCATACGTTTGTTGTCCTTATTTGTTTTAGTTTTGAGTCAAATTAAACCATTGCTCGTCAGCGGAGTTTTTCTGCTGCTGCTGACGACGCCCCTGCCCAGTAGGAGTTTCACCGCGTTTCTGTTGATCCGGCGTGTGTTCCTCGGCAGAAGAATCCTTTGATCCACCAGGCTGTAATCCGCTGCCGCTATCCAGGTGTAAACCGGCTCGTTCGAGCCCGGCTTGAATGGAAGGCATCTCATGGCGCAGCGCAGCGGCTGTGGCCGGATCGGTTGATCTGATTGCAATCTGGACTTCGCCTCCGCGCTCGGTCATCCTGACGTTAATGGTTTCGCCGGATTGTCCTTGCAGCCTTACTGTGAGGTCGTTTTTCATCGAGGGCGTTGTTCCGTTTGCCTGCTGATCTATCGGCAGAATGCTCGATTTACTTAATGTATTTGTTGTTGCAGCGGTTGTGTTGTCAGTAGGATTTTTCTCAGTGGCTGCAACAGAATCAGAAACGTGGATAGGAGTCAGAATATTCTGATTCGAATTATTATTCTGATTACGGGAATCGTTACCAGATAGATTCTGCTTCAGTGTGGTTGAGAGAGTTGATTGTATGGCTTCGCTGAACTGATTTTCAGCCGGCAAAGTTGGATTTTGAGGAACTGCTTGCGGTTTGGTGATTGCAGTCGCAGGATTGACTGAGTTGATTGTTTGAGACTGAATACTGGTTGGTTCGATTGTTTGAGAATTCAGCAGCGGTGAAGAGGTTTGCGCTGGAGCTGATCCCGCTATCACCTGAAACTTGCCTTCAAAAACCAGCGTGTCAGAATCTGATTTTACATTTGGGTTGCCGAGATTCGGAGCAAGAACCGCGCCGTCCGTTTGATTCAACGCAACTGAAGCGTCTTTGGCCGAAGTACTGCTAACAGAATTCGCATTCTGATTACCTGATGAAACAGGAGCGGCTGAAACCGTAGTGGTTCCAGTGATAGCGGTAAGCAAGGCCGGACACAAAACGGCTTGGATACCAGTCAGCAGACCACTGGTTTCATTCGGGGCAGATTGTTTACTTTCGCTGGTTGTTGTTCCACTTGCTTTTGGCTTGCCGTTCAATACGTCTTGTAGATTGATCTTCGTAGTATCAGCGGTTTGCTTGGCAGAAGCATAACTGATTCCGGTGATCAGCAAAGAAAGATTGCTGGTCGCCGGCGTACGGGAGGACGGCAGTTCCTGTTTGCCTGGTTGCGAACCTACCAGATTATTGTTTGTTTCTACTTTGGAGATCTTTCCGGCAGCTTGCTCCACGATCTGCGCTGGAAGTTGAGGACCATTTAACTCTGTATTCGGAGCTTTCTGAATAGCTTGTTGCAGAGTTTGGGTAAAAGGGTTGACAGTGGAATCGTTATTACCATCAGCGGGTAGGGGATCGGAACTGTTATCCCCATTTGAAACCAACTTTGAACCGGTTGTTTTCGTTTTGGAACATTCCATTCCAACCGGCATCGCAGATGGCGCGGATAAATCGAGAGTTGGAAGAGCAGAGATAGGCACGAAGGTGCTTACTGCATCTTAGTAGCCATTTCCAAAAAATCATTGATTTATAAGGCGTAAACTTTGCTCCGATGTTGCTTATCGACAATCACCAGCCCAATTTGAATGCAATTTTGAACTTCGTAGTCTAGGAAATTCGCTCAGACTAAGTTGGCATACCAAATGCTCTGAAGGAGTGCAGGACGAACATGGACTCACTCATTGCAACAGCAGCAAGCGGAATGCGATCACGCATGGAAACGCTGGATCTTCTGGCTAATAACATTGCAAACGCCGGGACCACCGGCTATAAAGCAGATCAGGAATCTTATAACACTTACTTTGGCGAGAACGCCTGGAACGGTTACAACGAAGGGCGGCCTGATACAGCAGAGATGCCTGTAGCGGAACATAGCTGGACGGACCTTTCACAAGGAACGCTGGTGCCCACCGGCAATTCCACTGATGTGGCGCTTGCTTCTTCAGGTTTCTTCGCGGTGGATGGGCCGAACGGAACCTATTACACCAGAAACGGCCATTTCAAGCTTTCGAAAGCCGGCATTCTGGTGACGCAGGAAGATTATCCGGTGAAAGGCACGGACGGAGGCCAGATCAAGCTGGACCCAAACCAGGATTTCCAAATTACGCCAGCCGGTGAAATACAGCAGAACGGAAACACAGTGGCGCGACTGGGCGTGACAAACAGCGATCCGAAGAATCCGGGCGACAGGGTGGGGGCGGGCTATTTCCGATTTTCACCCGATGCCACGCTGCAGCCCAATACGAATGCAGAAGTGCAGCAAGGCAGGATTGAAACTTCAAATGTCACTCCTGCCTATACCGCGGTCAAACTGGTCAGCGTTATGCGGTCTTTCGAAATGCTGCAAAAAGCAGTAACAATGGCCTCCGAAATGAATCGCCGTGTGGTGGAAGAAGTAGCCCGCGTCGGTTCTTAAAGAAAACTAACTACATACAGATAAAGGACAAACAGATATGATTCGAGCACTTTACAGCGCAGGAAGCGGAATGTCGGCGCAGCAGATGAACGTCGATAACATTGCCAACAACCTAGCGAACGCCAATACGACCGGCTTCAAGATGCGGCGTACTGAGTTTCAGGATTTGATGTATCAGAGCGTGGTTCAACCTGGAACCGCTTCCGGCGCGCAGACCGTTGTTCCTTCGGGCCTGCAGATCGGTTTAGGAGCCCGTCCGGCTTCGAACGAAGTTATTTTTCAACAGGGTGATTTTCAACAAACAAGCAATCCGCTGGATGTGGTGATTCAAGGAAAAGGCTTTTTCCAGGTACGCCGTGCCACCGGAGAGCTGGCTTATACAAGATCGGGAGCGTTTCATCTGGATCGTGACGGAAATATGGTGACGCTGAACGGCGAAAGCGTGGAACCGCAGATTACGATTCCCGCCACAGCGCAAGCAGTCACTGTTTCTTCTGACGGCACGGTGAGTTACACCTTGCCGGGACAGACATCCACGCAAATTGCGGGACAGATCCAGTTAGCTAACTTCGTGAACCCGGCAGGACTGAACAGCATCGGAAATAACCTATACCTTCCGACGGACGCTTCCGGCGATGCCACGGTAGACAATCCGGGCGGGCAGGAAGGAATGGGAACTTTACAACAAGGATACCTGGAAGGATCAAACGTCAGCGTGGTGGAGGAATTTATCAATCTGATTGTGAGCCAGCGGGCTTACGAGGCAAATTCCAAAGTGGTCAAGGCCGCCGATGAAATGTACCAACAAGTTAATAACATTTCGCAGTAACATTGCGCGGCTGCTGCTAATTATCATTCAAATTTGGCTTCCTTTACGGGCGGAAATACAGGAGTCGCCGGCCAGCGAGCAGGCGGTTGAAGTGAAATCCGCTGTTCGAACGTTGAACACGGAAGAGGTTGTTTCCGCTATACGGGAAAGCTTGGGAAGCAGCGCCGCAGCAGCAACCGTGGAAGTGCTGGAAACCAGCCAAAACCCGCTGCCGCCAGGAAAACTGGAGTTTTCCGCGCGGGAAGCTCTTCCGCCGCCGGCAGCGCATCCGGAAAATCCTTTTCTTTGGCGAGGAAAGGTAACCCCAGACAACGGCGCAAGGACGGCGATGTGCTGGGCGCGAGTGCGGGTATTTGTGAAGCGTCAGATTGTGCGTGTAAACGACAACTATCAGGCCGGGCAGATGCTCGGTCCGGAGCAGTTGAGCAATGTGGAAGCAATAGCGTGTCCATTATTGACTTCAAAGGACGAATCAGTTTCCGATTATGCCGGGTTAAGCCTGAAGCGCAGCGTACACGCGCTGAGCCAACTAACTAAGGACATGGTGGAGCCTCCCCCATTAATCCGGCGCGGCGACAAAGTGCAAGTAGAAGCAGTGGCCGGGCAGGCGCACATCATTTTCGACGCGGAAGCTCATTCCAATGGCCGGGAAGGCCAGTCCATTGAATTAACAAACAGCCGGTCGGGACATGCTTTCCGAGGCGTGGTAAGCGCCAAAGGCATGGTTCTGGTGTTTGTTCCCCAGCGTTAGTTTAACGCCAGAGAGTAATTCAGTTTCAAGCAGAGAAGGAGAGAAATAATGATGAATCGTCCACTAGAACAGTGGAGTGTTTTGCAGGTTCCACGGAAATGTCTGCTGGTCCTGTTGTGCGCTTCTCTGCCGGCGGCTGCCGGAAAGCCTGAAAAGACTGTGCCAACAACTCCTCAGCCTTCATTGATCGACCAGTTATTGGCCGACAACAGCACCGACCCTGCCGATGTTCCCTCGTCAGGCTCGTTGTACGCCATCGGGGGAAGCCTAGGCGATTTGGCGATGGACTTCCGGGCTACGCGAGTAGGCGATGTAGTGACCGTGGTTGTTTCCGAACAAGCCAATGCCAACGCGCAAGGCACCACCGCTACCAAGCGCACCTCAGCGGCTAAATCTTCAGTGAGTTCCTTATTTGGAGCAAGGGCGGCAACGGGCGCGCTGGCTAACTTAGCCGATGTGAACTCGCAGCAGCAGTTGAACGGACAGGGTTCGACATCGCGGCAAAGCACCCTGACAACTACGCTTTCGGCGCGAGTAATTAAAGTGCTGCCGAACGGAAACTTGATCGTGGAAGGCACGAAATCAGTTGCCATCAATTCCGAAGCGCAGAAAGTTTCCTTACGCGGCATTGTGCGCCCGATTGACATTGGGCCGGATAACTCGATTACCTCGACCCGCGTGGCGGATCTGGAAGTATGCATCAACGGCAAAGGGGTAGTAAACGACGCGATTCACCGTCCGAACCTGCTTTACCGTATTCTGCTCGGAATAATGCCGTTCTAAATTTATGAAACGGTTTCATCTTGCCAACTTACTCGCCTTGTTACTGGCCGGTCAAACTCTTCAAGCTGCCGGAACGCGGTTGAAGGATTTAGCTGCCATTGAAGGCGTGCGCGAAAACCAGTTGATCGGCTACGGGTTAGTGGTGGGCTTGAACGGCACAGGCGATAAACGTCAAACTGTTTTCTCAGCCCAGACTTTGACCAACGTATTGCAGCGCATGGGGGTAGCCGTGAATCCGGCCTCCATTCTGGTTCGCAATACGGCGGCAGTGATGGTAACGGCCTCGCTGCCCGCTTTTGCGCAGCCGGGAACCAAAGTTGATGTTACGGTGGCAACCGTAGGCGATGCCAGCAATCTACAGGGCGGATTATTGATTCTGACTCCGCTGCGGGCAGCGAACGGCCAAGTGTACGCAGTGGCGCAGGGATCGGTACTGACCGGCGGATTCGTCGCCGGACGGGGCGGCAATTCACAAACGGTGAACCATCCGACGGCAGGCCGAGTGCCTTCCGGAGCGATTGTGGAACAGGCTCCGCCGACTGTGGAGCCACGAGGCACGCTGCGCTTGCAATTGCACGATTCCGACTTCACGACAGCAGCACGGATTGCGCAAGCAGTGAACAAGGCATTTCCCGGCCCGACTGCACTAGCGGCGGCCAGGAACTCCGGTTTAGTGGAAATTCAAATTCCCGACTCTTACCGCAATCGATCGGTAGAATTCATTGCCCAGGTGGAAGCGGTACAAGTAGATGCAGACCTGCCGGCAAAAATTGTGATTAACGAAAAAACCGGCACGGTGGTATTGGGGCGGGATGTGCGGATTGCGCCGGTGTCGATTCTGCACGGAAACCTGACGGTGGAAGTACAAACATCTTACGCGGTGTCGCAGCCGGCTCCTTTGAGCGGACCGGGCGCGCAGACCGCGGTGGTTCCGCAGGTCAGCGTGGGCGTGAAAGAAGAAAAGGCTCGCGACGTGGTGTTGAAAGAAGGGGCGAATGTGGATGATCTGGTGCGCGCGCTGGTGGCGATCGGGTCAACGCCCAGAGATATCATCGCGATTCTGCAAAATCTGAAAGCAGCAGGCGCGCTGAACGCCGAAGTGGAAGTGCTTTAATACAGGAGAAAAATAATGAGCGAAATCACGCCGATCAGGAACTCATTAATAACAGCGGGAACTGGATACGACCAGAAACCCGCTAAGACAAGTAAGGATACGCCGGAAGCAGTGGAAAAAGCAGCATCCCAATTCGAATCGCTATTAATTGGGCAACTGCTGCAATCGGCGCGTGGAAGCGACGGAACAGGGTGGATGGACACGGACGAAAACGAAGCAGGCGCGACGCTGACCGAAATGTCCGAACAAGCGCTTTCTTCCTCGCTCGCCAGCAAGGGCGGCTTAGGACTCGCTAAAATGATTACTAATGGTTTGCAGCATAAGGTAGACCAGGTGAACCAGACGAAACAGGAAGGTTGAGATGAAGATTGATTCGTACCATTCGCAGTCAGTAACCAAAGAACAGGCAGTTCCGGCAGCGGCGAAAACTGATGAAACGAAATCTTCGCCTTCGATCAACTCCGGGTCAGCGAGCGAAGATTTGGTTACGCTCAGTTCCATCAGCCTTTTGACGAACAAACTGCAGACCGCTTCGGAAAACCGGATTCAGGAATTGAAACGGCAGATCAGCGCAGGCACGTATTCGGTTGATGCGGCTCAACTCAGCCGCAAGCTGGTCAGTTCCATGCTGGAAGAATAGCTACACTGGTATCTGTTCATAAAGACAGATGCCACGCTTTCTCCTGCTCTTATTCACTTGCGTCCTTACTGCATTCGCGCAGCAGAAAAAGATTTTGCTGGCGTATCCTCCCGCTGAATTATTACAAGCACTGCAAAGTGCAGCCCCTCAAGCTAAAATTGTTCCGATAACACCGGATAACGTAATGCAGGAGATCACCGATGCTGATGCTTATCTGGGCGAGATCACACCAGAGGAGGTTCGCGCCGGTAAGAATCTGAAGTGGGTGGGAGTCATCAGCGCGGGAGTGGAACAGGTGTTATTTCCCAAAGACGGAACAAGCGACCTGCGCAACAGCAACATCGTATTGACCAACAACAAAATTGTGCAAGGGCCGGAGATTGCCGATCACGCGCTGGCCATGTTGTTGATGCTTTCGAGAAATCTTAACGTTCTTTACCAGAATGACAAGCAGCAGGTTTGGAACCCGCGCTCTTTTCACGGCATTGAATTAAACGGCAAAACGGCGCTGGTGATTGGGATGGGCGGAATCGGCATGCAGATTGCAGTTCGCGCCAACGCATTCGGCATGAGCGTACTCGGCGTGGACCCGGAAGACAAGCCGTTTCTGCCGTTTCTTAAACAAGTGGTGAAGCCGGACCAGCTTAATGATGTGCTGCCGCAAGCCGATGTGGTTTTCATTTCCGCGCCGGACACGCCCCAAAGCCACAAGATGATGGGAGCGCAGCAGTTTGGGCTGATGAAACAGAATTCCTATTTCATCGCGGTGAGCCGCGGCGGAATTTATGACTTGAACGGATTAACCAAGGCGCTTGATGAAAAACGGCTGGCAGGCGCGGGAGTGGATGTGACCGATCCGGAGCCGCTGCCGAAAGAACATCCGCTCTGGAAGTTCAACAATGTTGTGATTACTCCGCACATTGCCGGACGATCCGATCAGGATATGGGCCGCATGGAAGGAACCCTGACAGAAAACGTAAAACGTTTTGTGGAAGGAAAACCGCTGATCCACGTAGTGGATAAACAGAAGGGGTATTAACCCGTTAGCGCTATATCTTGTCTGTTTTCCCAAGAAATGCAGGGTTTGATGACTTCTGATGAACGTGTTCAGTCGATCCATGCGTCCTACCGTGCGGAGGACAAAGTACACCATGCCATTTGTCACAGCGCAGGACGGGACGGAGATTTATTACAGGGATTGGGGAACAGGAACGCCGGTGGTGTTAATCCACGGGTGGCCGTTGAACGGCGATATGTGGGAAAAACAATCCACGTTTCTGGCGGAACACGGGCTGCGGGTCATCACTTATGACCGGCGCGGTTTCGGCAAGTCGGGACAGCCCTGGAACGGGTATGACTACAACACGTTCGCGGCAGACTTAAATTCATTGCTGGAGAAATTGGACCTGCGCGGAGCAACGCTGGTTGGCTTCTCTATGGGCGGCGGCGAAGTGGTGCGTTACTTGAGCCGGTATGGAACGAGCCGCGTGGCAAAAGCAGTGCTGGTATCAGCGGTGCCGCCATACCTGTTGAAAACCGATGATAATCCGGAAGGCGTGGATTCCAGCGTTTTTACCGAAATTGAAGCTAATATTCGAAAGAACAGACCTGATTTTCTGAAAGAATTCGGAGCGAAGTTTTACGGCCGCACGGTATTGAAGCACACGGTTTCGGAACCAGAACTGGAATGGACACAGGAGATGGCGCTGACAAGCTCGCTGCGCTCCACCTTGGCAGCGGCTAAAGCCTGGTCCACAACCGATTTCCGCGAAGAAATGAAGCGGATTACCGTGCCGGTGCTGGTGATTCACGGCACAGGCGATTCCACCGTGCCGATTGATGTGTCAGGGAGAAGATCCGCGAAAATTCTGCCGAATGCCACGTTAAGTGAATACGAGGGCGAACCGCACGGATTGTTTCTGCCGGCGGCAGACCGGTTGAACGCGGAACTGCTGGAGTTTATCGGCGGCACCCGCGATCCGATTAGCGACCCGAAGTTGTCATAGATTTGTTGTTGAGAAAGCAGAAATCCTAACTCCAGGGCTCCTGCTTTTTACTTGACAAACGACGGTCCAAGTAAGTAGCCGCGCTGATCAAAGCCAGGTGAGTCAACGCCTGCGGATAATTACCCAGATGTTCTCCACTGACGCTTAACTCTTCCGAATACAATCCAAGATGGTTAGCGTAGCCTAGCATTTTTTCAAATAACAGCCGCGCTTTATCCACCTGGCGCGAGCGCGCCAAGGCTTCGATAAACCAGAAAGAGCAGGCCGTGAAGCTGCCTTCAGTGCCTTCGAGGCCATCCACGCTACCTTCGGAACGATAGCGCTTTACCAGCGTGTCCACTGTTAAATCACGTTCAATCACCGCCAGTGTGGAAAGCCAGCGTGGATCAATCGGACTGATGAAGCGCACTAAGGGCATTAATAAAGCGGAAGCATCTACTTCCTTTGCGCCTTTAAACTGCACGAAAGCGCCCAGTTCGGCATCCCAGAAATTTTCGTGAATATCGCGGCTGATCGCGTCGCGAGCTTCTTCCATCCAATCAAAGGGTCCTTCTAAAGAACGCTTGTCGCCCAAGCGAATGCCGCGATCAAAAGCAACCCAACACATCAAGCGCGAATGGAGGAAGTGTTTGCGCCCGCCGCGAACTTCCCAGATTCCCTCGTCGGGGTCGTTCCAATGTTTGGCCAGCCATTGCAGGATCTTTTTCAGGTTCTGCCAGCCCTCGTAAGGTATGGCATCTCCATATTTGTTGGAAAGATAAACAGCGTCGAGCAGTTCGCCGTAAATATCCAGTTGAAGCTGTCCATACGCGCCGTTGCCGATGCGCACGGGTTTGGAGCCGCGGTAGCCTTCCAGATGATCCAATTCGTATTCCGGCAGTTCCATCTGCCCATCAACGCCATACATTACCTGCAGCGGCCCTTGCTCGGCTTCAAAGCGGAGCCGGTCTTTCAACCACCGATTAAAGCTGTTTCCTTCCTCAACATAGCCAAGCCGCATGAGGGCATACAAAGTGAAAGCAGAATCCCGGAGCCAAGTGAAGCGATAATCCCAGTTGCGCGGTCCGCCAATTGCTTCCGGCAAACCAAAAGTAGGGGCAGCAATTAACGACCCATGCTTGCGGTTTGTCAATAACTTCAAAACCAGGGCGGAACGGTTTACCATTTCGCGCCATCGCCCGGTGTAGCTCGATTGAGCGGCCCAACCACGCCAATAATTGGAAGTAGCGTGGAACTGCTCTTCTACCACCGCATCCACATCGGCTGAGGACAAATTCTCGCAGCCGGTTCCGAAAATGAAACGCGCGCATTCGCCTGCCTTCAACGTGAAACGAGCGCAGGCGCCTTTATCTTCAATTTGCAGTTCGATGCTGCCGTGAAGCGACATGGGCGGACAATTATCCGCTTCCGGGGTAAACAGAATCCCGTTATTGCACTGCTCCACGCGATGCCCGGCGCGGGCATAATCAAAGCGCGGATAACAGCGAAGATTGAAATTGGCTTCGCCGCTAATTACCGCCACTGTCCGCATAATGCAGTTGAAGCTTTCGTTTTCATCAACCGGCATGAAGTCGGTCAGTTCCACGATTCCGTCCTCGGCTAGGAAGCGCGTCAACAGAACATTGGTGTCCGGCAGGTAAAGCTGCTTTACGTGAACGTCGTTGCGGTCAGGATAAACGGTAAATGAACCGCCTTTTTCCGCATCAAGCAGCGCGGCGAAAACGCTGGGCGAGTCAAACTCGGGAAAGCAAAGAAAGTCGATGGAACCGCCCATGCTGACCAGCGCGGCAGAGCGCATGTTCCCGATTAAACCATAATTCTGTATTGGCTGAAAGTTCATTACTTCTATCTTCTTGGCGCAAAATCCCCGAACGCGGGTGTGTTTACACTCTTACTTATTGTGCGCTACAGGATTTGGCGCATTCCGGAACTGAACCTTGATGGCGAGTGATTGGAGGCGCGGGGCGGAATCGAACCGCCGAATAAAGGTTTTGCAGACCTCTGCCTTACCGCTTGGCTACCGCGCCGGGAACGTTTCTGATGGAGTTCGACTGCCCACACATTAGGCAAACTGAACACCTAACACTGTTTTACCACGCTTGCTGCAGTGCAGGTTTTGTGGAACTCGGATATTCTTGAAGGTAAATTGACGACTTTTTATAACAGAACAGTTAATTTCGGCTAAACCGCTATAGTTTAATGGCTTTGCAGCACAGATTCATTGACGAAATTCGCCGTTATGGGTGGCGCGATTCCGCTTCTACTTCAAGCCAGGACCAACTGACCGAAAGTTTGTTTATTCAAGGGTTAGGGCTGGTATTTCTGTTTGCTTTCTGGTCACTCCAAAATCAGATTCTGGGGTTGGCCGGTTCGCACGGCATTGTTCCGGCTGCGCCCGCGATTCACTCGATGCGAACCGAAATGGGAGCCCGCGCGCTATCTTATGTTCCTTCCGTTTTCTGGTTCAACGCAAGTGATGGTTGGCTGCAAGGCGTTTGCGTGGCGGGAATGTTCGCTTCCCTGCTGCTGTTTGCCAGTGTTTGGATACGACGGCGCATCTGGCAGCGAACGGCGATTCTTTTCTGCTTGCTGTTTTATCTTTCGGTGGCTTCGGTCGGCCAGCCATTCACGATGTTTCAATGGGACGCGCTGTTACTTGAAACAGCATTCTTAAGCCTGTTCACCGGTACGCCGCTGATTGTTTGGGGATTTCGGTTTCTGGTGTTTCGGTTGATGTTTCAATCAGGCTGCGTGAAGCTGTTGAGCGGCGACCCGAACTGGCACAACTTACATGCGCTGCGCTATCACTTCATGACTCAGCCTCTGCCAAACCCTATTGCTTATTACGCTTATCAGATGCCGGGTTGGATTCTTGATTCGTTTACGCTTTTAACGCTGCTGATTGAACTGGTCTGCCCGTTTCTGTTATTCCTATCGCGCCGCTGGCGGCATGTCGGAAGCATTGCGCTGATTGCGCTGCAAGTCGTGATTATCATAACCGGCAACTACGCATTTTTTAACTGGCTTACTATCGCCTTGTGTTTATGGGCGTTTGATGACCAGAGCTTTGGTCGATTGCGCGGCTGGTTTTGCGGCAAGGCGTTAAATGCGCCCTCTGCTTTCTATCGGAGACTTTCGCAAGCGGCGATTGTGGTTTTGATTCTGTTGGGACTGGCGCAAACCGCAGCCACGTTCGCGTCTTCCGCCACTCGACCGTTCGCGCCCCTGCTCAGCCTAATATCGCCTTGGCAGATTGTGAACTCATACGGCTTGTTCGCCATCATGACAACCACCCGGCCGGAGTTAATTTTCGAAGGTTCCGACGATGGGCAGAACTGGAAAGAATATCAATTCCGGTACAAGCCGGGAGATATTAAAAGATCGCTGCCGGTCATTGCTCCGTTTCAACCGCGCTTAGATTGGCAGTTATGGTTTGCCGCGCTGGACGGAGATTACCAGGCGGATCGTTGGGTCGGCAATTTGATTGTGCGTTTACTGGAAGGCGAACCGCAGGTAACGTCGCTGCTCGATAAAGTACCATTCAGCAAGCCGCCCCGCTACATACGAACTCAGTTATACGATTACTGGTTCACCACCGAAAGCGAACGCAAAAAAACAGGCGCGGTGTGGAACCGGCGGTTTGAAAAAAATTACCTGCCGCCGATTTCGCTGGATATGCTGAAGGGGACGCGTCAGTAGTAGCTTTAGCGTAAAAAAGATGAAAACAAACTGTACTACAGAGTGAGTGTTAAATCTTGCTACGATCAAAAAAGATGGTACAAACAGTTATCGACTGGTCACTCTGCCCTGTGTTAGAAGAGCATACCGGGAAGGGTAAGCGGCGCATGGGTGTTTCATGGTACGCGTGTACCGGTGTCGGCTATTTTAAAAAATCTTAAGCACCTAAGCGTTGATGAAGTTGTACAGGAGTTTCCCTCGATCACGCGCGACCAAGTGCACATAGTCCTCGACTTTGTCGCGCGTAGCGCCGATCCGGTTATACCGCGTCCTTAACTACGTTGGTGCTGTTAGATGAAAATCTGCCGCATAGATTGCGGCTGCTTCTTCCCGATCATGACGTGCGCACGGTTGATTACCAGAAATGGAAATTCTTAAGCATGGCGAACTGCTGAGAATGGCGGAGAACGCAAATTTCGATGTCATAGTAACAGCAGATCAGGGCATACTGTACCAACAAAATATGCAAGGTCGCAAAATTGCGATTGTAGCCTTGAGCAATAACGATCTTGAGATTGTTGTAGCGCATGCCGCGCAGATTGCTGCTGCCATAAATGCCGCTCAAGTGGGCAGCTTCATTATGGTTGATATTGGCTCATAAACAACCTTTTGCGGCGCGCCTTCGAAATGTTTGAGTGGAGCAATCCCAAGTAAATTCTTAGCTAATCCCGCTATCAATGCGCTGCCGCCGCATGTTTCAACTCTTCCGTTTTCGCCGGCTGTTTTTCCTTCTGCAAAGCTTCCCACGCCCACCGGACCACATAGAAAGAGCACCCAATCGCCACCGCCAACACCGCATTCACCAGCAGCACCGCCACCGCGGTCGCCAGAAACGCCGAAGCATCCACCCGCCGCATTTTCGGCAAGCGACGCCAAGTGCTCCATTCAAGCAGACATAAGCCGATATAAGCCGTGACGCCCGCCAGCGCCGGTATCGGAATCTTCGCAATGAAGCTTCCGCCCAAGCCGATCAACAACACAATAATCACCGCGTGAAAAATATTCGACATGCGCGTGCTGCCGCCCGATCGCACGCTGGCCAGGCTGCGGGCGGGAATGCCCACGCTCATGGGCGCGCCGAACGTTCCGGCAATCACATTGGCGATGCCGAACGCGCCCAGTTCCGCATCGGCATCGGTACGCCGGGGATGCCGATGGCGGCCGCGGAAATGCTCCACCACCCGGGACGTAATCAGAATGTTCACCGAAGAAACAAACGCCAAGCCGAACGCGGCAGGCAGAACGTTGGTAACATCTTTAGGCGACCAGGCAAACCCGGCAAAAGCCGGAATCTGCAAGGCAATCTCGCCCACGGTTCGTTGGTGCAGATGAAAAACAACGGCCACAGCAGTAGCTGTTAACACGCCGATCACCGGCGCAGGCAAGCGCGGAAAAAAATAAGCTACGGCTAAAGCCACTGCAATCACCACCACGCTCACAATCAGCGGCCCGGCCTGCGACTGAGCAATGTTTGAAAGCACCTGCCAGCTTTGGTACAGCAGATTATTCGAAGTGCGATCAATGCGAACCCTCGTGCCGAGCATCGT
This sequence comes from uncultured Bryobacteraceae bacterium, assembly GCA_964247975.1. Taxonomy (GTDB): domain Bacteria; phylum Acidobacteriota; class Terriglobia; order Bryobacterales; family Bryobacteraceae; genus KBS-96. The sequence goes on along the minus strand of CAXTWH010000011.1, from coordinate 23,323 downwards.
ATTTAATTGCGACAAAAACATCATCGCCCCGATGCCGCAGGAAAACCCGGTCACAACCGGCTGAGGAACTTTATGAATATGCCGTCCCAAGCGCAAAACGGAGAAGATCATCATAAAGATTGAAGCAGCCAGGCAGACCTTTGCCGCGCCGCCAATCCCCTGCAAGCTCACCGCATGAGCGATAAACGGCACCGTCGCGCTGGCCGTGCCGCCGATGAGAACAGGATTGCGGCCCAGCAAAGCGGTGATAGGCGCGGTCGCCACGGAAGTCACCAGGCCAAGCACCGGCGGCAAACCCATCATGGAAGCCATCGCCAAACCATACGGAATGGCAATCAAAGCTGCGATGAATCCGCCTGACAAATCACCAACGAACGCGCGCCAGCTATAACGAATTCTGGGAAAACTCAACATGAACCTCTGTTTCAAATAAGAGATTCAGGGCAAAGCCAGAACGGACTTGGTTGTGGTCAATCCCTGCAGGGATTTACTACTAAGACACTGAACGCAGAAAAACAGGGCAAGAATTTTCTTCGCCCTGTTTTTCTTGAACAAACCAACAAACAAGTTAAGCGTTATAACACTTCAAGCAAGCCTGCTTGAATTTAGCCATTTCTTCCTTAGTGCCGACAGAAACGCGCACCCAGGTCGGCATGACGCTCCAAACGCGGCCGATGTACACCTTTTCCTTGGTCATAGCGGTGAAGAATTCCTTGCCGGGACGCTTCACGTCCATCATGAACATGTTGGCGTCGGACGGCAGATACGTAATATTGTTCTTGGAAAGAAAATCAAACGTATCATCGCGCACACCCGTCATGTAAGCCTTGCGCTGTTCAATCAGCCCTTTAGTTTTCAGGCTGGTTGTCGCGCCCACCATCGCGGTGATCGGCAGCGCTCCGGCAGTGTACTGCGCCATCGGAGCCAGCAGATCAGGACGGCCAAACGCAGCGCCGGCCCGCAAGCCCGCCATGCCGTAGAGCTTGGAGAAGGTCCGCAGAATAACAACATCTTTATCGGCAGCCACAAGCTGGCTGTTCCGCTCTGTTTTCTTGGCGAAGTGAACGTAAGCTTCGTCCAGCAGAATGATCGAGCCTTTCGGCTTGTTGGCTACAGCCCATTCAATATCTTCGCGGCTGGTGACGGTGCCGGTCGGGTTATTCGGATTGCAGATATAGATAATGCCGGGGCTCGAATGGGCCGCCACCATCGCTTTCACGTCATGCGTTTTTTCCGGGCCGGTTAACGGAACCTTGATGACCTGCGCGCCGACGTATTCAGCAGCGCGCCCGCCGGCTTCATAACCGGGGTCTGCCACCACAAACGGCTTCTCTTTATTGCAGTAAGCCAGCACCATGCGATGAAGCGGATCGCTGGAGCCTGCATACGGCTGCACATACGACTTTTTAGGATCGTAGGAAAACTTCAGCCCTTCGATTTCGGCCAGCGTTTGCGCCATTTCGAAATCGGTTTCATACATGTAACGTCCGCCGCTGGTAACAATTTTCCGGATGGATTCTGCGGCTTCGGGGCAGGGTCCAAGAGGATTCTCGTTTGCGTTGATCTTCACCGCGTCGGCAGGAAGATCTTTTACCATCGAGAGCTGCGCAAGCGCATGCTCGCTGTAGAAAGGAAGGCTCGCGCCGGCGGTCAGCAATGTTGCTACCCGACCGAAATTGCGCCGCGTGAAACCACGTTTGCCGAGATCAGCCTGCTGCGTGGGGCTGAGATTCATTTGAAATACCTCCTGCAAAGACACTTATAAGATTTAAGGAAAAACAGGGAGGGCTGGATACTGGGTCCAAGCCCAGAAAACTGCAAAGCGACGGTGCTGAAGGGAGGAAACGGCGTGGTCTCTTCTCGACCTACTCATATACTGTAACCTACCTTCAATATAAATGGGGAGCAAAGTTTCACCCTGCTCCCTCAAGTTTTAGAAAAACAGCCGGATTCCCAGTTCCACCATGCGCGAAAAATTCGCTTGCGATGTAATCTGGCCGAAGGAACTGTTTCCGTTGGGCGTGTAAGCCGTATTGGGCGCCGTAAACAAAGGCGTGTTGAAGGCGTTCAACAAAGCGGTTCGGAACTGCGCATGAAAGCGTTCGCCGAAAGTAAAGCTTTTAAACAGCGAAGCGTCCCAGTTCGCCATGCCGGGGCCGCGCATGCCGATGGTTCGAGCCACGTTGCCGAAGGTGCCTTCCGGCGCTTGCGAGAAAGCGGCGGGGTTGATGTAGTTGTTTAGCCGCTGTTCCAGGCTGCCGCTGGTGGCAGGCGAAATTCCGGTCGCATTAGGCCGCTGGCTGGCATAGCCAAACTGCGAGTTGAAGTTGGTGTTCTGGTAAATCTGGAGCGGGAAGCCGGTCTGGTAGATGCCAATTGCGTTTAAGGACCAGCCGCCTACCACGTAATCCCAAAGTTTCCGGGAATTGGCAAATGGCTTGCCTTTGCCAAACGGAAGTTCGTAGGTGAACGTATTCGCCCACCGGTAAGGACTATCGGCGTAGGAAAGCCCATATTCAGCGTTCATGTCATAGGGGTTCTGGGGACCCTGGGCTGTAGCGACGCTATTGAGGAAGTTTCCAGCTCCGCCGGAGCTACCGTCATACATGCGTGACAGAGTAAAGGTGGAAAGGAATGTTAACCCTTGGCTCAGCCGTTTTTGCGCCTTCAGCACGAAAGAATCGTAGCGGGCGTGGTTGCGGTCGCTGAACTGGTAATTTATTTGGCCAAAAGTAGGATACGGCAGCAGCAGTTGGTATTGGCTGATGGTGGGAGTGCCGATCACGCCTGCTCCACCTTTTCCGTAATAAGGGTTTGTCACGGTTTGGGTTAGTGCCTGCTGGCCTAAAGCAAATTCGTTCGGGTTCAGCGCATTCACGTTAATGTTCGCGGTGCCGAGCGTCAGGTGCGACGTGCGCGAAGCCACATAGCCTGCTTCAAAAGCGATGCCGAACGGCAGTTCGCGCTGTATGTCAATCGAAAACTGCTGCACGCGCGGGCTTTTCGCATTCGGGTCAACAATCGTCAAGCCCTGCCCCACGCCGGTTAAATCGCCCAGCGATTCACCCACGGGCTGGGCCAATCCGCCCGGAAAAGGATTAGTTAAACTGACCGCCGCGTGTTGGTAATTATCCACTGTGGTCACGGCGTTGGTGGTGGCAGTATAGCCGGGCGTATTCAACGGAGCGCCGATTGCAAACTGAGGCGCCCAGAACAGCCCGTACCCGCCGCGAATCGTGGTTTTGGAATTTAGCTGCCAAGCCAGGCCGACGCGAGGACCGAACTTGTTCAGGTTGTAATTGCCGACTGACTGCCGGTTGCCGTTCTGCCCGGCAAATTCGAGCACGCCTTTCGGAAGCACACCCGTCACATTCGCCGCCAACGGATTCGCCGCTTCGCTATTAAACCCGACAGCCAGCCGATTATTCTGCTCCTGAATGCCGTTTTCCCGTTCATAACGCAAGCCAAAATTCAGAGTGATTTTACTGCTTAAACGGAAGTCGTCCTGCACATAAGCGCCGTAATAATCCACAAAATCGTTCAGCTTGGTGGAAAGATAGCCGGTTGCTGTATAAGGATCGCCCAGCAGCAGATCGGCCAAATCAGCCCCGCCGATGCCTTTCGAAGTAGGCGTGGAGCGCGTGTAGATTCCGTTGAATTGGAAGTTCCCGGCGCTGTCGCTAAAATCGTTGCCGGTGGCGTTCAAGCGGCGGTAATCGAACCCGCCTTTAATGCTGTGCCGTCCGGCAAATTTAGAAATGCTGGCGGAAGCATTTTTCGAACTATGAACGTAGTAGAAGTTATTGTTGGTGCCAAGACTGTATTGGGAAGTCATACCCACGTTCGGGAAAGTGGGCGAGGCCACCTGCGAAACATAAGAAGGGTCAAACCCAAGACTCGCTAGGTTAAAGCCCTGGCTCACCTGATAGCCGTAATTCGGGAAGCGGTTGAAGCCATAGCGAATCGTCAGAACGCTGGTCGGGGAAAGCGTGAAAACGCTGTTGGCCTGGGTAGCATCCACCCGGCGCTGCAAACGCCACTGGTCCGGCGAGGAAATGGTCGGGAACCACGTATTGCCCGGTTCGAGCGAAAAGTAGCGCAGATAACTCAGGTTGGCATGCCACCAATCAGTAATCTGATGGTCGAGCTTTCCGGTGAACTGCGCCGCGCGCGCCGGTAAATTCGCCGCCGCCGTCACGTTCGGCGACCCGTAATAAGCTGAAGTGGTTTGGGGCAGCACATAGGTGTTCGCAATGTTTGCGCCCACCGGGCTGATCCGGTTAGCAGGGATGATATTGCCGGGGAACATGCTGCGGCTGTAACTGCCATCAGCATTCTGGACCGTTGAAGCCGGATCGTAAATCGTATTCAGCCCGCCGCCTTTCGCCAGACTCTGAGAGAAATTGCCTTGCCGTTCCAGGGCCGTAGGGGCGGCAACCTGTTCCGAGTTAGCCTGGGTATCGTCATAGCCTTCCCAGGCCAGCCAGAAAAACGTTTTATCTTTTCCGTCGTAAACTTTCGGAATCCAAACCTTGCCGCCAAAGCTGGCCCCGAACGTATAGTTGAACTGCGGCGGCAGCGGAATGCCGGCGGCGTTGTTGAAGAAGTTGTTGGCCGACCAGCCGGTCTGGCGCGTGCTGCCGAACAGAACGCCGTGATACTGATTCGTGCCGGATTTCAGCAGCGTGTTGAACATGCCGCCGCCGGTGCGAGCCATTTCCGCATCATACGTGTTGGCCTGCACATTCACTTCCTGCACCGCTTCCAGCGTCGGAATAATGATGGCGCGGTTGTTTGCATCCGTAATCGGAATGCCGTCCAGCAGGTAGTTGTTGCCGCGAATTGGGCCGCCCGCGATGGAAATCTGCGAACTGCCGCTCTGGTCCTCCATGCGGTTGTAAGCTGGATTACCAACGGCTACCACGTTCTGGGCCACTCTGGCCATCATGAACGGGTTGCGGCCCAGGTTCGGCAGATCGATCAGCTTTTGGCGATCAATTTCCTGCCCCTGCGAGGCGTTTGAAGCGTCAATCAGCGGAACCTGTTCGGTTACCATCACGCTTTGGGTCACGTTGCCCACTTGCAAGCCTAAATCGACTGTCAGAAATTGCTGCGTTCCGACGATTACGCCCGTTCGCTCGAACTTTTTAAAGTTCGGCGTTTCGGCGGTAATCAGGTACGTGGCGGGGTCTACCGCGCTGAACACATATGTTCCGTCCGTATTGGTGACGGTGGAACGGGACTCGTTGGTGCCCTGGTTGGTTAAAGTGACTTTTACGTTTCCAATCGACGCCCCTTGCGGATCGGATACGGTTCCACGAATGCCGCCCTGGTACGACTGCGCAAAGATATTTGCCGCCGCCGCGGCGAGAAGTAAAAAATTAACTGCTGCGAGAACTAACCTGAATTTTTTGCTCTTAGTTTGTGTAGCCTTCATCCCCATCTCCTTGCTTCAAACATGACCGGCAGAACACTGCGGTAAACAGTCGAACATCGACTGCGTTTGTGCTCGAACAAAGAGCGGAGAACCCCAACTGAGGGCGAACGAACCCCTGCTACGGTTCTGAATGAAAAATTCAGAACAAGTAAATTAAAGGCAAAACCTTAGGCTCTGCCTTTTCCTGATTGGTATGGGTTGAAGTTTAACACACACTGCCGGGCGAAGTTTGTGTTTTTGTCGTGAAAATTATTTACTTCTCTTTGGGAGTTTGCAGGTGGGTATTGATTCGCGCCAGAGCCGCGGCATCGAGTTTCAAACCGCCGCAGATCAACTCGTCGGAGCGCAAGCTGGTTTGTGTCACTCCTTCGCCGGTATGGTTCTTGTCTTTAGCAAGCATATGGTACAACTCATGCGCCATCACGCGGCCTAATGCAACTCCCAGCGCGGAGTTTGAACGGCGAAAAGCCAGTTGCCGGTTTCGCTCCAGCGAGGCTCGAATCCGGTCGCAGCGCAATTCTCCAAACGGCAGAATCTCGCCATCGGAAGTGTAGGTGAGCGCCAAAGGTCCGCGCTCGTCAATCATCATCGGCGCTGTATTAGCGCTGCAAGATCCGGTCATGGTGAACACAACCACGTTGGCGAATTCGGGATACGCGCCCAACTCGCTTTTCAATCGCCAGTCGAGTGTCATTCCGGTTTCTTTCAGAATGCGCTCAGTTTCGGTTTTCATGGCGGAAAGCGAAGACCGCGAATACCGGTTGTCTTGAATATCCAGAACAACGGTCAGAGGATTAGTGGATGAAAAGCCTACGCCGGCCCGGAACAAGGGCGCGCAGGCTAACAGAAGGGAAAGCCCAAAAACTTTAGACAAGGTGCGGCACATGGCAACCTCTTTACTCGGACCGCATCAATCGAGGACACAGCCAGCCTCAGTATACGCATTTTCGATGCTGGCAATAGATAAAATATTTCCAGTTCAGACTACCTTGGTAGTTCTCCTGGTACTTCTTTTACTGGTCTTAAACTTTTCCTGACGTTTTGCAGTCTCTATACTCATATGTGCTTGGCCGGGTTTAGTTTTCTCCGAACAAGAATAGGCAGCATAGCCCTAGCAGCTATTCTGTTGCTGGCTTCCGATGTTTTGCTCGCTCAACGGGCGGCGAAGCTTGCACCGGGCATGTTTTTGCTGGCGCCTCGCAAAGCGGCTGATTCTAGCTTTGCCGAAACCGTAATACTACTGGTGCGCGTAGACGAAACCGGTAGCATGGGTCTGGTCATTAATAGGCCGACCACGCTTGCCATCAACAGCGTTTTTCATGACATACCGGCGGCGCGCAAGATCACTGAAAAGTGTTACGCCGGAGGTCCGGTGCAGCCTGATACGGCTTTGGCGTTATACCGGTCCGCTCAAAAGGAAAAGGATGCGAGCGCAATTTTCGGCAATGTGTATTTGGTGTCCACCATAACGGCGCTCACCCGTATTTTCAACACCAAACCGGAAGCAGGAAATTTTCACGCGTATCTTGGCTATACCGGCTGGGGCCCCGGACAATTGGAGCATGAAATGAATGCCGAAGTCTGGCGCGTTCTGCCGGCTGATGCGGAAAGCGTATTTTCCTCTGATCCGTCTGCCGTTTGGCCTTCCCTCATCAAACAAACAGAACTTCAATTGGCGTTGCTGCACTCGCCGGTTCACCGGAAAGCTCAGTGAAACTGATTTAGCGTTCTTGAAAATTCGTAAGAGTGTTGCGCGACCCCGCTACAGGTAGAGGAGGCTTTTTTGTTTCCCGCGCAGTTTCCGTTGTCGCGCGCGCCGGACCAGATGGCGATTCGGGCGATGGGCCGATTATCTTGCGCAAATTGAAGCAGTTTCCGGGCATCCGCCAAGGTAAACACTTCGGCGCGAACATCGTTCTGCCCAATCATCGGGATAACGCCTAAGCGGGCCGTTAAGCCAATCTGTTTTATCTGCGCGATCGAAGCTTCCGCCGCGCGGATCGCATTCACGCTCATTCCGTTTGCGCCCCGCGCGCTGTTATCGCCATAATCCATTGTCATGATGTTGACAACATCCACGCTTGCGCCGCTGTTTTTGATGTCTTTCAAAACTTGAACGCCGGAATCAATCAAGCCTGTCGGCATCACCGGCAGCGTGTAGGAAACAATCAAGCCTGGGTTTTTTTCTTGCAGCGCTTTGATTGCTTGATTGCGGCGAGTCAGCGAAGCCGTATCGTTCAACGCCGCTTGTTCCACATCGAAATCAAGCATGGTCGCGTGGTATCGATCAATCACCGCCTGGTATGCTCCTTGCAAACTGACTTCACTGGAACAGTGCAAAGCCAATTCGGGACCGCTTTGCCCGCCGAAAGAAATAATCACATCCCCGCCGGAAGCACGGATTCTATCCACCAGTTTCTGAACGGTTGTGCCATTCGGCAGATTGTCGTTGGCAAGCAAACCCAGTTCGCCCCAAGCAGGCTGGCAAGCTCCTTTGTTGACCACAAATGCCAGCGTGAACACTTTGATTCCGGCCTTCTGTTGAGCTTCCACAACCTGCTCCACGCCGGGAAGGCTTAGATCAAGATAAGGAGTAAAGAGTCGTTCAATGGAACGTGACAATGGTGCGGAAGCGCCGGACAAAAAAAGCATGGCGCATAGAGCCACAAAGCTTCGCTTCAGTTTTGCAGAAATCAATACCCATGATACCGGCAGGGGATTTCTCGCGCGCCACGGCTCCGAATAGCGATTTCACTATGTAGATGGAATTTTAAAGGCAGCAGCTTAAGTGACTCATCTGAATTTTTGCAGCGTTAATTCCACATTCCTACAGAGGCTAAATCTGCCCGCGCTACAACGAAAACAGTGCGCTTTGAAGTTTTGGAATGCACTGGTTCAAAAACAATCACCAGATCTTTCGTTTGAGCAATAAGTGACAAGCGCTGTTCATTGTTAGCGTTCAACAACTCCGGTCCGTAAGGCGAGGGAGTAAGGGATTTGAAGTTTAATTGCACATGCACCGCCTGCCCGTTCCATTGTTCTTCTGCACGTTCATTCCCTTTTTTAATTGCAATCAATCCAAAAATAAGAAAGATCAAGATCAGAGCTAAACTGGCCACGATTCTTCCTGTTCGGGGTTTAAAAGGGAGATACTGAGGCCATTTTTTTGATAAAAATGTGTCTCTGGAAGACAAGTATTCTACTGCCCAAAAAAAGCATTGAAATTTCCAAAATGTACCCAGCCGAAATCAAGACTGAAAGATTGGGATAGAAGTACGTCGGTAAATCAAGAGTCCACAGGTCAAGGTCGAACCGCCCGTACAGCGTAGCTGTATACAAAAATCCAATGAAAAAAAGGTAAGCATAGGCCAGACCTGGCAGACCAGCTACTTTGGCCAGCATGTCGTACCAAGTTATTGAGTTCTTCGGAACCTCTGTGCTACCTGCTTCTATATCTGCCATTGGTTTTTACCAGTCCATGCAATTTGGTTCTTAATTGATCATTATCGCTGCCACAATTGAGGGTGCCTGAACATCTCTTCTAGGCCCTGCCTTGCTGAATTTCAAACTAACCGCTGAGAGTTTGCTCGATGCGCTTTCCATTTGCATCAGTGAACTCAAAGTGAATGGAGCTGCCCGGCATCAGGTTTTCCGGGAAAATGCAAAGCACCACGGAATACGGCACTTTTGCCGACAAGGTGATAAACCCTTCGTACTTCTTTTCCAAAAAGCGCTAATCCTAATTCCTGTGTAGGAGCAATACCAACGGGTCCTCTGACAGAAGTGGCATGGGAGCGTTTCTGATACCCAAACCAATCACCAGTCAACTCCTGGGCCGTCGTACCGATTCTCTGTTGAATCTGTTCATCGGTCAGGTGGACAACCTTTTGCAGAATCACGTCAATATTAACGACGCTTACCTGAACGCTTTTATTCGCTAATTGTTGAATTGGATCGTAAGAGGAGCCAAGCAAAACACCGACCTCAAATAACGCTACTGTGGGGGTCTCAGCAAAGTACAAAATCTCGAACTTCCGAGCGTTGGCAGCGCCGGCGTTAAAGCGGCTTGTGGAGAGTTTTGTGTGTCCAGAATCCAGCATCTGGTCTGACCATTGCAGGTTGCTCGTTCGATACCAAATACCGGTTAAGGGGAGCGTGGGCAACTGTCGCACGCTGCCAGAATCATGAAAAGGGATTGTAGCGAATGGCGCGGAGAAGATCGCGCACCAGAATCTGTTCCGGCGTACCAATCAACTGAATCGGAGCGCGGCTCATTAACAGCGCGTGCGGCTTATAAAGCCAAGCCTCGTCTCCCACCACTTTCAGAACATCAGCGGCTATGTCTTCATGTTCGCCCGGTAATAGCTGTTCTCCGGAAGGGGAGAAGGTTTGCCGTTCATGAACAATTTCCGATATACCCAGATTGTAGCAATTTATGACTCACCATTAGGAGCATTCAGCGCGGCTGAGTTACCCTGTGGAGCAATGGCCCTTGCGTCCTTCCGGCAAACTCCGCTTCTGAACCGGGTTCTGTTTCTGCTGTCTCGCTGGACGCCGCAGCCGGAGCGCGTTCTCTTAGTGGAAAGCGGTTTGCGTTCAGCAGCAGATTTGTTTTTGCAGGACTTGTACCAGGATGAACGGCTCACCCGCGTGGACGTTTTAACTTGTTACGGCTCGCCGCCTCAATCGTTTGATCCCGCCAAAGGGCAAGTGTTCTTCACGCATCAAACACAAAGCCGAAGCGCCTTGTTCCGGCAACTGAGCCGATCAGGATATTCCGCCACTTGCCTGCTTTGCACCGGCGACGACATCATGACCAAGTGGAAATGGGCGGTTGCCTTGCAAGTTCCGGCCAAAGTGATGATCGTCAACGAGAGCGCCGACACATTCTGGCTTGACCGGGGCCATCTGCGTGAACTGAAACAGATGGCGCACGACCGCGTAGGCATTACCCGGCTGATGCTGGTCCGCCTGCTTTGGCAGGCATTGGCGTTTCCATTTATCCTGCTGTTTCTGTCGAGTTTTGCCGCGGCTGTTCACCTTCGCCGATGGTGGCGAATGCCAGGGAGTGATTCCCGCAAACGGTACAATCACTCAGTATGAAAGCGATGGTAGCTGACCCGATCGGCGGCCCTGAGAATCTGAAGTATCTGGATCTTCCCCAACCTGAGCCTCAGCCGGGGCAGGCGTTGGTAAAGGTCGAAGCGGCAGGCGTCAACTTTATTGACGTTTACTTTCGAACAGGCTTATATAAAGCCGGTGAAGCGCCGGTGCTGTTGGGCAATGAAGGTTCCGGCACAATAGCCGCTGTGGGTGTGGGCGTAAACCTTCCGCTCGGTACGCGAGTGGCTTGGACTATGACGCGAGGCTCGTATGCTGAATACGCTGTTGTGCCTGCGGCTTCGCTAATCACAATACCCGACCAGGTTTCATTTGAAGATGCCGCTGCCGTAATGCTGCAAGGCATGACCGCGCATTATCTTACCCGATCAACGTTTCCTTTGCAGGCCGGCCAAACATGCTTGGTACATGCGGCCGCCGGCGGCGCAGGACTGCTCACCGTGCAGTTGGCAAAGATTGCGGGCGCGCATGTCATCGGCACCGTATCCACGGAAGAAAAAGCCGCGCTCGCCAAAAGATGCGGCGCGGACCATGTGATTCTTTACACAAAACAGGATTTTGTGGAAGAATCAAATCGAATCACCGGGGGTGCGAAACTGCATGTGGTTTACGATTCAGTCGGAAGCACTACCTTTCATAAAAGCTTGGACTGTCTCCGCCCGCGCGGCATGATGGTGAGCTTCGGACAATCCAGCGGACCGGTCGGCTCAATAGATCCACTCGTTCTTAGTCAAAAAGGCTCTTTATTTCTCACCCGGCCCACTTTAGTCAATTACATCAACGAACGGAAAGACTTGGAATGGCGTTCCTCGGAACTGTTTCAATGGCTGGCTGAGGGGAAGCTGCATCTGCAAATTCATAAAGTGTATTCGCTGGCCGATGCTGCCCAAGCGCATCGCGATTTGGAAGCGCGGAAAACTATCGGCAAGCTTTTGTTAAAGCCTTAGCGGAACATCTGGATGAAATCTACTCGCCCAACGGAGTTCCAAGAACGAAGGCAGCGTTTAATCTCCCTTTTTGTCCAGCACAAGATTGAAGCACTGCTTATCACATCACTTCCCAATGTTCACTACCTATCCGGCTTTTCGGGCAGCAACGGAGCGGTTCTGCTCACCGCTGCTCGTGCTGTTCTTTTTACTGATCCCCGCTATCAAACGCAGGCACCTCTTCAATCGGATTGCGAAATCAAAATAGCCAAAGGGCCGCTGCTGCTGCAAATAATAAAGACAGCGAAAAAACGGAAGATCGTCAGGCTTGGGTTTGAGCGTTCTCGTATCTCCTTTGAAAACTACGACACGCTTAAGCGGGAAGCCCCCCAAATCAAACTGGTTCCGACTCCGGGATTAGTGGAACAACTGCGAATGGTGAAATCGGCGGCGGAGCTAGGCGCGATTAAAACCTCGGTGGAACTGAACTCCGCAGCACTCGAAAAAGCTCTCGAAGCGTTCCGGCCCGAGATGACGGAATCCGATCTGGCTGCGGAAATCGATTACCGCATGCGGCAGCTTGGCGCGGACGGAACTGCGTTTGACACGATTGTGGCCGCTGGCACGCGCTCCGCTCTGCCGCATGCGCACCCTACCGGCAGGCCAATTGGAGCTAATCAATTACTATTAATAGATATGGGCGCGATGGTTGCTGGATATGCCAGCGACATGACCCGCACCTTTGCGGTAGGGCGCATTGCTCCCCAAGCGAAGCGCATCTATCGCGCTGTTCTGGAAAGTCAATTGGCGGCTATTGACGCGGTAAAAGCCGGTGTGCCTGCCAGCAGGGTGGATCGGGCGGCCCGTGATGTTCTGAAGCGATACGGCTTCGATCAATTTTTCATTCATTCCACCGGTCATGGTTTGGGATTGGAAATTCATGAAACGCCGCGGATCGGCAAGAAGGAACCGACCCGGCTGCAAGCAGGAATGGCGATCACAATTGAGCCGGGCGTGTATGTGGAAGAGTTTGGCGGGGTAAGGATTGAAGACACCGTGGTTGTAACCGAAACCGGCTGCGCAGTTCTGACTCCCACTAAGAAAGAATTGTTAACCCTGTAGAGCCGTTGTGCTCCAGGAAGGATGAGAATGACAATCGACGAAATCAAAGAGCTGATTCGCGTGGTTCACGAAACAGGCATCGCCGAGTTGGAAGTGCAGCGCGGAGATAATCGGGTTCGTATCCGCTCCAGCGCTCCTATAATGACTCAGGAAGTGTTAAGTCATTATGCGGCTGCACCGGTTTCCGCTCCCGCACCCACTCCGCTCATTTCCAGTTCTGGTTCCGCTCCCGAATCTAAGATACTGGAGCCTGCCGAAGAAACCGGCGTGGTTGTGAAATCGCCCATTGTCGGCACTTATTATGATTCAGCGTCTCCCGGTGCGGCTTCGTTTGTGAAAGTGGGAGACTCTGTGGAGCCGGGTAAAGTTCTCTGCATTATCGAATCAATGAAACTGATGAACGAGATTGAAGCCGAAATTGCCGGAACAATCACCGCTAAATTTGTCGAAAACGGGAAGCCGGTAGAATACGGCGAATCGTTGTTTACAATTCGGCCCCGCTAGTTTTCTTTCCATCATGTTTCGAAAAATTCTTATTGCTAACCGGGGTGAAATCGCTCTCCGCGTGGTTTGCGCCGCGAAAGAACTCGGCATTAAAACCGTGGCGGTGTACTCCGAAGCCGACCGCAACAGCCTGCATGTTCGTTTCGCCGATGAAGCCATCTGCATTGGTCCTGCGAAAAGTTCGCGCAGTTATCTGGATATTCCGTCGGTCATCAGCGCGGCTGAAATCACCAACACAGATGCCATTCACCCCGGCTACGGTTTTCTAAGCGAAAATGCTGATTTCGCTGAAGTATGTGAAACTTCCGGACTTAAATTTATTGGCCCGAAGCCGGACGTGATCCGCATGATGGGCGTGAAACAGCGCGCCCGGTCCGTTATGCAGGAACACGGCGTTCCCATTCTGCCCGGCTCGCCGGGCGTGCTAGGCAGCGTGGAAGAAGCGCTTCATTTAGCGGAAAAAATCGGCTACCCGGTGATCCTAAAAGCTTCCGCGGGCGGCGGTGGGCGCGGCATGAGAATTGTCCGCTCGGCGGAAGACCTAGGACACTTAATGGCGCAAGCGCAAGCGGAAGCGGCAGCGGCCTTTGCCTGCGCTGATGTTTATATGGAGAAGTTCATTGAAGCGCCCCGCCACATCGAATTTCAAGTGATTGCCGATGAGCATGGCGATGTTGAAATTCTCGGCGAGCGCGAATGCTCTATTCAGCGCCGGCATCAGAAGCTGATTGAAGAATCGCCTTCGCCGGTAGTTTCCGCCGAGCTGCGAACCAGAATCTCCGATGGGCTGCGCCAAGCATTTCAAATCATCGGCTATACCAACGCCGGCACGGTGGAGTTTCTGATGGATGAAACCGGAGAACTTTATTTTATCGAGGTCAACGCTCGTATCCAGGTGGAGCATCCGGTCACTGAATTTGTCACCGGCGTAGATCTGGTGAAAACGCAGATCCAGGTTGCCGCCGGAGCGCGATTGTCGGATTTAATTTCCCGTCCCGTTGTTCAGCGCGGACACTCCATCGAGTGCCGTATTAACGCGGAGCATCCGGAAACTTTTGCTCCTTCACCGGGCCGAATCACCGGGTTGAACCTGCCGGGCGGCATCGGCGTTCGCGTGGATACGGCAGCTTACACGGATGGCGTAATTCCGCCTTACTACGATTCGCTGATGGCAAAATTGATTGTGCATGGCTCGAACCGGGCTGAAGCTATTGAACGAATGAAGCGCGCTCTCAGCATGTTTGTAGTGGAAGGAATCTGGACTTCCATTCCGCTTCACGAACGGATTTTGGAAAACGAAGACTTTAGGGCCGGGCGTTTTGATACTACATTCTTGGCCAAGTTCCTCCATAAGAAAATCGATTGACTCGAAACTGCATTCTAGTTCTGGTACTCATCTTCCAAAAATTTGAAGTGGCGGGGGCGGTTCGGTTCCTACATAAGCAAGCAGCCATTCGGAAGTTTCGCTTTGAATCTCCACTGCGTTGGAGCGGGCAGGCAGCAGCCAGACTTGCCCTTTACCAAAAGGCTGCCCGGCAATGGTGCCTTCACCCTTCAGCGAGATGAGCAGCGTGTAATGCGGCACATCAGCGCCGAACTGCATACCGCCCTTACCGCTTTGGCATAAATGCTCAATGCGGAAGTATTCGGATTCTGCTACCACCAGCCGTCCCTTGCTCAATTTCTTGCGATCAAAACGATGCAGGTAAGGTCCAAGATCAGATACTGCCGAGCCATGATCAAGATGCAGTTCGCGGGGCCGTCCGTAATCGTAAAGCCGGTAAGTGATATCGGAGTTCTGCTGGATTTCGCAGACCGTTAAACCGGCGCCGATGGCATGAACTGTGCCTGCCGGCACAAATACCACATCACCGGCTTGCACTGGCTTCCAATCCAGCAACTCTGCGATTTCGCCGGATTGCGCGGCGGCACGCATCCGCTCCGGCGAGATTTGTTCGCGGAATCCAAGCGCCACTTCCGCGCCTGGCTGCGCTTCAATCACAAACCATGCTTCCGTTTTGCCCAGACTCTGATGATGTTCTTCGGCATAACTATCTTTCGGATGAACTTGCACCGAAAGACGACTGCTCGTAAACAGGAATTTTACCAGCAGCGGACAAAGCTCAGGATATTTCCGATGATAGCCGCTGCCCAGAACTTCCGGATTTTGCTTCACTAACTGGCGAAGCGGCAAGCCTGCGTTGGTTTGATTTTCTTCGGCTGTAAACCAGGCTTCACCAAGCACTTTCGGCGGCGCTTCCGGAAACCAGTTTGCCAGGTCGGCTACGCCCCAGACCCGTTCTTTGAAATCGGGCAGCAAACGAAAAGGTTGAGAAATATCGATGTTTTTAGCCATTTTGAATCTTCAGCATAAACTCAGAACCAAGTAGAAATAGGCAGTCTGTACCAGTACCGTTTCTTTGCCAACAGTCTTTTGAAGTAAGTAACATACGGGTTAATATCAGAATGCGCATCTGAGGGTACAGCATGCGCGGCGTCAATAGCCGAAACTTGTTAGCCCTCGAAAGCTAGGAAGTGACAGCTAAAGTTTGGATGGGATGTTGCCGATTGATGAGAAGTAGATCCGAGGAGGCAACAGTGTTGTTTGGTTTACTTGTCATGGGTTTCGTTGGTGTTCTTTGGGCATCTATTCGCCTGAATGAAACAGCCGCCGGGGTTGACCGGTTATTTCGGGAGATGGAATGTGAGCGGGAGTTGACAAAGGCAAATTCAGAATTAAAGTGACTGTTGGTTCCGGTAAATCTCATCGGCGCAAGCAGCATCTTTAGTTCAATCATAAAAGATCAACCTCGTTTTGTTTCAGATCCTCTTAAAAATTTTAAAGGGGAATTGTAAATTGCAAAATATTGTAGAGGCCGTACAAGCCCATCTGTTGCCCTTATCAGGGACAACCAGATTGTTACTGAGACGAAAAGCAGAGTTGTTCGTTTATGGTCAGAATGCTGATGCCCTTTATTTCATTGAGCGCGGGCTGGTGAAAATTGATCGTCCCAGCGAAGGCGGCCAATGCGTCACGCTGAACTTGTGTTCCGTGGGAGAGTTGATCGGCGAAGAAAGCTTAACGCCCCATCAGACCTACCGGACTCAAGCGGAAGCGTTAACGCCGTTGGTGGTATTCCGGGTATCCAGCCATCAAGCAATGGAAGCTGCCGCCACGAATCCGGAGCTGGCCGTGTTTTTGTTGAACGCTGTTTTACGCCGCAAACAAGACCTGGAAAGACGATTGGAACTAGTGGCCGCGCATGACGTGGAAAAACGCATTCTGCTTTGCCTAGCTGATTTCGCGGAACAGGGCGAACGGGAACACGATGGCGCATTCTCGCTTCCCTTGACCCAGCGCGATATTGCGAATCTGATCGGCGCCACGCGGGAAACCACTTCCTTGATGCTGAACCAGATGGAGCGCAACGGATTATTATCGCTAGCTCGTGGCAAAGTGACCATTCCTTCCGCTCTGCGCTTAAAACATGCCGCTTACCCGGTAGCCGAATCGATCGCTTCTTAAACTGAGTGCCGGTAAGAAACAGGGGAAACTTCTTACCGGCTAGTTTTGGTTTTGCTTTTCATCTGATTCAGCAGGATCGCTCCTAAAACGGGCGAAAGCGTTACCATCCACACCACGCTTCGATACAAATGCTGGTCAGCCAGATAGCCAATCAACGGCGAAATGAACGTCTGCAAAATTCCATAAGCAAACACCAGCGCGGAAATCGCCAAGCCTGAACGCGCTGCTCCATATAAATCAATCGGTATCGCGTAGATGTTAACGCTGCCTGCCAAAGCAAAGAAGAAACTGGCCGAGATAATCACCGTGGCCCATCCAGCATTAACCGCCAAGGGCAGCAGTAAGGTTATCAGCATTCCCGCTGCGCTCCATTGCACAGCGCGGCATCTTGCTTGCACAGATTCCATTCCTCGGCGCATGGCCCGCTGCGATAACCAGCCGCCAAAGAAACCGCCGAAATTGGAAACCAGCGGCGGAATCCAAACATAGCTGGCGGATTGTTTCAACGTCAAGCCGTGAACTCGCGTCAGATAAAGCGTGGTCCAGTTTGACCACAACGAGTAAGCACCCATCCACAGCACATTCACGATAATGAGCACAATCAGCTTACGATGCAGCAGCAGTTTGAAACCCGCAGAATCTTGTTCAAGCTGATGATCCGGGGCATCGGAAAACGTGGGTGGTATCAGACGGCTCACTACCTTCCATAATGGAAGCCACAAAAACCCAAGCACTCCGACAATCACAAACGGCAGCCGCCACGAGTAACGGTAAGCAGCGCCGATCCACAACGGCGAAAGCGCCAACCCCAAGCTGATGCCCACTTGATTCAGTGCTGCTCCTAAAGCTCGCTCATCCGGTTTGAGATAGCGGCCGTTCAGCTTGCCGACCGCAGGCACGCCAGCCGATTCACCCGCGCCGAGCGCCACCCTGGAAGCAACCAGACCGCTGAAAGTACCAACTAAGCCCATGCTGGCCGCTGCCGCAGACCACCAAGCCACGGCGGCGCTGATGCCACGGTTCACGCCTACCCGATCCAATAGCCAACCCACCAGCACCGAACTGGCGGCATAAGCAATGGAGAAGGCCGATAAAACAAAACCGTAGCCGGTTTGATTGAAGTGCAGTTGCGCCATGATGAGCGGCGCCAGCGTCGCCAAAAGCTGCCGGTCTAAAAAATTCAAGGTGGAAGAACTGATAAAAACGCCAACTGCTATCCAACGCAGCGACAACGCTGATTGGTTCAACTTTTCTGTATCAGGCAAGGGCGCAAGCATCTCTTGTTATGTTGGCATTCCTGCTTCGCGCTGTATATTGGTGTTGCGGGTTGGCCCTGTTAAATCGACCCAGTTCATGAAACCATCGTTCACAAAGCGCCGGGAGTTTTTGCAAATGTCTTTTGCCGCAGCCGCTGCCAGTGTTGTTCCAAACGCCTTTGCTTCTTCCGCAAACGGCTGTGTTACGGCAGTTGGGGGAATCCGCGTTGGCCATTTCACGGATAAACGCCGTCCTACCGGCTGCACAGTTCTGATATTTGACAAGGGAGCGGTGGCCGGAGTGGATGTGCGAGGCAGCGCTCCGGGAACGAGGGAAACCGACCTGTTGAATCCTGTTAACACCGTGCAGCAGGTGAATGCAATTGTGCTTTCCGGCGGCAGCGCGTTTGGTTTAGCGGCGGCTACCGGCGTGGTCCGCTATCTGGAAGAACACGGTCTAGGTTATCGAGTGGGCGAGCAGGTAATTCCGATTGTTCCTTCCGCTATTCTGTATGACCTTGCAGTGGGTGATTCTAAAATACGGCCTGACGCCGATGCCGGTTATGCCGCTTGCGTGGCTGCGTCAAACGATGCCGTAGCGGAAGGCAATCAGGGCGCAGGAGCAGGCGCAACGGTCGGCAAATTCTTTGGCATGAACCGGGCCATGAAGTCCGGCTTGGGAACGGCCAGCATCAAGATTGCGGAAACCGGATTGGTGGTCGGAGCGATTGTGGCGGTGAATGCTGCCGGTGATGTGATTGATTCTCGAACAGGTAAGATCGTAGCCGGTGCGCGAACCGAAGATGGGCGCGGATTTGCCAACTCCATGCAGCAGATCAGCAACGGCTACTATGTGCAAGTTCCTGAAACAACGAACACCACAATCGGGGTGGTCGCGACTAATGCCAAGTTCGATAAAGCGCAGGCTACAAAAATTGCGCAAATGGCGCAGGATGGTTTGGCGCGCACCCTCAATCCGGTGCATACTCCCTTTGATGGCGACACTATCTTTTCTGCCTGCACGGGCACGAGCAGCGTTAAAGCCGACGTTGGAGCGATCGGCGCGATTGCCGCTGAGATGATAGCGATAGCCGTATTGCGCGCTGTGCAAACTGCTTCCAGTCTTCCGGGCTTGCCTGCTTGCCGGGATTTCAAGACCAATTGAAAACTGCTGCCGTGAACCGAAATGAGCTTGAACAGGAACTAGCGGCAGCGGCTGATCCAACACGAGCCAAAGGCCAAGCCTGGTTCTTCAAAACCGGACCAGAGGACTACGGCGAAGGCGACCAGTTTCTGGGAATCACTGTTCCGGCACAAAGAAAAATTGCGCTGCGCTATCGAACGCTGCCGCTGGAAGATGTCGAACAGTTACTCCATTCTCCTTTTCATGAGCATCGCTTCTGCGCTTTGGAAATTCTGGTGGCGAAGTACGAAAAGGGAGATGAAGTTTTAAAAGAGGAAGTGTTTCAATTCTATCTTCAACATACGGCTCGCATTAACAACTGGGATCTGGTGGATACTTCCGCGCCTTACATTGTGGGCGCTCATCTACAAGCACGTTCGCGCCGACTGCTCGACAAACTAGCGAAATCTATCAACATTTGGGAACGCCGCATTGCGATTGTGTCCACGCTTCACTTCATCAGACAGGGAGAAATTTCCGATACGTTCCGCCTTTCGAAGTTATTGCTTTCCGATCGACACGATCTGATTCAAAAAGCAGTCGGCTGGATGCTGCGGGAATCCGGCAAGGTGTCACGTCCTGCGCTGCTCGAATTTCTGCAGAACCATTATGCGCTGCTTCCGCGCACCACGCTGCGTTATGCCATTGAGCATTTTCCGCCTGTTCAGCGCAAACAACTGCTGGCCGGTAAATTTATCTAGCAACAGTCCCAAATTCAGCATCGTTATGCTCAGATCATGGCGTACCTTGAAGTACAAAGCGTCACTAAGCTGTACGAATCGAACGGCGCAACAGTTCCGGCCTTGCAGAATGTCAGCTTGGCGGTGGAGCCGGGAGAATGGATTTCGCTAGTAGGGCGCAGCGGCTGCGGCAAATCTACTTTGCTGAATCTCTGCGGAGCGATGGACTTTCCAACCTCCGGCACAGTGAGCATCGGCGGCCAGACCACCAGCCGCCTTGATGATCGCGCCCTGACGCAACTGCGGCGGCAGCGCGTTGGTTTTATTTTTCAAAGCTTTCAGCTTTTGCAGACTTTATCGGTGATTGAGAACGTTGAAATTCCTTTGCTGCTTGCCGGAGCGTCGAACGCACGAAAGATTGCCAGTGAACGATTACACTGGGTGGGCTTGCAATCTTTGGCAAACCGCTTGCCGCACCAGCTTTCCGGCGGCCAGCAGCAGCGGGTGGCGATTGCCCGCGCTTTGGCGCACCATCCCGAAATTATTCTGGCCGATGAGCCGACCGGCAATCTGGACACAGCCACCGGCGAAGCGATTCTGGATCTGCTGAAGCGCATTGCGCACGAAGAAAAAGCGGTTGTGTTGATGGCGACTCACAGCGCCGAATCTGCCGCGCAGACGGATCGAATTATTCACATGCGCGATGGCCGCATTTCCAAGGAAAGTTGAACTCCCAACCAGCATGAAACAATGGCAACTTTTCCGGCTGCTGATTTTACGGCCGCTGCTGCAGGAACAACTGCGCACTGTGTTAACGGCAATTTCCATTGCGCTCGGAGTTTCGGTGGTGATCGCCATTGATCTGGCCGGGCAAGCGGCGGCGGGCAGTTTTCAATCGTCGGTGGAAACGCTCAGCGGCAAATCGGCCCTCACTATTACTGCCGTAGGCGGTGTGAATGAAAAGATTCTGGGGCAGTTGGCGCAGTTGCCTTATCCTTTTGAATGGACGCCCCGCATTGAAGATTTTGCCACTGCCGACAGCGGAAACGGCGAAGCATTGCCCTTCTTGGGAATTGATCTGGTGCATAACGCGGATCGCGGCATCGAGGATGATTCCTTGAACGCTGCCGAAGTCCGCAATCTTATTTTCGTGGGCCGCAGTTTAGGTTGGCATAAAGGAGACCAGGTAAAACTGCTGATTAACGATCAGGTGCATCAATGCACAGTGGCCGGTTTGCTTCCGGCGGTGAACAGCGGCGTCAGCGAGAACAACGCAATTGTGGCCGACATCGGATTGGCGCAACTATTAACCGGCAAAACCGGGCGATTGGATTCGATTGCGGTTACTGATCCCCCTTATGATTCACCGGAGCATTGGGAGCAGGTTCTGCGCCAACGGCTTCCCGCTTCGGTTTCGCTGGAACAGGCCGGATCGCGCACCGATCAGAACCGCAAGATGCTGGCGGCATTTCGCTGGAACCTGCGCATCCTGAGCTATATCGCCTTGGTAGTAGGAGCGTTTCTCATTTACAATTCGGTAGCTGTTTCGGTGGTGCGGCGGCGGCCTGCGATCGGCATTCTGCGAGCTTTAGGAACGACGCGGAGTTCCATTCTGATCGGCTTTCTACTGGAATCCGCAGTGCTGGGAGCAGTGGGCGGAGTTGCCGGTTTAGTGTTGGGACGGTTTCTAGCGGTTGCCGCCGTAGGGCTAATCGGAAACACAGTGGAACTGCTGTATGTCAGCAGCCAGCCCGCGCCCATCCAATTTACGCTTGCAACGGTTCTGGTGGGGCTTGGTTTAGGCATCGGCATGTCCGTGCTGGCGGCGCTGGCGCCTGCTTTTGAAGCAGCGCGCGTTTCACCAACGGAAGCAATGGCGCGCGGCAGGAATGAATACGTTCTGAAGCTTCATGCACGCCGTCATCTGATTGGCGGACTTGCGTTGATCGCAATCGGAATCTTTTCGTCTCTGCAGGGGCCGGTAGCAGGGCGGCCTTTGTTCGGCTATCTCGCGGCTGCGCTTTTTATCGGCGCAACGGCGCTGCTGATTCCGCTGGTAGTGATGGGCGGTTCATTTCTGCTGGCGCAAGCGGTGCGACGCTCGCTGGGGGCTCCGGTGTTTTTGGCCATTC
Source organism: uncultured Bryobacteraceae bacterium (assembly GCA_964247975.1). Lineage (GTDB taxonomy): Bacteria > Acidobacteriota > Terriglobia > Bryobacterales > Bryobacteraceae > KBS-96. The sequence continues at coordinate 1,436 of CAXTWH010000011.1, read as the reverse complement.
GCAACCTGCGCAGTTCACTGGCGCGCGTTTCGGTGCTGGTGGCTGCGCTGGCGACGGCAACAGCCATGCTTACGAGCGTCGGCATCATGGTGGGCAGCTTTCGCGATACGGTGTCAATTTGGATGAACAATCAACTGCGAGCCGATCTTTATCTTCGTCCGGCAGGCTCATCGGCGGCGGACCGGCACCCGACCATTGCGCCGATTGTGGCCGATGAGATTGAGCGCATTCCCGGCGTAGCGGCAGTGGATCGCTTTCGCGTGTACCCGATTTCCTATCAGGGCTTGCCTGCTTCGCTTGGAGCCGGGCAAACTGCGGCGGCGGTGACAAACGCGGCGACGTTTTTTCTGCCGGGCGAGGACCGTTCACGCATTCTGCGCGACCTGCCAAATAAAGATAACGTGATTGTGAGCGAGCCGTTCGCCAACAAGCATCATGTGAAGCCCGGCGATGTGCTTCAGCTTCCGCTCGGCAATGCGGTTCATTCTTTTTGCGTGTTGGGGATCTATTACGATTATTCCACCGAGCGCGGCTTTATCGTGATGGACCGGCGAACGCTTTTAAAATACCTGCCTGACCCGGCTTCCTCGAATTTAGCTGTTTATTTGAAAAACGGCGTAGATATAGATACGGCGCGGCGCAGTATTGATCGGGTGATTCGTTCGCGCGGCATTATGATGTTTACCAATGCAAAGCTGCGGCGGGCGGCATTAGATATTTTCGACCGCACGTTTCAGATTACCTGGGCCTTGGAAGTGATTGCGATTGTGGTGGCGATTATCGGCATTGCGGGCGCGCTGCTGGCGTTGGTCATTGATCGCAAGCGCGATTACGCGCTGCTCCGTTTTCTGGGAGCGGAGCGCGGCCAAATTCGCCAGATCATTGTGGCGGAAGCAGGACTGCTCGGTTTATTCGCTAACTGCATCGGCATTGTTTTAGGCGCGGGACTTTCGCTGGTGCTGATCTTTGTTATCAATAAGCAGTCGTTTGGCTGGACAATTCAATTTCACTGGCCGGTAGCGCTGTTGTTGATCGCTTTAACGGGAGTTTATCTAGCCACGCTGGCAGCCGGACTTTATCCGGCCCGCACCGCTGTTCGCATGAACCCTATTGAAGTGATTCATGAGGAATAACAGGTTCGCTTCAGATCCGGCCCAATATTCAGTTGTCAAGGAACAAGATTCAGCGCAGTCGGGACGGCGTGAACCGAGCCGAAGACTGAAATGTAATTTCGCTTAGGCTGCTGTTTTTTGGCGGGAGCGATTGCGAGTGGGACCGGGCTGCGGTGTCGGTTTGGAAAGAGAGCCGAGCAGGAAATGGCGTTGGCGGAAGCGCTGCCACGTTTCGTTTGAACAAACGAAGCCAAACTGAGTTGGTTCAAGCTTTTCTGCGAGTTGCGGGTGATTGCAGGCGATCAGGTGGAGTTCTTCGAGTTC
>CAXTWH010000010.1:0-123147 GCA_964247975.1 uncultured Bryobacteraceae bacterium | reverse complement strand
TTGTCGCAGTTACTGCCGCCGCAGAACGGCACTGACCGGTATTTCCGTATTCAGCCGTCGCTTTCCGCGTCGCAAAAAGCAATGGACAATATCCAGCCGGCCAATCTGAACGAATTAAAAGCGATTGCCGATAAAACGGTGGTGGAACAATCCGCCATCATCGATCAGATCTGCCGGCAGTTGAAAGGGTAAGCGGATGTTTTTAGATGGCCGCAGTTTTGCCCTAACGCGCTAAGGTGTAGTTCACCACCACCTCCGACACCACTTCGATGGGCTCGCCGTTCAGAAGCGTAGGTCGGAACTCCCATTGTTTTACGGCATCAACGGAAGATTGAATCAGCTCGGCAGGGCCGCTGAGCGGCTTTACAGATTCCACCAGCCCTTCTTTCGAAATGGTGATGTCGAGTTCCACTGTTCCCTGAATGCCAGCAATTTTGGCGTCTTTGGGGTAAATCGGATTTACCTTCTTGGTAACGGCTTTTTCCTGCGTTTCACCAGGAACGCGTATCGGTGGCTTCGTTTGGTCGTTCTCTTTAGTCTGCGAGGTGTCTGTGTCTTTCGGGTGATCGGTTGATGGAAATGGAAGCGCACGGGCAGACTGCCAAGCGGCAACTGCGGTGCAAGCGGTAAACACGGCCGTGGAAAGAATTAATCGTCCACGGCTTTCTTTCTGCTGTTGAATCAGCATAGTTATCCTCCTTCGTAAGGAACTCTTATTGCCAAACGCTGAAACCGGAATCGAGCTTTGTTCCGCCCGCCGAAGAGCGACTTCCAGCAGCGTTTGTATGTACTCGGAAATGCTGCCGCTGGAATCCGCGGCAACCGTTTCGGCATCCACCACCTGTTCGCGAGCCAGGTCGATTTCCGCAGAAAGCCACCAAACTGCCGGATGAAACCAGAGCAAACACTGCCCTGCTTGTTCGGCCATATGCCAGGCCCAATCGCGGCGATGAACGTGAATCAACTCATGGCGAAGCACTGCCCGGTTGTTTCGCAGATGAGCAGGCAACAAAATCACCGGACGAATGAATCCGTAAGTGGCCGGGCCAGCAACTTGGTCAGACAGATAAACTCTGATATTCCGGGAATGTCGAGGCATGTCAACCGTGATGAGCGTTCCGTGTTTTCTCAAATTTCTTAAACCCCGGAGATTCCAAAACAAACGAAATAGCCGAAGAACAGCAACTGCGCAGAGAAAAGCCACCAGCCAGCGCGGAACCGGGTAGCCGTTCCAAGTCGAACTGCCCGCCGCAGCGCTAAAATTTCCAATCACGACGGTGATTTGGCTTTGTTTGTCCGGCGTTGCTACGGTCTTTTCCAACCAGGGAAGCGCCACGCAGCAGAACCAGACCGCTTGCAGCAGAATCAGTCGCGTACGCGGGCTTTGCAGGCGAAGCATTTTGAGTGACAAAATTGCGGTCGCAATCAACACCAGAATCTGGCCGGAATAAGCCATGAGCATTGCGGGAGAAATCATTGTTTTCTCCTCACAATGTCCTGAATCTCGTTCAATTCTTTTTCGGTAAGCTTTCTGTCGTCAATAAGATGCAATAGTAAAGGTTCGGCTGATCCGTTGAAAACGCGATCCACAAATTCTTTCACCATCGAGGCAATTACTTGTTTCTGAGAACGCGCCGGTTTGTACAGAAACGCCCGCTGGAGCGGCTGTTTCTTAAGATGGCCTTTCTGTTCCAGGATGTTCATCATGGTCATCACGGTGGTGTAGGCGATTTTCCGCTGTTCCAATAAAGCTTTATAAACATCGCGCACTGTGGCCTCGCCGCGATCCCAGATCACTTTCATGATTTCCAGTTCCTGTTCGGTGAGCGTTTTAGCGCGGCGCCTCATACTAATTCTTTAGTACTTCTGGACGGTGTTCGTCAAGTGTTTTTATTCGCTCGAACAAGATAAACTCGAACATGCCCATTTCCTTGAGCGCTCGCCTGAGCACCATGATGTTTCTCAATTACGTGATCTGGGGAGCCTGGTACGTCACCCTGGACACGTATCTGACGGCCACTCTGCACTTTTCAGGCACTCAGGCGGGAGCGGTATTTGGAACCACGGCTCTCGCCAGCATGATTTCGCCGTTTTTTGTGGGCTTGATTGCGGATCGCTTTTTCGCGATGGAGCGGGTGCTTTCCGTTCTCCATCTGATCGGCGCGGCCTTGCTGTTTCTGGTCACGAAAGCAAGCAGTTTCAGCGGCGTATACGCGCTGATGCTCTTATATTGCTTGTGTTATTTCCCGACTATTGCGCTCACCAACTCATTGACACTGCGACAGGTAAAAGACGCCGGACGCGAATTTCCTTTAATCCGCGTTTTTGCCACCCTGGGCTGGATTGTGATTGGAGTGACGATCGGGCGCATGGGCATTGAAACGTCCGCCACAACCTTTCTGCTCGCCGCCGGTGTTTCGGTCGTGATGGCTGCCTTCTGTTTAACACTGCCGCATACGCCGCCGACTGCCCAAAACACGAAAATCAACGTTCGAACCATCTTGGGTTTTGACGCACTGGTAATGCTGAAACGCCCTTCATATCTGGTATTTGTGATTGCTTCGGTGCTGGCTTGCATCCCGCTTACCTTTTACTTCTCGTTCACCAATGCTTATCTGAACGAAGTCGGAGTACGAAATGCCGCCGGAAAAATGTCTTTGGGGCAGGCTTCGGAAGTAGTGATGATGCTGCTGATGCCGCTGATATTCCGCCGCGTTACGGTGAAAGGAATTCTGCTGCTTGGGCTGCTGGCTTGGACAGTGCGTTACACGCTGCTCGCTTATGGCGATGCAAACGGCGGCATGTGGATGTTCTACGTGGCGATCCTGCTGCACGGCATCTGCTACGATTTTTTCTTCATGACCGGGCAGTTGTATACCGACCAGGAAGCGCCAGCCGGAATGCGCGGCACCGCGCAAGGCCTGATTACGTTTATGACTTACGGAGTAGGCATGTTTGCCGGATCGCTGCTTTCCGGCGGAGCCGTAGATTATTTCACCCGAACCACCGCGCAGGGACCGCAACGGAACTGGACCGGTTTCTGGCTCAGTTCCGCCCTTAGTGCGCTGGCAATCCTGTTATTTGTTCTGCTTGGATTCAAGAACAAAGACAAAGTGCAGACCAAGCAGGAAACGCTGGTTACAGCCGAAGTTTAGTTGCCCATCGGCAAGCCGAACGGCTGAGATCCTTTCCAATCCGGCACAGATTCGGCGTTAATATCAGCACCGAATGGACGCGGTTGAAACAGATATCGCAGGAAAATGCCGCCGTTGGTATTGCGGTAATCGCGAGAGTTGCCGACACTGGCAAAAGCGCCGAACAACCACTGCGGCGTTAACTGATAGCCCAAGTGAAAATCCAGATTGTAGTTGCCGCCGGTGCTGCTCATGGCGGAATAAGACTGCCCAGCTAAAGACTGAAGCGTAGCGTTAGTTGGGAAGTAAGCGGACTTATCTTCCTGGAAATGCTGCACACCCAGGCTGGCCGATATTGAATATTGGAGCACCCGATTCCAAGCGCCCGTCCAGCGCAGCGGCACGTTAGTTAAAAAATACTGTTGCGGGCTGAAGTAACCGCCCTGCCCTAACGTAAAGTAACGGAGATTCTTGTCGTAGTGCATACCGGAAAAATTCAATCCGGCGGTGAGCGAGCCATCTGGCGTGCTTAAGATTTTGAAATATCCACCGGTAGTCACGTTAATCTGGCTGTTGGAGGCAACATTTTTCCCGCGCAGATCCTGATAACCGGCAATCGCATAAAAGCCGGATTTATCAGTTCCCCAATTCCCGATAAGAGAAGCGGAATTCGACATCACGCCGCCCCAAACCTGATTGGAAGCAGCATCCCGCTCGCCCGCGAAGGAAAGCTTTGTGTCCTGAACGTTATCGCGGCTTAACAACAGGGTAAACGGTCCGTGCGCCGGATTGATGCGGAAACCGCCGATCCAGTTCTGAATTAGAAAGTCATGCGGCGACAAACCAAGCCTGACACCTAAATCGCGCGTGGCCAGTTGCGCTTCCGCGCCAATCCCAAAAGCAGTTGTTTGGGTGGAAGCTCCGTTTGTTATGGCTGACCCAAAGGCGTTTGATGGGCTGATGTTGGGGCTGCCCGAATCAAGATAAGTCGGCTTAGCGATCAGGCTCAAACGAACCTGGTTGCCGACCGTGGTGCTTGCTTCAATGTTTGCTTGTTCGGTTGTCAGCTTATCGATGCCGCCACGGCCTGTACGCGCCCGCAATATGGCTCCATTGGTGAAGTAAGGAGAATTGCGCGTGTCTATGCTTTCCAGGTCGCTGTTAATCTGTTGTTCCAGGGTGAGCTGAGGTTCTTTGCTTAAAGCCGGGTTAGCAGCAGGCTCCAGCATCGCCATTTCAGAATTTTGGCTGACTAACTGGTTTGTAGAAATTGCTTTACCTACGTAGGTTTGCTGATGCGCTGTTTTCGACAAGGGCATAATGTCGATGTCGTTCATCGGAGTGGCAAATCCTGTTTGTTGCGCACGATTGTTGTCAGGATACCGACTGGAAGCGATGATTTGTTGACTCTGCGGCCCCGGAGAACCAGCAGCCAAAACTCCGTCATTTCCCAGGAGAACTGCGCCGAGCATCTGCTGCGCTTGGGCGGGATTAGTCGCAGCCGCTAACATGGCATTCCGGTTCTGGTCAGGCGGCAGCGAGGCTAATGCTTCGCGAAAGAACAGCTTTGCTTTGTCGTAGTCGCCTTTTTGCACGGCCTGTTTGCCGGCCAGAGATAAGAGTTGAGAACTGCGAGGGTATCTTTGCAAACCCTGCGTCAGCCATATTTGAGCGGCATCTGAATTTTGAACGCTGATAGCGGCACCGATAGCACCGCTGAAATCATCAGCGGCAGCTCCCTGCATTCCCCAATCCTGATAAACCAGAAACGCACTTTTAGCATCGCCTGCTTTTAAATAGGCTCCAGCTAACGGACTCTCGATCCGGACATCTTTGGGAAATAGTTTGGAAGCAGTACGCAGAATGGAAATGCCTCCATTCAGGTCGCCTTGATCCAATGCAGCCGCAGCCCGGCGCTGGCACCAGATAGCCCAGATGGAACTATAATCTTTCTGCTGCGCAGGAGTGAGATTGGGGTTGACGCTGTTGCGAGATAACACTGCGTACAATTCGCGATCTTTTCCCGGCGTGTTCAGCAGAATCCAAGCTTGTTGCAAATCAAGGTCTAAGGGAATAGGCGCGCCTTCGCTTTCGAAACGCGCAACGGCTTTATCGAGAATTATGCGAGCTTCTTCGGTGCGGCCCACATTCGCATAAATTGCGGCTTGAATGCTGATGAAATCAGGGTTATTCCGAACACTATTGAACGCGCTTTCCGGCATGGATTGCAGAAGGCGGTAAGCGGCCTTGTCTTTTTCTTCCGAGTGTAGAAGCGAAGCAAGCGATAACCACGCGGGCGCAAAATCGGGTTGTTCGCTTACTTCGCGCTGCAGTATCTCTTCTGCCTCATCTAATTTGCCATTAGCTATTAACGCATCAGCCAACTGGCACCAGGTTGCTGCATCTGTTTTTTTGCCGGCAGCGTTTTCAATTTCTATTGCTTTACGCAGATAAGTTTCGGCTTGGTCGTAGCGCTTCAACTCGGTATTCACAGCAGCGACAGAGCGCAGAAAATCAGGCTGGGACAAAGCTTTCTGATAGCTGGCGGAAGGAATACGTTCCAGCGCATCAGCGGCGCGGTCGGGATTGCCTTCTTGCAGCAAGGAGTTCACTAAACCGCTCCAAGCCGCGCTGTTGTCAGGGTTCTTACGGGTAATCTGCTCAAACCGGGCGGCAGCTATCGAGGGTTGATGCAGGCGAAGATAAAGCCCGGCATATTCCATTTGAATACCGTCTGCGGCTTTGCTTGTTGGATCAGCAGCAAGCTTTTCACCTTGCGCGGCAAGCACGCGAGCACCTTCTTCATCACCCGCTTCGGCACGAATAAACGCCAAAGCAGCAACTCGGTGCGAGTCCTTCATCCAGGCGTTTTGGGCGGTTTTGGGAGCCAGATCCCAGCTTTTCAGCGCGTCGGGCGCATTGCCGGAATCGACCTGTGATTTTACCAGACCAAACCAATCATCCGAACTTGCGGACGCGGATTGAACAAGCTGCTGGAAAAGCGGCATAGCCGAAGCCGCATTCTGTTGTTTTGCATAAGTGCCGGCAAGCGCCCGCACGGCATCCATGTTCTGCGGCTTAAGCGCAACCGCTTGTTTGAAGTTATTGGCTGCTTCGGCAAGGCGATCGTGGTTCAGGTCTTCACTGCCCTGCTTCATGTAATTCCAGAATTTTGCCGTTTCCAGCGCTCCTGAAATGGCTTTGTTTTTGGGTTTAGCCGCGTTGGCCTGTTCAAACAAAGGAACTGCCGCCGAGAAGTTGTCTTCTTTCATGCGGATATAACCCAAACCGGAAAGAGCGGCAGCATCGCGCGGCGATGATTTCAGCGCGGAAGTGAAATCCTGTTCAGCATCTTTCAGCTTGCCGCTGCGAAGCGCCTGATAACCCTGGCCATCACGCGGATTTTCCAATTGAATCGTTTTCTGAGTGGAAGCTTGAAGAGTTTTCTCATCCTGGCTCAACAGTTTTGCCAGTTCAGTTTCCGGATAACGAGCCAGATAAGCACGCAGCGAGGGAAGCGAAGCAGGATTGCCGGCATCCCACAAAAGGGCTTGACGCCACGCAGTCCGCGCTTTGCTCATCAACACAGCATCGCCTTTCACTTTTTCAAGCAGCGCAACGCCCTGCGGTCGGGTTCTCGGATGATAAGTGAGCAGCTTTCCGAGCGCAAATGAATATTCCGGAGAACCAGGATACTTTTCGACCCACCGCGACAAGGAGGCAGTAGCTTCTTCCCAACCGCCGGCGGTGGCGGCTTCGGTTTCGTAATAAGCAATGGCCCAACTGCCGGGCGGCGGCTCATTGTTGAAGACCTGCTTGTAGATGCGCATAGCGCCGTCAAAATCTTTTTTCTGAGCCAGACTTTGTGCTTCGTCGAGCAGGCCGCGCTGTTGATCGAACGAACGAAGAGAATCGATGTGGCTGATCGCCGGGCTTTTCGGATCAACGGCGCGCAAACGCTCCAGATATTTGTTTGCGTCAGCAGTTTTGCCGTTCAGCTTGGCGTATCGGGCCAGACCGGCCAAGGCTTCCGCATTGTTCGGCTCGGCCAGCAGCACTTGTTCCCAACTATGGGCAGCTAAATCCATTAGGCCGCGGCCTTCCAGAGAATGCGCTTTGGTCAGCAGCAGATCGGTGGCCTGCGAAGCATAACTGAACTGTCCCGAAAGCAGCAAAGTTCCTGTTAATAAAGAGGCCAGAACAGGACGGCCTTTTCCCATAATCATTTCCAGTTCACCTGTAAGGAGCCATGAGCATCAAAATGAAAGCGTTCTTCGCACCAGCCAATCGCAAACAAAGCCAAATTCTGGTCGTAATAGCGAGGCTTCTCTCCATATAAACCGGTTCGCCAACTTTTTTGTTCGTTTAAACGCTGTTGTTGTTGCGTTTCCGCTTTTTTCAAATTCAGAGCTGATAAGTAAGGCAGAACAGCAGCCGAGAACCCTACACTGCCGGCAGGATTTTTCACCTGGCCCGCGGCAGTGACCTCCGCCGGAGGAACGGGATGAGCGTCCAAATACCGGCCCATCGCTGAACCGGCAGCAAGGAGTTCGCGACGGTAAGGAGTTCCGTCCGCGAGCATGCCTGCCCAAAGATAAACGCGAATGGCATCGTAGCTTGCTTCCGGCGAAGCAACCGGCGACGGGTAAATCGAAAATCCATCTCCAGGCCGGAACGCCATCCAATCCATTACGAAGCCATTAGGCGCGCTTTCCCGCAGCAGACGAGGAACGTTAGCTGCAATTTCGTTCCAGGGTCCGTTGACCATATGATGTTGCAAACCAAGCAGCAGTTGAACGGGTAGATAGCTTGGATTCAGTTGATAGAAGCCGTCACCGGTACGAAAGCCGGATGATCCCGGCAGGAGCATGGTTCCCAAACCAGGAATATGCACCACCTCAGACGCGGCAATGTTATTTGCCAACGACTGGCCAAGCGAATGAAGATGCGGATCGTTCCATAAACGCCCGGCTTCGAGCAGAGTCCAGGCCAGCCACAGGTCGGCATCGGAAGCAGAATTGTGGTCAGTTACCTGCCAGGAGCCGTTTTTGTTTTCCCAAAGCCAGGCCGGAAGATTCGATTTCAGATTTCCTTGCGCCAAATGCTGCTCGGTCCAGGAAAGGATTTGATTAAAGCGCGGACGGTCATCAGCAACCAGCGCAAAAAATAGGGCATACGATTGCGCTTCGGATGTAGTGCGATTTCCGGCATTGTAGTCGAGAACACGGCCATCCTGGTCCATGAAATAGGAGGCATAATCGTTCCACAGCTTCCAGGTATCGGCGGCACATAGGGGCTGAGTTAACGTAACGGCAGCAAACAGCGCCCAAACCAGCAATTGAATAATCGGCTGCATTTAAGCCTGCGCTTGAAGGCGAAGTTTGGCTCGAAACTCAAGCCATGAATTCAACTGGAAGCACAACACAACCGATAGAAATAACAGGAAGATAGGTATGGTCCAGTAGTTGCGCCGCATCCAGGCGCGCCAACGGTCGTCCCAGCGAAGATTGCCATAAGCGTACACATTGGATTTAAGAACAAACGAATGAAACTGCCTGTCCTGCAATAAGCTTAAATTGCCGTAAATCTCATAAAGCCGGGTGTTTTCCGCAAAGAAATCTTCAATTGCGCTGAACTGATGCGGATCGAGAACCTGGAATGAAATCGCCGTATTCTGAGCGTTGTAGGGTGAGGCAAATTCTGAGATAAATCCAGCCGGGGCAGGGTCAGACAACAAAATATCCTGCGCTTGCCTGGTTTGCATCGCTCCGCGAGTCCAAGGCAGACGGCTTAAAAGGCTGTTTTCCGAAAAAATCTGAATTGCACCATGTTCCAGGCGAGCAGGCCCTGTTGCGGTTAGCATTCCTGAAGAAGTATCGGCTGAATTGCCCAATATCAGTAGGTGCTTACTGGCGGCTTCTGCGGCGTGTTCGGAATCAATAACGGTGACGCGCAGCGCCGGATAGCCGGTTCGCGCGCCGAAAAATCCCAACAACGTTAAGTACAAAGAGGTCTGCTGCGGCGACGGATCGCGCGGCATCACCACTGCGGTTTCAGAAAGATCAGCATACTTGGTAAAAGGGAATCCTGCATTGGCGAACAAATCCAGGCGAGGCATTTCCACGTAATGGGAGAACTTAGATATGTCCAGTTTTGAATCGCGAAGCACGCTTTCTTCCGGGTCGTTGCGGCCCAAGGAGTGGCGGCCCTCGTTCAATTGGAATTCAACGCTGAGGGTATTGCCGGGAAAAAGCTGATCCGCGGGAAGACCGATGATGGTGGTTTGTTTTCCGGCATCCGCATTTTGGGAAATGCGCCGGAAGGCAACGTAAGCTCCATTGAGCTTGATGCGAAGTTCGCCGCTCGCCTCAGAACTCCAGTGAAACAACCGATAATTCAACCGGAAAGGGACAAACCTTTGTTCGCCGAATGAAATGTCAGGAGGAAGCCGGAAATAGAGGTTTGCCGAGCCGTTGCCAAAAACGTGCTGATCTTCCAAGCTCAGACCCTCGGAGTTTGCGTTCATCCAGCGCGGCGCATCGTAGGAACTGCGAACCGGAGGCAGTGTTACATTTCCCAGTTCAGCCGAATCGCCATCTCGCGGGAAGCGGCCGGAAGCGAGCGCGCGGGCAGCAGCAAGAATCTGTTCTCCAGTGTCGCCGGTGATGAGCAGGATTTTGCCGTAAGGATCAGACGGATTATCATGCAGGGCAATTGCCGGGCCATTCAAGGCGCCGAGGCTGCCGTCAGCCAGAAAACCAGAGCGCTTGGAAGCAAACACAATGACATTGCCGGGCGGCAGAGTTCCGACGCTTACCGGAAAATGAATGCCGCGAAAATCAGCCAAAGTTCCCAACCAGGAGGAAATCACTCCCGATGCCTCGAGAGTTTGGACATCGGGAGTTTCGGCAAAAGCTATAGGAACGCTCACGGTACGCTGGCTGGTGCCGTCGAAAAATGGCGCGGGCAGCAGGCGAAGATTGTTGGCGATTGCCAGCACGCTTCCGGAAAGGCGAATCTGAGTGGCGCGTTCCAATCTCAGCCAGAGCGAAGCGGGGGTGCCGCCCAGGCAACCAGGCGCACAGTGTCCTTTTAATTCAAATGTTAAGAAGTTATCCCCGGTCAACAGGTCGGACGGAAGTTCCAATTCGGCGGAAGCGTTCGAGTCCGGGTCAGATAGATCTTCAATTGGAATGGATCCAACCGCTGATCCATTCAAAAGCACATTCAGAACGCTCAATTTAGGAGCCAAAGCAGCGGAAGCGCGATAGTTGATCTGGAGCTTGGCAGTGGTCACAACCTTGGTAACGGGAATACCAAAGGAAAGACTGGCGCGGGCATCGCTGCCTTTCAGCATCAAATTATCCTTATGGCCTAAAGCGGCCAGATCGTAGGAATCGTTGAACTGGCTGGCGGGAGCAACCACCGGAGTGATCGGTGGGATAAGGCTGGCTAACTGTTGCGCTTGAGCATGAACCGGCCACAATGAACCAAGCAGCAATGCCCCCATGGCTAAACCGACTGACGGCAAGGCGGGATTACGAGCCACGCTGGTTTCTGCGCTTTCTCCGGATACGGAAGAATTGCGGCGCAGCAGATCGAAGATGCCGGTGGCGATCGCTGAAAATCCCTGCAAGGAAATGCCGATAATGCTGAGAAGGCTGAGCAGCGGACGATCGTTGTTTTTGTCGCTCCTCCAATTGAGCCACGCATCAGCGCGACCGAAGATGACGCGAACAAGCTGATCTTCCTGTTCCAGAGTTAAAGCGGTAAAGCCAAAGCGAGCGGCTTTCGTATTGGATTCAATCATGATGCCAGGAATAAAATAATCCTCGCCGCCGGTATGGAAAATAGCGGTTATCCTCTCGCCGGTTTCCACTGCCAGCAGATGAGCGTTGAGAACGCTGAATCCGCCTCGGGAAATATCAACCGTGTTGGTGTGGATCTCCAAGCCGTTGGCATTCAAGATCGAAACGGAAATCCGAGCGCCGATCCGCACGCTGTTTCGACGCTGCTTTGCTTCACGAGCAATGGCCGTCGCAGCGCCGAGCACCACGGTATTCAGAGCGCACCACATTACGTTAAGGGAGAGCGTTTCGCGGCTGCCAGCATGGCTTGCCATGCGCAAAATACCGAGTGTTATGCCAATCACGTTGAGCAGCAGCAGCAACACATAGGGGGCGGCCAGCTTCCAGTCAAAATAATCCTCGTCGATCTGATCGCTTTTGGAGGTCACGTTAAATTTGCCGTGCTTCGGACTAATCAACGCCACCGTAGTGGGAAGCAGGATGTAGGGCGCTAGAACCGTTTCATACACTTCGTTCCAGAATGAGTAGCGGTAGCGTCCCTGCACCCTGGAATTCGCCACAATAGACAAAGCCAAGTGCGGCAAAGCGTAAGCAAGAATGGCGCGCCCATATCCATAAATATTGGAATAGCCAAGCAATAGGTAAACCAACGGCGAGGTAAGAAACAGGAGCCTGGGAATGGCGTACAAAAAGTGCAACGTGCTGTTCAGGTAACAAAGACGCTGCGGCAGCTTCAAACCTTTTCCAAATAAAGGATTGTCAGTTCGTAGAATTTGGATCATGCCGCGCGCCCAGCGGATGCGCTGGCCGATATGGGCCGCCAGACTTCCAGTGGCCAAGCCGCCGGCCTGGGGAAAGCGAAGGTATGCTGTATTCCAGCCGCGGCGCTGCATGCGCAAGGAAGTGTGGGCGTCTTCGGTGACAGTTTCCACCGCGATACCGCCGATTTCCTGAATGGCAGTTCGCCTCAGCACAGCGCAGGAGCCGCAAAAGAAAGCGGCGTTCCAGAAATCGCTGCCGTCCTGAATCACTCCATAAAACAGGGAACCTTCGTTCGGAACTTTGCGGAAGATATTCAGGTTTCTTTCAAACGGATCGGGCGAATAAAAATGATGCGGAGTTTGCAGCATTCCGAGCTTCGGATCTTTCAAGAACCAGCCCATCGCCACTTGCAGAAAAGACCGCGTGGGAATGTGATCGCAGTCGAAAATCACAATGTATTCGCCGTCAGTTTTGCGCAGCGCGTGATTGATGTTTCCAGCCTTGGCGTGCTTGTTGTCGGGCCGGATCATGTATCCGCAGCCGACTGCTTCGGCAAATTCGCGGAATTCGCTGCGCCTGCCGTCGTCGAGAATATAGACCTTCATCGATTCGGATGGCCAGTCCATGTTCATGGCAGCCAGCACGGTGCTGCGCACTACATCCAGCGATTCGTTGTAAGTGGGTATGTAGATATCTACTCTGGGCCAAGCCTGCGGATCGCCCGGTAAGGGTTCCGGGTGCCTGTTTAAAGGACGAGCAGTTTGGAAGAATCCTAAAAACAAAATCACAAAAGCGTATAACTCCGCGCCCAGCAGCGTAAACACAAAGAAAAGGTCAAGAAAACGCGCTTCGCTCCAGTTCACGGACAGGTAGTTGTAGGTTTCCGACACCCGGTAATAGGCATATCGCAGCGTGGAAAAAACCGAAATCGCGGAAAGAACAAGGGTGCCGACGTTTGAGCGCCAAAGCTTCTTGATCGCAACAGCCAGGACCAAGCACGCAGCGCCGAGAACGGCTTGCTGATCCCAACGCAGCGGCACCGTTGCCAGAAGCCAGAACATTCCCGCGCCGATGAGCAGCACCAGGCTAAGCAGGGGCGTTTGCCACCAGGCTCGTTGAAGAGTTTGGGTATCGTTAAAGATCACAGAACTTGAGCCTTTTGAGTAAATTCACCGGAAGACATTTCCAGGCAGTAAGAACGAAGCCACTGATCCAGCTTGGCGAGATCCTCGGTTGCATCCGATTCCGGCGCATAATCTACAACCGTGGAGCCTTCCGCCAAAGCCGCGCTCACCATGCGATCGCGCCGAATCACAATCGGAATCAAACGATGAGGAAATCGATTCTCTAAGCGTGCTTGAATTTCAACATGCAGCGGATCGGAATGGTCGAACTGATTCAGCAAAATCAGTGTTTGGTCACTCTGCTGCTGCATTGAGTTATCGAATCGCTTTAAGCCGTATAAAGATCTCGTATCAGGCGCAAGCACAAGCACCCTTGTCACGCCGCCGATGCGGGAATCCGATAAGGAAAGGTGATTGCCTGCTCCCGCATCGAGCATCACGCGGTCGCTTTCAAGGGACAATTGATTCAAACAACTGCTGATCCAAGCTTCCGAGCTGATGGCCAGAACCGTTTCCTCGCGGCGGCAGGCGTGAACGGCTGCGCCTTTGGGGTCGTTTGAGTTGATGTAGCTGGCAATCGGAATTCGCGATGCGCGGCTGCCAAAGAACAAAGAAAGGAAACTTTCCGTTGAATCATCCAGCAGCAGCACGCGTTCGCCGCGTTTCGCGCCTAAACGAGCCAGTGAAGCAACGATGCTGGTAGTTCCCGCGCCGGCGCAAGACCCAACCAGGGCGCAACCCGGAAGCGATTGTTCCGGTCCTGCATTTTTGGCGCCGGTTGCCCATTCGTGTCCATTCAACACTGAATCTAAAGCGGCCCAGCGTTCCCAACGCGAAAGATGCATTAACTTCTTGCTCGACGGTGGAACGGCTTTCGGACTGCTTCTTAACTGCGGCAGTTCCTCATAAAGCTTGGTTAACATTTGCAATTCTTCCTGCAGCCTGGGCAGAGCCG
This sequence comes from uncultured Bryobacteraceae bacterium, assembly GCA_964247975.1. Lineage (GTDB taxonomy): Bacteria > Acidobacteriota > Terriglobia > Bryobacterales > Bryobacteraceae > KBS-96. Next base: position 109,364 of record CAXTWH010000010.1, on the reverse strand, counting down.
CAGAATCATTTTTAGGGGTGCCGTCTTTCACAATCGCCAGCTTGGTTTGCGATTCCTCCTGTTTAGGAGGCATCATCTTTAACCGTGAATTGGAAAAGGTTTTATAGGCGGTTGTGTTCAGGCCAGCTTTAGAAGCTAATTCAGCAAGATCGCCAGGTTCCGAAGATTTATCCACAATAAGCTCTCGTTTCCGTGTTCATCACCACGCCGCAGAGTTCTAAGCAAGTTGTGGCGAAACGAGCGTTTTTTTGTGCGTGGGAATAATCCGATAGCAGTGGGCGGCGAGGGGCAAACATGCTGGTTTTTGTTAAACCAGCTTCACTGGAAACAGCCCTTCAGAAAAATCTGAACTCTAGCTTGGAGCGGAGTTCGGCAATTCAGTGGACTACCTAACTATTTAATTCAAACGAGCTTTCTAGAGCGACTCGCACCAACTGGCTACGCGTGCGAACGTTCAACTTTTCGAAAAGCTGCTGTAAGTTGGCTTTGACGGCGCTTTCGGAAACACCCAAACGAAGCGCGATTTCTTTGTTAGTTAAGCCTTCAAAGATACCTTCAAGCACTTGTTGTTCGCGTTGAGTCAGGAGTTTCTTGTTTTGCAGCGAATCCTGTTGTTTGGCTTTTAGAGCGAGCGATTGCACGAGCCGCGAATCCAGCCACGTTCCCCCGCCCGCTACCAAACGGATCGCTTGGGCCAAGGTAACAGGAGAATCATGTTTTAGAAAAACGCCGGATGCTCCTAATTGCAGAAACAACGAAGTATCAGCATCAGTCATGCCGGCAGTTACAACCAGCACCTTGCCATTGAAACCGTTCTTCCGGGCAGAAGTTAAAAACGAGGTGCCGCGATCTTCCCCCAAATCAAAATCAAGCAGAACAACATCTATCTCCGAACGCGCCAGAAATGATAAAGCTTCCGTGCTTGAACCGCACCGAGCCATCACTTGGAAGTCCGGCTCCGATTCCAGCAATCGACCCAGGCTGTCCCGAAACAAAGCATGATCGTCAAGCAACAGAAGCCGAATGGGCGACATGTTCATGGGAGCGCGGCGGCTTTTCCTTAATCGAATGATCCCGAATCAAATCCAGAATAAAAGAACAGCCGGGCAGGGTTGGATCGTGGCGCAGATCGCCGCCAAAGGAACGCATGAATGCTCGTGAAAGATATAACCCAAGTCCAGTGGAATCAGCATCTTTTTGAAACGGCTGAAATAGTTTTTCCAGGGAAGAAATGCCGGGGCCGGTATCCGCTAAACGGATTGATACATTGTGGGCCGAAACGGTAACGCTGATGGTAATCAGCTTTTTTTCAGCCTGGGCCAGCGCCCGCTCGCTGTTTTTAGTTAGGTTTAGTAGAACTTGCAGCAGACTATGGCGGTCCGCCACAACGCCGGGCAGACAATCCGGCAGTTGCCAGATCAGCGTAATGCCCGCTTCTTCACAGTAAGATTCCAGCACAATACGAAGGTCATCCAAGGTTTCGCGCAGATCCACCACGCCGATCTCCAGGCTTTTCGAACTTTGGCGAAGCTCCAGGGCGGCGATTTTCGCCAGCGTGTCAATCAACGAACCGAGAGCTTCAAAATCTTTATTGCCCGCTAACGCTTGGCTGCGCGCCAGATTTTCGCGAATCACGGAAATAGCCGCGCAGACGTTGCGAATTTCATGGGAAACAGCAGCAGCTAAAATTCTCGATCCGGCCAGCACTTGGTTGAGGCTGGATTCTTCACGATCTCTCAGTTCTTCCGAGGAATCTACCACCAGAGCGGCTAGTCGAAATCCGGTTTTCGTTTTGTAGGTGGAAAAGAAAACGTTAGCCAAGAAGATATCCCCGTTTTCCCGCTCCCCCCGGCACTGCATTTCGGTTCGGAATTTGACGTTATGTTCGGCTGAGGTTACTCGGCTTAAGGCAGGTAGATAGCGGTTGATGTTTTTGCCTGCCAGCACGTTTTCCGATACACCCAGCAGCCGATGAGCGGCGGGATTGGCCAGCACGATCCGGCCCCCCTGATTCAGGGTGAGTATGGCGGCCGGGCTGTTGTCAATCAGAAATTCCAATTGTTCTTCCGCTTCCCGGCGCGCCAGTGCTTCGCTTTCAATGCGCCGCAGATTCTCCACTTCTGCTTTGCGCCGTTTAGCCGCTTGTTGGGAAAACAAGCCGGAACCTAACAAAGCCGTGAACACCAGAATGTCCTGGGGCAGCATGGATGGCGAAAACGGAAACGGATCAAGCTGATCGGCCAGAACCGTACAAAACAGCGCGGCGCAGATAATCTGCCAAACTGAGGATTCGGTGCCTAACAGCAGCATGGGAAACAGGTACAAGAATCCGAAAGAAATATTCAGATCGATGCGCCAGTCAAGCAGCGCGATGGCGGCAACCAGCGCGGCAGCTTTCGCAATTGTTTTCAGTCTTGAGCTATGCACGGTGCGCCATTCCAGAATTGGGCTGCTAGTTCGATTGTAAGAATACGAGCGGCGCTTCCGGGGAATAACTGCCGGAAAGATAGCCCGATTCTGGCCGAAAGATAGGTTTAACGAAGCAGTTCATGCTTGGTATAGTGAAGTGTCAGCGTTCGATTGTAAGCTGTCCCAATGCTGCTATGAGATTGATGATTTGAAGATTGCAGTTGAAGCTTTGATTCTTCCTGTTTAAGTGCATTCTTCCCTGTTCACAAGCAATTATGTCCTTTCCCGCCTGTTTTGCGGGCAGTGGTGCGCTTCCAGAAGTCGTAGTTGCTCAGCAGCGTTTCCAAGAAAATTGAGGGATGATTCCAAGAATTCTGGTAACGGATTCGATCACGTGGAAACACGAACCAAATTGAAACAAAAACTGAAGCGCTTCCCTGGATGTTTCCGGGCTGGCGTTTTGTGTCTCGGCCTTTTTCACAGCGCAGCGTCGGCCCAGACCACTTTAACCTGGCAGGAAATCAAAAGCAGATTTGAAGCTTCCAACCCCACGCTGAAAGCTGGCGCGATCGGTATCGACGAGTCCAGAGCAACGGAGATCACCGCGTATCTGCGTCCTAATCCGGATTTCACGGTAACCGGCGACCAGATTGATCCTTTTACATTTCAGCCTTTCCGTCCGTTTTATAATGCGCTTCCGTTCGGCTCATTCAGCTACCTGCATGAACGGCAGCACAAGCGCGAACTGCGGCTCGAAAGCGCGCAGAAAGCAACGGCCATCAGTGTTTCCGGGCAGGCGGATTTGGAGCGCACTCTGCTTTTCTCGCTTCGCAACGCATTTGTGCAAACTTTGCAGGCAAAAGCGGTAGCGGCTCTTACAAAAGAAAGCTTGGCTTACTACGACCATGTTTTGCAGATCAGCCGGGATCGCCTTCAGGCCGGAGATATCGCGCAAGTTGACATGGCTAGGTTGGATTTGCAGCGAGTGCAATACTTGTCTGACGTTCAAACTTCAGAAGTGAACCTTCGCACCGCGAAGATTCAACTGCTCACTTTGTTGAATGATCGCACGCCGGTGCAGCAGTTCGATGTGAACGGCCCGTTTGATTTTGTTGACCAGCTTTCCGCCTTGACTGAGCTGCGGCAAACGGCGCTCGATACGCGGCCTGATCTGAAACAAGCGATGCAAACGGTGGAAAAAGCAAGAACCGATCACCAGCTTGCGATTGCCAACGGCTCCACCGACCCGACGTTCGGCCTGGATGCGGGACGAAATCCGCCGCTCGATCACTACATCGGCATCAGCGTCAGCATTCCTTTACGAATTTTCGACCGCAATCAGGGAGAAAAGCTGAGAACTCAATTGGACATTATCAGAAATCAGCGACTGGAGGATGCGACACTGGCGCAGGTGTACAGCGATGTCGATTCCGCTTATGCCACGGTGGATAGCACCCTTACCTTGTTGCGGCCTTATAAAAAGGCGTATCTGGCGGAAGCCGTAAAAGTACGTGAAACTATTACCTTTGCTTACCAGCGCGGCGGCGCGTCGCTGCTGGATTTTTTGAGCGCGCAAAGCGATTACCGAAATATTCAATTAAGTTACATCAATTTAGTCGGTTCGTATCTGGCCGCCTTGAATCAACTGAGTCTGGCGGTAGGCCGTGAGGTCATTCCATGAGTTCCGTTCAATTTTTCCTGACCTTGTTTTTGGGATTGAGCTTTATTCTTGCCTCCTGCGGTTCAAAAGCAGCGCCGGACCCGGCCGCGGAAGCGCCGCCCGCCACCAGTGTGGTGGAACAGCAGGATGCAAATCTCATTCAGGTTGAACACCCTGAGCGATTTCCGCTGGCATCAGTGACTCCTTTTCGCGAGCGGCCCACAATCAAGGTCACAGGCTCGATTGCGCCGGATGTTTCGCGCACGGTTCCGGTGATTTCGCTTGCTTCCGGGCGGGTGGTGGAGGTGCGCGCCCGCCTGGGGGATCAGGTGCAGAAAGGCCAACTGCTGCTGCGGGTGCAAAGCAATGATGTAGCCAGCGCTTTCAACGATTATCAGAGCGCGGTGGCGGATGAGAAATTATCCAGAACTCAACTGGAGCGGGCAAAGCTGCTGTACGACAAAGGAGCAATCGCTCATAAAGACCTGGAAGTGGCGGAAGATGCAGAAACCAAAGCGCAAGTTCTGGTGCGGACCACTGCGGAACATCTGCGGGTGTTAGGACTGAATGCCGACAACCCGACCGCGATTGTGGATATTTTTGCGCCGGTTTCGGGCGTCATTATTGAACAAAACATCACCAATGCCGGCGGCGTAAAAACACTGGATAACTCGCCGAACTTATTCACGATTGCGGATCTTTCACACGTTTGGATCTTGTGCGACGTTTATGAAAATGATTTAAGTCTGGTGAAGCTGGGCGAGTTTGCCGATGTTCGATTGAATGCTTATCCGGATCGGGTTTTTCATGCCCGCATTTCCAACATCGGAGACATTCTCGACCCGACTACCCGCACCGCAAAAGTTCGCCTGGACCTTCCGAACCCGGGCATCATGAAAGCGGGCATGTTCGCCACCGCAACTTTCTTTGGGCAAAGCAACAAAACGGTAGCGCTGGTTCCGGCAACCGCGGTTCTTCACCTGCATGATCGGGACTGGGTTTTTGTTCCTACCCAGGACGGCAAGTTCCGCCGCACGGAAGTAAAAAGCGGCGATGGGCAGCCGGAAGGAAAACAGATTGTGCAAACAGGCGTATTACCTGGACAGCAGGTGGTCGCAAGCGCCCTGCAATTATCTACGGAGGCGGGGCAGTAACCGTGATTCGCGCCATTGTTGATTACGCTCTGCGCAATCGCTTATTAGTGATAGCGCTTGGAACCCTGCTGCTCATCTGGGGAGCAATCTCGTTCAAGAATTTGCCGGTGGAAGCGTATCCGGATGTTGCAAACAACTACGTTCAGATCATCACGCAATGGCCGGGACGCGCCGCCGAGGAAGTGGAACAGCAGGTCACGATTCCGCTGGAAGTTTCGATGAGCGGTATCCCGAAGATGACCAGCCTACGCTCTATTTCAGAGTTCGGATTGTCGGTGGTCACAATGATCTTCGACGATGATTCGATAAACGATGTAAATCGGCAGAAAGTGCTGGAGCGTTTAACGATGGCGACGCTGCCCAATAATCTTCAGCCGACAATCGGCCCGGATTACAGCCCGGTCGGACAGCTCTACTGGTATACGCTGCGCAGCACCAATCCCAGCTACGATCTGATGGAGCTGAAATCCATTGAAGACTGGCAACTGGAAAAGCAGTTCAAATCAGTTCCGGAAGTAATCGACGTTTCGAGCTTTGGCGGGATCACGCGCGAATACCAGGTGCGGGTCGATCCGGACAAGTTAGTTTCCTATGGCCTGGCCCTGAGCCAAATAGAACAAGCGATCACCAACAACAATTTAAACGCGGGCGGAAGCTTTATTGAAGCAGGCCAGCAGCAGATTAACGTTCGCGCTGTCGGGTTGTTTCAAAACGTGGCGCAGATAGAACAAACCGTTCTCACAGCTAAAAACGGAACGGCGGTAAAGGTGCGTGATGTCGGATTTGTGACCCAAGGCCCGAAAATCCGTTTAGGGCAGGTCGGCAAGGCAATTCATCGACAGGACGGCGTAGTAGTGGATAACGGCGATGTGATAGAAGGTATTGTTCTGCTGCGAAAAGGCGGCAACACGGAAGAAATGCTGGACGGGGTTCACGCCAAAGTAAAAGAACTGAACGAGCATTTTCTGCCGCCCGGTGTCCAGATTGTGCCGTTTCTGGACCGCAGCGATCTGGTTCATCTGACCACCCATACCGTGATGCACAACCTGACGGAAGGCATCGTTCTGGTGGCCATCATTCTGTTCCTGTTTCTGGGCAACGTGAGAGGCGCGCTGATTGTGTCCCTGACCATCCCGTTTGCGCTGCTGTTTGCTTCCATCTGCCTGGACTTGAACAAGATTCCGGCGAACCTGCTTTCGCTCGGCGCGCTGGATTTCGGCATGGTGGTGGATGGAGCGGTGGTAATGGTGGAGAATATTCTCCGGCACATGGGCCGCCGTGAAGCGGTGGAAAAAAGTTCGATGGATCGCATCCGCGACGCGGCCCGCGAAGTGCAGCGGCCTGTTTTCTACGCCATCGCCATTATTATTACTGCTTACCTGCCGATTTTTACGCTGCAGCGGGTGGAAGGCCGATTGTTCCGGCCCATGGCCCTGACGGTGGCTTTTGCGCTGCTCGGCGCGCTCATTTTTTCGATGCTGCTGGCGCCGGTGTTATCAACGCTTTTGTTCCAACGCAACACAAAGGAATGGCATAATCCGGTGCTGGTATGGCTGACCAACACGTACCGTAGTACTTTACATCGGGCGATCCATCACCGGCTTCCTGTGTTTGGGTCAGTTGTTATTTTATTAGCTTTTGCGTTGTCCCTGGCCATCAGCGGTAAAATCGGATCGGAATTTTTGCCGCATCTGGATGAAGGCGCGATCTGGGCGCGAGGAACATTAGCGCCTAGCACCGGCCCTACCGAGGGCGAGCGAGTAATGAGAATATCGCGGCTCATTTTTTCCAGCTTCCCGGAAGTAACCAGGGTTATTTCGCAGGTGGGGCGACCGGACGATGGAACCGACTCGTCCTTATTTGCCAATACGGAATACTTCATTGATTTGAGACCGAAAAGCGAATGGCGATCCGTATTTCATGAAAACAAAGAACAACTGATACGCGCTATGTCCCGCGAGGTGGCGAAACTACCGGGAGTGCTGTGGGGTTTTTCGCAGCCGATTGCGGACAACATGGAAGAAGCTGTCAGCGGCGTGAAAGGCGAACTGGCCATCAAAATATTCGGCACAGATTTAAAAACCCTGGAAGCGAAAGGAGATGAAATCGTTAACACGATGAGCCGCATTCCCGGCATCCAGGATCTTGGCCTTTTTCGCGTGATTGGACAGCCCAATCTGAACGTGGTAATTGATCGCGCAGTGGCGGACCGTTATGGAATTAATGTTTCCGACATTCAGGATGCGATTCAAACAGCGGTCGGGGGCAATGCGGTCAGTCAGGTTCTGAAGGGCGAAGCTCGCTACGATTTGACCGTCCGCTATCTTGCTCCTTATCGCAATACGCAGGAAGCGATTGAAAACATCCGGGTGCTTGCTCCTTCCGGTGAGCGTGTTTCTTTAGCGCAGCTTTGCCACATTGTGATTCAGGACGGGGCGTCCATGATTTACCGGGAAGGCAACTCGCGTTATGTGGCTTTGAAGTACAGCGTACGGGGCCGCGACCTGGGCAGTACGGTAGAACAAGCAATGAGCCTGGTTGACCAGAAAGTGAAGCTGCCTACCGGTTACCATCTGGAATGGGCGGGCGAGTATGAAAGCGCTCAGCGTGCAAACAAGCGTTTGGCGATTATTGTTCCAGTTACCATCGCAGTAATCTTCTTTCTGCTTTATTCCATGTTCGGATCGTTCAAGTGGGCCGGTCTGGTGATGGTCACAGTGGCGATTGCTCCGATTGGCGCCTTATTTGCCCTTTATTTTACCGGCACCCATTTCAGCGTTTCGTCCGGAATCGGCGGATTGGCTTTATTCGGCGTTTCGGTGCAAACCGGCGTGATCATGGTGGAATACATCAACCAACTGCGCGCGCGTGGCCATACGATCGAGGATGCTGCTGTGGAAGGCGCGGTACTCCGGCTAAGACCCATTATGATGACCATGCTAGTGGCTACCCTGGGACTGCTGCCAGCCGCTATCTCGACTGGCATCGGCTCCGATTCGCAGCGTCCGTTTGCGATTGTGATTGTGGGCGGCCTAAGCGCGACGCTGGTAATCAGCGTTTTTGTGTTGCCGACGCTTTACACCTGGATCGCGCGTGAAGGCGATGTTCTGCCGTCGGCTGATCTTGATTTCGCGGAATAGAAGAGCTTGTAAGAGGGTCTTTGAAAAATTTCTGCTTATTGCAGTTGGAAAGCAGTAACTCTGTTTGACTTTTCCCTACCACCTGGTAGGATGGTGTTTGTGACGGAAACGGATACACGCACTCGCATTCTCGATGTGGCGCAAACCCTTATCCAGCGGCTCGGGGCGAACGCCATGAGTTATCAACAGATTGCGGATCTGGTCGGTATCCGTAAAGCCAGCATTCATCATCACTTTCCAACCAAGGAGGATTTGTTTCATACTCTCCTCGAACGTTATCGTCATTTCTTCCTGGCGCAAGTAGACGACATCCTTACAGGGAAAGGCACGCCCTCTGAAAAATTAGCTGCTTATGTCGGCCTTTTTGACACCACTTTGCGAGAAGGCAAAAACGAGTGGGCGTGCCTTTGTGGAATGCTGGGAGCGGAGTTAGCTTCTCTGGGAAGCCAGTCGGTAGCCGAGGTACGTCGCTTTTATCGCGAGAATGAGGAACGCTTAGAGGAGATGTTGGAACAAGGACGCCAAACGGGGCATTTTCGCTTTGCCGGAGAGAGCTGTGCTCTGGCTGCCCTGATTTTCGCTCTTTTGGAGGGCGGTGTGCTGATTGCCAGAGCTCGTGGCGGTCGGAAACATTTCAAGACGATGACGGACCAGCTAATGCGGCTCGTTGGCATGTAATGCAATTAGCTTGACCCATTTACCTACCAACTGGTAGGGAGTTGAAGCATAACAACACACACGGAGAACCAATTTATGAACTTTACGACCACTCAACAGAAACTTGCCGGCAAAATGGCCTTGATCACGGGCGGCACCAGCGGTATCGGTCTCGCGACCGCAAAACGCTGGGCGCAAGAAGGAGCACGCGTAGCGATTACAGGACAAAACTCAGAACGCTTAGCGGAGGCAGCTCGTGAACTTCCAAGCGATACCTTGGCCCTGCGCGCTGATGTGCGCTCGATAGCCGATATGATGGCTGTCTTTGCTCAGCTTCGGCAGCAGTTCGGCCACCTCGACATACTTTTCGTTAATGCCGGAATTGCGTTTCCCACTCTTTTAGAAATGGTCGAGGAGAAACAGTTCAACGATATTTTTGACGTCAACGTGAAAGGCGCGTTCTTTACAGTCCAGAAAGCAGTACCGCTGATGAGAGCAGGGGGTAGTATTATTCTTAACACCTCCTGGCTAAACGAAGTAGGTACACCGGGTTTGTCCGTTCTTTCTGCTTCGAAAGCGGCCGTACGCTCCTTCGCTCGATCATTAAGTGCCGAGTTGGCCTCGCGCGGCCTTCGCGTGAACGCGGTGAGTCCTGGTGCCATTGCTACTCCGATTTACAACAGAATGGGACTGGCTCCGGAGCAAGTACAGGTGCTGGCCAACCAGATTCAAGGACAAATTCCGCTCGGGCGATTTGGAAACCCGGAGGAGATTGCCGCTGCTGCTCTGTTTTTAGCCAGCGATGACTCTACTTACATGCTCGGCGCAGAAGTGGTCGTTGATGGCGGCCTTTCCCAACTCTGACCTAGTTACCAGAGGAAAGAGGCATATCCCTCTCGCTGTTGAAGTTTGGGGCTTCCCGAAGAGATGACAAAGCTGGCTCTTCGCTCCGCGTTGCGCAGAACTCAAGATAATCGTCCACTGAATCTCGAAATGCCTGTTCCAGTTCATTGACTGTTGTACCTTGAAACGTGATTACATCGCTCGTATTGATTACTTCGCCATGAAATATATGAGCTTCTTCGTCAAATTGCGCAACTCCCTCATACCCCTTATGCTTCATATGAATTCTCCTTCCTTTATGCCAGCTTTCTTGAGAAAAACTTGTGCTCTTTCGAATTGCCCTTGCCAGTGCTTGCTTTGCTCGCCAATAATAAAGACCGCCGCAGGTCGAGATGCTTGCGGCGGTCTTTATTGTGAACGAGTAAAATTATATTTTACGTGCGCCAGGGCTTCACTTCAGGTCCAGCGATTCCTTTGTAGCCATTTTTCATGCGTTCTTCAATAATGGCCCAGACTTTCGGGTCGCAGCCTTTCCATTCGGCTACTGCCGTGTTGCCCAGGTAAGGCAAATCGTGTACGCCCATCTTGCTGGAAAAAAAGCCGCTCACCACCAGATCACGAAACTTGTCAAAGAACACCATGCCGGCGTGATCTTCTTTTACTGTTCGCTCCTGATACGCAATGCGATCCAGCAGTTTCTTTTGTTGCTCAACGGAAGCGTCCGCAAATTTCTTTTCAAAAGCGTGATTTGAGGCTCGGTCCAGCCAGATCAGCCCGCCCAACATCTGCGCTTCAAAATCACGGTTTCCGTCCTCGACGGTTCGGAAAGCAATCCAATCGTCAATGAATTCAGGAACACCCGCCTGAGTCGCGCTGCCGCTTCGCTCATCAGCCGGAATAATCAGATCGCTCAGAACACAGACGGTTCGCCATTGGTCATCATTAAACACCTGGCGCTGATATGGCCCGGTGCTGGTAGTAGCGCGCGCTTCAGCGGGAACCGGAAGGTGAGCGTGATGCGGATTCACCTGCGCCGCAACAGGCCGGGTCGTTAAAGCTGCGGCGGGGACAACCCCCAGTACCTGCAACAAACCACGGCGGCTTACTCCATTGGTGGAATCTTGAGTAATCGTTTTGTTGTCTGGCATGATCTTGTTCCTTATACTTTCACGTTGAACTTCTTCACCTGGTCCACAATGTATTCCGATGTACGCCAGCCCAGGGCGGTGATGGTCAGCGTCGGGTTCTTATCCGCATTGCTGACAAATGGAGCGGCATCAGTGATAAACAAATTTTTGCAGTCCCAAGCCTGGGCGTACTGGTTGAGAACGGAAGTTTTCGGGTTGGCGCCCATTTTGGTGGCCCCGACCTCGTGAATGATCTCGCCGCCAGCGGAAATGCCCCAGTTGCGATCTTCACCAGATTTATGAGTCACTACGCCGCCAGCAGTTTCAATCACCTGCTGGAAGGTTTCCTGCATGTGCTTTGCTTGCAGAATCTCATCCTGGCTCCACTTGAAATGGAAGCGCAAAACCGGAATGCCCCACTGGTCCACCACGTTCGGGTCAATTTCGCAGTAACTGTTATCGTTCGGAATCATTTCGCCGCGACCCGACATGTAAACGTTGGTGCCGTACACTTTGCGCAGATTCTGCTTCAACTCGGTGCCGTAGCCGCCGCCCACCATGCGCGATGCGCCCGCCAACACACCCGCGCCGGGCTGGCCGCGTCCGCCGCCCAGTTCAATGTGGTAGCCACGCGCGAAAGGCATTTTGTTAGCTTTTTGTTCTTTGTATAACCACCACGGCATGTACAGGTGCATACCGCCCACGCCATCCTCGTTCTGCGGCGGCAAGTCTTCCAGGATGGGCAGATAACCGCTGACCGCCGAGCCGACCGTATCCATGATGTAGCGGCCCACTAAACCAGTGGAGTTGGCCACGCCATTTGGAAACTGGCTGCTTTTGGAATTCAGCATGATGCGCGCTGTTTCGCAGCAGCTTGCCGCCAGAACAACAACTTTGCCGTAAACGGCTACATCGCTGCGCGTTTTTTTATCTACATAAGAAACGCCTTTTGCTAGACCATCGGACCCGACAATCACTTCACGGACCATAGCGCCGGTGCGCACTTCGAGATTTCCCGTTTTCATGGCCGGAAAAATATGAACGCCGGGCGAATTAAAATTGGCGTTCACGGAACAGGAGCGTCCGCATTGAGCGCAGTAATGGCAAGCCGCGCGTCCATTGTGGGGCCGCGTCAAGATAGCTAAACGCGAAGGAATGCAGGGGATGTTCAGCTTGTCCGAGGAAGCTTTCAGCAGCCGTTCGTAGCCGCGCGGAGCCGGGGCAGGCAGAAACTTACCATCCGGGGTATTTTCCAACCCTTCCTGCGAGCCGAAAACACCAATCAATTCTTCGGCTTTGTCGTAGTAAGGAGCTAAATCATCGTAAGTAATCGGCCAATCGAAGCCTTTGCCGTCCCGACTATACGGTTTAAAATCATACGGCCCCATGCGAAGCGAAATACGGCCATAATGGTTGGTGCGTCCGCCCAACATGCGCGCCCGCCACCACATCCAGTCTGAATCCGGCGCATTGGTGTACGGCTCGCCTTCCACCTGCCAGCCGCCGAGCAGAGTGGCATCAAAATAACCGAACGGTTTTTCTTTGCTGCTGGATGCCCGATGCGGAGCGCCGTAAGGCCAGCCGAACATCCCTGATTGTTTGGTGCAATCAAACCATTCCCCGGCTTCCAGCATGCAAATTTTTGCGCCCGACAATGCAAGCACATGAGCCGCCACGCCGCCGCCTGCGCCGGAGCCGACAATTACCACATCATAAGTTTTGGGGTTCGCTTTTACTTGTGCCATATCTCCTGCAATTTCAGCATTCTTCTGCTGACCGTTCCGCGTGGAAAAGATTCCGAGCCTAAGCTACACAGTATCCTAATTTTGCGGTAAACGCAGAACTAGTTTGACCTCTGCGAACGTTCTGACTCAGTTTCCTGTTTCTATCATGCTACAGCGTAGTTGCGAATGACGAACAAAAAGGAAACGGCGGTGCACAAGATGATGAATTAAGCGTAGTTTTTTGAAGTCCGTTTCAGCTTCACTAAACCCACTATGCCACCGATCAGAATGAATATTCCGGCGGTAGCCGGTTCCGGCGTGGCCGTCAGGTCATAGGTGGAGGCCAGATCGCTTGCCGCCAGATTGGCTATCGCCTGGTGGCCGGCGGTGGTGGGGTGCTGATTGTCCCAGAACAGATAACTATCGGGATTGACGTTTTTACCTTGCGCTGGATCAGTCGTGTTAGCGAAACCGGCTGCCGCCGGATTCGCCAAAATGCTAGTAAACAAGCTATACACATCTACATCCGTAATCGTGACGCCCGGAAAATTCCCTTGAAGCTGTTGGATGGCCGCCTGTTCCCCTGCGTTGAACGCAATGCTGGCTGTTCCGATAGCAGAATTTAAAGGTGAACTTTGAGTGCGAGGAATGGAGTTCAAGGGCGGCAAGTCCACCCAAAGAAAATTTTTCGCTCCGGCGCTGGCCAACGTTGAAATCTCACCGGCAATGTTCTGAACGGCGCTGCTCGTCGCAGTGTTCAAAGCGGCTGCGCTGGTGGCGTTCAATAGATCGTTAGCGCCGCCCCAAAAAATATACAAGGCGTTTGAGGGCGGTTTGGGGTTATTGCTCAAGAATGAGACGAGCTGAAGCTGCATACCCGGCGTCGGCGTGAACCCGTTGCCTGTTTCCGCGCCGCCGAATGCATAATTGGTTCCGCTGCCGGAAGGAAAAAATGGAGTAGCGGGCGCAATGCCCAGCTTGGCGGCCAACTGTTCATGCCACACGCCTGAAATCTGCGAGGAAGGCGATGAGGTAGGTCCATCGGTGAAGCGCCCTGTATCGTAGGCAGGCGCTGCGGGAACGCTGCCGTTAGAAGCAATGTAATCGTTGCCGGTATCGGAAAGGCTGTCGCCAAATACCACAAACTGCTGAAAGGGAAGATCCGCTGCCTTTACCGTGCTGGAAGCGGCAACTGAAATCCCCAAACCGAAAAGCAGGCCGAAAGTAATCTTCCTCATATTTATGAATTCATTCCTCGCGTGAACAAGATAATTATGGAAGTTAGCACGTTTGGCAGAGTGGCGCTAGTCGAATGAACGTTTGAAAACATCACCGCCGCAGTCGTCCGGCGCAACAACATAAATAACTCTGTGATGAAACGTTGTTTTTCCTGAATTGTCCAACCATTGTTGAAATTGTTTGTAATTAAAAAGCGCAGAAGATACAGTTGTTCGAGCTGGCACAGTCAAGGCCAGCAAAATTTTGGAAAGGTATAAACTATGCGCAGAACTGTATTGCACGCTCTCCTATTCGCAGGAGCAAGCTTTTGTTTTTCGGTTTTCCCGCCCGCCTTCGCGCAATCGCCCAACGGCTCGCCAGGAGGACCGCCGATGAGTCAGCCCTCGCAGTCGGGTGCGCCGAATTCTCCCAACATGAACGATCCGACCGCTCACACAGGGTCTGCTACGGACACCATGAACACAGGCAGCAGCAAAATGAGCGACGCTCAATTCGTGAAAGAAGCGGCGATGGGCGGCATGATCGAAGTAGAGTTGGGCAAATTAGCCCAGGAAAAAGCATCGCTCGATTCCGTTAAGCAGTTCGGCAAGAAGATGGTGGATGACCATACTCAAGCCAACGACGAACTAAAACAGATTACCGCCAAGAACGGCATGCAAGTTCCAAACGCTTTGGATGCGAAACACCAGGCCAGAGTGGATAAGTTGAGCAAACTTTCAGGGCCGGAGTTCGACAAAGCATATTTGAAAGATCAATTAAAAGACCATCAGCAAGACGTAAAGGAATTTAAGATGGAATCCCAGAACGGCACTGATCCAGCCATAAAAGATTATGCCGCCAAAACGCTTCCCGTGCTGCAGGAACATCTCGACACGGTGAAGAAGCTAAATAAAGGCGATCACGCCAGACCCGACCAAACCAAGTAAACGACCGGTGTTGTTTTCGTGAGAAAGCAACACCGAATTCAAGATTTTCCAGTCAGATCAATTCTTCAATTTTCCGGCTTTAACGTCAGATCAACTGTTTCCAGTGTTCGCGAATTGAAATGGCTGAGGGCACGGGACTTGCTCCAATAACCTTTTTTGGTGGCCCGAATCTCATAATCCTTATCCTGGCTTAAACCCTCAAAATGATAATGCCCGTTTTTGTCGGTGATATGAGAAATCACCTGCAGGGTAGTGCGATCTTCCACTTGAACCGCAGCGTCTGAAGCAGGTTCGCCTCCCCGGTAAGAAACAGTACCTTCAACAATCCGATTTGCGGAAAAAGCTATTCCCGATCCTAAAACGGCGTTCAAGACGGCAGCAATAATGAGCTTTTTGCTCAAATTCAGCCCTCAACTTCTTCGTTAAAGCCTAATTTACTACAAGCAGGTTTCGCTATGCATTCTTGGATGGAATCTGCTTGGGAAAGGTTGCTGCCCGAAACTCCTTAGTTTTAGTTTTCAGATTCTGAACCGGCAACAAAGCAGCCTGAAACTGATCCTTCAGTTCAGGTCCCCGTTTTTTCAATGTGGTAGCCAGCAGCTTGGTTTCCTGGAAAGTAGACATCATTTGTGGTTTCACGGTGCCGAATAAATTCTTGGCCTGCTGTGCTGCTTGTTTTCCTTGAGCAACTGCTTGCAAAGATTGAGTGATTAACGGACGTAAAGTTACCGCCATCGTGATGGCGGCGGCCATCTGCGTCACCATTGCCAAAAAAAGAATGGCTGTGCAGATGCCTAGAATCCAAGTGAAAGTTTGAATAGTCATAAATTTGAATTCTGTTACTGTTCTTATTGAGCCCGCGCAATTCGAGCCAGATCGGGCGCGGAACGCTTCAGGTTGGAAGAGGACGTTTTCCGCTGGTTCTCAGCTTCAAAATGTACCCAGGTAACTTCAGCGCCATAATAAAAAATCTGCGCGGAATAATACACCCAAACCACGACTGCCACCAGGGAACCCGCTGCTCCATAAGCGGAACCCACGCTGGCTACGCCCAGATAAACGCCTAGCAACTGCTTTCCCAGGGTAAAAAGCACTGCTGTAAAAATGCCGCCCGACCATACATGCTTCCAGGGAATGGTCACGGCCGGCACATACCGGAAAATCAGCGCAAACAAACCGGCAACGACGTACAAGGAAATCACAAAATTCGCCAATTGCAGCAGTGGCAGGGGAAACGGCACGAGTTGATTGAAGTACCGCATAATGGCGGAAAGCACAGTGCTGAACACGAGCGACACCAGCAAAACGAATCCGATGGCCAGCACCATGCCAAAAGAAAATAAGCGGCTTTTGGCCATTCCCTTCCAACCGGAGGAATCTTTTGCCTGCACTTCTAATACCGTGTTTAGACCATCTTGCAGTTCAACGAAAACGCCCGAAGCGCCGAATAACAAGGTGGCAATGCCGATTGAGCCGGCAAGCAGCCCGGAGGAGGGCTCCTGAGCATTCCGCAAGAGGTTTTCAACAGCGGTCGCGCCTTGGGCTCCCACAAACTGGTGTACCTGCTGCATAATCCACAATTTGGCATGTTCTTCGCCAAAAACTATAGCCGTCATTGTAACCAGAAACAAGAGCAAAGGCGCTAAAGAAAGAAGCGTGTAAAACGCCAGTGCCGCACCAAGTCTGCCGGCATTGTGATTGCTCCAACGAGCGAAGGCCTGTTTGCAATCAGCGAAAGAAATTCGAGGTAGCACAAGCGCATTCATTAAGAAATTAGATTGCAGGACTTGGAAAAACCTTTCATGGGTCCTTTAACATTAAGCTATATTACTTAAGTAACGACTCAATTCCAGTGTGCGTCCAGAAGCCTACATGCTTTTCTGCTTTGGAACGGGTTTGAGTGCTTACCGAAAGTGTGAGCCTGACGTTCTGAACCTCGCTTTTTGTGTTCAAAGCTGTTTAGTTTGGATGTTCTTTGAGTTATCTGATGCTTGAGGTAGCACCCCATTAAGCAAGTTGCATTAGTTTTTTTGTTGTTTGCCGGATTGTTGCCCGGACAAACACAACCAGAAAACCTATTTGGAAGAAAAATAATCCGGGTTGAGTATTCACCCGCAAAGCAGCCGATAGGTTCCGTAGATTTAGCGGCAGATCAACTCGTTAAATTGGGGTTAACTCTCAATGAGAACGACGTTGCGGAAACTATTGACCGTTTGTACGCCAGCGGTTATTACCAAGACATTCAGGTGGATGCCACACCCGTGTCCGGAGGGGTAGTGGTGAAGTTTATTACAACCGCTACGCTGTTTGTCGGCCACGTCCAGGTAGAAGGCAAGATCAACGCGCCGCCGAACGAAGGGCAGATTTTAAGCGCAGTACCGCTCAACACCGGCACGCCCTTCAACGAAAGTATGATTCGAACCGCGCAAGCCAACTTGACCAAACTTTTCCAGGAAAACGGGCTTTACCAGGCGAATGCGCAGTTCAGCCAATCAGTGGACGCCGATACTGAACTGGTAAACGTCAATATTCAGGTTACGCCAGGAAAGCGGGCAAAGTATGAGGCTCCGGTAATTCAAGGCGACACCAAGCTTCCCTCAGCAGCTATTATTCGAGCTACCGGCTGGCGTCTTCGCTTTATCAATCGCTGGCGACAAGTAACAGCTTCACTAACGCAAAGCGGCATCAGCGGCATCCAAAAAAAATATGAGTCCCAGGACCGGTTAACGGCAACGGTGAATCTGGACCGGGTCGACTATGACTCTGCCGCAGGTCTGGTAAAGCCGACGCTCACCATCCAAGCCGGCCCCAAAGTTGAAATCAAAGCGTTGGAAGCAAAAATTTCGAAAGGGCGGCTGCGCAGTTATGTTCCGGTGTACCAAGAAGGCAGCGTTGATAATGATCTGCTGACGGAAGGCGCCAGAAACATTCGCGATTATTTTCAAGCGCAGGGCTACCCGGATGTTGACGTTACTTTTCGGACTCGGCCGCTGGAAAACGATCATGAAGTGATTGAGTATTACATTGCCAAGGGCGCTCGAAAAAAGCTGGTTCATCTGGACTTTGCGGGCAATGCGTATTTTCAAGATCAAACGCTGTTGGAACGCATGTTTCTGCGGGAAAGCTCGCTACAATTTCGGCGAGGCCGCTACAGCGAAGGCTTCCGCACCCGGGACGAAGAAGCGATCACCAATCTATATAAAGCAAATGGCTTTCGTGACGTAAAGGTCGCTTCGTCGGTCGTGAATGATTACAAAGGCAAGCCGAACCAGATCGCAGTCAATTTCACCATTAATCAAGGTCAGCAGTGGACTATTTCAGAGTTGAAACTGGTAGGCGTAAACCGTTTAAATGCGGATCTAATCAAGGGACATCTCAGCTCCGGCGCGGGTCAACCCTTTAGCGACGTTAATATCGCCTCCGACCGCAATGCGGTGCTGACCCAATACTCGCTGAACGGATTTCCGAAGACGGCTTTTCAGTACCAGATCACACCGGCCGCGCAGACGCATCAGGTGGTGCTGACCTACCAGATTACGGAAGGACCGCAGCAGTTTGTGCGCGACGTTCTTGTTCTGGGTTTGCACCGAACCCGCCGCGATGTAGTGGAACAGAGAATCTCTGTAAGGCCGGGCGATCCTTTGTCCCTGGCTGCCGTCAGCGAAGGGCAAAGAAGGCTTTACAATCTGGGCGTCTTTTCCCGAATCAACGCCGGGGTGCAGGATCCGGACGGCAATACGATTCAGAAGCATGTTTTCTACGATCTTTCGGAAGCCAATCGATACAACTTAAACATTGGATTTGGGGCGGAGATTGCCCGCTTCGGCTCCACGACCACCAATCTAAATTCGGCTGCCGGCAGCAATGGCTTCAGTCCGCGTTTATCAGTCGATATCAGCCGCCTGAATTTGTTCGGCACCGATCACACGGTTACGCTACGAACTCTGCTTTCCAACATCGAGCAAAGAGCGGCGCTTAGTTTTTTCGATCCTAATTTGTTCAATTCCGATGGCCAAACTTTGACGGTTAGCGGCTTGTATGACAACTCGCGCGACGTTCAAACTTTTTCCTCCAAGCGCCAGGAAGCATCTGTTCAAGTCTCCCGCCGTTTATCGAAACCCAGCACGCTTTCCTTACAGTTTGCTTACCGGCGCGTCAGCACCAGCAATGTAGTTATCCCCGCGCTTCTCATTTCAACCTTGCTGCAGCCTGTTCGAATTGGAATTGTTTCCGCCAATTATGTTCAGGACCGGCGCGATAACCCGGCTGATGCGCATCGAGGGATTTACAACACGCTGAATGTATCAGTGGCTTCCTCTTACCTCGGGTCACAAAGAAGCTTTACTAAAGTGCTGGCCCGCAACGCCACTTACACGCGCATCGGCGCCAATCTGGTGTTTGCCCGGCAAACCACTTTTGGCGTGATTACGCCATTCAATTATCCGGTCGGCGTCGGCCCGATTAATGCTGTTCCTCTGCCGGAGCGGTTTTTCGGCGGCGGCAGCATTACGGACCGGGGCTTCGGCGAAAATCAAGCAGGCCCGCGCGATATCGGCGTGCCGAACGCCAATACAGGAACAACCAGCCAGGCCACTGGTTTTCCGCTCGGCGGCAACGCGGTTTTGTTCAACAATCTGGAACTGCGCTTTCCCTTGCTCGGCGAAAACATAAGCGGCGTCTTGTTTGAGGATGCTGGAAACGTGTATCAGAACCTGAACAACATTTCGTTCCGCTATCACCAAAATAATCTGCAAGATTTTAACTACATGGTGCAGGCTCCCGGGTTCGGCATTCGCTATAAAACCCCGCTTGGTCCCGTTCGGGTAGACCTAGCTTACACGCTGAATCCCACTAATTTCCTTGGTTTTAAGGGCACTTATCAGCAGTTGTTAACATGTAATCCGAATCTGCCGCCTTCGGGTGTTTGCCAGAGCGTGCAACAAAACACCGGCCATTTTCAGTTCTTCTTTTCCATAGGACAGACGTTCTGATGCGGTGGGCTAAAATTTGTTTCGCGGTAGCCGCCTGCGCCCCCGTGCAAGCCGCCATTATTGACCGGATTGCGATTGTGATCGGCAACAGCATTGTGAAAGACAGCGACATCAATCGCGACATTCGGGTAGTCAGTTTCTTAAATGGGCAGAAGCCTGATTTTGACACTGCTTCCCGGCGCACTGCCGCCAGCCGACTCATTGACCAAGCCCTAATCCGGCGCGAAATCGAGGTTGGCGAATACCAGAGAGTTCCGGAATCGGATGCGGTTCGGATGCTCGACGATATGCAAAAAGAACGGTTTCATACGCCGGCTCTGTTTGATCGGGTACTAACAAACGATGGACTTACCAGGGATCAGTTGAAGCAGTACCTGTTATGGCAGTTGACCGTGCTCCGTTTCATCGACCAGCGTTTTCGTCCGACTGTGCTGGTGACCGACGACGACGTAGAAAAATCTTACCGCGATCATGCCGACCAATACCGGAATAAAACGCTAGAAAGCGTGCGCGACCAGATTCGCCAAACTCTGGTGGACGAACGCATTAATAAAGTTTTTGATTCCTGGCTAAATGGACGCCGCAAAGCGGCCAATATCCAGTATCGGGAGGAGTCGCTGAGATGACCAGGCGAACCCGTTTGTGGGCGATTGTTCTTTCTTCAATTGCAGGCTTGCTGGTGGTTCTGCTGCTGACCGTTCTGCTTGTGATTCAAACAGGCTGGTTTCAAAACTTCGTTCGCGCCAAAATCATCTCGGCCACCGAGGATGCGATCGGCGGCAAAGTGGAAATCGGATCGTTTGCGCTGGACTGGCGAACGATGAAGGTGAGCATCCGTAACTTTATTATTCACGGAACTGAACCGGCAGGCACTGCTCCTTTGCTGCGGGTAGATGCGATTGACCTTCAATTAAAGCTGTTTTCCGCTCTGAAAAATATCGTTGATCTTCAATATCTCAGCATCACTCATCCGGCGGCCAACGTGATCGTATTCAAGGACGGGAAAACCAACATTCCCGAGCCGAAAACCGTTTCCAAACCGAGCAATAAGTCCGGGCTGCAAACGGTTATGGATCTGGCTGTGAAGCAGTTTGATCTCAAAAACGGGTATCTTCAGTTTGCACAACAAAGCATTCCGCTGAATGTTCAAGGGCAAAACCTGCGCGTGGGGCTAACTTATGATCGGCGCTCCCCTGCTTACGACGGGCGTTTGAGTCTGGACCCGATCTACGCCAAAACAGGCGCGGGAACTCCGTTAACGGCCCATCTCGATTTGCCGGTCAGAATTGAAGGAGATTCCCTCAGCGTTTCGAACGGCAGGTTTTTCACGCCGGAATCGAACGTTTCTCTTTCTGGTAGGTTAAGCCACCTGGCTTCCCCGATCATAAATGCTCGCGCCAATATTCATCTTTCCGTGCCGGAATTGCAGGCAGCCTGGAATTCAGCTCTGTTATCTAAAGCAAAGAACGTGCCAAGCGCAGCCGACGCGGAACTGGCTATCAACATGGATGACCAGCGGATTGAAGTGCAAACCGCCCGACTCACGTTAGGGCAAAGCACGCTGCAGGCAACAGGAGTATTGAAAGACCCCGCTCACAGAGATGGGCTGAAGTTCAGCAGCCAGCTTGTGTTGGAACAATTGGCTAAGCTGGCGAATCTCGCCGTTGAGCCTTCCGGAACTCTGACGCTAGCGGGAAATGCTGTTCTAACAAACGGTAGTGACTATCTGGTGACGGGCGCTATTCAAACTCGAAACGTGCAGGTGCGGACGGATGCCAGTCAGATCGGTCCGTTAGCACTGACGACCCAGTTCAGGGCTGATCCGCATGTGATCTCGATCAACGATTTTCGTTTTGCGGCTTTCGGAGGAGAACTGCTTGCCAAAGCGGAATTGCGTGAACTGCAACAGCTCGCGGTAAATGGCCGCCTGCAAAACTTTCAATTGCAAAATGTTTTGCGCGGTTTGGGTTCGAAGCCGATCGGCTATGACAGCACCTTGTCAGGAACTTTGAACGCCCAGGACGACTTGAAAGCGCCGGGAACCACGGGTCTTGCGGCTAACAGCTTATTGACTCTTATCGGCGGAACTCATGGAACTCCGGTTTCTGGCCGAATCACGGCCCAGTATTCAGGAAAAACGGACACGGTAGGGCTAGGAAATTCTTATGTGACGCTGCCGCATTCCCGCCTCGACCTCGTCGGCATTCTCGGCAGCCATTTAAACGCGAAATTGGTTTCGAACAGTCTGAACGATTTTGCGCCTGCCTTGCAGTTATCCGGCAGCGCAGCTTCGCCACAGCCGATGCCGGTCACTCTGCAAGGTGGAACCGCAGCCATTACAGCAAACATCGACGGCGCGCTGCGCTCTCCGAAAATCGCCGCCAATCTGCTGATGACAAACTTTGCGGCGCAGCAAAAAACATTTGATCGCTTATCGGCGGATCTCCATGCCTCCGCCGCGGGCGCGCAGATTACTAACGGACTGCTTCAGCGGCATAGTCTGCAGGCTCATTTTGATGGCAGCGTCGGTTTGCATCAATGGAGTTCAACGCCGAAATCACCCGTAGCGGTGAACGCATCCATTCGCAACGCTGATCTTTCCGATATCATGGCGTTGGCCGGGCAACCGGCGCAGCAGGGAACCGGTTTATTGAATGCTGCCGCGCAGATCGGCGGAACGGTGGGCAATCCTTCCGGCAATGCAAATCTGAATTTACAGAACGGCATGCTGTATCAAGAACCGTTTGACCGCATCAATGCGGTTGTGTCCTTTGCGGATCAACTGGTGAAATTGCAGCCGGTGGAAGTTGTCGCCGGCGCGGCTCGATTAACTGCTTCAGGAGCTTACACTCATCCGAGAGAAACTTTGGCCGCGGGACATTTGCAGTTTGCGGTAAACACAAACACAATTTCCCTGGCTCAATTCAAAACGATAGAAGCGCAACATCCAGGTTTAGAAGGAACTATCTTGTTGAACGCTACCACGGTAGCCGACGTGATCAAATCCGGCGAGAGTTCACAGCTTGCGGTGCGCACGGTGGAAGCAAATCTTAACGCCAACAATCTGCGCGATAAGCAGGGAGCGTACGGCAACCTGACGGCTTCCGCGCACACCACAGGCGACACAGTGAATTATGTAGTTGACTCCAATCTGGCTTCGTCCAGCACTTCAGTGCGGGGTTCAACGCGGCTCACCGCGGATTACCCGACCACGCTTGATGCCCAGATTTCCTCGCTGAAGGTGGAAAAATTGCTGATGCTGGCGGGGCAGCAAGCCTTTCCGGTGCAAGGTACCCTGACAGCGACCGCGCATTTGGCCGGTACAATTGCAAATCCTAGCGGCAACGCTTCGTTGAGCCTGGCGAACGCGGTGGTCTATCAGGAGCCGATCAATGAATTTGGTCTGCAAGCAAGCTACGCGGCCAATAACATCAATATTCCCTCGCTGCGGCTGTCTGCTCCAGCCGGAGACATTCGTTTAAACGGATCATTGAACCATCCCGCCGGAGACTTCAATCACGGCAAACTGGTTCTGCATGTCAACAGCAGCGACATTCAGTTAGCCCGCATTCGCGCCGTTCAACAATCCGGCTTGGGCTTGAACGGCATCCTGCAGTTGAATACTGATTTCACCGGTGGGCTTGACCTGCAAAACAAACAAAATCCGGTTCAAGTGCAAGACCTCAATGCAAAACTTAACGGCAGATCTTTCCAACTGAATGATCAAAATTTAGGGTCCTTGAATCTGGAAGCGCAAACGCAAGGGAAACAAATTGCCGTGAGCTTCGATTCTGATCTTGCGAAAGCTTCTTTGCAGGGCAGAGGACATGTTCAGCTTGCGGCAGGATATCCGGTTGACGCAAAGCTGTATTTTTCAAAGATAAAGTACTCCAATCTACAGCCGATTCTGGCGGCGGTTGGCAATTCCAGCAGCACCCGATCCGGTTTTGATGCGGCTGTGGATGGCATGATCACGCTGCAAGGCCCGATGACGCAAACCGACCAGCTACGCGGCGCGTTGACCTTGAACCAGTTAGCAGTGACCAGCGCCACCGCGCGCGGCACGGAAGCGCAAGGGCCAGTAACACTGCTGCAGAACCAGAACCCGATTGTGGTGGAACTGGTCCGCAATCTCGTGACCATCCGCAGCGCGCATCTCACCGGTAGATCAACCGACATTTCCGCCGGCGGCACCGCCAGCCTCGTTCCGACTGAGCCGCTGAATTTGAAGCTGAACGCTTCCACTGATTTAGCTTTATTGCAGGATCTGGATCGCGATATTTATTCCAGCGGCAACGTCATTGTGCAGATGGATGTTCGCGGCACAATGAAACAGCCGGTGCCAAACGGACGAGTGGAGTTGAAGAACGCTTCAATCAATCTGGCCGATTCCCCTAATGGTCTGTCCAACGGCAACGGCGTGATTCTGCTGAACGGCACCACCGCTACGGTTCGCAATCTGACCGGAGAATCCGGCGGCGGCAAAATAGCGGTAAGCGGATTCGCCGGTTTAACGGGAACCATGCTGCGCTACAATCTGCGGGCTACCGCCACGCGAGTCCGAACCAGATATTCAGGAGCCAGCATTGTCAACACGGCTGCCCTGACGCTGAACGGCACCACGGATCACAGCCTGCTCAGCGGCACCGTTACGGTTGACCGGATTGCGATGAACTCACAAAGCGATACCGGATCTTTTCTGTCCTCAACCGCCGCTCCCCCGGAAACCCCATCTGCCCCTTCAGGTCCGCTGGCCGGAATGCGACTTGATATTCGCGTGGTCACTTCGTCCGCGTTGAGCGTGCAAACTTCCGTGTCGCAGAATCTTTCCGCCGATGCTGATCTTACGATACGAGGAACAGCCACCAGTCCTTCCGTTTTGGGGCGAGTGGTTGTTACACAAGGAAATCTGATCTTCTTCGGCAACCGTTACACAGTGAACAGGGCACTTGTGAACTTTTACAATCCTGTCAAAATCGAGCCGGTGCTTGACGTGGATCTCCAAACCACGGTGCAGGGAGTAGACGTCACGCTTGGCGTGACAGGCACCATCGAAAATATGAAGCTGAACTACCGTTCCGATCCGCCCCTCCGGTTCGATGAAATTGTGGCTTTACTTGCTACCGGCAAAACGCCCACTTCCGACCCCACCATCGCTGCCCATCAGCCGATGGCTCCTGATCAATCCTTAACGCAAATGGGTGAATCAGCCATTGTCAGCCAGGCAGTAGCCGCTCCCTTAGCAAGCCGCATACAAAGGGTTTTCGGCGTGAATCAGTTGAAAATCGACCCTACCTTTACCAGCGGATCTTCCCTGCCCCAAGCCCGTGTTACGTTGCAGCAACAAATCTCGCCGACGATTTTGTTTACCTACACAACAGACCTGACGCAGACTACATCGCAGATTCTGCGAGTAGAATGGGCCTTTACTCCTCGCTTTTCGGCAGTGGCGACGCGCGATGAAAACGGAATTGTCAGTGTTGATTTTTTCTTAAAAAAACAGCTTCGTTAATTATTCAACAATCCGTTACTCAGGAAAATTTCGTTAGTACTATAAGCACACCAGAAAAGAGTTCAGTGTGATTAACTGAAAGTTAGACCAAGTTGATTGTTATATCACCTGAAAACGCGAGAAAACGCCTGTCCAGCAAACCAGCACGACATTATATGCCCAGTCTGGATGGGCTTCGCGCCGTTTCCATTCTGATGGTGATTTATTCTCACTTATCAGTCACGCATGTTCTGCCGCATATCATACGAGCCAGCACTTTAGGGCCATCAGCGGTTATTATCTTCTTCGTTCTTTCGGGTTTTTTAATTACTTCGCAGCTTGAAAACGAGTTGGCTGAAACAGGCGCCATACGGCTGCGATCTTTTTATCTGCGCCGCTTGTTCCGTTTGATGCCTGCTCTGATTCTGATGCTGGCAGGCGCGATGACACTGGCCGCTTACGGCTTGGTTCCCGTGTCAAAAATGGATTTTATTACTGGGCTGACCTACACTGCCGATTATTATCATCCCCAGTATTGGACTTTGGCGCATCTCTGGTCCTTGTCGGTGGAAGAACAGTTTTACCTGATTTGGCCGCTGCTGCTGGGCTTCGCAGGATTAAGCAGATCGCGAACTCTGGCGATAGCGGTGATTGTAGCTTGCCCCATTTTTCGGGTGTTTGCCTGGTATGGCGGAGTAGACCCGGCGCTCGTGTTCCGCCGTTTTGAATTTGTAGTAGACTCGCTGGCCTTCGGATGTTTATTAGCTTTAGAACAGAATCGCATTAGACACAGCCGAATCTGGGAAAAACTCAAACCATCAATGGTTTTTGTTATAGGAGCTAGCTTAATTGTAGGGTGGTCCACAATTCACCGTTTCTGGGCAGTTGCGGAAATAGCGGGCCGGTCTTTTGTCAGCTTGGGCGCTTTCCTAATGATCGGCGGTGTTACGTTTTTTCCCAAAACCAAACCGGCAGTTCTGCTTTCCTGGCCGCCTTTAGTTTGGCTGGGCAAGCTAAGCTATTCCATTTATTTATGGCAGCAGATGTTTGTGGTGCGCACGCCAGGCATCAGTCAAACTCCTTTGCCGATGCCTTTCAACCTGCTGGCTGTTTTTGCCGCTGCGACCTTATCGTATTATTTCTTTGAAACGCCAATCCGGCGTTGGAGCAGGCGCGTGATCCGAATTCCCGAAGCGCTGCCGATGATCCATAACCAATCAGAGTTAACGTTGAAAACAGAAAGAATCAAAGTCTGACAGCAGCTTTACCGCTGTTTACCATAAAATTCCATTAATAGCTTTCTCCGGCTCCGGCAATGGCGCATCTCCCAAGGCTTGTTTAAGATTGATTTCAATGGTTCGAGAAATCGATGTCAGCGGAACATCATGCTCCCGATTGTCGAACGGCGCTTCGAGATCACGGCCTATTTCGTCCAGGGCTAGAAAGATAAAACCAACCAGCGTTGAACCAACAGGCGTAAGCAGTTGCAGATTAGCTACTAAACCGAGCGGCAATAACAGGCAGTACACCGCCACAAACACCCGCGGGAAGAAATCGTACTGCTTCGGCATCGGCGTATTTTTAATTCTTTCCGCTCCGCCCTGGGCGTTCATTAACGCAGTTAAGCTATTGTCGATTGTTGTCCAGCGTATTGTATCTATCCATTCGCGGCGGTAACATTCTTGGAGCAATTTTGCCATGCGTTGTTGAAGGGCAAACGGAATGTTTTTTTCTGAACGCAGCCGCTCAATTTCGTCGGCTGGCAGTAACTGAACCAACTCGCTCCAGGGTTCATGCCCGCGTAGGTGGGCGCGCAATGCATGAACATAAGCAATCTGGTGCAGAACAATCTCGCGTTGAACAAGCCTGACTCCAGCCTGCTCTGTTTCGCTGCTGCCGGCGGGCGCATTGATTAGCGTTAATGACTGGCGGGCGAGCGTTCGCGAATAATTAACAATCGCTCCCCAAAGCGTTCTCGCTTCCCACCAGCGTTGATAACTGCTGTTGTTTCTGAAGCCGACAATCACGCCAATCGCGCCGCCGAAGATGGAAAGCGGAATATGCGGCAAGGCAATCCACGTCCAACCGGCATAAACGTAGGTAACGCCCACCAGCATGTCATAGGCGAGCAGCAACGCTAACGGTGTTCCTACATAGCGCAGTAGCTTAAACAGGTTTACCCGCTTCGGAACAATCATCCATTCGCGCTTTCGGCTTTGGACGTCGCCAAGAAATGCTCATAAGGCAGGAATTTGCGCTGCGCTTCATCATAAAAACGGACTGTTCCATGCTCGATTTCATACACGCAGCCATACACCGCAAGGCTACCCTGGGCTATCCGGCCCGCGACGGAAGGGTGGGTGCGAAGATGGTTGAGTTGCAGCAGCACATTCTCTTCAATCAGCGTATTCAGGTCAATAGATTGTTCTTCAGACTGATGACGAGCCTGCACAATGCTCAGCGCGGCTTCGCCATTCCGTAACCACGATTTCACCAGCGGCATACCCGTCAGCTTTTCGGGACTCAGCAGCCCCTTCATGGCTCCGCAGTCCGTGTGTCCGCAGATAATGACTTGGCTGACGTTCAAAGCCAGCACTGCATATTCGATAACGGCTGAAACGCCTCCCATCATTTCGCCGTAAGCCGGCACCAGATTGCCGATGTTTCTCAAAACGAAAATTTCTCCCGGGCCGGATTGCGTCAGGGCTTCAGGATCAATGCGGGAGTCAGCGCAAGTGATGAAAAGCGCGTGCGGTTTCTGCCCTTCTCGAATTACCTGTTTGTAGGTTTCTTCCCGCTCCGGATAAATTTCTCGCTGAAATTTAGCGATTCCGCTTAACAACTGTTGAAAGGAATTTTCGATCTCGCTGGCAGCCATTGTCACCTCTTTTAGAGGATAACTTCTCTGGAACTGTAAACGTCGGGAATTACTCGTACCGTAAAGCTTCAGTGGGGTTAAGGCTGGCTGCGCGTGAAGCAGGCAACATTCCAAAACCGATGCCTACTGAAATGGAAACCACAAACGCCACCAGAATGGAAATAGGCGAAACAGGAATTTGGAAATCAGTGAACAACGTTACCCCTAAAGGCACAGCAACGCCGATGAGGATTCCAATGAATCCGCCGCCCAAACTCAGTAACAGCGATTCAGTTAAGAACTGCCCCAGCACTTCCTTGCGGGACGCGCCCACTGCTTTTCTTAATCCGATTTCCCGCGTTCGCTCGGTTACCGTCACCAGCATGATGTTCATAATTCCAATGCCTGAAATTAATAAAGCAAGTGCAGAAACAATAATCAGCACAATCGTTAAAACAACGGAAATCTCACTGGCTGTATCAAGAATGGCTTTTAGATTTTGTACGTTGTATTTTGCGCCGGCACGATGGCGCGATTCTAATATCTTCTGCACTTCCAGCGTCACCCGAGGCACATCTTCCGCGTATCTGGTTTGGACGTAGACCGGGTCCACTCGCTCCACCGGATCAAAATCTTTTCCGATCTAGTTGGGAATCATAATTGTTTCATCTTGCAGTTCCGATGCGCCGAAAGTGCTTGTTTTTTCCCGAAACACGCCGATCACCGTAAACCGGAGCTGGTGAATTTTGACAACTTGCCCGATGGCCAGTTGGGGCGAGGAATATAAACGCTGTGCCAGCTTTTCGGTCAGCATCGCGACACGCTCGCGTAGAACAACGTCGCTTTGATCGAAAGTCCTACCCGCTAAAATGACCAGCTTCCGCACTTTGGAGTATTGATCGTCTGTGCCAATAATGGTGATGTCACGTTCACGACCATTCACAACGATGCGATCGTTACCGGGCATCACGGCTGTAGCAGCTATAATCTCGGTTCCCAGCGTATCCCGGATGGCTTGCACATCAGCCAATTTAACGAAATCAGCTTCCACTTTAGCGTAATTCTGGCCGCCGGTTTCATAGCTGGCATACACTAGATTCGAACCGATTCCCCGAATTTGATCCAGAATGAGATCTTTGCTGACCAGCGAAATGGTGACAACCAGAATGACCGAAGCATTGCCGATAATCAAGCCCAGAGCTGTCAAAAAAGTACGTAAAGGGTTGGCCCGCAGAGATTGCAGGCTGAATCTTACTGCTTCAGAAACTTCCATTTCAGTTTCGAAGATCTGCTAGCACGTTAAGCTCCGCCGAACGCCTGCTTCAGTAGATGCTGAGCACTGTCTTTTGAGGGATCGTCCGGAGTAATGGCGGAAGACTGCACATATTTTTCCAATAAACGCTTTGCTTCGTCCAGATTGCGCTTTTGTTTGATCAGCACATCGGCCCGGGCATACCAGACCTTGGGAGCTTCAGGAGCCATCTTCTCCGCTTTGGCGAACATGGCGTCACTTTCCTGCTGCTTGCCTTGCTTGGCTAAAAACTTTGCCAAATCCAGAACACGCCCTACCTGACGGGGAGCCGATTCCACGGCTCTTCGGAGCTGCACCTCAGCCGTGTCATATTCACTACGTTTTTCCGCTAACCGCGCGCGGGCAAAATAACCTTCAGCCGCTTCAATGTTAGATATTTTACGCGCAATGTCTTGAGCTTTATCGTAACCACCACCCAAAAATCCAGGAGCTTCCAAATAATAATCGAACAAATCGCTTAAGGCTTCCTGATTGCGTTCGTTAAGTTGAACGGCTTTCTCCAACCACTGCCGAGCTTTGGAAGCATATCCCGGCGCAAAGAAAGGATTAGCAGTTTCTGCCCGTCGTCCCCAGGCGCGCCCCAGCCACAAAGCGTAATCACTGTTGTTCGGCTCTGCGTCGGTGGATTTCTGAAAGAAGTCGACTGCTTTTTTGAAATCGCCCATCATAAAGTAGTCGCGGCCAATGAGGTTATTCACCGCCGGATTACTACTATCATTGGAAAGAATAGAAACGGACCGGCGATACTCAGTGCGGCGGTAAAGATCCTCGGCTTTGCTGATATTCTGAGCGGATACTGAATTTGCAGATAAAGCAAAAGCAGATAATGCCAAAACTAGCCCAGAATGTCTCAAAACTAACCCAAATCCATGTTTACCCATCATAACGTAACTGGCCGACCCCTTTAAACGAGAGAAAACTAGAACAAACCAGCTAATAGTAAGATGTGCTTCGGGTGTTGCAGGATACCGGGGGATGTCACAAAAAATCGAAAAAACTGTCTAAAACACGGTATTGTACGAGGGAATAGGGCTTAGGATATTAACAAATGGCATTCTTGTAGTATTCTTGTTGCAAAATACGAAGGAGAGGTGGAATATGATGCTCGCCCAGTTGCGACGGCTGCCATTGCTGGCCGGAGTGGGTTTGTTGTGCGTAAGCGCGGCATTCGCCCAGGTAACCACAATGGAAGGCAACGTCAAGGACGAAAACGGCCAACCTTTGAAAGGCGCCGTAATCAAATTAGAACGCACCGACATTAAAGGCCATTATCAGGTGAAGTCGGATAAGAAGGGACACTGGTTCTACACTGGCCTCCCGCTAGGAACTTATAACATTGCTTGCGAGGTTGACGGCAAAGTGGTAGATACCGTGAACAACGTCAAATCAAAATACGGTGACCCGACCGATGTTGATTTTGACGCAGGCCGCCAGAAACAGCAACAAGCTGCTATGCAGCAAGCCGCTGCAACCGGCAGTCTGACTCAGGACCAGGCGCGGGGCATGAGCGCCGAGCAGAAAGCGGCCATGGAAAAGCAGTTGAAGGAGCGTTCGGAAGCCATGAAAAAGAATAAGGCTCTGAATGATGAGTTCAACGCCGGAAAAACTGCTATGGATGCCAAGGATTACGCGGGTGCCGAACAGCACTTCACTAAAGCTGGCGAGCTGGATCCCAGCCAAATTGCAGTCTGGTCGTCCCTAGGAGATACGGAATACAATTGGGCAAAAACGCAGCCCGCTACCCAGAACAAGGCAACCTACGACAAAGCAGCAGATGCCTACAAGAAAGCAATTGCCATAAAAGCTGATGACGCTGGCTTATACAACCAGCTCGGAAACGTGTATGGCGCCGAAGGCAAAATACCCGAAGCAACAGAAGCTTTAACCAAAGCCGCCCAACTCGACCCGCAGATGGCCGCCAAAGCTTATTACAACCTGGGCGCGAATCTGGTGAATACCGGCAAATCGGATGAAGCAGCCAGTTTCTTCCAAAAAGCCATTGCCGCCGATCCGAACTATGCTGATGCCCATTATCAGTACGGAATCTGCTTGATGGCGAAAGCCCAGGTGGATGCCAGCGGCAAAATTACTCCGCCGGAAGGCACTTCCGAACAGTTCCAGAAGTATTTGGAATTGAAGCCGGATGGTCCGTTTGCCCAACCTTCCAAAGACATGCTGACTCAGCTTGGCGGGACAGTAGACACCAAATTTAAAGCTGCGGGTGCTGACAAAGCGCCTTCTAAGAAGAAGAAGGCTCAGGAATAGAAACTAGACTTTTTGGGCTGTTGCACGTCTAAAAAGTGAGGCAGTTTCGTGCTGTCTCACTTTTTAGTTTTCGGGTTCTTATGTTTCGAGTAATTCTTTACATGCTGGTCGCGGTGGTGCTGATTTCCGTTCTGCGGACAGTGATCGGAGTGTTGATGAAAGGCTTAGGCTCACTGCTCAACAACGCTGCCGCTTCTTCCAGTTCAACTTCTTCCGCCACTTCTCCCCCTAGCCAACACGGGAGCGATCTGCACCGCGATCCGGTTTGCGGCACCTTCGTGGTGGAAAGCACGCCCTTCCAAAAACAAATTTTTGGCCAGAAATATTATTTCTGCTCCAGTGATTGCCGGGAAAAACACGCCCTAGCAGCAAAATAGTGCATTCCAAGACCTTCTTTATCTTGCCTGTTTCCCCACTCACTTCCGGGCTTATAAGGTTTAATAGGATTGATGCCAGTATTTCAGCTTGGCCGGTTAGCAGCGGAACTCGGTTGTGAGCTTGCCGGTGATCCCGCCCTTGAGATAACCGGCGTCGCTACGCTTGATCAGGCACAGCCGGGCGAGATCAGTTTTCTATCTAATCTGAAGTACGCGCCGAAAATCAAGCATTGCCAGGCTTCCGCCATTCTTGCTTCCGATCGTCTCGCCAACACCGAAGCGGCTATTCTCGTGTCCGCGAATCCTTACCTCGATTTTGCGCGGGCTTTGGCGATGTTTCACCAATCTCCAAAAGCGGTTTCAGGAATACACCCTACCGCCATCATCGCGCCATCAGCGGTCATCGGCCCCGGCGCTTCGATTGGCGCATACGCGGTGATCGGGGAAGGAGTGAGCATTGGCGCAAACGCAGTGATTCATCCGCATGTGGTGATCTATGAGGGATGCCGGATCGGTGATGATTTTGTGGCTCATTCCCATGCTTCCGTGCGGGAGTTCTGCCAGATCGGCAATCGTGTATTGCTGCAGAACAGCGTAGTAGTCGGCGGCGATGGGTTCGGGTTCGCCAAAAAAGCGGACGGAACTCAGTTCAAAATTCCGCAAACCGGAAGAACGATTCTGGAAGATGACGTGGAAGTGCAATCGCTAACTTCAATTGACCGGGCAACGATAGGTGAAACGCGCGTCAAACGAGGCGCGAAAATCGACAGTTTAGTGCAGATTGGCCATGCCTGCGTAGTAGGAGAGGATAACATCATTTGCGCGCAGGCCGGGCTGGCCGGCAGCACGGTGCTCGAAGCAAACGTAATCATGGCCGGCCAATCGGGCTCGGCTGGCCACCTCACGGTTCATAAAAACGCCACCGTGTACGCGCAAGCAGGCATCGGGCACGATGTTCCAGAAGGCACCGTGGTTGGCGGCTCACCCGCGTTCGAAGCCCGGGAATGGCTCCGCGCCACTACTGCTTTCGCCAAACTCCCACAAACTTTAAAACATCTTCGTGAACTGGAGCGCCGTTTGAGCCAGTTAGAAGCCGAGAAGTCTTAAATCAGTATCAATTCCGGAAAAGTCCTCCAAAAACTATAAATTTACATGTCCACGTTGCCACCTGATTATTCTTACCGGCCCGTCGCCTACAAAGACGAGGCTTTTATGGAAAGCAAAGAAGGCCGCCCTTTGCGCATTCTTTCGGAATACCTGTGGCCTTTAGCCCACTTTGAAGAAGAGAAAATACAGGACACTATTGTTTTCTTCGGTTCGGCCAGGATCACTGAGAGCGGCCCGCTCGCCTGTTATTACCGCGAAGCGCAAGAGTTGGCCCGGCTGGTCACGCAGTGGACACAAAGTTTGAATGAGCCGACGCATCGTTTTGTGGTTTGCAGCGGAGGCGGTCCCGGCATTATGGAAGCGGCTAACAAAGGAGCCTCGGAAGCGGGCGGCAAAACCATTGGCCTCAACATCGGATTGCCTTTTGAACAGCGCCCTAATCCGTTTATTACTCCGGAACTATCGTTTGAATTTCATTATTTTTTCATGCGGAAATTCTGGTTCGCATATCTGGCGAAAGCGCTAGTGGTTTTTCCGGGCGGCTTCGGTACGCTGGACGAACTGAGCGAGATTCTGACTTTGGCGCAAACGCAAAAGCTGGAAAGCAAAATCCTGATTGTGCTATACGGTTCTAAGTTCTGGAAGGAAGTAATTAACTGGGATGCGCTGGTACAGCACGGCGTTATTTCCGCTTCGGATTTAGATTTGTTTCAGTTCGCGGATGACCCGGAAACAGCGTTAAACCTGCTGAAAGAAGGCTTGATTCGCTATTATCTAGCTCCCGAAGAAGCTCTTCCCAAAAAACTCGACGAAACGCCGGACATTGCCCATTCCCGCTTGTCCTGAGTTTACGTTTATTCTTTTTGTTTGAATTGCATTGCGCCGAAGCTGACCACGCTTTGCGGATCGATTTGCCATTGCCGGTAATTCAGCAGTTCGCCTCCGAGCGGCGGCATCACTTTTAAGAACGTGTAAAAAGGAGACGCGCCGCACCACTTCAGATCGTCCTGGTTTTGTTGAATCAGATTCCAATATTCCGGCGCGTTTCCTTTTGCAAGTTGTTCGATTCGCGCTCCGTCCCGTTCTTTCACGGTCAGCATTTCTCCCTGATAGGCATAAGCTGTTAACTGGTCTCCGTAGCGCCGCCCCATATGTGCCATATCAACGCCCAATACCCAGAACAGCCGTTTCCCCTCCCGCGCTTGCATTTCCGCCAGAGTCCCCAGAAAACGCTTCACATTGTCGTTTTCTTCCGGCAAACCGCCTTCATAAATACTTTTCACGTAGGGGCCGCAGAGAATCGGCAGTATGCGAACCGACGGGCCGTAGAGGTGCTGAAGAAACACTACCTGAAATTCAATGGAATGCTCCACCGCATGGCAGTAGTCTTCCATGCGGATGGCTCCGTCCGCTGCTGTTGTTAACTCATTGAGCAGTTTTATTTCGGTTTTTGCCTCGCCTAGTGGAGTAACAAAATTCTTACGCGTCAAGCCGAACCGGTCCGGCGCGCCGTAGTGCGATGTTCCAAGAATCACAAATACCCGGTCTTCCGCGGCGGACTTAGGCGGCAGCGCCTGGTAAGCAGCGCGATAGGTTTCCCAGCCACCATCAGGGCTGGCATGAGGCGCGGCAATTGCTATTGTTTCTCCGGTTCCGCTCCCTTGGCCGAGTTCCACCGTTAACACTTGCGATAATTCTTCGGCGTTGTCCGGGTAAGCAGATCCGGCAAAAACGGCAGAACGCACCGCTTCCTCGGCAAAAGCCGCTTCCCGCTCCCGGCGCAGGCGGCGATACGTTTCGTTTTCAAGAAAACCTGCTTCATCCAGCGATTCAAACAAATTTCGTTCAATCTGGCCGACCTGAATCTGTCCGGTAATGCGAACAATTTCGGAACGGAGATCCAATTCTGTTTGCGTACCGTCGAAGCAGTCGAGACAAGGAACCAGAACAGGAGGAATCATCAGCACCGAATCGGAATAATGATACGGATCACGAATCATCAGGCCGGGCCGTTCAGGATCGGGCGACGGCATAAAATCAAGATTCAAACGCAAGCGGGGAAGGGTCTCGGCCACGCTCCAATTGTACGGGTGCCACGGTTTCGAAAGCGGCTGGCAGATTTTCGAAGGGGGGAGATTTCGGTAAAACTGTTTTTGTTGAGTTCTTCCTGTTACATCTGGGAATCAATTCAAGTCTTCAGTTAGTATGGATGCACAACTGGTAGGAACGCTCACCTATGCTGACTGTAAAGCTGATATTTACAGTTCGAGCGTACCGGGTGAGTTTAAGGTGATTTACATCAACGGTAAGGGTGAAACGCTGGAAGAAGCGCCGATCACCGGGATCAGCACGTACAAGCAGCGCGAACCGGAAATTTCTTCCCGGCTGCAGGAACTAGCCGAAGGCGCGAAACCAACTTCCGAGCCGTATCTTGGAGATGCCGGGGAGTATTAAGAATTAATGTAATCCACGGCTTTTCAGCCAATTAGCTAACAGGGTAGGCCAAACCGAAAGCACAGGATCATCCTTGGCGAGTCCTACGCCGTGCCGTCCATGCTCGAATACATGCAGTTCCGCCGGTACGCCGTTTTTCTGCAAAGCAAGATAAAATTCTATGCTGTTCTGCACAGGCACGACTGGATCATCTGAAGTGTGGAACAGAAACGTAGGCGGCGTGTCTTTCGTCACTTGCAGCTCATTGGACAGCGAATCAATCAGCGAACTGGACGGATTGGCGCCAAGCAGGTAATCACGCGAGCTGCGGTGCACGTAAGGATCGCGCATAGTAATAACCGGATAAGCCAAAATCATAAAATCGGGCCGTGAACTCTGTTTTTCTATAGGGTCATTGTTCCCGGAGTGTCCCGCGTCAAAGTGCGTGCCGGCAGTGGAAGCTAGATGTCCACCGGCAGAAAAACCCCAAATTCCAAGGCGCTGCGGATCAATGCCGTACTCGCCGGCATGGGCTCTTACATAACGGATAGCTCGTTGGGCATCGCCCAATTCCACCGGATGGTGGTATTTCATGCCGAGCCGGTAGCGAAGCACAAAAGCGGGAATACCCAGATTGTTCAACCATTCGGCAATCTGTTTGCCTTCATGGTCCATCGCCAGGTTTTGGTAGCCGCCGCCGGGAAAAACAATGATTCCGGTCTTCACTTGGCTTTGCGCTATTGGATAAATCGTCAAAGCAGGTTTATCCGTATCCAAGTCGCCCTGCTGTTTCGGAGCGCCATCAGGCCACAACAGAATTGTTTGCGGCGGAACAGCGGATTGCGCGAACAAAACAGGGGAAGAAAGCAAGGCAGCCAGCAGGAACTTGAATCCATTCATTTCTATAAACTATATGTCATTGAATGGTTGCGCTTTCTTCGATATTCAAAGTGCCTTTGTCAGCATCGAGCGTTGCCGCTACGCCCAGCGGAAGCGTTAACTGGTCGGCGGTGTGGCCGATGGTTAAGCCCGATAAAACCGGCGTTTTCATTCCGGCAAACCGGTCATCCAGAACTTCGCCAAAAGTGAGATTCCAGGCGAACGACGGCTTATAATCACTCGGGCCGCAGTCGCGGCACTCTCCAAAGATAATACCTGCTGCGTCCTGTAATTTATGCGCTAGGCGCAACTGCGTCAGCATTCGATCAATCCGGTAATTTTCTTCGCCAACATCTTCGGTGAAAAAAATTTTGTCCTTGGTTTGAATCTCAAACGGTGTTCCCATCAAAGTGCTGATCAGCGTCAGATTGCCGCCAACCAGCCTGCCATGAGCACTACCGCCGCGAACAGTGCGCAGATTATGGCTGGGCCGCAGCGCATTTGCTTCGTGAGGATTTGTCAGCAAGCCCAACGGCTCCGCGCTAAATAAAGCACGCTGATAACAATCGAGCGTGTAAGGGGTAAATTCCGACAAAAGCACCGGGCCATGAAATGTGACCAAACCCGTTTTCTGATGGATTGCCAGATGCAAAGCAGTGATGTCGCTGTAGCCGACCAATATCTTAGGATGAGATTGGATCAGGTTGTAATCAAGATCGGCTACTAGTTGACTCGCGCCATAGCCGCCGCGAATGCAGAAAATTGCCCGCACATCCGGATCGGAAAACATCTGGTGCAGATCTTCCACCCGTTCCGCCACGGTTGAGATATCCTGCGCCCGATGGTTGCGAACGCTCCGACCCCATTTGCTTTTCAAGCCGAAATACTCAACCGTGCGCTGCGCCAGTTGCAGCTTGTCAGGATCAGTGACTTGGGTAGACGGGCTGACGATGCCCACCATGTCCCCTTTTCGGAGCACAGCAGGCTTTATAAGTTCAGGCTGAGACTGCGCGGTCAGGGCGGAAGTTGCGCTCAATCCAGGAATTGCGAGTAATGCTTTACGCCGGGTCACTTGGGGGTAAGCCTAGCACGACCCTGCAAGCGCGAAGTTTTTAATCGGCAGCCTGGCTTGAAAGCACCGGCGGTTTCCAGCGTAGAATCGGGCGGCGCGCGGCTGTTACTTCATCTACGCGGCTGGTACGGGTGCTATGCGGAGCTTTTAAAACAAGTTCCGGGGTCTCCTCGATTTCTTTAGCGATGGAGATCATCGCATCAATGAAAAGGTCAATTTCCTGTTTGCTTTCGGTTTCGGTCGGCTCAATCATCAAAGCGCCATGCACGATTAAAGGAAAGCTGACCGTATATGGATGAAAGCCGTAGTCGATCAATCGCTTGGCGATGTCGCCGGTGCGGACGCCTCTTGCCGCCTGGCGATCGTCGCTGAACACGCATTCGTGCATGCTGGGCGACGGATAAGAGAGGTCGTAATAGGCTTCCAGCTTTTTGCGAATGTAGTTGGCATTCAGCACCGCATCGAGCGTGGCCCGGCGCAGGCCATCGCCGCCGTGCGCCATGATATAAGCCAACGCCCGGACCAGCACGCCGAAATTGCCGTAAAAAGCGCGAACACGCCCAATGGATTGTGGCCGGTCGTAATTCCATTTCCACAACTCGCCTTCCCGCTTTAAGCGCGGAGCAGGAAGAAACGGCTCCAGAACGTTTCGGACTGCCACTGCACCTGCGCCCGGACCTCCTCCGCCGTGCGGCGTGGAAAAGGTCTTATGCAGGTTTAGGTGCATGACATCAACACCAAAATCGCCGGGCCGTGACACGCCAACCAGCGCGTTCATGTTTGCGCCGTCCATGTACACCAGCGCACCTTTGTCGTGCAGCAGGCCGGTGATTTTCTGAATATTTTCTTCAAACACGCCGACCGTATTCGGGTTGGTGATCATTAGGGCGGCTACATCTTCGGTCACCTGCTTGGCAAGCTTCTCAATATCCACCATGCCGCGGTCATTTGAAGGAACATTTTCTACCGAATAGCCGACCATTCCGGCGGTGGCAGGATTGGTGCCGTGCGCGGAATCGGGAACCAGCACTTTCCGGCGCGCATTGCCGCGTTGTTCGAGCAGCGCGCGAATCATCAGAATGCCGGTAAACTCGCCATGCGCTCCGGCTGCCGGCTGTAGCGTCACCGCATCCATGCCGGTGATTTTTGCCAGCGCGTCTTCGA
This sequence comes from uncultured Bryobacteraceae bacterium, assembly GCA_964247975.1. Lineage (GTDB taxonomy): Bacteria > Acidobacteriota > Terriglobia > Bryobacterales > Bryobacteraceae > KBS-96. Next base: position 70,537 of record CAXTWH010000010.1, on the reverse strand, counting down.
GCACCGCCACAATTTCCATGCAGCCTTGCGACAATTCTTCCGGCTGGTAAGGATGCGCCCAAGCCAATCCTTCGGTGCGGGCTACCAATTCATTCACTCGCGGGTTGTACTTCATGGTGCAGGAGCCGAGCGGGTACAAACCTAAATCAATCGCGTAGTTCCAGGTAGACAAGCGAGTGAAGTGGCGAATCGCTTCCACTTCGCTGATTTCGGGAAAATCTTCAATTTCCGGGCGGACGTTTTTCGTTCCTAACGCTTCGACAGGATCGGTTTCGGGAACATCCAGCGCAGGGAGTTGATATCCGCGCTTGCCCGGAGAACTCCGCTCGAACACCAACGGCTCGTTTTGAACAATATGCGTAGAAACTTTTTTAATCATCTTGGTTTAGGAAGCAATACCTAGCAAATACGCTTTCAATGTTTACCGTTCCAGGCCGCCGCAACCCGGTCCATGTCGGCCCGCTTGCTCATTTCGGTGGCGCACAACAGAACGCAGCCGGCCAACTCAGGATAAAAACGATCCAGCGGCAATCCGCCCACAATCTTTTCCTGAAGCAGTTCCTGATTGATAGCTTGCGCTGATTTGCCGTTAGTCTTTACCACAAACTCATTAAAGAATGGCGAGTCAAACTTCAACGGTAATTGGCGAGCCAGGTAATGAGCTTTGGAAAGGTTCTGCGTGGCCAGTTCACGCATTCCTTCTTTTCCATAAACAGTCATGAACACGCCTGCCATTAAAGCGATTAAAGCTTGATTGGTGCAGATGTTCGAAGTGGCTTTTTCCCGCCGTATGTGCTGTTCGCGCGTGGCGAGCGTTAGGCAGAAAGCACGCTTGCCGTTTGTGTCGCGCGTTTCTCCTACTAAACGTCCCGGCAATTGGCGAATATACTTTTCTTTGGCCGCGACAATGCCCGCATAAGGACCGCCATAGCTTGGAGAAATCGCAAAGCTTTGCAGTTCTCCCACCACGATATCGGCATCGCGGGGCGGCTCGATAACGCCTAAAGCCACCGCTTCGGTGAAAGCGACTACCAGCAGAGCACCTTTCTGCTTTGCCAGCGCGGCAATCTCGCTTACCTGCTCCAGCAAGCCGAAAAAATTCGGAGTTTGAATGATAACAGCGGCCACAGTTTCATCCAACTGCCGTTTTAGATCATCCATGTCCACCAAGCCGCGTTGGTTATAACCGAACTCAGCCACCGGCAGCCCGGCGTGTTTCAGATAGGTGGAAAGCACTTCGCGGTATTCAGGATGCACCGAGCGGGCTGACAGAATGCGATCGCGTCCGGTAATCCGGGCAGCCATCATCGCTGCTTCCGGAACCGCCGAGGAGCCATCGTACATGGAAGCGTTTGCCACATCCATGCCGGTCAACTGACAGACCATTGTTTGAAACTCAAAAATGGTAGTCAGGGTGCCTTGCGAAATCTCCGCCTGATACGGAGTGTAGGACGTAAGAAACTCGCCGCGCGACACAACCACGTCGCATAAAACCGGGCGGTAATGGTTGTAAACTCCGGCCCCTAGAAAGCTGGAATAGCCTAGTGCTGTTTCATTAGCCCGCGCTTTAAAATAATCAACAATTTCGTATTCGCTTTTTCCATTCTCAATTTCGAGCCGGTCATCAAAGCGAATGTTTTCCGGAAGATGGGAGATCAGTTCTTCCACTTTATCTATGCCGAGCACTGTTAACATCTCCCGCCGCTCGGAATCTGATTTAGGTAAGTAACGCAAAAATTCTTTCCTGCCGAAGGCAACCGCTATCGATCTAAGCGCCTATATACTTTTGATAATCTTCAGCGTTCATTAGATCCTTTACTTCTTCCGGCGAGTCTAGTTTCACCTTAATCAGCCAGGCATTTCCGTGCGGATCTTCATTTAACTTTTCTGGATTGGTGGAAAGAAGGCTATTTGCTTCAGTCACTTCACCGGCTACCGGTGCGTACACATCGGAAACCGCTTTGACGGATTCCACCGACCCGAACGCTTTTCCCTTTTCCACCTTGGAACCTGGTTTTGGAAGATCTACGTAAACAATGTCACCCAATTCATTCTGGGCGTGAATGGTAATTCCCACGGTTCCGTTTGTGCCATCGAGCAGCACCCACTCGTGTTCTTTGGTGTACTTGAAATTTTCCGGGTAACTCATGTTTTCGCTCGTTTATAGAAAGGTGTGGGAACGGTTACGGCAGCCGCCGGTTGATTGCGCACCATCACTTCAATCGGAACGCCCGGAACAGCCTGGCTGGCCGGAAGATAACAAAGGCCGATGTTTTTGTTCAGCGTGGGCGCAGGCGCTCCGCTAGTGACCCAGCCTGCCGGTTGTTCGGCCAGCAGCACTTCGTAGCCATCACGACCAATCCCCCGCCCGGTCATTTCAAAGCCAACCAGTTTACGGCTGACGCCCTTTTCAAGCTGCTCGGCCAACGCCGCGCGGCCCACAAAATCGCCTTTCTCCATTTTGACGATCCAGCCCAGGTCCGCTTCAAACGGATTGATGGAGGCAGTAATCTCGTGACCATACAAAGCCATTTTCGATTCCAGCCGGAGCGTATTTCGGGCTCCTAAACCGCAGGGCTTGATACCAAACTCTTCGCCTGCTTCGAGCAGTTGATTCCAGATGGCTGCGGCCTGTTCCGGGTCTACATAAACTTCAAATCCGTCCTCACCGGTGTACCCGGTGCGGGCGATCCGGGCGGGAATGCCTGCCGCCTCATCATCAACAAACCAATAATATTTGATGGCTGCGAGATCGCGTTTCACCAGCTTTTGCAGCGTTGGCAATGCTTTCGGACCCTGCACGGCAATCTGGGCGTAGCGGTCGCTCGAAAATTCCACTTCCGCGTCAAACCGGTTGTGTTCGCGGATATGCTCGAAGTCTTTTTCCTGATTAGATGCATTGACGCAGATGAAGAAATGGTCGTCAGCTACTTTGTGAACCAGAATGTCATCCACAAATCCACCGTGCTCATACAACAGCCCGGAGTAATGAGCTTGGCCCTGCTTTAAGCGTCCGGCATCGTTGGTGGAAACCCAATTCACAAGCGGCAAAGCTTCCGGCCCGCGAATCTCCAGTTCGCCCATGTGGCTGACATCGAACAAACCAACAGCGCGGCGCACGGTATGATGTTCATCGAGAATGCCGGAATACTGCACGGGCATCTCCCAACCGCCAAAATCAACCATTTTGGCGCCGCTTGATTTGTGAACTGAATTCAGCGGAGTTCGCTTGAGCGCAACACTCGATGTCATGCAGGAACCCTCAGCGTAGCATAGAGTTACACCTATTTTCGAGCCGAACTATTTTGTGCCTCAACCGATTCAGGTTTCAGTTTCCGCGCCGTATTCTTTCAACTTATTGAATAACGTTTTCAGGCTGATGCCCAGAATGTCCGCCGCGCGGGTTTTATTGTTTTTGGTGTGCTGCAGCGTCAATTGAATCAAAGACTTTTCGCCTTGCGCCACCGTGGTGCCAACGGTTAAACGAACCGAATCCGGCTCATAAATTTCAGCCGGATTCCGGGTTCCGGTGGAAACGCCGAAATCATACGGCAGATGGGCCATTTGGATTGTGCCAGCGCCTGCAACAATCACCGCGCGCTCCAGAACATTTCTTAATTCACGCACATTACCGGGCCAGGTATACTTCTTAAAAACTTCCATGACGTCCGGGTGCAGCTCGGTCACGTTCACCTGATATTTGCGATTAAGCTGGGCAATTAAAGTCTCGCAAAGCAGCGGCAGATCGCTCATGCGCTGCCGCAAAGACGGCAACTGAATCTGGAAAACATTTAAGCGGTAATACAAATCTTCCCGCAGTTCGCCTTGTTTTAAAGCTTCATCCACATTACGGTTGGTGGCGGCAATCACGCGCACATCCACCGAGATTTCACCTTTGCCGCCTAATCGGCGGACACGGGAATCTTCCAGCACGCGCAACAGCTTGGCCTGGGTGCCGACCGGCATTTCACCCAATTCGTCCAGCAGAAGCGTTCCATGCTGGGCGAGTTCGAAACAGCCGGAGCGACGCTCCAAAGCGCCGGTGAACGCGCCTTTTTCATGCCCGAACAACTCGCTTTCCATCAGCGTTTCGGGCAAAGCGGCGCAGTTGATCGGAACAAAAGGACCATTCCTCCGGGAGCTCAAGTGATGAATGGCGCGGGCAACCAGTTCTTTGCCGGTGCCGCTTTCGCCGGAAATCAGCACGGACGCTTTGCTGGGCGCTACCTGCCGAACCAGTGAAAACACCTGCTGCATCGGCGGCGAAGTGCCAACCATATCCACCAGCACACCCTGGTAAGTGAGTTGGCGCTGCAAGCGTTCGGTTTCTTCCGCCAGAACACTCTGGGCGGAGGCCCGTTCCAGCAGAATCCGCATGGCATTCGGCTGAATCGGTTTTTCCATGAACCAGAAAGCACCCAGCTCATGGATAGTTTGCAGGGCTGTTTCAATATTGCCGAAAGCGGTCAGTACGATCGCCGGCGGCATATTGCCATCCGCGCCCAGACGTTTCATCAGTTCGAATCCGTCCATGCGCGGCATCATTAAATCCGTTATGATTACGTTTGCAGGGAAAGTAGCCAATTTTTCTAACGCTTCCTGGCCATCACCGGCTTTTTCGACGGTAAATCCCCAGGCAGCAATCATATTCGCGAGCGGGTTACGCTGCGATTCCTCGTCATCAACGATTAGTACGTTGATTGGCGGACGTGCGGTCTCGTTTGCCACAATCTTTCAGTGTAAACGATGATTTGTAATCCTTATATAAGGAAGCAAATCGCATCCTTTAAACTGATGTTCAATGCTCAACAGAATTTGCGGGGCTTTGCTTCCCTTTTTATTTGCCTCGTTTCTGGTCGCTTCTGAGCCTAACATCACGCACTCGGATGCGATCTCAATCAAACAATCGCTGGATAAGTTGTGCGTCACCGGCAGCGTGCTGATGATTGCAGCCCACCCCGATGACGAGAACACGGCGTTGATTTCTTACCTGGCGCGGGGTCGCAGCGTTCGCACCGCTTATCTTTCCCTTACCCGCGGCGAAGGCGGACAGAACGTGATTGGACCGGAAATAGGGCCTGACCTGGGCATTATTCGCACCCAGGAACTATTGCAATCCAGGCGCATTGACGGCGGCCAGCAGTTCTTCAGCCGGGCTATTGACTTCGGGTTTTCCAAAAGCCCCAAGGAAGCTATTGAGAAATGGGGCCATGACGATGTTCTGGGCGATATTGTATGGATTATCCGCCAATTCAGGCCGGATGTGGTGATTCTGCAGTTTACCGGCACCCCAGCCGATGGGCATGGGCAGCATCAGGCATCATCAATTCTGGGGCGGGAAGCTTACACGGCGGCGGCAGATTCTTCCAAATACCCCGATCAGCTTAAATATGTTCGCCCCTGGCAAGCCAGGCGAATGCTGGTTAACCGGCGCGGCTTCACCCCGGAAATGCAAAAGGAAATAGACAAGCTGCCGCAGAAGCTGGATGTTGACCTGGGCGGTTATAACCCGATGCTTGGTTATTCCTATGGCGAATTGGCAGGCATCAGCCGCAGTTACAACAGCAGCCAGAGCGACGGTACTCCGCGCGTTCGCGGCGCAGATAAAACCACATTTGTAACGGTGAAAGGCCCACTTGCTCAGAAAGATATTTTCGACGGCATTGACCTGACCTGGAATCGCTACAAAGGCGGCGCGCCGGTAAAACAATTGCTGGACGAAGCCGAATCGCGCTGGAATCCCGAGCATCCTTCTGACCTGATACCCACTTTTCTGCGCGTCAAAGAACTAGCCAGCAAGATTGATGACCCTGACGCTCAGGAGAAGGTAAGATCCCTTGATGAGTTGATCGCCAACTGCGCGGGTTTATGGCTGGATTTTTCGGTGGCCTCCGAAGATGTGACGCAGTTACCGGCTGTGCTGAAAGTGACGGCCATTCGCCGGACGCCCATGCCGGTTTCCCTGCTTTCCCTTGAACTGAACGGCAAACAATTTAAGGGCAACCGCCCCACCGTGCTTGACGTAAACGTGCCGGTGACGCTGGAAGAAACGGAAATCCTTGATGCCGGAACCACATACACTCAGCCGTACTGGCTATTAAAGCCGCCGCAGCATGATCGTTATGCGGTGGATGATATCCGGCTGACAGGATTACCGGAGAACCCGCCGCCTTTGCAGTTAAACGCCGTGGTTCAGATAGGCCGCGCCCGCATCAACATTCAACGCGCTATTCTTCACCGCTACATAGACCGCTTGAATGGAGAATCCATCACGCCAGTAGCTTACATTCCGCCGGTTTCCTTGCGGGTGGTACAGCCGACGCTTGTTTATCCGCAGAACCGGGCGAAAACAGTGCAAGTGGAAGTGACGGCGCATCAGGCAGCGGTACGGGGAGCAGCGAAACTTCATGCGCCGCAGGGCTGGCAGCTTGTGCCTGCTTCACAGGAATTTTCCCTTGCTACTGCGGGCGAACAGGTATTGTTGAACTTTACGCTTACTCCCGGCGAAGGCGCGCAGTCCGGAGACCTGGTGGCCGATCTTCAAAGCAGCGGAAAAACAATTGATGTGGCAGTCCACAAAATCATCTATTCTCACATTCCTGTGCAAACACTTTTTCCGAAAGCGGAAGCCAGACTGGTGCGGACGGATGCGATTACCTTAGCCAAGCATATCGGCTATGTGATGGGTTCCGGCGATGATGAACCGGAAGCATTGCGCCAGCTCGGCTGCGAAGTGACCCTGCTCGGAGAAAAAGACTTGGCGCAAGGCGACTTGAGCGTTTATGACGCGATTGTAACCGGCATTCGCGCTTACACGGAACGGCCCGACCTCGTAGCCAACCAATCACGCCTGCTGCAATATCTTTCAAACGGCGGCACCCTGATTGTTCAATACAATCGCATTGAACGAGATCGCGCCAAGGATTTGCAGCATCTTGGGCCATATCCTTTCGAGATTGGGAATCTGCGGGTTACGGTAGAAAACTCGCCCGTGCAGTATGATCCAAAAGATCCCTTATTAAATCAGCCGAACAAAATCACACCGGATGATTTTGCGGGCTGGATTCAGGAACGCGGACTTTATTTCGCTTCCAAATGGGACACACATTACTTAACGCCATTTGAAATGCATGATCCGGGCGAAGCTCCTTTACGAGGCGCAACGCTGGTGACAAGGTATGGTAAAGGCGTTTACATTTTTACGGCATTTTCGTGGTTCCGGGAGCTACCAGCAGGCGTTCCCGGAGCTTACCGGATTTTTGCAAATTTCCTGAGCGCTTCGAAAACGTTAGGAACGGCAAACCTTTCGGCAGGAACCGTAACGAGCGGACGGCCCGAGTGAATCAGCCGATAGATTCCAACCAAAATGACGCGGAGCCGCCGCCAATTCTGCGGACTTGGCCCCGCTTGTATACGGCAGTGTTGATCTATCTTGTTTTTCTAATTGCGTGCCTGTACATCTTTATGCGGATGTTCTCGTGAACCTCCAAGAGGGTTCGAAATTGAAACTGTTGGAAGTGATTGTAACCTCCGCGGAAGAAGCGCGCACGGCGGAAGAAAGCGGCGCACATCGTTTGGAACTCGTCCGCGAGATGGATAAGGGCGGCTTAACTCCATCCCTGCAAACAGTTGAACAAGTGGTTCGTTCTGTTTCCATTCCGGTGAGGGTGATGCTTCGACACAACCCAACCTTTGAAATTGCTGATGAGAATGAATTGAGAGTGCTTGAACGGCAGGCCGAGCAATTGGCCGAACTACCGATTAAGGGATTGGTGCTGGGATTTCTGCGCGGTGGAACGGTAGACCAAGCGGCTATGCAAAACCTGTTGGCCGCTGCCGCGACTAAACAGATTACTTTTCACCGCGCCATTGAATGCGTTCACCATTTACCGGCAACAATACAATGTTTGAAAACTTATCCAATGGTGAATCGCATTCTGGCCAGCGGCGGTTCCGGCGCACCAACGGAACGCATTCAGAATCTGGAACAATTACAATGCAAAGTCGGGCCTGAAATTACGGTACTTGCCGGAGGCGGCATCAGTGAACGGGTTCTGGCTTATCTGGCGCAGTCGCCGATTTTATCGGAATTTCATACGGGCCGGGCAGTGCGGGATTCCCAGGGGAAACTCGAAAGCGCCAAAGTAGCCCGGCTGCGCAGGATTTTGGACAATTCGATTAACCATACGGATGAAGGCGATGGAAGATGAAACTGCTGGATTGGCTGGTCTTTTTCGGTTGGCTTACGTTTATTGTCAGCTACGGCATCTATCGCGGACGCAGCAGCAACACCGTGGACAGTTTTCTGCGGGCGGGCAGATCGATGCCCTGGTATGCGATGGGCTTGTCGATTATGGCTACCCAGGCCAGCGCGGTCACATTTATTTCCACCACCGCGCAAGCTTATACGGACGGCATGAGGTTTGTTCAGTTTTACTTCGGCCTGCCGCTCGCAATGGTGATTCTTTGCGTTACCGCTGTGCCCATATTTCATCGCGCTAACGTTTACACTGCTTACGAGTACCTGGAAAAACGCTTCGACACCAAAACGCGAGCTCTGGTGAGCCTCGTGTTTCTGATTCAGCGAGGTCTAGCAGCAGGGCTTTCATTGTATGCCCCGGCGGTGGTTCTATCAGTGGTTCTGCGCTGGCCGGATTACATCACCACCAGCATGATGGGCGCTTTGATTGTTCTTTACACCACTACCGGCGGCATCAAAGCAGTGACCTGGGCCGATGTTCAACAGATGATGATGATTATGGCGGCCCTGGTGCTCAGCCTCATTCTGGCATTTCGCCTGATGCCGCAGCAGGTGAGCGTCGCCCAGGCGATGCATTTAGCAGGCATTGCCGGACGCTTAAACGCCGTTGATTTTCATTGGAATCTGAATAACCGGTACAACGTGTGGAGCGGACTGATCGGCGGAGCATTCCTGGCACTGGCTTATTTCGGCTGCGATCAAAGCCAGGTTCAGCGTTATCTGACCGGGCGGTCCGTGGGCCAAAGCCGTTTAAGTTTGATTTTCAACGCCACCGCTAAGATTCCGATGCAGGCGTTCATCCTGTTTATTGGAGCGATGGTGTTTGTGCTGTTTCTGTTTGTGAAGCCGCCGGCTGTGTTTCATCCAGCGGAAGCTGAACGGCTCAGTCAAACAGCGGCTTGGGCTCCGCTTCAGCAAGCGTATAACAATGCTTTTGAAGATCGCCGCCAAGCGGCATTTAAACTTTCAAGCGGGTTGGACCAAGGTTCGTCAGCCCGACAAACTGCCGAATTTCGCGCATCCGAGCAGAGGTTTGAGGCGGTTCGCAAGCAGATGCTGGCGGCAGTGGATTCTTTGGAACATACCAAAGGGTTCAATGACACAAATTATATTTTCGTTTCGTTTGTCACAAAGTTTCTGCCGGTGGGAGTTGTGGGCCTGCTGATTGCTGTTATTTTCACGGCAGCAATTTCATCCAGTTCCGGTGAAATCAACTCGCTGGCTACGGTCAGCGTGGTGGATTGGTACCGACGTTTCATTAACAAAAACGGAAGCGATACCCATTACCTCTGGGCTTCCCGGATTTTAACGGCATTCTGGGGGTTTTATGCGGTCACATTTGCAAATTCCACCCGCAGCTTCGGCGCTTTGATTGAAGCCGTGAACCTGATTGGATCCTATTTTTACGGCAGCATACTGGGGGTATTCGTGCTGGCGTTTTTCTTCAAACGGGTCGGCGGAACGGCAGCCTTCTGGGGCGTGCTGACCGGGCAGACCGTGATTCTACTGACCGGTTGGCTGACCAAGATTACCTATCTCTGGTTCAACGTGATCGGGTGTTTAGTGGTAGTAACGGCCGGATTAATTATCAGCGCGGCGCGGGGCAACTCTCCACCGCCGCGCTCTAAGCAATCACACGCGTAGGTTACACCTGAATGGTGGCAATATCGACGGTGGAGCGATGCCCCTCAATCACCACAATTCCGCTTTCAGTGACGAAGTATTTTTTCCGGTCTTCTTCCAGGTTGTAGCCGATTTCGGCGCCTTCCCGAATTTTGACATTTTTGTCAAGCAGCGCGCGCCTCACTTTTGCATGACGGCCGATGTCGCAGTTATCGAACAACACGGAATCTTCCACCTGAGCGCCGGTATGGATCTTCACGCCTCGGCCAATAATAGAGCCTTTTACCGTTCCACCAGAAATGATGCTGCCGCCGGCCACAATGGAATCAACCGCTAATCCGCGACGCCCTTCTTCATCGAAAACGAATTTCGCGGGCGCGTCAGAGTAGCCAGCGGTGCGCAAAGGCCATTGGCGGTTATATAAGTTCAGCTCCGGCGATACGGCGCGCAGATCCATGCTGGCTTCGTAATAGGCATCCAGGGTGCCAACATCCCGCCAGTAAGAAGGAAAACCGATGGGATCGCCCGGAATCCGATTGGTTTGAAAATCATAAGCGTACATGTCCGCCCGGCCAATCAGCCCAGGCAGAATGTCCTTGCCGAAATCGTGCGCGCTTTTCGGGTTTTGCGCATCATTATAAAGCTCGCGCACCAGCAGTTCGGTGGAGAAAACATAATTGCCCATTGACGCGAAAACGCGCTTCGGATCGCCGGGCATAGTGGGAGCGTCGGCCCGCTTTTCATGAAAGCCGCAGACCGAGCCTTCAGCATCGGTTTCAATCACGCCGAACTCGCTGGCCATTTCTTTTGCTACCGGAATGGCGGCAATTGAGACACTGGCCCGCTTTTCAACGTGAAACTCAATCATCTGCCGGATGTTCATGCGATAGATATGATCCGCGCCGAAAATGACCACCACATGAGGATCGGCTTGTTCAATCAGATTGATGTTTTGATAGATGGCGTCGGCCGTACCCCGGTACCATTCTTCGTCCGGCGTGCGCATCTGCGCAGGAACGGGAATGATGAAATTGTTCTTCATCAGGCCGGTGACTTCCCAACCTTCGCGCAGATGTTGCAGCAAGGATTGGCTTTTAAACTGGGTTAAGACATAGATGGAAAATATGCCTGAATTCAATAAATTGCTCAGTACAAAATCAACAATACGGTATCTGCCGCCAAACGGCACTGCCGGTTTAGCGCGTTCCTTCGTTAAGGGTGAAAGGCGAGTGCCTTTGCCGCCTGCCAATACAAATGCGAGAACTCGAAGCTGCATTCTTACGGCCTCCGTTGCCACAAGGTATAAAACCGCTTAGAGCGAATTTATCCTTATCTAATACCAGACCACGATAACAGGAGCTTAAAACTGTTCAGTCTACCTGCCTTGAAACGTTGGTGAGACGCAGTTTCCAGCCAGAATTGAACGCGCCGAATTGACTGGTCAGGAAGTCCAGGATACGGCAAGCTTTACGAAGCTTCTGACGCCAACTCCGGAAGGCCCTTTGGCCAGCCAAGGCTTGCCGTCATCCAGCCAAGCGGTGGAGGCGATATCCAAATGGACCCACGGGATAGGATCGGCAAACTCGCGGATAAACCAAGCCGCTGTAATGGAGCCGCCATAACGGCCGCCCACATTGGGCAGATCGGCAAAGGCTGACTTCAAGTAGTCCTTGTATTCTTCATCCATCGGCAGTTGCCACATCTTTTCGCCAGCCACGCGAGCAGCCGCAAACAGCCGGTCGAGCAGAGATTGATTGTTGGTAAACGCGCCCACGTTGTGATGACCTAACGCAACGCCGATTGCGCCAGTGAGCGTAGCGGCATCAACAATATGGGTAACGCCCTGCTGTTTTGCATAGGTGATAGCGTCCGCTAAAATCAGCCGTCCTTCGGCGTCCGTGTTCAAAATCTCGATAGTTTTGCCGGACATGGATGTGACAATATCGCCGGGGCGCTGGGCATTGCCGCCGATCGCATTCTCCACGGTAGGAACAAAAGCAGTGACCCGCACGGCGGGTTTTAGCTGAGCAATGGCCTGCATGGCGCCGATCACGGCGGCTGCGCCAGCCATATCGTACTTCATTTTGTCCATGCCATCGGCAGGCTTAATGGAAACGCCCCCGGTATCAAACGTGACACCTTTGCCCACCAAGGCCAGATGGTCTGTGCTTTTGGGTTCGTTCGGTTGATATTTGAGGATAATTAAGAAAGGCGGGAATTTACTGCCTTGCGCGACCCCGAGCAGCGCGCCCATACCTAGTTTTTCCATCGCGGCGGAATCCAGCAGTTCGTATTCAAGCTGCCATTTATCAGCAACTTGCTTCGCTCGTTCAGCGAGAACTTCGGGCGTCAGCTTATTGCCGGGTTCATTCACCAGATCGCGGGTCAGGTTTTGCGCTTCCCCAAGGGTCCGACCACGGTCTAAGGCATTTTCGAGGCCGGAACTGTTGCCAGTCAGTACTGTGAATTCCGTGATTTGTTTTTCTTCTGCTTTTTTGTCGCTTTTATATTTAGTGGATTCCCAAGCGCCCGCTACGGCGCCTTCGGCAACCGCTGCGACATGAGCCTCAGAAGCCTCAACAGCGCCAAAGCTGAATGCAATTGTTTTGAAGCCTTTTCCTTTTAGAGAACGGACTAAGACCCCGCCAATCCGCCGAGATTCCACGGGCGAAAAAGCGTCCTGCTTGCCTCCGCCGATTATGACAAGGCGTTTCGCTGAAAGATTTTCAGGACGATGGAGCAGCGCCATCTCATACAGTTTTCCCGAGAACTCACCGGAAGACCGCAGTTCGTTCAGCCAGCCATTCTGCTGCGCGATCGCCGGATCAGCAGTGGTTTGCTTGTCAGCAGCTTCGAAACAAACTACTGCCAGGGCATCCACCCCGTCCGCTTCGGAACTAGTTCGTAGCTTCATGCTTCTAAGTTACTAGGAGCGGTTTTCCAGTTTATTGATCGCTGTTCTGGCGACTGCGCCGACCTAATGCTGCTTTTGCTTCGGCCTGCATTTCCTTGGCCCGTTCCGATTCGCGTTTGTCGTGGAATTTTTTGCCTTTGCCGACGGCGATCTCCACTTTAATTCTTCCTGCTTTTAAATACAGTTTTGTGGGAACCAGGGTGAGACCTTTTTCGCGAGTTTCCGACATCAACTTGTTGATTTCATTTTTATGAAGCAGCAGTTTCCGCTTTCGCACCGGCACATGATTCATGATGTTGCCGTGGGAATACTCGCTGATATGCGCATTCATCAGCCAGGCTTCGCCATCGGAAACTTCAGCGTAGGCTTCCTTCAATTGGATTTTGCCTGCTTTGGCAGCCTTTACTTCGGTTCCTACCAGGACCATACCGGCTTCATACCGGTCAGAAAGGAAATAATTATGCCCGGCAGAACGATTTTCGCTGAGAATTTTAATGTTTGCAGTTTGTTGTGCCACTAAATTTACATTCTGGACGCTCGGAACAAGTCGCCGCGATAATTATCGCAGGCGAGTTCCACGTCTGCGCGTTTCGGACCGTCTTGACTTATGCGCAATCCAGAAGTTGCTGAGAATGTTTCACGGGTCCGCTGGGAAAAGACGTAGAACTTCACTCAGGGACGATACGCACGGATAGTCTAACATAGGCTTTACTGCCTAAAGGTGATGTTTTTGAATCGATCAAGGCTTACTGCTACGCTCGCGGCAATTGTTTTTCTGTTATCCCCTGTTCTGCCTGCCAACACCAGAAAGGGAGACAAACTCCTGAAAGAAGGAGCCAAAGCAGAAACCCAGAAAGACTATGACAAAGCCATTGATTTGTACGGCCAAGCGCTGCGCACTGATCCAAACGACGCCGGCTATCAATTAGCGGACCGGCGCGCCCGCTTCAAGTCGGCGGAGATACATGTACGGGATGGATTGAAACTGCGCGACGAGCAGAGATTTGACGAAGCTCTAGTGGATTTACAGAAGGCCTTCGTTACTGACCCTTCCTATACGGTTGCACTGCAAGAAATACGCAATACGGAAGCGATGATCCGCGAAAAAGCAAAGCTGCCGGCTAACACTCCCGTTCTTTCACCCGCGCAACAGGCCCAGAAAGCGATCGATGATCGGGTGCGAGCGCTGGAAGGGCCGCCGGAGCTGCGTCCGCTCAACAATCAGATCACCAACCTGCGAATGAACAACCAGAGTATGCGCGTGCTGTACGAAACAGTGGCGAAGCTGGCCGGGATCAATGTTTTGTTTGATAGCGCCGGCAGTGATTTGGGCGGCGGCGGGGGCCAGCGGAACTTCAACCTGGATTTGAACCGGGTCACTTTAAACGAAGCTTTCGATTATATTGCGCTGCTGACTCATACCTTCTGGAAGCCGATTTCGGCAAACGCTATTTTTGTCGCCAGCGACAGCCAGCAGAAGCGACAGGAGTATCAAGATCAAGTCGTGAAAGTATTTTACGTCCAGAACGTGGGCGCGACGGCTGAATTTCAAGATTTCTTTAACGCGGTCCGCACCGGGGCGAACATGACGCGCGGCTTGATTCAACTGCCTTCGCAGAATGCTTTGATTGCACGTGGAACACCCGATCAGATGGCGGTGATAGAAAAGATTATTCACGATCTGGACCGGGCCAAGCCGGAAGTGCTGATTGACGTGCTAGTGATGGAAGTCAACAGAACGCACCAACGCACGTTAGCGGCAGCTTTGGCGGGAGCCACCAACGGCTTGAACGTACCAATCGCGTTTACGCCGCGAAACCCAATTTTGTTTGGAACAACAACGGCCACCGGCACCACCGGAGTAACAACGACAGGTGTTACGAGCGCAACCGGCAGCACTACAAATACCGGCACCAACACCGGAACTACCACGAACACAGGAACCACTACCAGCACCGGAACGACAACTAGTACAGGAACTACCACCAGCACGGGTACAACCAGCACTACGGGAACCACCAGCACTTCCGGTTCCTATATTTCCTTGTCGCAGATTGGACACATTTCTACAAATGATTTTTCAACCAGCTTGCCAGGAGCTTTGATTCAGGCGCTGCTTTCCGACACATCAAGCCGCGTGTTGCAGCGTCCGCAGTTGCGGGCCACAGATGGTGGCAAGGCAACCCTGAAGATCGGAAGTAAAATACCTTATGTGAGCGGTTCGCTGAACTCAGCCGTCGCCACTCCGGGATCGATTCCTTACGCCACCACTCAGTTTCAACAGATTGATGTCGGCGTAAATCTTGATCTGCAACCAAGAGTGAACGGGCCGGAAGACATCAGCATGCATTTGAAAGTAGAAATTTCCGGCGTGGCCGGCAATGAGAATATAGGCGGAGTTTTACAGCCGATTATTACGCAGCGAGTGAATGAGGCTGATATCAGACTTCGCAATGGAGAAGTGAGCGTTTTGGGCGGTTTGACCAACAACACCGATTCGCTAACCACTTCCGGCATTCCGGGATTAACAAACATTCCAGTGCTGGGCTATCTGTTCGGCACCAAAGTAAAAGAAAAAGACCAGGACGAAATTTTGATTGCTTTGATTCCGCATATTATTCGTGCTCCCGACATGAGCGCGGTGGGCGCGGAACCCATTCAAACCGGAACTGAAAATAATTTCAAGGTGCTGCGCTCGATTCCGACCTCCACAAGTATCATGATCCAGCCGGGGCCGCCGGCAGCGACAACGCCTATTACGCCGGCACCCAATATGCCGACTGTGCCACAAGCGCAGCAGCCACAGAATGCGCCCGCACGCGCGATGCCAACGCGCAAACTTGGCACGGTGAACAATCCGCCAGTAGCAACGCCGGGCAACAGCGCGCCTTCACCAATTTTACCGGCTCCCGGCCAGAATGCGCCCAACCCGGAAAATCAGCCACAGTAGGGTTTTGTAGTAATGGCGATGCGAGTGCGTTTGATGAGCAGGAAGCGGAAACCGGGCGGCGAAGCTGGTTTCACGCTAATTGAATTGATTGTTGCTTTCACCATTCTGCTAGCGTTAACAGCCATGGCGATTCCAGCGGCCCGCTACCAAGTGAGACGCGAACGGGAAAAGCAACTGCGCATGGCGCTGCTCGACATGCGCAAAGCTATTGACAAGTACAAAGACATGGTGGACCAAGGCAAAATCCGAATGGAAAACGATACGTTCGGCTATCCCAAAAGTTTGCAGGTGCTGGTGGAAGGCGCTCCGGTGCAAGGCCAGCTTTCCGGAGCAGGGTCTACCAGTAAAATGCGTTTTCTGCGGCGCATACCAACCGATCCGATGACCGGCAGCAAAGAATGGGGCTTACGCAGTATGCAGGATGATCCCACTTCTTCAAGTTGGGGCGGCCAGGACGTGTTCGATGTTTACACCAAAACCACTGAGAAAGGAAGTGATGGCACGCCGTATTCAGAGTGGTAGAAAGCAGTCCAGGCGAGAGTTCGGATTCACGCTGATTGAACTGATGATCGTGATGACGATCATCTCGATTCTGCTGGCGATTGCCATTCCGATCTACCAGAAATCCATTTTGCGGGCCAAAGAAAGCGTGTTGCGGAATAATCTGACGACACTACGGTACATGATTGACGAGTACACGGTGGATAAACAGCACGCGCCGCAGACCCTGGATGAGTTGGTTTCCGAAGGTTACCTACGCCAAGTGCCGGTTGACCCGATTGCGGGCAATAATCAATCCTGGAAACTGATTATGGAAGATACCGCAGCCGGGGGTGATAATCAGCAGCCTGGTATTTTCGATGTGCGCAGCGGCGCGGAAGGCAACGGACTGGACAATACGGCTTATTCTGACTGGTAACGAACAACAATTTACCGAACGCAGATGCTACAATCTGTATTGTTAACAGCCTTTCCTGCCTAATCTATTCCCTGGTCGTCTAATGGTAGGACAGCGGCCTTTGGAGCCGTGAATCGTGGTTCGAATCCATGCCGGGGAGCCATTCGTTTTCCGCAGTTATTGATCCGTAGACTCAGAATGGACAGGTATAAATAAATCTTTGTGAGGACAGGTGAACAGCCAATCGACGGCCCCTTCGTTGGGCGGAGCGGTTCGACGAACAAAACGATAATCCCCACGTTTGATGCGCTCAATATCAAACTCCTGTCCCGGTTCAACTTGATCCATTTGTCTAAGTTCTGCCGGCAAGACGACTTTGCCTTTGGAGGTGACAGTTGTTTTCATGAAGATACTGTCCTCTAAGGTTTGTAGCAACGGTTGAAAAGTTTAAAAGCATCCACGAGGAGAAGCCATTCGTTTTCCAAGAACAATTCATTCTATTGAGGCAACTTCGCCGTAGCAATATATCCTGATCTGGTTCGGGCAACCAACGGCACACGCCGCGGGCTGGTTACTTTTAACTGCAATGTGCGGAACGCACCATTATGGCTTGTATCGGTAGGCGAGTAGCCAAGAGTATATTGACTGCGAATTGTTTTGGCAATCAGCTTACAGCTACTGACGGCTTGAGCGGGCTTTTTCGGATAAAAAGATTGACCGCCAGTTGCCTCAGCCATTTGATTCAAAACGCCGGGATTGCTGTCAAGATCGTTCTTATCAAAAAGCCCGATCGTGTAGATCATCACATCGGCAGCCATGAAGTCGTTCATCACCTGCGCTACGGTATGGGTACTCGCGTTATCGCCGCCATCGGTAATGACGATGAGCGCTTTTTTATCTTGTTTCAGTTCACGCACACGCTGTAGCCCCACTTCTAAAGCGTCGTACAAGGCTGTTTTCCCGCCGCCGACGGTTGCCGGCAAGGCACGCGCCAATTCACGCGAATCGGCTGAGTAAAGCCGGGTGTGAGGCAGCCCTAATATGACTTGTTCGTTGAAATTCACCACGAACAACTCGTCTTTCTGGTTACTGCTTCTGGTAAATGCCTTAGCAGCAGCAAGAACCGCCGCATGTTTACGGCGCATGCTTCCGCTGTTATCGACAATCAAACCTACTGCCACCGGACTGTCGCTATGACGAAATAATTTAAGAGTTTGCAGCTTATTGTCCTCAAATAACTGAAAGCTGTTCTGGCGCAAGCCATTCACAAAATTTCCTTTTTTCGTGTGAACGGTGGCCTGTAAGACCACCATTTCCACGTCAACAGATAAGCGAAAAGGATCTTCCGCGCTGCCGTTTGGATTTTTGCCGGGCATTTGCTGAGCGCTCAAGCTGCAGATTGAAAGAAAAAGGGCAATCAAGCTGTTGTGACGAGCAAACGGCAGCTTGGGATAAACGAAAGCTTTCATAAATATTTAGACAACCCTGGAGCATGTAGATGCTCATTGACTTTGGTTCAGAACACAATTAATGTTCTTTTCTGAATTTCGGCCTGTGCGCAAGGGCAGATTCGGATGGATTTCGAAGCTGATAAACAGCATCGTTTTTGGCCATCACAGAAATCAGTAAATTTTATTTCTTTTGTAATCAACAACTTGGAAAAATTTCCGCTTCATTGCGAAACGGGGCGCTGTTATCTTCGTGAGCGTGAAAGCGAGCCGAAAAAACACAGAAAATATTATGCCGATCAAGCCAAGCACAGCGGACCGAACGCAATCCGGAAAGCAACAACGTTTAGAAGAAACGCCGGACTTCCTGAAAGGGGCCGGTATGGATCTGCCGGAGTTTGTCACCGGCTACCGGAGCAGAGTTCAGGGCTATTTGTGGACACGAACCGACAAGATCACAATTGGGGATTTAGTGAAGCTGGCGGAACTGGAACAGGAAACGCAGAAGCGGCTGAACCGGAAAGATCGCAGAGAGTTGCGTGTTGTATGGGTAAACAAGAACAACAAAGCGGCGTAACGGAGTGGAATTTTCAGTTTGATCCGCTGCCCTCGCAACAGAAATTTATTGATTGCGAGGCTCGCTTTAAGGGATTTTCAGGGCCGGTGGGATCGGGCAAAAGCATGGCACTGTGTTTTACGGCGTTTCGGCTAGCGACACAGAATCCAGGCTGCCAAGGATTGTTGGGCGCTCCGACATACAGAATGATGCGAGACGTTACGCAGGTAGCGTTTCTGAGAATGCTGGACGATAACGAAATTCCGTATGAGTTCTGCAAATCGGACAACATCATCCGCTTGGAAGAGATTGATTCGGAGATACTGCTGCGGTCACTTGATGATCCAGAGCGGTTGCGAGGCACCAATCTGGCCTGGTTTGGAATTGATGAGCTCACGTTCACCACGGAAGAAAGCTGGACGCGATTGGAAGCAAGGCTGCGCAGTCCTCAGGCGAAACGGCTTTGCGGATTTGGAGTTTGGACGCCAAACGGACATGACTGGGTGTATCGGCGTTTTATTCAATCGCCGGTGCCAGGATATGAATGCATTAAAGCAAAGCCGTACGAAAACAGCCATGTTCTTTCGGTAAATCCGGACTTTTATCAGCGACTGAAACACAGCTATGATGAGCGATTTTACCGGCAGGAAGTTTTGGGCGAATACCTCAACATCATGCAAGGCCGGGTTTACGAAAGTTTTGACCGGGAGCGCAATGTAGTTCAGGCAAGCCTGGACAAGCAGAAGCCGCTTTTCTGGAGCCTTGACTTCAACGTTTCGCCGCTTTGTTCCATTCTGGCGCAGCAGGATGGCGACACGATCAGGATTATTGACGAGATTAATCTACAGAATGCGACAGTAAGCGACGCCGTAGAAGCATTACGGAACAAAGCAGGAAACGCCCAAGCCGGTTTGATTGTGACAGGAGATGCCAGCGGCAGACAGCGCAGCGTAACGGCACTTGGAGATGCCTACTCGGAGCTGAGAAGAAGTTTAAGCGCAGCGGGATTTCAGAACGTTACGTTCCGAGTTCCCTTGAGCAACCCAGCGGTATTGAAGCGCATAAAACTGGTAAACGCCCAACTTTTGAATGCTTACGGAGAGGCGAGGATTACCGTTGCCCCACACTGCCAGGAGTTGATGAAAGACCTGGAAGAAGTATTGTTCAAGCCGAATGAAGGAGTGATTGACAAAGCTCGCGACCCGAACCGCACTCATATTTCTGACGCACTGGGCTATTTGATTTGGGAACTGTTCGGCGACAAGCCTTCAGTAGGCGAGATGAATCGACGTTTGTTTTAAGAGTCAGCAAGGAACGCGGTTGGAAGAGGAAATTATGTTTGATATTGATCGTGAGCATCCAGAATACATTGAGCGGAAAGGGATGTGGCAGTGCTACCGCGACCTGTACGCAGGCGGTCAGCGTTTAAAGGTAAATGCAGGAGATTACCTGACCCGCCGCCAGAAAGAACCGTTAGACGTTTACAGCGAACGGCTCAATCGGGTTTTCTATGAGAACTATGTCGGTTCCATCATCGACTGGTACGCCGCCACGCTGTTCCGCCGCGAACCGGTTCTGATTTTTGGCGGAGAAAGCGATGCGGGTCGGAGCTTTTTATCGACGTTCTGCGATGACTGCGACTTAAAAGGATCGACAATCACGGATTTCTTCCGCCGCTCTTTCATTAACATGCTGGTGGGCGGCGCAAGTCATATTCTGATTGATTTTCCGAGGGTGGACCAGATTCCGGAAAACCGCGCCGAAGAAGATGCGATCGGGTTATCCCGCGCTTATCTTCTCGAATATAGCGCGGAAGAACTGATCAACTGGAGCAACGACGAGAACGGCCAGTATGAATGGGTAGTTTTGCGGCGCAGACAGCGACGGCAGCCGGATGTGGAACGCGCGGAAGTAGTGGAAGAAACTTACTGGTACTACTTCGGCAAACAGGAGTATCGAGTTTACCGCCAGGAAAAACAACAGAACGAAACTTACACGGAACTGGTCGCGCAGGGATACCACGGGCTGGCCAAGATCAACCGGGTGCCGCTGTTCACCATGAGAATGAGCGACGGTTTGTGGTTAATGAACAAAGCAGCCCAAGTACAGCTTGAGCATTTCAATAAATCGAATGCGTTGAGCTGGGCCATTACGATGGGCTTGTTTGCGATGCCGGTAATTTATTCCGAGCGCGCTTGGAACCAGATTGTCGGGGAATCTTATTACATTCAACTCGGGCCACAAGACAAGTTCGGTTGGACAGAACCGGAAGGACGCGTTTACCAGATTGCCGCCGATAACCTGGAGCGGCTGCGGGATGAGATTTATCGAGTTTGTTATCTGTCACAAGCGGCCGGCGAGGGCATGGGTTCACACCCGGAATCAGGTTTGGCGAAGTTGAGGGACTTTGCCATCACCCAAGAGGTCCTCCGGTCTTACGGAGATACCGTTAAAAATGCGATCCGGAACATACTGGACGCAGTTTGTGCAGCGCGCGAGGACGCCGCTTCCATTTCGGTTTCAGGCTTAGACGAATTCGATATCGGGGACTTCGGCACGGAGCTGGCAGATGCGCAAACGCTGCTCAGCTTAGGAATTGAATCACGCACATTGAAGCAGCAGATTTTTCAGAAGCTGGCTTTTAAGTATCTGTGTGATGTGCGCCAGGAAGTGAAAGACCAGATAGCGCAAGAAATTGGGGAGCAATTTCAAGCCTAGCCGCCAGCCAAAATCAGTCAGACACTTAGTTTTACAACAGGAAAGCAAAAGGAGAGTTTATGTCCGATCAGGATAACAACAGCGAAACTGCGCAGCAGCCCGATGTTCGTCACGTTGTGCGACACGTGATTGAAGAGTTTATGCGAGCCGAACAAAGCAAAGCGGAACCCGCTTACAAAGCTGAACTCATGGAAGAACGGCGGCGCAGGGAGAGTTTGGAAAGCCGTCTAAATCAATTAGTGGAAGAGAACCGACAGGCGCGCGCTTCTGCGGAGCAGATGGACCGCCATTCGCAAATTCGCAGTGAACTGCAGAGGTTAGGCGTAGCGAAGATGGATCTTGCTTTCAAAGCGGTTAAAGACGACATCATCAGGGGCGAGGATGGCCGTTTACTAGCCTGCGAAGGCCAGGAGCAGCGTCCGGTGCAGGACTATCTACGAAAGTTTGTGGAAGAAAATCCGGAACTGATGCCGGCGAGAATTTCCGGCGGCAGCGGAGCTAGTTCGACGACCCGCAACGCGGTGAGCGGCGGTTCATCAGCGGTGGATATTGACAAGATCAAGCCAGGAATGAGCAAGGAAGATCTGGAACGCGTCCGGCAAGAAGTGGCGCGTTTAGCAAATCAAGCGATGCGGGGCCTGTAGAACGATTTCCAGGTTCCGGGTGCGTTAAGCAACGCAGTTTTTATTTAACGAATTTACAAAAGATTATTCAAGCTTCTCAGAAGTTTGAATAGCCGCTACCAAGCGGCGTTTTAGCGGGCAGCTTCGGCTGCCCATTTTATTTAGGAGCTATATGCCATCAATTACATCTGCAAACTTAGCAAGCGCGATCGTAAAGCTAGTTGCAGCAGACGCATTACCTGCCCTGGTAAGCAATCTTGTTATGGGCAATCTCGTGAATCGGGATTACGAGCCCGTACTTGCAAACGCCGGCGACACTGTTAATGTGCCGATCGCGCCGACGCTGATCGCCAACAACATTGCAGAAGGCGGCACAGTGCAACCGCAGAACCCGAACCTAGGCAATGCGCAGATTGTGCTGAACACTCATGCCGAAGCCACGTTCCAGATTCCCGATGTGACTAAGTGCCTAGCTGTGCCGGACCTGATGAAGGTTTATATGCAGCCAGCAGTGGTCGCCATTGCGGAGAAGATCGAATCAGACTTACTCAATCTTTACAGCCAGTTTACGGCGAACGCTCCGGTTGGGGCGGCTAGCACACCGATTACAGAATCAGTAATCGACGCGGCAGAAACTGCCTTGTTTCAGGCAAAAGTTCCGGCTAGCGATCCGAAATACCTGGTAGTGGATTCGAGCACTTATTCACAGATCCGGCAGATTCCGCGCTTTAGTGAGTATTATTCGGCTGGCGATGCCGGACTTCGCGCTCTAGTGGAAGGCAACGTCGGAAAAATGAAAGACTTTTTCATTTTCCGTTCGCAACTAGTTCCCAAAACCGGTTTGAGCACCACTAATACACACAACTTAGCTTTCAGCCGCAATGCTTTAGGGTTGGTGGTACGCCGCCTGCCGCAACCGCTGCCCGGCACCGGAGCCATTGCGGAATACGCGGAAATGGGTAACTTCGGTATTCGCGTGGTGATGAGCTACCAGCCGAACACCTTGTCACAACAGTTCACAGTGGACGTTCTGTATGGCTGCGGTGTTCTGCGGAACAACTTCGGCGTACAAGTAAACAGCTAGTTTTAGAAGCGACCAGGGGCAACGCTTACAAGCCGCGCCCCCGGTCAAAGCAGCCACACCGGAAATCCAACTTAGCTTCCGGGAAGCTTGTGTAGCAGTTTAAGTAAGACCTGAACTGAAAGGATAAGCGCATGGATTTGAAACAGTTTTATAAAAAAATACGTGATGTTGAGAGTTCTATACCGGAAAAGTACCCCTTAGTCACTAGTTTGGTGACTGATGACGGGGGCAAGCAGGGCATTGTAGCTGAAGTTCCGCGCTACCAGGCAGCACGGATGATTGTGGAAGGAAAAGCACGCCTGTCCACGGAAGAAGAAAAACAGATGCACCAGGACAACCTTGCCGCAGTGCAGAGAGTGGCGGATGAGTGGGAAGCGGCACGACGCCTCCAGTTAAGTTTATTGCTGTCGTCTGAGCAGAAGCAAACTGGGATTAAACCCAAAACAGGCAGCAAATAAGGAGCACATTATGGCATTGTTCACCGACTCAGGTTTCATCAATATTTCGGATCTCGAACTATATGAGAGCACGTTAAGCACGGTTGCTTCCACGCACAACGTCAACATCGATTCCAAAACGACCATTGTTCTAGCCACAATTGGAGACCGGCTGCTGGCGAGGCTTGCACATGCAGGGGCAGCAAACAACAACTGGTTTTACTCGGGTTTGACTAATACACGCGTGATCGCTTCGCTGCCCGCCCACAATCGCTGGCTGTTGAATCTGAACAATGTTGTTATCACGGAAACTCTGAAGCGGTGGATTTGTTATGAGATTTTGGCGCAAATCTTCTCGGAAGCTTACAACGTACAACTGAATGACCGGTTCCGGGAAAAGTGGATGGATTATGCAAGCCGCGCTCAAAAAGCCGAAGACAGCTTCTACACGCTGGGAATCGGCGTCGTGTACCAACCACTCGCGCAACCAGCAATCGCGCAAGTCAACACCGGCGCAGGCAACCAAGCGGCGGGCCTCATTACAGTGCAAACGACCTGGGTAGATGCGACAGGCGATGAAGGCACACCGAGTTTACTGCTTCCGGTCACATTAACGGATTCCTCCTCATTCAGCGTAAGCATTGTACCGGCACAAAAGACGCCGCCTGCCGCTGCAGTCGGATGGAATGTGTATGTTGGATCGAGTCAAGTAGCATTAAGCAGGCAAAACGCAACAACCATTCCACTCAATAGCGCATGGACGATTCCCCAGTCCGGCCTGACGCTGGGCGCCCTACCTACAGGCGGCCAGTGGCCTGATAGTTACGTGCTGGATTCGCAGCGGATGTTAAGGGGATAAAGAATGCTTCCAGTTACATTACTAGCGGCACAAAGCGTAGCTGCCCTGTTAACAGCATCTACTGGCGTAAGCGCCGAGATTCAGGAGCTTGCCGTTGAAAGCCAGCTTGCGATTCCAGCAATACCGAGCAACCAGATTTACCTCAGTTCGGCACCAGCATCCGCGGCCGACTTACAGCAGGAGCTTGGGTATCCACGGATCTCAATTTTCAGCAGCAAAGTAAAGAACACACAAGTTGAAAAGTTTCGCAGTTTTTCCGGATCTGCCGTTGTGACGGCCGAAATTGCCATTACGAGCAATCTGATTAACGAGGTTGACACATACATTCACTTTTATCTAGAAGCAATAGCTAACGTATTGCAGCGAAACCGGGGGGACTGGGGAAATGGCATCTGCTTTTTTGGAACGTACGATTCGGAAATACAACCGCCCAAAACAGGGATGGGCGGGTTTGTGCAAATCGCCAGAATAAATTTCGAGGTCGGCGTGAGCCGCAGTTAAGGAAGACCAATGAGTAGCTATATTCTTTCCAATGCAAACCGCTTTTATGTCGCGCTCGAAACCGCCTACGGACAGGCAGCAGTGGTTACAGCCAGCAATCGTTATCCGGCAGTGTCATTGTCGGCGCAACAAGCGCTGGAGGCGAGCCAACGCCGGGATAAAACCGGATCGCGAACTTTTTTAGGAACACCCAAGACGAGCAGGCGCATTACCGGCTTTGAGACACAAACTTATCTGACTTCCTGGAGTGGAACGGGAACGCCCTCTTATGGGCCACTGTTTCAGGCGGCGTTGGGCGGCGATCCTGCGGTTAGTAGCACTTTAACAGTGCGTCAAGTGTCTAACCCAACCGTTTTCCAGTTGACCACTCCGCACGGCCTGACACCCGGACTAGCGATTTCGGCAAACAATGACATCCGTTTCGTGACAGCTACTCCAGACACAATGACCTTGGCCGTTAATGCGCCGTTCAGCATACCGCTGATAACGGGAACGACGTTGAATCCGGCAGTCACATACGGGCTGGCCACGAGCTTACCCAGCGTGACGCTTTACGATTACTGGGACCCAATCACGGCGGTACAACAAATTATTACAGGCGCAGCGGTTGACAGCTTCGCGGTGTCGATAAACGGCGACATCCATGAATTTGCATTCCGAGGACCAGCAGCAGATATTGTTGATTCAAACACCTTCTCGATCGGCACTGCCGGTCTGCTCCAGTTCCCGGCGGAACCTAGCCAAACAAGTTTTGATTATTCGCTGGTGCCGGGCCATTTGGGGCAAGCCTGGGTCGGCGGCGCAGCAACGCAGTTGTACACACTGACTTCGGCGCAGGTGCAAGTTCATAACCACTTGCAAACACGAAATAGAGAGTTCGGCGCGACACTGCCAAGGGCTATTTCGCCCGGAATGCGTCAAGTGACAACAAGCTTCAATCTGCTGGCGCAAGACGATTCGCAATCCATAGCGCTCCACCAGGCGGCCAGATTGCGCATCCCGGTTCCAGCCATGCTGCAGTTAGGGCAAGCACAAGGACAACTGATGGGAATTTACATGCCGAACGTTGTCCCGGAGCTTCCCCATTTTGATGATCGGGAAAGCCGGCTGCAATGGAACTTCCAGAATTGCCGGGCACAAGGACAGAACAATGATGAACTTTTTATCGCTTTCGCCTAAAGCCACTAATTTCGAAAGCATATTCTGGGTAAAAAGCCAGACGCTGGAAAACGTCCGTTTTGCTGTTCGCGAACCATCGTTGGCAAGGCGCATTGAGCTGACAAAGCAGTTGCATGAGCTTACCATTCGAAATGAATTTCTCGCCAGCGGCCGCGAACTGCAGCAACTGGAAATAGCCATAGCGGAACTGATGGTTCAGAAGCTTCTTATTAAATGGGGAATAGCGGCGATTGAGGGTTTAACGATTGACGGAACGCCTGCTACGGCAGAATCTTTAATCGAGGCCGGACCCGAGAAGCTGGTTGTTGAGATTGCAGGAGCAATTAAACAACGCTGCGGATTGAGCGAAGAAGAAAGAAAAAACTAGTCGTCGCATTTCAATTTCAATTTTCCAGCCCAGCCGCCTGGAAATGCGACGACTGCCAGAAACGCGGTTTGGTGAAGATTCGTAATTGCGCTTTTAGCAATACCACGCAGGTGAGCGCAGAACGTCCGGTATGGGCCCGGCGAAATGTCAGCACCAGTCAATGCCCGAAATCGATCATCACTGGTGAAAGCCTTTTCTTTATTGAGCAGTTTCAGGCCTGGAAACGCTTTGGCGGCGCGGATATTCGGCAATTAAGCGCCCGTACGGCAGAGGCTTTACTGGTGCTCGAAGAAGAATGGCAAAGAGAAATTGATTTGATTCGCAAAAGCGAAGGGAAATAAGATGGCTAACAAAAAATCAACGACCAGTTTTCATTCTGAACTATCAAAAATCGGCAGTGGCGCTTTTACAGGCTTACAACGAGAGAGTTTGCTTCAAGGATTCAAGCCATCCACAGGCATTTCATTCGGGAAGCCATCCGGCAGCAAGTTGTCAACGCCAATTACGAGCCAGCATTCAGTGGATTGGGCCGGGATGGCACAAAGCGCTGCTTCAAACGGGATCAGCTCTCTTCTCGGAAGCGCGCCGGGCGGCAGCCTGCTCAGCGGATTGGGATTGGGATCAATCATTTCGGGTGTTGCCAGTTTGTTTGGCGGACATAAGGCGGAACTGCCCCCGTTGAAACTGTTCCAACTGCCGGACACAATCAACCAAACAGTTCACATGCAAAGCGGAATGACCAACTCTGCCAGCAGTTCAGCAGTACATGTCCATGTGCAGGCTTTTGATTCGCAATCTTTTATGAACCGCTCTAATGACATTGCGCGCGCGGTGAAGACGGCTATGTTGAATTCTCATTCGTTGAATGACGTGATCGCGGAGTTGTAAATGAGCACCTTTCCCCTGCTTTCAACCGGCGCTGTGGCGCAGTATCCGCTTGCCCGAAGCAGCAGCTATGCAGTTGAAGCTATTAAATTTCTTGACGGCTCGCAACAACGGTGTTTGACGCGCGGGAAAACCCTGCGGCGGTGGTTGATCGCTTTGCAGCAACTCAGTGAAATAGAGTTGTCGCAATTAGAACAATTCTTTGACGCGATGCAAGGCAGTTTCGGAACGTTCACATTTTCAGATCCGTTTACAGGGCAAGCGGTGCCGAACTGCCGAATCAACAATCCTGCGGTGGTGACGGAGTATTTGGCTTCGGGAAACGGTAAAGCAGCGCTGTTGATTGAGGAGATTTATGCCTAGCCTCTTTTTTCCGCAGTTATCGACGGGAACGCTGGTGCAATATCCAGTGAAGCGCAAAAAGACAATCAGAGTGGTTAGCACTCAGGCCGAGGATGGATCAATTATCCAGCATTTTGATGCAAACGGATCTTTACTAAGCTGGGAACTGATTTATGCCGGATTAACGCAGGATGAAGTAAGTGTTTTACAAGGCTTATTTGATTCGTGCTGTGGAACGCTTCGTAGTTTTACGTTTCTGGATCCTGTCGGAAATCTGCTAGGTTCCCAATGGCAGTATGGTCCAACGGTGCAGATGAATGGAAGCACGTACACCAACATCGGCAATGCACCAGAAGAAATCAGCCAAACAGCGGCAGTTCCGGCAAATTATTTTTATACATTTTCTATCAGCGGAAGTATAAGCGCAGATCCAACGGCAACGCTGACTCTGATTCGGCGCGGTCCAAATACTGAACAGCAAACCGTTGCTCCTTTAAACCAAGCAGTGCTCGTTTCGAGCGGGGCATTGACAGATTCAGGAGTCGGCCTCACGGTAGCCATTCAGCTACAACCTGGGCAGAGCATCAACTTCACTCAAGCGCAGCTTGAAGCGCAACCAGTGCTTTCCCCATTTCAGCCTGCTTCAGGGGGAGTTTATCCGCAAGCTCACTGGGCGCAGAATGAATTGGTCTTCACAGCTACGGCACCGAACTGTTTCAGCAGCAAGTTCACGATCGAAACTCATATCTAAGGAAAGCTTATGTCTACAATCAATGTGACGAAGGAACTTGCAGAAGCAGATAGTCCGCTGCTTTTGTTTGAATGCCAAGTTCCTAATGGCGGTGGATATTACCGCTTCAGCACACACGCAATTACGTTTAATGGACAAAGCTATACAGCTCGGGTTCTGAAACATAACCTTTTTTATTTTCAGCTTTCCGCCGATGATGCGATGGACTCGGCGGCGCAGGTTTCTTTGACGCTGGCCAATGCTGATTCTTTTCTTTCCGAAATTGAAGCTGAATTCGGTTGGAAGGGCACGCAACTAACCGTTTATTTTGCTTTTGCGGATCTGCCTTCAGGCACAATCACTACCGAAAGCACGATTGTTTTTCGCGGTATAGCAGGCGATCCTGATGTAATCGCGGAGGATGTTCTTCAAGTCACATTTGGAAACAAGCTCAGTTTAACCAGAGTTGGTCTGCCAGCAACGCGTGTTCAACGATTATGTCCGTGGACGTTTCCTGCTACAGCGGACCAGAGAAGCCAAGCTTTGAACAACGGCGTGTTTTCCCGCTTTTCCGCCTGTGGGTATTCGGCTGATCTTCCAGGAGGCGTGGGCAATCTGAACAATTCACAGCCGTACACATTTTGTGATCACACCCGGGCTCATTGCACCGAACGAGGAATGTTCAATCAAGATGCAAACGGCAAGGTAACGGCGCGTTTCGGAGGCTTGGAGTTCGTTCCGTCATCCGTTTTAGTGCGCGGTTACGGTGATAAAACATCGAGTCAATCACGAGTGCTGGAAAATGTAGCTAAATACAACGACTTTATTCCGATGGTTTACGGAACAGGTTGGTTGAGCGCGCCAGTGATTTTCGCCCGTAATGACGGCAATTTAACGCATATGGAAGTGCTGCTTGGCAGCGGACCGATAGATCGAATTTTGAAAGTAGTCGTCAGTGGTGTTGAAATTCCCAAAGGTGTCGCGGGTTACGACATGACCACCACCGGCTGGTACAACGTCGTATCAATCGGCAGTATCTCGGGATCATTCAATCCTGACTTTGTTGATTCGAACAAGCAGCCATTGGGAGATCCGCATGGAAGCATGGCGGCTTTATCCGTGGTTGTTCCAAACCGCATCAATAGCGGTGGAACGCTGCCGCACGTAGAAGTGCTGCTGCAAGGTACCCACATGGACAGCTTTAATGCTGACGGCAGCTTTCAAGTCAATGGATTCAGCAATAATCCAGCCTGGATTATTCTCGATATTTTGAGGCGCGCCGGATGGCCTCTTACTGACCTGAATATTCCTTCTTTTGCTGCCGCTGCTGCTTACTGCCAAGAACTTATTTCTACGAGCGACCTTAACGGAAATCCAATTTCCGTTTCACGTTACAGCTGCAATTTGATACTGACCAAGCGAAAGAGCGCCGCTGAAATTGTGCGTGGAATTCGAGTGGCGTGCGGCTTGATGCTGCGTTATGGAGTAAACGGCTTGGTGGAATTGGTTCCTGAGAAAGCTTTAGCCGGTCAACAACCCACGCTGCCGGATGGAAGCAATGCAATTCTTCCGCTTGCTAATGGATGGCCGGCGTACGAGTTTGGCGATGGGACCAGCGGAAGTTCCGGCATTGCCAGAGATGCCAACGGAGCATCAACAATAAAAGTCATTTCAAAAAACATTGCTGAGCTTTCTAACCGGTTGAGCGTTGAGTTCCAGGATGAAGCTAACGAGTACCAGCAGGACAGCCTTTCGGTAGTGAACGATGATGACCAAATGCTCATTGGATATGAATTGAGCAGTACTTCCACGGCACTAGGCATTCCAAATTCCAACCAAGCATTTCGGATTTTGAATCGTCAGTTGGCAAAGCTGACTTCAGGAAATACTTACATTCAATTCGAAACCAGTTTTCGCGCGTTGAAGCTTCGGCCAGGCGATATTATCGCGTTGACTTACTTGAAAGAAGGGTACATACGGGTCCCTTTTCGAATAGTAAAGCTCACGCCCTCATTGAATTTCCGCCGAATACAGATTTTGGCGCAAGCGCATTCGGACGATTGGTATAGCGATAATCCCGGAACCGGCGGCGGATCAGGACGGCAGCCTGGAGTAGGTATTTCCCTGCCTCGCCCATTGTTAGGGTCTTCCTTTGGAGCAGTTGGCTCAACTCAGTTTGCGATTGTGGAAGGAAGCTTTACACGCACGGACGGCAGCGCTTCCACCACTTTGCAGGTAAGCTTCGATGAACCAGCTAAACCGGCCTTAAACGGACCTAATTTGCCGTTGCTGAGTCTCTCCCCAAATGTGGCAACCAGCGGAGGAAATTTGCCGGGCGGAACAAACTATTATTACGCTATCAGCGCCAATGACTCAGCCGGAAATGAGGGACTGCTGTCGTTTATTGTTCCTGCTTCGATTCCGCAAGGGACTGCCGCTAACACTGTTACTTTAAATCAGCTCAGTTTTCCCGCGTCTGCATTCACATTTAACGTGTATAGAGGAACAAACCCGCAACTGCTGTACAGAGTTGCCGGTGCGCAGGGCATACAAAGCACTTTCACGGATACCGGCTTTCGCAATCAGCCAGTAGGACCGCCAGACCCTAATTTTGACCATGCCAATTTTTACTATCGATTGCAGCTTGCCGGACCGGTACAGGCCGACAGTTTTTCCGCGACCACAATCGGATCGCAGAATTTTGGCGCTACACCGACTGCTTACGCTGGACGAAGCGTGAGACTGATACAAGGAACCGGAACCGGACAAGAACGAAAAATAACAACAAATGATGCTACTACCTTAACGGTGACCCCGCCCTGGACAATTATTCCCGACGCCAGCACGCAGTTTGTTATTGCAGAACCGGCCTGGAAATTCAGCGCGGTATCTTCCACCAGTCCAGTTGAGTTTGAAGTTCCGAACCAAATGGGGACGGTCGTTGAAATTACGGGACGCGGCGCTAACGCGCGAGACCAGGAAGGCACTGCGGAATTATGCCCGATTACATCCTGGATAGTAGGCGGAGGAACAGGAAATCAGCTTGACTCTGGAACTCCGAAATCGGCTCCCAGCTATGTATTGAATCTGGGCGGCCAAGGAAACCTGATTCTTTCGCAAGTTGGATTCACTGATCTGACAAACACAAGATCGGTCAGTTCAGGAACTTTACAACTGCTTTCCTTCGATGAGTTGCAGATGCCGAATCCTTACACCTTAACAGGCGACATTGATGCCAGCACATCGACGTTGACGGTCAATACAGCTCTTCCTGCAGGAACGATTTCCGCAATTCAGATTGGAACGGAAGTGATGACAGTGCTTAACATTGACCAAACCAGGACAGTATGTACCGTCGTGCGCGGGCAATTTCATTCGTCGGTAACGACGCACTTAGCCGGCAGCTCCATGTTTTTGCTGCAACAGAAAACTATTGTGGTTTCGTTTGCGAGAGATTTTTTTGAAAATCCTGCTTCTCAAAACTTCACGCATAGTATTCATCTGCCTGATGTTCGAGTAGCTGCTTCACAATTTCTGGTAACAAATTCTTTGGGCAACAGCCTTCTCACATCACAATGTTATACAAGTACAACCGATACAGGGCTGAGAACCGGCTCCGGCGGTCAGATTGCGTTACAAGTAGGAGGCCATTTAGCAACTCAGCAGAATGCAGCGCCACCGCTGATTGTTGAAGCTTCACACGCGGCCAGGGATATACGGGCAAGCGTAACAGAGCCTCCAAGCGGTTACTCCATTAATCTGACATTGTGGCAGGGAAGTACAACCTATTGTCTTTTAGTTATTCCTGAAGGAAGCACCACATCGCAGATCGTCTACGGTCAAACCCTTCCTACATTGATAGAAGGCTCAACCATTCGCCTTGATGTTGTGCTGAATTTAACAAATCCTAATGCTGCGCAGATTTCGCCAGGAAAAGATTTAACAGTCACAATCCGGTTTTAGTTTATGCCAGAACAGCTTTTCAAACTGAGTCCGCATCGGGATTTAGCGTGTTATTACTTTCAGCCTTCGGCTATTGCCGCGCTCAGCGGCGCCAGCGAGAGTGGTTTGACTTTATCAGGCTCGTGGCGGCAGCAGGGGGACTGGGCCGTTGTTGAATGGAACCGGGATAACGTGTTTGAGCATCCGGCTTTGCGGTATCTGCCGGACGGTGATCTCAGCGGTTTAACTTTGAGCTATGTGGAACAACGAACAAATTGCGTTCCGTTAGAATCCAACATTTATCCTTCCGTTGAGTGGCCGTATTTACGGTTATGGTCTCGAACTGCGGCGGGAACCGAAGATCTTTACTACATAAAGCTGGCTGACCCGCAGCACTCAAAGCCAGCCGTTGGCAGTTCCTACCAGAATGCATCAGCAGCAATGATATTAAATGGCAGTGTAACGCCTGGCATTCGAGTCGGCTTGGCTTTTATGGGTACGTTTGCTTCAGCAGTAGACCCAACCCAATCGCAGATAGAACAGCATTATTACTATGTCCCGAAAACGGGTGACGCGCTAGCTGATGTTGCTGCCGGAATCGCAAGCGCCATCAATGCGGGAAGCCAGGATATTCAGGCATCCAGTAATGGAAACGTTGTCACCTGCATTTATCGAGGAACAGGCGCGGCTCGGGATAAAACAGGCGCAAATGCAAACAGAATTGGCGTTTACGGCTTTGTTGGATTCGGATCAGGCTGTTTTTGGAGCCAATCAGCGACCATTTTTTCAGGCGGGCAGTTCCCCTTGCAGTATCAGGTCACAATTCCATTCTCAAATCTTTTGGGTTATAAAGTTGACCCGAACAATCCCTCAGCACCAATGGTTTTCAATCAGCCGGTTCCTACTACCAATGTTCGCAAGCTGCGATGGACATGGGCTGCTGATTTACAAGCAGGAGCATTTCAGCGCACGACTTTCAATGTTTCTATGACTCAGTGGACGGTGACAGGCAATGGACGGCAGTATTTTGTCGCAGGCCCGGGAAGCCGCCGGATTGAGGATGATGATCCAACGGTTGTTTACTCGGGCAGTTGGAGTAATGAAGGACCGGGAAATTACTCGGGAAGCCGAATACAGAAGACTGCGGAAGTTGGAGACACTTGCACTATCGCTTACAGCGAAGCGGCGGCTCACCAGCTATACCTAGGAACTAGAATGCTCAACAACGGTGCGAGTGTTCAAGTCAGTATTGACGGAAGCGCAGCAACCACCATCAATCTACAATTGCCGGGCGAGGATGAATTGGTCAGGCTGCCGCTTGGTGTTGTTCAGCCAGGAAGCCATGCGGTAGTGGTAAGAAATATCGGCGGCGCGGCGAATGCAACTTTGTACTTTGACTTTCTTGAAATTGTGTATCCCACTGCGAATTTGCCGGATTTTGCTCCACAACCTCAACTGGCTTTGGCTACTGACTGGGACACATTGCATTCGCAAGCTTTACCGGCAGAACGTACCGCCTGGATGATTTGGAAGCTGGGTTTTCGCGGTCGGGTCAACTATTATGTGGGGGCTATTTGGTTTTATGAATTGTTTCGGCCCGGACAACAGTACGCATCAGTAACGGCGACTGTGAGTATTAATCCAAGCGGAAGCACACCAAAGGGATTCACAGAGCTAGACTTCGGAAGCGGAATTTCAAAAACAACCATTCAGCACTTGAATCTACAGGACGATAACGCAGCAACCATTGCACAGGCGTTAGCACTTCGCATTAATCAAGGGACGACCGCGATTTGGGCTTCGGCTGTGGGACCGACCATTACAATTACAGCACGCACGATCTCTGAAGATAATAATTTCCTGGCGGTATCCAATTATCAAGATCCTAACGGAAACGTTAGTGTGGCGCTTTCAGCAACTACCCTGACAGGGCAGGTACCAGGAATTAACGTCGGCTATAATCCTTCGGATCAGATTCAAGCTTTGACGGATTACTGGCGTACGGACCTTACTTATCAGCCGCGCTTGAATCAGGCTTGCCGTGACTGGTCGGTGGCATTTTACCAAGTGCTTACTTCTTACGGAATGGATTGCGTAGCTACGTTCAGTACAGAGTTAGCCCATGTAGATCCAACTGCGGCGGCAGGCATGGCACAGCGTTATTACGATCACTCTCCGGTTATTCTGGATACGCCTGCCATTCAAACCAACTTCTCCCCAACAGCTATAGCATTTTGGGAAGGAGTTTACGTCAATATGGCGCAGTTGCAGAACGTGGCCGGAATGGCCCCTTACATACAATCGGGCGAAGTGCAGTGGTGGTACTTTCCTCAAGAAAAACAAAATGGAAGTATGCCATTTTACGACGATTACACTGTGCAGCAGTTTACAGCACGTTATGGAACTAATATACAGGAGATCTACAGCAGCGCTGCTGATCCAACTAAATATCCGAATGAGGCAAGCTTGCTGCCTGAACTGCTAGGAAATTATACGGCAGCAATCCGAACTGCTTTAAAAGCAGCTTATCCCACATGCCGCTACGAAGTTTTGTATCCAGGCGATCAGAATGATCCTCAAGCATTCCCGTTTAATGCGGCCGTGAATTATCCTACCTCGGACTGGACTCCTGCCAACTTAACCTGCTTGAAAACGGAGGGCTTAAGCTTTACGACGGAACGAAATCTTGATGCAAGCTTAAGTTGTATGCGCATTAGCAAGCAGAAAGGTTTTCCTGATTCTCAGCGCAGTCATCTGGTGCAAATCAACGACACAACCATACCCTGGATGAAAGAAGCAGATTTAGCCCAGGCGGAGGGAGTAGAGTCCGTGGTGCTGTTTGCTTTGGACCAATATTGCTTGATCGGCTATCCGGCTCCACCTTTTCTGATGCAGCGCTGGAGTCGTCGCGCAGCCTAATTTTGTTGAAACTTAACTTGCTCCTGCTACTCATGCCGTAAGATCATGGTCATTTGTGATTTACGTCATAACAATCTCCCTTGTTGTCTTAATTCTTTGCGGAGTCACGTTTATTAAAGCAAGTGGAGTAAAAAACAAATCGGATTTTCTGGTGGCAGGCCGAACCTTAGCCTGGCCGGTTCTTGTTTTTACTTTGCTTTCCTCGTGGATCGGCGCAGGAAGCCTGCTGGCTGGAGCGGAAAATGCTTATCGGAACGGATTTGCAGCGCTCTGGCAGCCCGCAGGTGGCTGGGTAGGACTGGCACTTATTGCTCTAATTGCCGGTCGCGCCCGCTCCTTTTCACAATTTACGGTTCCTGATTTGCTGGAAGCACGTTATAACGCCACTGCCCGAGTGTTGGCCACAATTGCCATTGTTATTTCTTACACTGTGGTCACTAGCTATCAGTTTATTGGCGGCGGCGACATTCTGCATCTAATTTTTCCGGAACTTCCAAGAATTGCCGGCATGTACATCATTGCAGCTTTTGTGATTGTTTTTACCGCTTCCGCGGGCATGGCTTCCATTGCTTATCTTGATCTGTTCATTGGCGGACTCGTCACAATCACCGTGATTCTGGCTGTGCCAGTGCTGTTATCTGGCGCAGGTGGTTGGGTGGTGGTCAGGTCAGCATTGCCAGCGGACCATTTTTCAATGCTTGGAAAGTTCACTTTCCGGCAAGGTCTCCAGTTACTTCTGCCCACTATGCTCTTTCTAGTTGGAAACCAGGGTATGTACCAGAAATTCTTTTCGGCGAAAAGCGAACGTGACGCGCGATTTGCCGTTTATGGCTGGATTGTTGGAACCGTTCTGCTGGAAGTACTTCTGGTCACGCTGGCGGTGATCGCCAGTGCAACACTAAAAACAGACAGGCCAAGGGAGATTATCCCTTTAGCAGCGCGAACCGCTTTGCCGCCTTTATTGGGTTCTGTTTTACTAGGCGGAGTGTTTGCCAAGGTAATCTCTACGGCTAACAATTACCTGTTCTCGCCAGCAACAAATTTAATTCATGATGTATACGAGCGGTTTATTAACCCGAACGCAACGCAGCAAAAAATTCTAATTATCTCCCGCGCCATTGTAATTGTGCTTGGCATTTTCGCTTTGCTCCAAGCCACACAATTCGAATCAGTTCTGGAAGCTTCTTTATACGCTTACACCATCTATGGAGCCGCCATCACGCCTTCTGTTCTCGCAGTATTTTTCTGGAAACGAACCACCAAGGAAGGCGCGGTCATATCAATCCTTCTGGGAACAGTAGTCACCATCGTATGGAAACAACTGCAACAACATGCGCCCAAGCTTCTGTTTAATTCCGCTGATCTTGATGCTGTTTATCCCGCGCTTTTCCTTTCAGTGGCAAGTCTGATTGTTGTTAGTTTGCTGACTCCGGCGCCCCAAGCAGAACAAATTGTTTTATCGAAAAATTAGCGGCGCTCCAACTGGTCTTCTTCGCAAACGTACAATTATCTGTAGTGAACCTCAAAGCGATACAAAAAGCTCTTCAGGAAAATCAACTAGATGGATGGCTGTTCTTTGACCACCATCGGCGCGACCCATTAGCTTACCGCATTTTGAACATTCCTGATAACGCGTCTGCTACTCGGCGCTGGTACTACTTTGTACCTGGTGTTGGAGAGCCTCGGAAGTTGGTTCATCGGATAGAAGCCGGCATTTTGGATCCTCTTCCTGGTCTTAAACAAGCGTATGCCAGTTGGAGCGACCAGCAAAGCCGCCTTTGCGCCATGCTCGCTGAATGCAAATCTATTGCGATGCAGTACTCCGCAGAGTGCGCAATTCCCTACATTTCGCTGGTCGATGCGGGAACGGTTGAACTCGTTCGCCGGTGCGGAATCACGGTGGTAAGCTCTGCTAATCTAGTGCAGCAGTTTGAGGCTACCTGGACCGAAGAACAATACAATTTGCACATTCAAGCGGGAAAGCTAGTGGATCAAGTACGCAGCGATGCGTTTGACCTAATTAGGCATAGAATGGCTGGACAGCAAACTTTAACTGAATTTGAGGTGCAGCAGTTTATTCTTCAACGCTTTCAAGAACTGGATTTGCAAACCGATCATGGCCCGATTGTGGCAGTAAACCAGAATGCTTCCGATCCGCACTACGAACCGAATCGCCAACGTTTTTCTCCCATTAAGCGGAATGATTTAGTGTTGATCGATTTATGGGCAAAAATGAATCAACCCGGATCCGTTTACTACGACATTACCTGGACAGGATTCTGCGGCAGGCAAGTCCCAGACGGTGTAGCCTCGGTCTTTGAAATTGTGAAAACCGCGCGGAAGAAAGCCTGTCAGTTTGCGATCGAAAACAGCGCTATGCAGAAAAGCTTCTGCGGTTATGAAGTGGATGACATAGTTCGCGCTTACATTAATGACCACGGCTACGGAGATCAGTTTTTCCATCGAACAGGCCATAACATCGGCACGGAGGTTCATGGCACAGGCGCTAATATGGACAACCTGGAATCCCATGATGATCGTTGTGTGATTCCCTGGACCTGTTTTTCAGTAGAGCCGGGAATCTATTTGCCTGAATTCGGCATACGTTCTGAAGTAAACGTGTTTATAGGCGAAGGCTTCGCACAGATTACCGGCGAAGAACAGGAACGCCTTTTACTGCTTTGATTAAAAGTTTAACGGCGGTGCCAAACCAATTTTGATTTGTTATCACCAGTCGAATTGTGAGTTTGCACAGTTTCCACCGCTTCTTTTCCGTTGGACTGCATCGTGAGCCGAATCGTTTCCGCGTACTGGCCATCATCGGACTTCCGTTCATTGACCAGAGTATTTCCTTCCCAGCGCGTTATTGAGTAGCCCGGCAGCGGTTTATTATATTTGTGGCGCTTGCCATCCAAATACCAATCGCCCTCAGTGGACTGATCGCCTTGCGGAGTTTGCGTAGTTTGAACAGAATGCAGATACCCGTCCCGTTTTTCGGAAACGAGGGTCATACCGACGGGCTTTTCCGCTTTGCCGAAATTGGATTTCTCTTTCACCAGTTCCCAGTGGCCTGAAAAGTCAGGGTGCGATTGATCATTCGCCGCCGTTGCTTCCGCCCATCCAGCCAAGCCCAAACAAGCAACCAACAGAATTCGATGTATTCTAGTTTCCAGCGCCATTTATGTTTGATTTTACAGCTTAAGATTGAACTTCTATGTTTCGACTGATTATCTTATCGATTTTCCTTTGCCAATTTGCAACCACTGAAACGCTAAACTATTCGCGTCCGGTCCGAACATGGGAGTTCCTCGATGCAGTGGGCCAGCAGGCATCCCTGCTAGGAAAGGAGGATGGCACACTCGAAGCATACGTTTATCCCTTGAAGCTATTTTCCGGCTTGCAGTTTTCCTTTGAGGTAGAGGGAAAGGTTATACCCGGATCGGCAATTGCCAGACGGGCTTCGTTTCAACCCGGCCATCAATCCATTACTTATACGGGAGATGAGTTTCAAATCACAGAAACCCTAGTGGTTCCCGTACAGGAGCCGGGCGGCATTATCCAACTAGCGATAGAAGCGCATACTCCGGTTACAATCCGCTTTAATTTTCAACGTGATTTTCAATTGATGTGGCCGGCTTCCTTCGGTTCTGCTTATGGGCAATGGAAGCCGGATTCGAAGCAATTTGTGTTCGGCGCGGATGGCCAGCCTTATTCAGCCGTGTTAGGCTCGCCCGATCTGAGCGCAGAAAACATTGACTACGCAAGCAATTATTCGGAACAAAATAAAACTTATTTCTCATTGGGCACGGTTTCCGGCAAAGCTGTTCGCACCATCAGTTTCGGCGGTTCCATGAAATCACAGGCAGAGGCGACAGCGGTACAGAACAAACTTTTGCAAGAAGCGACTCGCTACCAAACGGAAGCAGTTGATTATTACAAGCGCTATTTGTCTCAAACGGTGTCTGTAGAACTACCTGATGATTCATTGCAGGAGGCTTTCGACTGGTCGCGAATCAGTTTAGCCCAGGGAATGGTGAACAATCCGTTTCTCGGAACGGGTTTAGTAGCAGGCTACGGGCCGTCAAAGGGGGGTTACAGGCCGGGATTTGCCTGGTTTTTCGGCAGGGATTCCTTCTGGAGTTCGTTTGCTTTCAATTCTGAAGGAGACTGGGAAAATTCTCGCAAGGCAATTGAGTTTGTTGCCAAATTTCAGCGTGATGACGGCAAAATTCCTCATGAAATATCGCAAAGCGCCGATCAGGTTGCTTGGGCAAAAGATTATCCTTACGAGTTTGCTTCCGCTGACGCAACGCTTCTGTTTATTACCGCAGTTCGTGATTACGTGCAAGGAAGCGATGATAAGCAGTTTGCCGCTGCTATGTGGGACCGCGCCCAGAAGGCAATGGCATTTTCACGCTCCACTTTTGAAGCGAATGGATTTCCGCGAAACTTCGGCGTGGGTCATGGATGGGTGGAAGGCGGTCCGCTTTTGCCAGTAAACACGGAATTTTACATGGCTGGTTGTTACGTGGAGGCGGTACGCTCTTTAGCTCAGTTGGCGCGTTGGAGTGGTCATACGAATGAAGTTTCCAAACTGGAGCAGGAAGCAGAAGAAAAGCGTAAAAAGATGGAAGAGCTTTTCTGGCTGGAAAGTTCCGGCACTTATGCCTTTGCTTTGGGAAGGAACAACAAGCCAGTGGATCAGCCGGGTGTTTTAACGCTTGTTCCTGAATGGTGGAGCCTTTTAGAACTGCCACGAGTCCATAAGATGATGGAGCGTTTAGCTGACGAGGACCATGCTGCGGATTGGGGAATGCGGATCATTTCTTCGAAGGCGGCGCTTTATAATCCGGCAGGCTATCATTTCGGGTCCGTGTGGCCGCTGTTTACCGGTTGGGCTTCGCTGGGCGAGTATCATGCTCATCAGTCGATTCCTGCTTTCGCCAACTTAAAGGCAAATTCATGGCTGGCTTTGGATGGCGCGGGAGGCAACACAACGGAAGTGTTGTCCGGCGAAACCTACTCGCCGCTTTCTACGGCTACGCCGCACCAGATCTGGTCAGCAGCCATGATTATTTCGCCTCTCCTACGCGGTCTTTTTGGACTTAACGTTGACAACGCTGCAAAAACGGCATCACTGAGTCCTCATCTACCAGCCGACTGGAGCCAAGCCGCTTTACGCCATGTGAAGATAGGAACCGGCTACGTTGATTTCCTGATTCATCGCACTCGCGATTCCTACATGCTGACAGTTCAAAATCATGGCGCTGGAACATTTCGCCTGAATTTTTCGCCGTCCTACTCACCTTATACAACCGTCACCAATGCAACAAGCAACGGAAAATCAGTAAATTTTCAGGTAAACAAAACGTTAACTGACTGGCACCCCAGCCTGGAAGCGGCCATTGCAGAAGGTGAAACAAAAATTATTTACCTACATGAGAAGTGGTTTGGAATCACCTTAGATGATGCTCCCCCGAAATTAGCGGAAACCAGCTCCAACCTGAAACTCATCGCGCAGAACTGGCAGAATGCCAACAAGCAAGTTTCGTTGACCTTTTCCGGTTTGGCTGGGCACACGTACTCAGTTCAAGTGACCGGCGCAGAAAACATTGATCGTGCCAATGGTGCACAAATTCAGAGTAACCGGATGCAGGTCAGCTTTCCGGCAGGCCAAGGTTACGTGCATTCAAAAGTGCAGTTGAATCTCAAATAACATCTATAAGGCAACCAAGCCTCGCAGATTCCATCCGCAGATGCGGCTTGCTTCTATTTTGTCCTGATTCGGTCCGGGCCAGTGCGTTTCCAAGCTGATGGCACCCCCGTAGCCGTCGTTGGCCAGCGCGGCAATCTGGCCTTTCCAATCCACATGGCGAGTACCTAAAGGCCCCCAAACCGGCTTTTCTCCTTCCATGTGGCAGTCCTTAGCATGGACATGAACAATTCTTTCCTTGGGCAGCAGATTGTATCCATCGGGAAACGGCACCTCGCCGGCTACCAGAGCATTAGCCGGGTCCCATACCAATTGCAGATTCTTGTGCTGCACTGCTGCCAGAACACGAGCGCTTTCAGCAGCAGTGCCAACGTTGCAGGCATGTTCATTTTCAAGTCCGATGATGACGCCTTCGGCTGCTCCTTGGGCGGCCAGTTCTGATAAGGCTTTCACAATCGCGTCGAAGCATCTTTCGGGCTGCACCGTGCGCCAGTAGGAGAAAACGCGAACTATCTTTGCGCCAAACAGTTTTGCAATCCGAAAAGCCTGTTCCGTTAATCGGGGCTGGTCTTCAAAGCTGTGTTTTGAAGCGAAAATGTCATGCTGAAACCGGCTATCAGTCTCCGGTGCATTCGGCAAAACACATTTCAACAAAGGAGAAGCAATAGATAAAACCTCTAAGTTAGCTTCGGCCAGAAGATTCTTCGCACGCTCCAGCTCGTCCGTAGTTAAATCCATTATGTTTTTTCCATTAACGATGCGAAGCTCAGCACCGGTCATGCCGATTTCCCTCATGAATGGAATCGTACGAGCCAGATTAGGCGAAAACTCATCAGTAATCGCGGCAATCGGTAAACGCAATTGGTTCATCTCTGCCGATCTTATCAATGGAGATTCGCACAAACTTCCTTGTTCACTGATTGCGCCCTTTATACTGAGGGTATGTTCTTTCGCCGTGAAAAAGCTAAAATTCCTACGTTTCAGGAAAGAGTGGACTTGTTGAGGCAAGCAGGATTTGAGGCACAATCACAAGCAGATGGGCGAGTGAGAATCACAAAGCATGGCGTTGCCGCTTTGATCGGCGACGAAGGCAAAAACCAGCCCTCTATCGAGAAGGCCGGGGTTTTAGTAGGAGAAGTTATCGGCATCCTATTCAACGGCGGCTACCAGATGTTCATCGAATTGCCGAATGGCCGCCGCTTACCGGCCACAGCCAAAGAACTC
Organism: uncultured Bryobacteraceae bacterium; assembly: GCA_964247975.1. GTDB lineage: Bacteria > Acidobacteriota > Terriglobia > Bryobacterales > Bryobacteraceae > KBS-96. The sequence goes on along the minus strand of CAXTWH010000010.1, from coordinate 28,365 downwards.
CACGCGCTGCATGAGTTTGAAGAAGACGTAAAAGAAGCGCTTGGCTTGGAAAGTTTATACAATCAGTCGCTTGGAACCACGAGCCGCAAGCATATGTACGATCGCGTGAAAGGCCGCGACGAGGGCGACAAGAAACCCTGGCAGAAGGACGCGCTTTACAAGTGAACTTCAGCTTTTGGAACAGCGAACGAAGTTTTCTCATCGAGTTACATTTTGTTAAAACGGTGTGCGACAGTAAGGCTATATGTCGGCGCATCCCTCGGACGTTGATCAATCCGGCACAATTCATCGCGGACAAATCACCTATTTTCCAGTAATTCCAGGAAGGCTGGAGTTTGCCTGGAGAATACGCAAGTACATTTTGGGGCATCGTCCCGAAGTGATTGCGGTAGAACTGCCAGGTTCTCTGGATAACTCTTACACAAAAGCTGTGGAGCGTCTTCCCCAAATGTCGGTCATCGTGATTCCTGAGCAAAACGATGATGAACATGCCACGTTTATTCCGGTGGAACCGGCTGATCCGTTTACCGAAGCTTTACGGACAGCTCAGGAAAGCGGTGCTGCCGTCGAATTTCTGGAACCGGCTACCCATAACAAACCACACCTGCCGGATTTGTACCCTGAACCGTATCTGGCGGAATTGATCGGACCTCCACAATACGTTGAGCGTTACCGTTTGTTTCCGGCAGCGCGGACCAATGAACTCGAAGCACATGCGGCGGCTATGGCATGGAAACTACAAGGCGCGAATCCGCTGGCTCGTGTTCTGGTAGTTGTGTCTTTGAATTTGCTTGATCCCTTGCTGGATGCAATGGAAATACCCCAGGAAGAACCGCCGCGCCCGCGCACCCGGCTTTTCGGCAAACCCATTGTTTGCAATCTTCATCCTGATTGTTTGGCGGAAGTGGCGGCAGAAATACCGTACTACCAGAACCGGTACGAGCAGACGCGAGTGTTGGACTTATCAAAACTTAAATTCGACCGGCCGCAATGGCAGTTAGCGCTTTTAAAGGACGCTGAAGCCGAGTATCAAATTAACACGGGCGACCGGGTACAATCCTGGCAGCGCCGCTCCATTGCGAAGTTCACCCGAAATCTGGCGATGCTCGATGGCCAGCTCGTTCCCAATTTATATGACCTTACGCTTGGGGCACGCTCGATTGTTGATGACAACTACGCATACGAGTTGTGGCAGATGGCGAATCGGTACAGCGTGCAACAAACCGAAGCGCCGCCTTACGAAACACTGAACTTGTCCGGCGAGGAAGTATGGATCGACACGAAAAAGCTTCGGATTCGCAGACGCTTGCCGCGCATGAAGCAGATCCTGAAACCAGCAGTTTTGAAGCGAAAACGAGAAAGGCATCAGGGAGAATGGGCCAGCCAAACTACCGGTAATGCCATCTGTTCGTATCCGCCGGAGGACCTGGTGATCGAAAACTATGGCCGTTTTTTGAAGCAGCATGCCAAGACTCTGGTTTCAGATGAGCGGTCGCATACGGAGCCGTTTCTCACCTCGATGCTCGATGGCATTGATCTTCGGGAAACCATCCGCAACTGGCATCAGAACAAGATTTATGTCCGGCACACAGCCAAGCATTCCGGCAACGTAGGCGCTGTGGTTATCATCTTCGATGAAGACAAAGAAGATCGTTACGATTATCTGACCACTTGGCTTGGTGAACACCAAAATGAGTCCGATATGGCGTTCTACTCCACCCACCCGTTTGAACATATTGTGGGACCCGGCGTGGGCAGAGCGGAATACGGCGGATTGATGATGACCTTACCGCCGCGCAGATTGTTCGATGTGTGGCAGGATCCTGATTATGAGATGGCGCAAACTAAAGCAGAACGGCTGCTGATGGCCGCCTTGGACTACTCGGTTGATCCTTATATTGTTTATGCCGCCGCAAAGCCGCCCCGCAGTTTCTTTCGTAGTCTTGCTGCTCGGGTGAACCGGAAAATCATCTATCTTCCGTTAGGCCAGCTTTCGCCCTCAAAGCTCAAAAAGCTCAGGGTTGTTCATGTTCTGGATGGGTACGAACGCCGGGAAGATGCCAAACAGTACATCTGGTAAACCCACAATCGACAAGAACCGGAAAGCGCGTCTGGTACAACGGCACTAGTGGATTCTGTAAATTTTAAAGCCGCAGATTTATCTGCGGACCGTATTTCTCCGCCGGGGAAGCGCCGCATTCTGGTCATTGATGATGAAGCAGACATTCGAGAAAGTCTCGAACTTCTGCTTGTTGGAGAGAACTATGATGTGCAGCTTGCGGAGAATGCAACGATCGGACTGCAAAGATTCGAAACAACGCCTTGTGATCTTGTTTTGCTGGATCTGATGATGCCCGACCGATCGGGCATGGAAGTACTGACTGATATTCGGCAGCGCGATCAAGAAACGCCGGTCTTCATGCTGACCGCTTATGGATCTGTTGAAGTGGCGGTGAAAGCATTAAAATTAGGCGCGAATGATTATTTTGCCAAGCCATGGGATAACGAAAAATTACTGATTGAAATTGACCGCATGATCACCAAAGGGCGATTAGAGCGGGAAAATACTCAGCTAAAACGGGCACTGCGGCAGCGGTATGGTTTCCCCAATATTGTTGGCAAAAGCAATCAAATACTGCGCTTGCTCGACCAGGTTTCACAGGTCGCTCCCAGCCGGGCCACCATTCTAATTACGGGCGAAACCGGCACCGGAAAAGAACTGATTGCTAAAGCTGTTCACGCCCACTCCGCCCGCGCCGACCAGACGTTTGTGCCTGTTAACAGCGCATCACTGCCTTCAGAACTGCTGGAGTCCATTCTTTTTGGACATTTGAAAGGGGCATTCACAGGAGCATTTGCCCGCCAGAAAGGATTATTTGAAACGGCTAATCGCGGAACTATTTTCTTTGATGAAATCGGCACCATTGCGCCGGAAATACAAGTAAAGCTTCTGCGCGTGATGCAGGATCGCGAATTTCTACCGCTTGGCTCTAGTGAAAACATCAAAACAGATGTCAGAATCATTGCCGCTACCAATGCGGATTTGCGCAAAATGGTGGATGAGGGAAAATTCCGCGAAGACCTTTATTACCGGCTGAATGTGATTAATCTGCATCTGCCGGCGCTGCGCGACCGGAAAGAAGATTTACCGCTGCTGCTTGATTTTTTCTTCCTGAAGTTCTGCCGCGAAAATGAGAAATTTTTGAATGCGCAGAATGAATCAACCCTCAGCTTTGAACCGGAAGCAATGGAGATTCTCATGGAACACAATTGGCCGGGAAATGTGCGTGAACTCGAAAACGTAGTGGAGCGGGCAGTAGTGCTGACCACAACAAATTCCGTGCCGGTGCATGTGCTTCCTGATCACCTGCAGCAGGCAAGCGGTGTAAAGATTCGTCGTGATGCCAGCGGAACTCTGCCGTCCGATGCTTCCTTATTTGAAATGGTAGCGGATTTTGAGCGTAGAAAAATTATTGATGTATTGGAAGCTGTCAGCTACAGTCAAACTGAAGCAGCAGAACGCTTACACATTCCGTTGTCAACTTTGAATCAGAAGATCAAACGTTTGAACATTGAAATTCGTCGGGACCGTCGATAAAGCGGATTTCAATCCATAAGCGATCTGATGCTCTTGACAGAAGACAAGTGAGATAGGTAACCTTAACTTTTGTTCATAATAGAAAGCTCCAAGGCTTCGGCCCCCGCGCGATGTCTTGAGAAGAGATGATGAATCAGCCTTTTTTCATCTTAGATTTAGCTCATTCCCTTCACGGCAGAGTGAAGCGCGTCCAGATTACATATCGAACTCTGTATTGGATACTAGGTTCATTTGCAGTTTTTGCGCTTCTTACGTTTTTCCTGCTTTCCAGTTATGTGCGAATGACCTGGCAGGTATCGCAGTACAACGAACTGCATACCACGTTAGACCGGCTGCGAGGCCGCTATGAAGAACTGCAGCGCGTTTCCAAACAGCGCAACGATCAGCTTGCGACACTGCAAACCTTGGCAAGCGAAGTATCAATCGCTTATGGTTTTAACCAGCCTAAAGCGGTCGACCCTACTGAACTGGCTTCAGCAAATCCGGTACACACCAGTGTGGAAGAAACGATAGAAACTTATAACGTCCTCAGGTCAGCTAATGTTTCCGGCATTTTCAGCCATTATCAACATCAATGGCAGGTCAACACTCAGCCTAGCCTCTGGCCGCTCAATGGCATTCTTCGTAGTTCTTACGGGGGTCGCTTAGATCCATTTTCCGGTGAAGGAGCTTTTCATAAAGGCGTGGATCTAGCAGTGCGCAAAGGTACTCCTGTTCACGTGACGGCAGATGGAGTTGTGCAAAGGGCGGAATGGAGCGGAGGCTACGGCAAGTTGATCGTAATCGATCATGGGAACGGCGTGGAAACTTATTACGCTCATCTTTCCGCGTTCATGGTCGTGCCTGGTTTGGAAGTGCGCCGGGGCCAAGTAATCGCTCTTTCCGGCGGCACAGGCCATGCGACCGGCCCTCATTTGCATTATGAGGTCAGGCTGGGGGGCGTACCGGTGAATCCGTATAAATACTTGGCTAAATCGCCGCTAAGCCTGCCAACAAAGCCGCTGCAGAACGATTTGGGTTTTTGATCTTATCCTGCTCACAGACCAGCAGCCAACCTCTACTCTGATTGGTTAACCTAGGGAGTGGAGTTTGTAGTTTATTTTGTGCTTTCTTTGTTGTCGGCTGACTAGGCGCGCGCTTGTTAGTCTCATTCCAACCACTTTCCTTTTGGGACAGGTGAACCCAGGCGGAAAATATCGTGGACTTCCTCCTACCGGTCGCGGAGAGTTTTTCCGCTTCTTTGATCGAATTACGGAGAACCCGGTTGTGCGGCTTACGCTTCCGACCCACGACAGCTTTCTTCCGAATGCACAGAATCGGTCGGTTTCCAGTCGCGAAGGTTTTCTCGTTTTTTCCAGCAACCGGGACGGAACGCTAGCGCCATTCCGGGCAAATCTGAAAACAGGAGTTGTGACTCACCTGGGTGAAACAAACTCCTTAATTTCTGATTCGCTTTGCCTTGATTCCCGCGAACGCGAATTATGGTTTTTGGACGACCATGCCTTGAAAGCAGTGGATTTGCAGCGGCTGAAAGCGCGTACTGTTCTGGAAGGTATTACAGCTTTTCATGTGAATGGACGCAAGAACGTCGCGGTTGTGCAGCGCGATCAAAAGCTGGAAAGATGGACTCCCACTGGAACTGCTCCGTTAGCCGACAATGTTTCTTCTCGTGGGCTGATCAGCCCGGATGGAAGCGGCTGCGTGTTCAGTCGACGCGAAGCGCCGGATGCAGAAGAGTTCTGGTTTATACCGGTGGCGGGTGGTAAAGCAAAGCTGCTGGCGAAAGGCAGAATTTCTTCTCCTTGTTGGCGGCCGGATAGCCAGGCACTTCTTTTTCTGCGGTTTGTGGAGCATCCGGCGTATGTTGCTTCGGAGTTGAAGGAAGCCGCCCTGGACGGCAGTTCTGAGCGCTTGGTGGCTGAAACCAGTCAGTTCATTACATTTGCCGCCAACGGCGACGGCTCAGTGTTTGTCGGCGCAAGCAAAAGCAAAGCGCAGCCCAATATCGTTCTTCTGCTGAGAAGCGTGGGGCGGGAAATGGTTCTATGCGAACATCGTTCGCACGAACCGAAATCGGTTTGGCCAGTGTTTTCTCCCAACAGCCAGCGCGTCTATTTTGAAAGCGACCGCGAAGGAAAATCGGCTATTTATTCGGTGAACGTGGAAAAGTTTGTAGATCAAACGGGAGAAGAAATCAGTTGAAGCGCTTACGGCAAAGGCTTGTAGGCTAGGAACAGCACTTCACCAACCTTTTACATGATTGGCCGTTTCATCTTTTCCGTTCTGATTATCGCGCTGCTTCTGCATATTAGTAGCGCAGCGAAAACTTCCAGGACTCAGGATCCGGTTTTTGAACAGATCAACGATATTGTAAAAACCTTATCTGCGATTACCGGCTTGGAAGAAAAGCACGTTGTTCCTTATGGCCGCATGTCGCAAGCGCAGTTGCGGAAGTTTCTGGCCCATCGCATCAAGAAAACACTGAAGCCCAAGGAGCTTTATCTGGATGAGCTGACCTTAAAAACGTTCGGTCTCGTTCCGCAGGATTACAACCTGAAACAATCCACCATCGATCTTCTCACCGAGCAGGCAGCAGCATTCTACGATTACCAGGAAAAACGTTTGTTTCTGTTGGACGTTGCTTCGTTTACGTCTGAAGAAACAACTTTGGCTCATGAATTGTCTCACGCGTTGGCCGATCAGCATTTTCACCTGGATAAATTCGTCGATAATGCCTCTGATGATGACGACCAAAGTTTGGCGCATACAGCCGTAGTGGAAGGGCAAGCTTCCTGGCTCATGTTGGCCTTCCAAAGGCATTTGGATAACCTGGACAGCGTTCCCAGCGCCGAACAGCTCAAAATGATTGAGAATGCAGGTGATTCTTCTTCGGCGGAATACCCGGTTTTACAAGGGTCTCCGCTGTATATCCAACAATCACTTTTGTTTCCTTACACCGAAGGTGTTCGTTTTTTCGATGAAGTGTACCGCAAACTGGGAAAAGCCGCGTTCGGCAGCGTTTTCTCCGATGCGCCTTTAGACACTGCTCAGATTTATCATTCCCGCTTGTATTTTGAACATGTAAAGCCGACGAAACCTACGCCCCCTCAACTTTCCTTTGAAGGCGGCAGTACGGAATTAACAAACGGTGAGATTGGAGAATTTGATCAGCGAATGCTGATCTGGCAGGCAGCAGGCAAAAGCACGGCGTTGAATTTGTCACCTCATGCTCTAGGCGGACAATATCGAATTGTCGGCACCGAAAAAAAACGGAAGCAACCTGTTCTGGAATATATTTCCGAATGGGATTCCGAGGAAAAAGCCGCCGAATACCTGACTGTCTATCAAGGCGCCCTCCGCAAAAAATGGAAGCGCTGTGATGTGACCCGAAGTTCGGAGAATCTGCTTTCCGGCGAGGGTGACAATGGCTACTTCGTTCTGCAAAGAACGGGTCGTTTCGTTGCCAGCGTAGAAGGAATCACTAACGAGCAAGATTGGCAGCGTTGGTTAGCTCGCAGCTCCGCACCAAATTATTAATTCTGATTGGCAGGTGCAGTTGGGGCTGGATTTGGCAAGGCAACAGGCTCCATCGGATAGCCTAATGCCCGCCAGGCATCGAGGCCGCCTTCTAAAGGCCGAACGTGCCGAATGCCCGCTTTTCGAAGTTGAAGCGCCACCCGGGCACTTGTCATTTCGTTCGGTCAAGTGCAGTACAGGATGATTTCCTGGTCACGCGGAATCTCGCCTGAGCGGGACCGCAGTTCATCCGGGCGGATGACGATTGCCCCGGCCAGTTTGCTTCCATCCCGCTCCACTTCAGCCGGATGGCGAAGGTCCACAATGGTGACCTGTTTTCCCGCTTCCAGCATGGCATTCAGCGTTGCCGGAGAAATTCTGCTGATACGCAGTTCACGAATCAGCCTGCGACGCTGCCAATACTTAAACAACAGGTAAGCGCCGATCAGGCAGGTCACTACAATGCCGGCGCGCCGTCCTAAGAGGCCGAGAAAAATAATAACGGCATTCACCTGTTTGTGAAAAATAAAACCGCCCGTTAGGTAAGCGCACAACCACAGCAGCGCGCCTAAAGCATCAAACAGGAGAAATCGCCAGCGCGGCATCCTGATCATTCCGCTTAACGGCATTGCCATGAGTCCCATGCCGGGAACAAACTTGGCGAATATCAAAGTGTTCTCGCCGCGCCGGGAAAAAGTGGACTCGGTTTTGCGAACGCAGTTATCCGGTTCCAGCGAAAACCGGCAAAGCAGTCCTAAGATTGACCGGCCTCGCCGCCGTCCCAATTCATACCAGATCCAGTCTCCGCTCAAGGCAGCCAGCAGCGCCACAAACAGGGAATACCCGAAAGAATAAAGATGGTCTCCTGCTAAAGCGCCCATAATCAGCAGAACCGGATCTGCAGGAATGGGAAAACCAAGCTCCACCATGAAAACATAGGAAAGCAGAAACAGGTAGCCGTGTTGGAGCAGCAGAGTGCGAATGGAAAACAAAGAGAAACCATATCCATTTTAGAACTCCCCTGCTGTTATCATCCTGTTTATCCGGTACACTGGTAATTCAGGAGTTGATTTCGTGAGAAAACTGCTGCTTACTGCTTTGGGCGTATTAGCACTGACATCCCTTTCATTTGCCCAGGACACTTTGGCCCCTGCGGTTCGTAAAGCTCCGGAAGTGGCATTTACGATTCCGGGCGAGGGCCAGAAACTGTTAAGCCAATATCGCGGCAAAGTGATTGCGCTTGAGTTCATCTTTACCACCTGCCCGCACTGCCAGGCAGCTTCGCATGTGATGAGCCGGATGCAGGGCGAATTAGGCTCACGCGGCTTTCAAGCGGTTGATATCGCCTTCAACGAAAACTCAGACCTGTTGGTGTCGAATTTCATAAAAGAACAACAAACTCAATTTCCGGTTGGCTGGACCACGCGTGACCAAGTGCTTGCGTTTCTAGGCATTTCCGCCGTGGACCGCTTTGTTGTGCCGCAACTGGTTCTGATTGATCGCGACGGGATGATTCATTATCAAACCCCGCCCCTGGGCGACGAAGAATCCTACAAAGAAGAAACCATCCGCAAACGCGTTGAACTTCTACTAAATGCTGCCCCAAGCCGCCGCCAAGTGACCAGCGCGCATCACACCGTAGTGGCCAGCAAGCGATAGATTATCCTAGAAGCGTTGTTTAAGCGCCCGTAGCTCAGTCTGGATAGAGCGTTTGCCTCCGGAGCAAAAGGCCGTAAGTTCGAATCTTACCGGGCGCACCAAAATCAAACTCCTACTCAAAGTCATCCGGTATCAATTGACTCATAAAACTCTGGAATGAGCCCCGTTGCTGGGCCAAAATGTATGGGAGCACTTGCCATTTAACAGGTTTTTCCCTCAGAACCGGACGTTTCCTGTTATTTTACCGAGATCGCCACTTACTATGCACAACGATTTGTAACTATCGGTTTGCGCGTCGCATGACCGTAACCAGAAACGTCGCAAGACCACGTTTGTCCGTGCACTACTACCGCTGAAGGTCCATTGCCGACTTCATCATGTTCTCTGGGTCCTGCTACCGTTCCGATTGCCTCTGCCCATATGAATTCACCCATGCCACGGCTGCTTCACTGGTTACTGCTCAGGCCGTCGACCTTGAAATTCTGCTTCTGATTCCGGAGGGTTGGGTTCAGCCTACTCCGCTGATGGACAGGTGCACATCACGTACACCGCCAGGCTCGTGAGCGTGACAAAGAACAAGCCGATCAGGCAGGGAACGGGATCGAGGGTCCGTGCGGTCCGGACCTTCAATCCGTCCTCCGGTTCCCGCCCGGGCTCCGCCGTCCGACTAACCAGTGTTTTCAAAAGAGAAGTCTTCATACATTCTCTTAAGCGAGAGCAGGACCACAAAAAGTGCAACGAAAACACAAATAATTTTTAAAATTATCGATGGTGCTGCTGGGCGGTCCGGAAAACGGTTTTTTTGTCGTCCCAGTGTCGTTAGAATAGGCCTACAGGATGGCCTCCTATCCTATTAACGGCACGGTTTCGACGCTGATGGCGCGCTTCCGTTCAGGCGATCGAGCAGCGGTCGATCAGTTATTTGCCACTCTCTATCCGGAACTCAAGCGATTAGCCGCGAGCAAGATGGCAGCCGAGGGGAGCCAGCATTCCTGGCAGCCGTCGCTGCTGGTGAATGAGTTGTATCTACAACTGGCGAAAGAGAAGGCTTGGCCAGCCCCGGCCGGCAGCGATCGCTCGGAACGAGAGCAGTTCTTACAATTAGCAGGCCACATTATGCGTCATCTGCTGATTGACCACGCGCGTCCGTTATCCCGGCGCGCAGTCAAAATCGATATCGCAGAATTCGACTTAGCCAGCGAGGACAGCGGTACGGCCACGCTGCAGGAAATCGATGATCTTCTGGAACAATTGGCCCGTATACATCCTCGTCTCCGCAGCGTTGTCGAGATGAAGGTGTTCGAAGGCTTGCCGGTCGAGAACATCGCCAATCGCTTGCAGGTGGCACCGCGTACGGTCGCTCGAAACTGGGCCTTTTGCAAGGAATGGTTGCGGGAACAACTCCAGGTGAAATGAATGTTCCTTCCTGCCGGCAGTTTTTACCCGCCTGCACTCGCTTCATAAGTATGGAGTACGTGTTTAAGTCTGTCGCGCACTCATTCTCCTCAAGGGCTTGGGTCGGCTTGGTCCCGAGCGGGGGCAAACGGTGACTGAGGAACAATGGCGCGCAGTCTGGATTTTGTGCGAGACGGCCGGCGATTTGGACATCCAGGCCCAGCGAGAGTATGTGCAGGGTGCCACGGCTGATGCGGAAGTAGAACGTCAGGTCCTGGCCGTCCTGGAAGAGCTTGGAAGCGAAGCGGCAGAATACCCGCCGATGCCGGACCGGCGAACGGGCGATACGGTCGGGCGCTATCGGCTCCTGGAGCGAATCGGCCAGGGCGGTATGGGTGAGGTGTATGCCGCCGAGGATACGGAACTGCGGCGGCCCGTTGCCCTGAAATTTCTACCGAGCGCCGCGGTCCCGGACCGGGCTGCTGCTTCGCAAGTGATCTCGGAAGCGCGGCTCGCGTCGAGTCTGAACCATCCCCATATTCTGACCATTCACGAGCTGATCCAGACGCCCTGGGGCCTGGCCATGGTGATGGAACGGATTGAAGGCCAATCCCTTCGCGCGCTGCCGAAAACCCGGCCGTTAACTGCCCGCGAAATCATCCGGATCAGCCTCCAAACAGCGAGCGCTCTCGCTGCCGCTCACGAGAAGGGCCTGGTTCACCGGGACATCAAGCCGGAAAACATCATGCTCCGCATCGACGGCTACGTTAAAGTGCTCGATTTCGGTCTCGCCCAGAACATCCGTGAACGAGCGGTTAACGGGAAAGGTCTGCATCTCCCGGTAGGAACTGTGCGCTACATGTCCCCGGAGCAGAAGGCCGGCCGGGACGTCACGGGCGCCACTGACATTTACTCCCTCGCGGTGGTTCTCGAAGAACTCGGCAAATGGCGTCATCCGCTGCTGGCGCAGATGCGAAACGAAGTGCCGGAAAAACGGCCAAGCGCGGAGCAGGTGGTCTGGCAACTGGAGCGCCTGGAAAAGTCCAGTCATTGGGCACTGCCGGCCATGAGCATTGCTTTCACCGCAGTTCTCGGCAGTTTCCTGCTGTTTTACTTCTCAAATCAAACGCCTACTTCGCCGGATTTCCGCCTGGAGCAGGTCACCCGTTACCAAACAGGCCACGACGTCAACGTTGCGCGGCTTTCCCCGGATGGAGAGCGCCTAGCGTACGCAACCGCGGATGGCGGCCTGATCGTGCGCAACAATCGGAATTCATCCGTGCAGGAAGTCAACGCGCCGCCCGGCTTCGCTTTCAATCAGTTGTTGTTTCGCTCCGAAGAAAGCCTACTGGCCGTCGGCATCACACACGGGGTGTCTGAAACATGGTCGATACCGCTCAACGGCGGCGCGCCAAGTCGCCTGCTTTCCGATACGCAGGAGGTGGCGCTTTCACATCGGGGGAACCGCATCGCCTGGCTGAACGCAAGACACGAAATCTGGACGGGTTCCCCCGAAGCAATCGGAGCACGCCTTCTCTACAGAGGCAGTCCGGACGAACGGATCGCCGCGCTGTTCTGGTCAGCGAATGACAAGGCTTTGTGGTTCAATCGTCTCCGTCATTGCGCCCCCGCAGCCAGTCTCCGAGACATGTCCATCAACCCGGATATCTGCGAGGAAAGCGATCTGGTTTCAAAGGCTCTCGCGGCCGATTTCGCGGAAACCAAGCTCAGGCATATCCGGTTGAATTCTGGCTTCTTCGCCGATAACGGTCAATTCTTCTTTTTGCGGGAGGATGTGGACCGAATCAGCAATCAGGGTTTTAATGTATGGTCCTTCCAAACGAACGTCGAAACGGGTAGCTCAAGCGGCCCGCCTCATCAGCTCTCCCATCTGAACGGAGTCGTGCTCTCCCAGTTGACGGGCAGCCGCGACGGCAGGAGACTAGCAGCAGTCCGCACCGACAGCACGACACAGACGTATGTCGCCGACTGGCAGACCACTCCGTTCCCGCTGTTGCGCAACGAACGCCGGCTGACGCTGGAACAGACCAACAGCTACCCGCACGCCTGGACTCGCGATGGCCAGTCCGTCATCTTCGAGTCGGATCGCAACGGACGCCTGGAACTTTTCCGTCAGAATCTGAAGCGCAGAGAAGCGGAATTGCTCGTCTCCACACCGGGCGACGTTTACATGCCGCAAGTCACACCGGACGGCAAGTGGCTGCTTATGATGTATCGAGATGGAGCCAATGCCAGCAAGCCCGGCAGACCCACCCGCCATCTCCTCTTGCGAGCCCCTATCACAGGCGGCGGTACCGTCGAAGTTCCTTTGGGGCAACCGCTCGATGAGTTCCGCTGCAGCTTGCCGGGGCATGGAACGGGCTGCGTTCTCCGCATTACGGAGACGGATGGGCAGAGCTACTTCGAACTCGATCCCGTAGCCGGCAAGGGACGCGAACTGGGGCATACGGCATTCATTTCCCCTAGACTCGGCGGCTGGTCCCTTTCACCAGACGGCTTGGAAGTTGTTGTTCCTGACACTCATAACGCCGGCCGTTTCCTCCAGATACATCTTGACTTGAACCCCTCCCATCGCTCGCAGTCGTGGCGGCAAATCGAAGGGATCGGTCGCATAAACGGAATTTCTTTTGTTCCGAACGGCAACGGCTGGCTGGCCAACTCGCCGATGCTTAATTACACGGTCAACATGGCGCTCCTGCCGTCCTTCGGCGACCTCTTCCGTGCCGAAAGTTTTTTCTATATCGATTCGCAATTGCATCCTCATCCGATCCGCAAGAGCTCGACAAACATCTTTGGCGTGATATCGCCCGACGGGAGGCAAATGGCGTTACTCGGAGCCGATGTAACCAGCAATGTCTGGAGCTTCGAGCGTGCGCCTGGCCGCTGAGCGTCGCCAATCGTTCTTTTTCCGCGGCGTCAGAAAAAGAATTTGCCTCCGATGGCAGTTTCCGGGGGTCCACACTCGCTTAGGAGAGTGTATGACCAACTTACATACACAAACCTTTTTCCAGACGCGATTCAAAAGGGATCGGATCAGGGCAGCGCCGATTCTAATCTTTACTACCCTGCTTGCGGGTTTTGCGTCCACGCAACTGACGGCACAAAACCTTCCTACCTGGATGGCGGATCAGGGAGCTTATATTGCGACGGTGCCGATGAAGGGGATTGCTATGCCGGGAACGCACGATCCCGCGACATATAAAGTGCCGGCCGCATTTGACTTTTATTTCAAGACCCAAACCGTTGACTTCGCAGGCCAACTTAACAATGGCACGCGCTGGTTCGATACGCGAACGCTGTATCTAACGAATGGATGCGCGCCTTTCGCCTTTGGAACCTGTGTTCCTGTTCCTCTACAGCCTGACGGAACGGAAGTCCTTCCGTTACCAGGCGCGGTCTGGAACGGACAGGCAGATTTCTATCTGCAAGGACACGGTTTCTATTCCGATATTAAGCTCGCGGATGCACTGGATCAGGTTAAAGCGTTTCTGGACGCTCATCCGAAGGAAATCGTCATTCTTCAACTGAGCGGCACGATCACTAACGGCACGAGCAATCTGCTCACCGATAGTTTTATGCAAGTGTTGGATCAGCACCTGCGGAGATCGTCGGACCAGCAGTCGTATATCTACGACCTGAAAACCGCCTGCACGCTATCCGGGAACGACTACAACACGATCTCAACCTATGAGGGCTCCTGCGACGGTCCGCCGCTGGCCCCGCAGGAAGTGACGCCGCAACAGCTATACGGGACAGCGGCGCGGGTAATTCTGCTAAACCAAATAGGGATTGCAACCCTCTACCCTGCGCCGTCGACATTGAACCTGGTCTGGTCCGACGGCGATGCCGAGAAGTTGGTCGGGTACACCGGCCATGGCGCAGGGACTCCAAATTTAGAGATGTCTCGACTGGAGAACGGAACACCCGATGACGGGAATTTGGGCCTTTACGGACGCCGGACCAACTGGCAGGATTATGAAAAGGACAGCAGGATCCTCACGCTGCAAGCGGAGCTTACGCCCTTTGGAGACAGCGACTCTTCGGATCCATATGCTTTACTCGATTTTCTCATCCCGTTATCACAGGCGAGTTATTTTAATCCTCTCTTCTTAGCGCCGGCCCTTCATGCCTTTTGGCAGCCCAATAGCGTCAATGTGGTTTCCGTCGATAACGAGGCCTGCTGTAATATCGCACAAAGCATTATTGCGCACAATGTGCTGACTTTCAACCGTGTGCCGCTGAATCCGAACGGCGCTTCGGCCTTTGCGATTGGCAAAAACGGATCGGTTTATAAGCTCGGCTTTAGTGACTCGATCAATCATGGCAATGTAGAACCGGATCACTCGCTGTATAAGCTGGTCGGTTCGGGAAACACGGAAGGCTGGGCGCCGGTGAACGTAGTGGCCCAGGGACGCGGCGGGGCAACGGAGTACGGGATACGCCTGGCGGTCGATTCAGCCGGATCGATCTGGATTGTGCAGGTTTCCGGCCAAATTTTGAAGCAAGACGCCTTCGGCAACTTCCAACCGGTCAGCGGGCCTTCGGCTTCGGATATCGCGGTGGGGGATGACGGATCAGTGTTCATCATTGGATTGGGGGGAATGCCTTACCAATACAACGGCACAACCTGGAACGTCATTCCGGGAATCACAAATGCCGTACGAATTGCCGCCGGGCCAACCGGCACGACAACCGTGGTTGTTAGTTCGGGAGCGATTTACCAATATGTAAATGGCAATTGGAACAACTTAAACGCGCCGTTTGTCGCTAACTCGGTAGGAGTCGACGAGGGCGGACATGTTTGGGCAATTGGACCAGATAGCAGCAAGATATCCAGCGTTTGGAAGTTCGACATCATCTGGGGCCGTTATCGAGAGAACGGAGTCACATTAGCGGTAGGGCACACCGGACCACAGAGCGACGCCATCTACGTGGCGGACCAATTCGGTAATGCTCACCGACTCAGTTTCCCCGTAGGCGCGCGAGCCCACAGTTCCACGACAGAGATCACAACAGAGGAGAGCAACCCATCAGATCAATAGGGAGGACAAACATCGTGGCGCTACGATCAGAAAGAGATCCGGAGAATTCGACACACTCTGCCCCGTAACGGCCGGGATGACGGAAGAACAATGGCGAGCCGCGTGGATTCTTTGCGAGACAGCGGGATACCTGAACGCTGAAACGCGGGAAGAGTACGTGCGCGGCGCGACAGCCGATCCGGAGGTGGGAAGTCAGGTGATAACCTTCCTTTGAAAAGTTATTCTCCGACCCTGGTTTTCCACCACCGCCCGACGGCCGCCAGGGAACCCTCATTGGCCGCTATCTTTTGTCCGAACGGATCGGAGGAGGCGGGATGGGCGAAGTCTACTCGGCTCAAGATACTAGACGATGCTGTTTCGGCAGCACCTGAGTCCGGTGCGAGTGGTCTAATGATTTCTGGCCTGGCGATTGCAGCCCTATTTGTATTCTGGCGCAAGGTCGACCGCCGTGAACCGAGAAAATGACCGAGTCGGAAAGTGAGCTTGCCTGCGGAAAAACGTATCTCTTGCTGAGATGGTAAAAAGGAGAAAGGAGGACAGAAAGCAAGAAAACGGCACGGGCTCAATACACCGTGGAGTTAAACAAGAGGCTGTGCGCCTAGCGGAGTTGGGGCAAAGTCTCGCGGCAGAAAAGCAACAGCGCAGTAGATTATGGACAATTTGCTGAGTAGTGGAAACTGTTCTTAAGATGCGTTCCGGCGAGTTTCCACGATTAAAGGCGTAAATAACAGAATCAAGCGAAATGCGAGTTCCGGCTGCATGATAGCCTCCATTGCGTTGTTCGATGTATGCACTTTGCATCGTTTGCTCCTGATCTAATCTCAAATAACCGAGTCGATGGGAACGGAAGAGGGCTTGTCGGCAGGGACGGAACCTCATCGCTTCCACGCAAGCAATCAGAAACAGAGACCTGAGCAATCAAAACACGCCCTCTGTGCCGGGCGCACCATCCCCCTCCGGTTTCAATTAAGCCATTACGGTTTTGAACCGCTCCGGTGAAAACAATTGAATCGGATGTTTGGTTTTACCTTCGCTGGCTAAATCCGCCAGAATCTCACCCACAACGCTGGTGAATTTAAACCCATGCCCGGAAAACCCGGCCGCAATCGAAACGTTTGAAAATTCCGGGTGGGCCGCTATCACAAAATGCTCGTCGGGCGTCATCGTGTACATACAAGTGACCGCTTGTGTCAGCGGACCGTTTAGCGCAGGAATGAACTGTGCAAGCTGAGTTCTTAATTCTTCAATATCGAAATCGGTGATCTCGCGATTAATTGTGAGCGGCGAACACAACTCACCGCCGCTATGCATCGCCACTTTTATGCCCCCTTGTGGACCATCTGTAGCAGGAAATCCGTAAAAGCAGTGATTGCCGTCCACATCCCAGATGTAAATGGGAAATTGATCAGGAAGAAAAGAGGAGAGGCTGCCCCCGAGTGGTTGAAACCAAGCCATCACATGGCGGCGCACTTCAAACGGAATGCCTAATTGTGAAAGCACTGCAGGAGCCCACGCTCCTGGTGCCAGCACAAGATTGGCCGCTTTGTAGGCCCCTCGATCCGTCGTAATCCGCACATGAGAACCGGCAGAATCAGCTTTCCATTCCTGCACTGTTTCATTGAAATGCAGTTCGGCACCATGCCGCGAGGCTAACTGCAAATGAGCTCGCACAGCCGCCTCGGGACGCAAAAAACCGGCTTCCACCTCGTACACAGCCATATCGGTAGGACGAGGATTTAAGACCGGAAACCGGCGGCGAAGCGCAGCAGCATCCAGAACCTGATAAGGAAGGTGATGCTCGGTAGCGCTAAGGATGGTTCCTTCCACAACCGAACTGCCGGAAGAACCGATCATTAAACCGCCAGTCAGTTGTAGCAGAATAGCATTAGCATCCTGTTCCAAACGAACCCAAAGCTCATAGGCGCGCTGAACCAGCGGAACATACGCAGGATTTTCATGATAAGCCTTTCGTATGATTCGGGAGCTGCCGTGCGAAGAACCCTGGTTATGCGCTCCGGAAAACTGCTCCAGGCCAAGAACCTTTTTTCCGCGAGCGGCCAAGTGGTAAGCGGCCGCGCTACCCATGCCGCCCAGCCCAACCACAATGACATCGAACATCATTTTCTCATGTTAGTCTGTCTTGCCAATCAATCTATAAAAAGCACCAGGCAAGCTCAATTAGACTACCGAAAAGAGATTCTGTTTCGCCGGTTTAGTTTTTGGCGGTCTTTTAAAAAAGTAAAAATTTAGCTGCGGCAAGGCAAGTTTCTCAGCATAGCCATAGCTGCCAGCATGCGCTGCTGCGCTATGGGCTTGGAACGCACGCGAGCAGCCTGAATGCCTTCCAGAATTGTGGTGGCTGCCACGTAAGCGCCGGGCAGAAAACAATCTAAACGCGACAAATCAACACAGTCCTGTGAAAGGCCCGCCAGTTGCGCGTCGCCAATTCGATAATCCGGATCGCCTGTAATCGTTTCTAAAACGTTTATTACTTTATCGAGTTCCTTCACTGCACCCATAAGCTCCGTGATGGAAGACCTGCTCAAGATGTGTTTTCATCAGGGCGGTTTTTGGAAGAATCACATTAAGCCTTGCAGCTCCCCTTATGTGTCCTGCCAAGATGATTGTATATCGATATGCCGAGGCGATATATAACTTAAAGTAACAAGCGAATAAGAATGGTCCCGATAAAAATCAGAGAAGTACCAAAATGTTTTAGTACTTAGCGCGATCTTCGCACCAGGCGCACAAAGCTTTTTGAACCGCCTTCTGATGACCTCGAGCGCGCTGAACGCCTCAGCTCCAGAATCAGTTTCATCACTGAATCCTCAATCTGATCTCTGACCTGGCAGTAGACTTCCGGAGATCTGCCGATCGGGTCCTCTACCTTCCACTCCCGCACTTCTACGGGGATGCGATTCGGCAGCTTGACACCGCTCATGTTTACCAGCAAATCAAACTCAGCAACGTTGAGGCTGCTTAAATCTTTGGGGTGCTGTTCTTCCAGTTTGATGTTCTTTTCTTTCATCACTTCAAAGGTCAATGGTTGAATGATAGAAGCCGGAGACAGACCTGCGCTGGCCGCTTCTAAAACGTCAGCCCCATACTGCTTTGCAAAGCCTTCCGCCATCTGGCTGCGACAGGAATTTCCAATGCAAAGAAAAAGAACTCGTTTCACTGTTTACTCGCAATCTTCACGAACTACCCCATCGCTAGTCATCGTTCAGAACGAATTGTTGCACAACCATTATCCCTGTAGGACCTATTGGAAGAGGAATAAGCGTTTTTCTGATCCCGGTGCTGAGTCACTTTGGAAAGGAAATGCTGGTGGATTCTAATGTCGTTTGTTAACTCTGGATGGAATGTGGCAGCCATGTGTATATCCTGTTCCACCAGCACCGGGTCGCCTCGATATTCGATTAAGACGCGGGTTTGGTCGCCAGCCTCCCTGATGATTGGGGCGCGAATGAAGACAGCTTCCAGCGTTTGACCTTCCAGTTCAAGCTGAACAATCCGGCTATTGATCTGGCGTCCATACGCGTTTCGCTCCACTGTCAAATCCATGAGCCCCAAAGATTCCTGCTCGGGATGCAGAACCTTTTTGGCCAGTAAAATAGTTCCCGCGCAGGTTCCAAAGACCGGCTGCGTTCGCCCGTATTCCGCAATCGCCTTGAACAAATTCTCAGCGCGAAGCAGTTTCAGCATGGTGGTGCTTTCACCGCCCGGAATAATCAACCCGTCAATCTGTTTCAAATCTTCTTTTGTGCGCACTTCGCGCGTTTGCGCGCCAAGTCGTTCCAGGGTGCGTCGATGAGCTTCGAAATCGCCCTGCAAAGCAAGAACGCCGATCACAGGTTTTGAATCATCCATAAGAGGTAAAAGCCAGAATTACTGTTGAGGGAAGAACGCCCGGCCTTACAGCAGAGCGTTTTCCACCCCATTACCAGCCGCGCGTCTGCATCAGCTCGCTTTCCGCCATTTTAGAAATGTCGAGGCCCGGCATGGCATCGCCCAGTTCTTCGCTTGCTTCGAGCAGTTTCACCGGATCCTGGTAGAAGGTAGCGGCTTTCACAATGGCCTTGGCGCGATGCTCAGGATCAGAAGATTTAAAGATTCCTGAGCCGACAAACACAGCTTCAGCGCCAAGCTGCATTACTAAAGCGGCATCAGCAGGAGTAGCAATTCCGCCAGCCGAGAAATTCGGCACGGGCAGCTTGCCGAATTCAGCAACATACTCCACCAGTTCCAAAGGAGCTTGCAGTTTTTTCGCTTCATGCACCAGTTCCTCTTTGCCGAGCACAGTCAACTGCTTCATTTCTTTCACGATAGTTCGGATGTGGCGCACCGCTTCTACAATGTTGCCGGAACCGGCTTCGCCCTTGGTGCGAATCATGGCCGCGCCTTCCGCGATGCGGCGCAGCGCTTCGCCCAGATTGCGAGCGCCGCAAACAAAGGGAACCTTGAAGGGGTGCTTGGAAACATGATGTTCTTCGTCCGCCGGGGTCAGCACTTCACTTTCATCAATGTAGTCGACGCCCAGCACTTCCAGAATGCGAGCTTCCGTAAAATGGCCAATCCGCACTTTAGCCATTACCGGAATGGAAACCGATTCCATGATCTCGCGAATCATCTTCACGTTGGACATGCGAGCAACGCCGCCTTCTTTGCGAATGTCGGAAGGCACGCGTTCGAGCGCCATCACCGCCGAAGCGCCAGCCCTTTCCGCAATCACTGCCTGCTCCGCATTCACCACGTCCATGATCACGCCGCCTTTCAGCATTTCGGCGAGACCCACCTTTAAACGAAACTGCTCACTTAAAAAATTCACTGTTGTTCTCCTTCAATTCAGAGCCTGAAACTTTACACCAAAGCCGATGCCGGTTCAAACGCCTTCCGGGTAGCATCGGCTAATTCCCTGGCGGCTGCGTTCCCCAAAATCTGGATTCCCTTTTCAATAACTTCCGGAGCCAGACCGCCGAAGCTTAACCGCAAACAATGTTCGTAGCCACGGGTTGTTGAAAAATAATTGCCTGGCAAAAAGTTGACGCCTTGTTCCTGCGTGCGCGCCAGAAGATCGCGCGCATCAAGCGGCGCGGGCAGCTCCACCCATAAGCTCATGCCGCCTTCCGGTCGAGTAAAACCCGACCCTTCCGGCAGAAACTGTTCACAAGCAGAAAGTGCAACCTGCAAGCGCAGAGAGCCCGTTTTCCGGGTATTCTCCAGATGACGTGCCAGTTCGCCGGAGCGAGCAAATTCAAGCAGCACCGCTTGTGACAACTGGTCGGAATGCAGATCCGTTATCTGCTTCAGGGCCGCCAACCGTTGAATTACCGGACGGGGCGCAATCACCCAACCTACCCGCAGCCCGGGAAAAGAAATCTTCGAATAACTACGCAGCAGAATCACGCTGCCGGTTTCATCCAGTTCCTTTAACGCAGGCAGGGGTTCATGCCGGTAATGCAAACCGGCGTAAATATCGTTTTCAATGAGAATAACCCCGAAACGCGCTGCCAGCTCTACAATGCGGCGACGATGGGCGAGCGAAAGCGATGTACCCGTAGGATTCTGAAAACTGGGAGTAATAATTGCTGTTCGCGGCTGGTGCTGCGCAAATAATTTTTCGAGCGCGTTCGGATCAACGCCCTGCGCGCCGACCGGCGCAGGAATCAGCTTTGCGCCCGTGCGCTCCAAAACCTTTAGAAGCCCATGATACACAGGATCTTCAATCACCACAGTTTCCTGCGGGGTTAAAAGCACTCGCGCCAGCAGATCTAAAGCCTGCTGGCAGCCGTTGGTCACAATCAAATCATCAGCTGTCCGCGCCACCCCGGACGATTGCGCTTCTTCTGTCAGATAACGGCGTAGCGGCGCATAACCGAGCGGCGAACCAAGCTGTAAGATTTCCTGAGCATTAGGGGAATCAATCACTTGTTTCGCTAAACGCCGGAACGCCGCCATCGGAAAATGATCGTCTGCAGGACGGGAATTGGCAAAACTGATGGGAACCGGTTGCGTCAGTGATTTACCAGCTTCCAATTTCGGCAGGATTTCTTCCCAGTCCAATCCAACAACTGGTGGAGGAGTTTCCCAGTCCGCCACAAAACTGCCGCGTCCCACATGGCCCCGAATTAATCCTTGTTCTTCCAGCAGGGCATAAGCAGCAGAAATAGTGGTCCGATTTAAACTCAGGATGCTTGAAAGCTCACGCGTAGGTGGTAAACGATCACCCGGATGAATTTCTCCTGCTTGAATCTGCCGGGCAATGGCTTCCGCCAGTTGGCGGTACAAGGGCAGTTCGGAAGCAGGATTTAATACGATTCGCTCCAGCATCGATGCTTACTGTAAGCCTACCATTTTACCAGCCAAACCATCCAATTGTAACCATCCAATCGTACACAGTATATTATCTATACCATTTGCAATGGAATGTAAATGTGCCCGCGCTACCCTAAATAGCAGTTCCATCATGCGACGTCGGCTGGTTCGGACGGCTTTTACTTGCACCCTATATTGTTTTGTGTCTTTAGCGGCTTTCGCGGGACACAAGAAGAATGAAGAACCGAAAACCAAAGTTCTTCCGCTGCCGCGAGAGTTGCCGCGTGTGCTTTCCGCTGAAACGCAAACTTTAAGCTTCCAAGTCACCCCGTTTCTGAAAACAGGTCACTTATCGGCCCAAGTCCGGGAAACACTCACTGCACTGATCCGGGAAAATCGGAGCGGCACCATTGTGAAACTACGTGCTTACGTGGCTGGTGCCGGCGATTCTCGTCTTGTTCAGTCGATGGTTCGTGAATTGTTTACAGATAAGAAACTGGCCTTGCCGGTAATCACCATTATTCAGGTTGGAGCTTTAGGCGAAGAGTCGGCTGCCGTGGTGATGGAAGCAGTGGTGGCGGAACATCGCACATTGAACCCGAACGGCCTTGCGTTTCTGGCCGGGCAAACCGGTTCCTCGCTGGAAGGTGCGCTATCGAAAATCACTGAATCGCTGAAAACAGCCGAACTTGTTCCTGGCGATGTAGTGAGCGCAACCTGTTTTGCGGCTCAGTTAAATGATTATTCCCGAATGCATGCAGCACTCACGGCGGCATTCCCCCAAGCCACCGTAAATCTCGTGCAGGCGATGCGGGACCCGGGCCAAAGTGATAATACTTGTTCAGCAATTGCCCGGCTGTCTCGTCCGAATCCGCAGATGTCCCCCGAAACTCTTCAGCGTTTACGAATTTCTCTAGCTCAGGGGCCGCATCTCGTTTTGACTGGTTTACAACTCAGTTTTGGAACTTATCTGGATGATGCTGATTCAGCTTTGTCCAGAATGGCGCATGATGCGGAGGCTTTACACGCTGATATTCGTCAAGCAGTTTCCATCAATGCTTTTTCCCTGAACAACGCTGCAGTATCGGCATTACAGAAAACCATGCCAAAGTTCAATCTGCCTTCATCCACGCTCACTGTGCAGCCGGTAGAAGGCTTGCCATCGCTTGATGCGGCTTTAGGCATGGAAGCAGTGCTGGTTCCCGATCAAACTGTGATGACGAGCAGTTTGCCAACTTCCGAAAGGTAAGTTTCCGCAGCATCCTCGCAGGGAGGAGAACACGTCTTGCGCTATGGTAATAACTTCATCCTTACTATGAGCGATACGGCTTCCGCCCGCAACTGCTTAGTCGGCGTCGTGATGGGCAGCAAATCCGACTGGGACACCATGCGGCAAACCTGCGAAACGCTGGATACTTTTCAGATTCCTTATGAGAAGCGCATCGTTTCCGCTCACCGAACGCCAGACTGGATGGCCGATTATGCAAAACAAGCAATGGAGCGGGGTCTGGAAGTAATTATTGCGGCGGCGGGCGGGGCGGCTCACCTGCCCGGCATGGTAGCGGCTCATACGATTTTGCCGGTGCTGGGCGTTCCCATTAAAAGCAGTATCTTAAATGGAATTGATTCATTGCTTTCTATTGTGCAGATGCCGGCCGGCGTACCGGTTGGAACACTGGCCATCGGCAATGCGGGCGCAAAAAACGCGGCGCTGCTCGCTGCCGCGATCCTGGCTAACAAGTATCCTGAACTGCGCGCGCGCCTGCAAGCGTTTCGGAATCAACAAACTGATACAGTCCTGCAAGACAATTTGCCTGAATGAAAAACGATCAACTACGAATGCCGATTCTTCCCGGCAGCACGGTCGGCGTGCTGGGCAGCGGGCAATTAGGTCGAATGTTTGCGATTGCCGCCCGCAGAATGGGTTACCGGGTCCACACGCTTTCACCCGATGAAGATACTCCCACCGGGCAAGTGGCCGATCTGGAAATTAAAGCTTCCTACGACGACCTGGATGCCGTTCGTGATTTCGCCAGACGTGTATCGGCAGTAACTTTCGAATTTGAAAATGTGCCTGCCGCCACTGCCGCAGCAGCCGCCGAGTTTGCGCCCGTCAGGCCCGGCGGCGAAGTTCTGCACACCACCCAACATCGCCTGCGCGAAAAAACTTTTCTTTTTCAAGCAGCACTGCCGGTAACGCCGTTTCGCCGGGTCTGCAATCTTGAGGAATTGAAAAGTGCGGCGCAGGCTTTGTCGGTTCCGGCAGTGTTAAAAACAGCCGGTTTCGGCTACGACGGAAAAGGGCAGTTTAAAATCAGCCATACCGATCAATTGGAAGAAGCATGGCAAGCTCTCGGCGAACAAGAAGCCGTGCTGGAAGCCTTTATTGATTTCAACTGCGAATTGTCGGTCGTTGCGGCGCGTAGTGAACAAGGCGACTTTGTTCACTACGGCGCAATCAGAAATCGCCATCGCAATCACATTCTGGATATCAGCACTGCTCCGGCTGAGGTGCCGCCGTCAGTGGCGCAAGATGCTATTGAAATCAGCCGCGTGGTGCTGGAAAAACTGCAAGTAATCGGCGTTTTATGCGTGGAGTTTTTTCTTGATAAGCAGGGCCGCTTGATGATCAATGAATTAGCGCCCCGGCCTCACAATTCAGGTCATTTTACTTTCGATGCCAACATTACCAGCCAGTTCGAACAACAGCTTCGCGCTGTTTGCGGGCTGCCGCTAGGCTCGGTGCAACAGCTTGCTCCGGCAGCAATGGCGAACCTGTTAGGCGATTTGTGGAACAACGGCGAACTGAATTGGACCGCCGCTGCCGGCATTCCTAACATTAAACTGCATTTGTACGGAAAACAGGAGCCCCGGCCCGGACGCAAGATGGGTCACTTAACAGCATTGTCGCATTCCGCTCAACAAGCAACAGAAGACGTGGAAAGGGCTAGACGAGCATTAGTTCGATAAACCAACGCTTACCCCTTCGCGCCCTTTCTGGCATTGAGTTTGTTGATCAGTTCCTGCGCTGAAGCAAGATGGCCTTTCAGATTACTGATGGTAGTAATAGCCAAATCCTTTACTTCCGTGTCTAACCCTCCATTCGCTTCCTTTTCAAACATCTGAATGGCATCTTCGTGGCCTTTAATTATCCGTTGCAGAAACGAGCGGTCAAAATGCGTTCCCGATTCGAACTTCAGCGCTCCTTGTTTAATGGCCGAAGCAAGCGAGGCGGAATCGGGCAGCGTCACTCCTTTGGCGGAAGCAAGCTGGGCCAGGTCGCCGTTCATTTTCTGATGGTCGTCAACAATTTTCTGCGCAAATGCCTGTACGTCCTGATCATGAGTTTTGTTCAAGGCAGTTCGAGCTAGCTGAATATCCGCATACGCGTCCTTGGCCGCGTTGGCAAAAAATTCTTTGTCTTCGGAATTCAGTTTTGCCGTGGCAGTCCCGGTCTGCGGCGCGGATGCCTCGCCCGCGCTAGGCGAATTTGCCACATCCTTACTGGACGGGCTTTTGCTGCAACCGACAATGAACAAAACAGCAGCAACCGTCGCCGTCGTCAAAAATTTATGCAAAAAGCTATTCTGCCTCATAACTAATCATGCCCTCTCCTGGTCACAGTGTCACTCGCTTAGTGAAGAAAGCGAAACAGCGGCCCCGCCAATCGCAACCGCATCCTCAACAAGCGCCGCCGCAAAGGGAGGAACATGGCCTTGCTCGGTAGCCGATTGACGCCAATGGTATCCGGCGAACGCGCCGCCCAAAGCAGCCAACCCGCCGATAATAGCCCCAGTAGTTTTGTTTTCCCGTTCTGCGGCGCAGACCGTGGCGCCGCAGAACGCGCCGGAAACAATTCGCGGCAGTAGTTCATAAAGTTTCAAGCGGCTCGGACTGTTCGGAATTTTATCTGCTACCAACTCACCTACTGCGGCAACGCCTACCGCTAATGCTGCATTTCGGGAATACAGATATTTCAACGGAGAACGGCGCAGAGACAAACTACCCCGCTGCCCGGCCAGCCCAATTAAAGCAGGGGGTGTCAGTGTACGCATTCCTGCCGTAGCGCCCAGCACAATGGCCGCCGTATAAGCTTTAGAAATTGCCATAACTCCTAGACACGAGTAAAAGGGAAGGAGCGGCGTTTTATTTTGCAGCCGGTTCTTCGCCGTTTCGGTTAGCAACTGCCTGAGTTGGCCGATTGGCACGAATGAGCGACAATAAGTATGAGTTCTGGTGATCAGAACACAGATGTTTCATTCCAATTTCCATTTTCACTCAAGTCCAATGATTCAATGTAGTTGCGCTTTGAAAAAGGCTGCCGTCGCGGTTACTCTGTTGTTGATACCGGGAAAGCCGTTTTTTGCACAAACGAACCCAACGGAACCATCAAGTCCGGCTTTGGTGAAGAATCAGATGTCCAGCGTGATTCTCGGCCCGGGCGACCAGGTAACCGTGGCAGCGCCCGAAATCGAGGAACTGGACCGGCGGCAGTTGAAGGTTCAATCTGATGGAACGGTTAGCGTGCCGCTGATAGGATCCATGAAAGTGGCTGGATTAACGCCGCAGCAGTTTGCCGCTGATTTGACGAAAGCACTACTGACGCAGTTCAAAGATCCAAAAGTTTCATTTACCCAAATTGACGTTCGCAGCAAGCCGGTAACGGTGTTGGGCTCCGTGAATCAGCCCGGGGTCGTGCAAGCGGACGGACGGAAACGCCTGATTGAGATACTTTCGCAAGCAGGCGGATTGAAGCCGGATGCGGGACCAACCTTAACTTTGGCTAGAAAAAATGGGGAACCCAGCGCGTTCCCGGCCAGCGTGAAAACTTCTGTGAATGGCAATTATCTCACTGCGGTGATTCCGGTTTCCAATTTAATGGAAGGCACTGACCCTGCCAGCAATGTGCTGATTCAATCCGGCGATATCATCACTGTGCCGAAAGGCAAGCTGATTTATGTTCTGGGCGATGTGAAACGCGCAGGCGGGTTTCCGCTTGGCGAATCAAACGACTTAACTGTATTAAAAGCATTGTCTCTAGCGCAGGGATTACGCGAAACGGCAAAACCAAATGAAGCTAGAATTCTGCGCAACGATGCTTCCGGCCAACGCAGCGAACTGCCGATTAATTTAAAAAAAATGTTGACTGGCAAATCGCAAGACGTTGTTTTAAAAGCCAATGACGTGCTTTATGTTCCTAGCAGCACATCAAAAAAGATTGCCTCTCGCTCCATTGATGCTCTGATTCAAACCGGCACCGGTATTGCAGTTTATAAGTAAGCGCAATCGAAACGTTCAGTTTCAGACCATACTAGCTTTTTCGAACGCCGACTGCGAAAGCGAAGCACCATTATTCTGCGATTCATGCAGGCGAACCACTAACACCTTCAGAATGGCTATCACAGGAACGGAGAAAAACAATCCGGGAATGCCGCCTAATTGGCCTCCGGCCAACACTCCAAGAAGAATCAGCAGGGGATGCAGATTGATGCCAGCGCTCATTAGCAACGGCGTCAGCACGTAATCCTGGAACATACGGAATACAATCCAGAAAACAACTATCCAAATGAGGCTGACCTGATAGCCGGTAACTCCGCAAACAACCAGCACAGTCGCTAAAGCCACTGCCGGCCCCACGCCGGGAATAAACTCCAGGGCGCCCGATATGCCAGCCAAAAGCATTTGATACGGCCCATGCGTAAAGTGAAGAAACAAAGCCCAAGCGGCAAACGACGTAAAAGCCAGCAGCACCAAAGACCTAATATATTTGCTAAGTAAAAGGTGAACGTCGTTCAAGATATTCTTCACGAGTGCGCGATCGCCTAGATCCCCCACTGTGACAATCAGGAACCGGCGAATCTGGCGGGCATCTTTCAACAGAAAAAAACTGATAATGGGAACCAGCACGATCAACACCAGAAAACTAATGCCAGATAGAATCTGCCCGCTGGCGTGTTGAATTAATGGAACAATGCTTGTCTGCAGATGCGCGGCTTCCTGTTGGGCGGCGGTCACAATACGGTCCCTTAACGGTTCCAACCAGCCAGGCATTGGAATAGCCAATAATCTGCCTTGTTGCAGCATTTTAGGCAAGCCGCCAAAGAACGTGGTTGCTTCTTCAGCAATCTGCGTACCCAGGTTTACTCCCACGGTAACAAACGCGGCCACCAGCAGAACATAAACAATAGCCAGGGCAATCGTCCGTCGCTTCGGCGTTATCCGCTCCACTAGATCTACCAGCGGCGCCAGCATGTAAGCGAAAAAGGTGGCTACCGCCACCAGAATCAGCGTTTCATGGATGGCGTAAATCGTAGCCAACAACAAGGCGAAAAGGAAAATCGTCCAAACAACCTTGAAAGTACGCGAATCCACTCCCAACATGCCTGTTAGACTAACAATACCTTGAACTTGCGTCGCGATATTAAGGCTTTTGCGGGTTTTTCCAGGAACTCGGACCAAACGGGCTTTTGTATCCATTGAGAATCGGGTTTTCCGGACCGCTGCAACCAAGGGAAATAAGGTAAATCCAATGAGCTTGCTGTTGATCGAAAAAGAGGACCGGGTTCTTCATCTGACATTGAACCGGTCCGGCAAGCGCAATGCGATTAGCCTAGCTTTATGCCACGAGCTGGTAAACGCCCTGGAAGCGGCGCAATCTGACCCGGCAATCGGCTCGGTGCTGCTCGATGCCGCCGGTCGAGTGTTTTGCGCCGGCATGGACATGGACGAAGCTGCTGCCCTTTCTACCGGTGAAAACATTGCTATTTTCGAAAAGCTGTTTTCGAGCGGCTGCCGCTCTCAGAAGCCGATTGTGGCCTG
>CAXTWH010000009.1:0-132563 GCA_964247975.1 uncultured Bryobacteraceae bacterium | reverse complement strand
CCTCCACCCCATTCCACCGGATGACCGGCTACCTGCCCAAAGCCGGCGCCGACTGCCGCGCCTAAAAATCCGCGCAGTCCAATACTTTGCACCACCCGGTAGTCGAATTTCTCCCTTACTGAAAAAGGCTTGGCGCTCAAAGTGGGACCGACTTGTCCGGGCAGATTCACGGGGTTCTGCGCCAAAATTAACAATGGAGCAGCCACAAAAAGGGTTAAACCAAAAATAAGATATTTCAAAGAATTATTATCCAGGTTGCAGTAAATGAACGTAAAGCTGAAATTGAAAACAGAAGAACAAGTGTGATGAAAAACCGGGATTTCAGGTTGCATCGGATTACAGATTGTCTATCCGGCCCTGCTACCATAATCCCCACATGCTGCGCTTATCTTTCGGCAAAGTTCAAATTCATACTGTTATGTTGATTGTTAGCTGCTTTTTTGTGTTCGGCCAAAGCAAAGCACAAACTATCAACGCTGAATCGTGCCGAAATCTAGCTCGTTTGTCGCTGCCCGATACAACAGTTACCCTCGCTGAAACGGTAGCTGCCGGAACGTTTGTTCCGCCTCACATGAATGCGAATGCGCCGGAGGCTGACATTTACAAACAATCGCCGCCGTTCTGCCGCGTCGTTGCCCAAATCAAGCCTAGCCGGGATTCACAGATCAACATAGAAGTTTGGATGCCTGTTTCCCGTTGGAACCATAAGTTTCAAGGTGAAGGAAACGGCGGCTTCGCCGGTTCTATCTCTTACAGCCAAATGGCCGGAGCTTTGCAGCAGAACTATGCCGCTGCCGGCACCGACACCGGACATCAGGGAGAAGCAACGGACGCAAGCTGGGCATTGGGCCATCCGGAAAAAATTGTCGATTTCGGTTACCGGGCTATTCACGAAATGACCGAAAAATCGAAATTGTTGATGAAAGCGTTTTATCAAAAAGCTCCGCAGCATTCTTATTTCGGCAGTTGTTCGGATGGCGGGCGCGAAGCGTTGATGGAAGCACAGCGGTTTCCCGCAGATTACGACGGCATTCTGGCCGGCGCACCGGCAAATTATTGGACACATCTGCTGGCCGGAGGCGCTGATGTGTGGAACAGTCTTCTACACAATAACGCCAGTTTTATTCCACAAACCAAGATACCGGCCATCAGTTCGGCGGTGCTGGCCGCCTGCGATGCCCAGGATGGCGTGAAAGACGGCATTCTCAATAATCCTTCGAAATGCCATTTCGATCCTTCGGTTCTGTTGTGCAAGGAAAGTGAATCGAACTCCTGCCTGACCGCCGCGCAAGTGGCATCGCTCAAAAAAATTTATGCAGGAGGAAGCACTTTGCAAAACCAGCCAATCTTTCCCGGCCTGCTGCCCGGCAGTGAAGAAGGCGATGGCGGATGGAAAAACTGGGTTCTCGGTTCGGCTCCCGGCAAAAGCGAAGGCGCTGCTTACGTGAACGGCTTTTTCCGCGCCATGGTTTACAACGATCCGAACTGGACCATCGGCAAAACCGCCACCGACTCGAACGTCCAGCAAGCCGATACAAAAGCGAGCCAAGCCCTTAATTCAACCAACCCCGATTTGGGAGCCTTTCAAAAGCGCGGCGGCAAGCTAATTCTGTACCACGGCTGGAACGATCCGGCTATTTCCGCGCTGAACACGATTAATTATTACGGGAGCGTTCAAGCCAGGATGGGCCGCGCCGCCACCGAAAGTTTTGTGCGCTTGTATATGGTTCCTGGGATGCAGCATTGCATCGGCGGTCCTGGGCCTAGCAGCTTTGGCCAGTTCAGCACACTTCCGCAGCATGACGCGCAGCACAGCATCTACACCGCGCTTGAACAATGGGTGGAACAGGGTGTTGCACCGAATGATATTATTGCTACCAAGTATTCCGATACAAAGTCTTCGCGGGAAATTCAAATGACGCGCCCGCTCTGTGTTTATCCGCAGATTGCCCAATATAAAGGCAACGGCAGCAAGAATGATGCAGCGAATTTTGCTTGTGTTTCGGAAGATAAGTAGCTTATTTGTTTTATAACGATGGCTGACGCCCTGCCGGAAAACCGTTCTCTTAAGCCCAACAAAAGGTCTAGTACTGCTGCCGGCGTCTGGCTGATTTTAGCGTACAGCTTTATTGGTTCTCTTGAGGGCGCGTCGCTTGATACTTATAAGCTTCACCGCGCGTTTGTCAAGGCAGCGGGTGAATTGGAAGATGGCCGCGTGGGCGTTTGCGCCAAGGATGCCGTTGTGGCAGTCTGTCTAGCCGGGCAGGAGCGTTTTTCCTTGCAAAGCGTGATGAAGTTGGTAGTGGCGATAACTGTGCTGGATGCAGTTGACTCAAACTCATGGCAGTTAGATACACCCGTGATCATCCATAAACAGGACCTCAGTTTGAATGTTCAGCCGATAGCTGACCTTGTTTTGACGCAAGGCGAGTTCCGCACGACGGTAGGAGATTTGGTTCGCCGGGCCATTGTAGACAGCGATAGCGCCGCGACGGACATCCTGATCAATAAGCTAGGCGGTTTACCGGTAATCCAGTCTTTTCTTGTTCGAAAACAGATTACGGATCTTCGCATCGATCGCGATGAACGGCATCTGCAAACCGAAACGGGTGGCCTCAACTGGAAGCCTGAATACACAGATAAAGCTGTGCTTGAGCGAGCTCGCGCCGCCGTACCGGAAGCGGAACGCGAAAAAGCTTTTGATGCTTATCAGCACGACGTACGGGACACCTCCACTCCGCTAGCAATGGCAACGCTGCTGCAACGATTGGCAGCCGGGCAGCTTTTGTCGTCGGATTGCACAAGATACTTACTGGACGTGATGGGCCAAACCGTTACCTTTCCCGATCGACTGAAAGCCGGTGTGTCCAAAGGTTGGACGATTGCTCATAAAACAGGCACGAGCGGAACATGGCGCGGAATCACCGTGGCTACTAATGACGTTGGCATTCTGACCGCTCCCGATGGCCGGCAGATTGCCATTGCGGTGTTTATTAAAAATTCTCGGGCCTCCTCAGCAAAACGGGCGTCAGTCATGGCAAAAATGGCGGCAGCGGTAATTGATGCCTATTGAGCAGATTTAGATCAGAGTCGGCATAATCTGCACTTCCGGGATATTTACTCGCGGATGCAGTTTCGCTATCGAAACAATCAGCTCCGCCACGTCTTCCGGCTGTAAGGCTTTCGCCAGCACATCCGCACTCGGCTTCACCGGGCGTTTTTCCAGAATCTCCGTTTCCACCAGGCCCGGACATACCGCGCAAGTGCGTATGCCGTTTTCGCGCTCCTCCACGCGGATCGCATGAGCCAGCCCCACCATGCCGCGCTTCGATGCCTGGTACGCCGCGCCGGACACGTCCGGCACCAGCCCGGAAATGGAAGCCACATAGATCAGATATCCGTTCTTTGCTTCACGCATGGCGGGCAGAACAGCCTGGGTCGCGTAATAAGCCCCGTTCAAATTTACACTAATCAGTTCGTTCCAGATGGCGGGTTTTAAACGGCTCATGCTGCGGTCCGGCGTGTTGGTTCCGGTAGCGTATATCAAAATATCGATTTTTCCGAAATGCTGTTTGGTTTCTGCCGCCAGTTGGTCCATCTCATCGGGATTGGAAGCGTCCGCTGTTTTCACTTCAATCGCGTGGCCGTCCGACTTCAATTCCGATTGCAGCTTCTGCAAACGGTCTTCCCGGCGCGCGGCGGCCATGACCTTAGCGCCTTCTTTGGCCAGCAGCACCGCCGTAGCGCGGCCGATACCGCTCGATGCGCCAACCACTAAAACTGTTTGGTCTTTCAAAGAAACAGACATTTCGAATTTGGATCTCCCGATCAATGCTAATACGCAGCCCGGAACATCTCCTGTTTTTGTCCGGTTTAGCCGCGAAATTCATTTTAAATTCTCCTTTCGATAAACTTTTTTACACGCTCCCACCGTCTAATACAGTGCGCTTATGGCTCGATTTTGGCTTTCAATAGTGTTATTGGTTGCAACTGTGACTGCGCTGTTAAGTCAGCAGTTTTACACGCCGGCAGGTGGTTCTCAACAACTTGCGATCAGTCAATTGCAAAATCCTCCACCTCCTGCTACCGGCCCCTACACGCTGACCGGCACCGTTGTTAACGGAACTACGGGAGAGCCGATCAGCAAGGCGCTGGTGCGTTTGAACAGCATGGCGCAGAAGATGACTATGACCGGTCCGGACGGGCGTTTCTCGTTTGAAAACTTGCCCGAAGCCTCCGCCATGCTCACGGCCCAGAAGCCCGGTTTCTTCACTCCGCAGGAAATGGGCCTCAGTTCCGGGCCGATTCCCACCGTGCAGGTCGGCAAAGAATCCACCGAGGCCAAAGTGCTTCTGTATCCGACCGGCAGCATCACCGGACGGGTGACTACAACCGGGGGCGATCCGATTGAGGGCATGATTTTACGCACGGCTTATCTGCGAGTGATGAACGGGGAATCGCATTGGGAAGAGCGCACCGCTGCCAGCACCGACAGCGCGGGCGTGTACCGCCTTGTGGATTTAATTCCCGGCAAATATCTGGTGGAAACCACTCCCCACCCGGTTCGCATTCTTTCTCAAGGTGTTCGGCCTTTCGGAGAAAATTTCGATTTGGTTTACCCGCCGCTTTATTTTTCCGGTTCGCCGGATCGCACTAGCGCAACTCCGATTCAGGTTTATCCCGGCCAAACAGCGGAAGCTAATTTTTCTGAAACGGTGACTAAAGCCTATACGGTCAGCGGCATCATAGCGGGTGCGTCAGAAGACCGTAGCAACATTAGCTTGGTTGATCATGAAGGAAACATGATATCTGCCGGCGCAAGCCGCCAGGGAAGCCGGTTTACTTTTCACCACGTGCCGCCGGGAGATTATTCAATTTCCGTAAGCGCCACTGCCCACAACAACTCTACGCTTTACGGAAGCGCGCCGGTTGGAGTTTCCAATGCCGATGTGGAAGGAGTCGCAGTGGAGATGCAACCGGGGGTGAACATTCCGGTTCGCTTGGAAGTGGAAAGTTCTTCCGCTACTACAAATACGCAAATACCGGTTCAGCTTCACCTTGCTCCGGTTCAATCGACCGCATTCGTTAAAAATTCTTTGAGCGCCTTTGGCTATTCTGCTTCAGCGTTCAGCGGCGGCAATGAACAAGACAACAACCTGTTTCAAAACGTCATGCCCGGTACCTACCACGTAACAGCAGGATCTGGAGGACAAGGCTATGTTGTTTCTCTGCGCTCCGGGCAAACGGACTTAGTCGAAAACAATTTGGTTATTGCTAACGGCACTACTCCCCCACCTATTCAAGCTGTATTTCATGCTGGAGGAGCAACCATTACCGGTACGCTCAAAAACGGGCAGCCGTCTTCGGCGACATTTGTTTTGATTGTTCCGGACAATCGCTCGCCGATGGAAATAGTTGAGTTCGGCTTTGGTGGTGGCCAGTTTAGCTTTTCCGGCCTTGCACCGGGCGCTTATCATGTTTATACATTTTCTTCAATAGAGAACTTGGAATACCGCAATCGCGAGGTGATGCGCAAGTTTGACAATCAAGCGGTCAGCGTCAACCTGACCGAAAATGAAACTAAACAAGTTGAACTGTCAGTGATTACCGAGGGCCAGCCGCGATGAGAAACTTTCTTGGACTGTTGCTTGGCTTAGCAGTCACAGCGGCAGCACAGCAAACACCGGCCATGTTTAAGTTAACAGGCACGGTGGTAGACGCTGCGACCCAAGCTCCGCTACCCGGTTCCGAAGTGCAGGTTTCGCCTGTAGGCAAGCCGCAACTCCTTGAAAGCGTCATGGCGGACAGCGTCGGGCATTTTGAATTTAACAATTTATTTGCAGGCAAATACTCGTTGTCGGCTGTTCATACCGGCTATCTTCCGGAAACTTATCAGCAGCATGGGCAATACAGCACCGGAGTGGCAGTGGGTCCGAACTTGAATTCGACCGGGCTCGTTTTTCCCTTGCCGCGCCAAGCCGTGATTTCCGGAATAATCATGGACCAGGAAAACGAGCCGGTGCCGAACGCTAACATTCAATTGCTGCGTGAAATGGTTGTTGAAGGCATTCGCATGACCCGCTATGTCGGCGGCACGGCAACTAACAGCGATGGCCGGTACAGCATCGGCAAACTTGCCGCCGGCACCTATTATTTGGCGGTGACGGCCCAACCCTGGTATGCGCAACAGTACATGGCTATGGGCATTGTGCCTTCGGCGGAAGCAACCGAAACACAGATTGCCGCGCCGAAATTCGATGTCAGCTATCCGCTTACGTTTTATCCGAGCGTCACTTCCGACAGCGCCGCTGCGCCGGTAAAATTATTGCCCGGCGCGGCTGTTGAACTGAACGTCACGCTGACCGCAGTTCCCGCTGTGCATATCAATGTTGAAAGAACAAACGGAGCGAACGCGAATGCGCACTTGCAATATGTTACTCGCTGGGGGGAGTTATTTCGCCCCAACTCCATGTTCTTCAACAACGGCGGTCAGACTTTTGCCATAGCGCCCGGGCGTTATCAGATGAGTGCTCAATGGCACGATAAAACCGGCGCTCATGCTGTGAACCGGATTATGGACATTAGTGGAAACACAACCATCGACCCTCGCACGATGGAAACACAGAAACGCATTACTGCTACCCTGGCCGGCACCGGCAACTTTCCCGAATCAGTACTCCATTCACTTCTTCTGCGCGATGCAAGCACGGGACAGGTTTGGCGTCCGAGTATTACGGAAGGAAATGTTACCTGGCCTGCCCGAGAGCTGGCCGCTAATCGTTACGAATTGCTGTTCAACAGTGCCGAAGACTATTACATCCAGAACATCGAAGCAGTCAACGCCAAAGTGTCGGGCCGGTCCATCGAACTCAATCAAGACGGCCCGGTTCAATTGAAACTCACGCTGGCGAAAGGCCGGGCCGAAATGAAGGGTCGCGTGGAACAAGCTGGTACGCCTGTTTCCGGCGCAATGGTTCTGCTGCTGCGCGATGATTATTCCACCAGCCCGGCGCTCACCCGACGCGACCAAAGCGACAGCGACGGCACCTTTTCTCTGGCAGGCATCGTTCCTGGCCGCTACACCTTGTTGGCCTTACCCACCAACAGCGAACTGGAATACGCTAAACCGGAAGTGATTGGGCCTTTTCTCGCGCATGGCAAAAAGGTTGTAGTGGAACCAGGCAAGCAATACCAGGCAACAGCGGAATTAATCAACTCTGCTCCATAACCAATTTCGTTCCGGTAGCGTACTATTAGCTGGAAGAAATGGAAAACAATCTGGAAAAAATCAAGCTGAAGCACCTGCTGGCGGTGCGATGGTTCCATTGGATCAACTTTCCTGTGCTCTTCCTAATGATCTGGAGCGGGCTGCTCATCTATTGGGCAAACGACATTTATCACATCGGCCCATTCCATTTTTTTCCGGACTCCGTGTATTCGTTTCTGCACCTGAACGCTCGCCTGGCCGAAGGCATGGCGCTGCACTTCTGGATGATGTGGTTTTTCACGTTGAACGGAATTGCGTATGTCACCTATACGTTTGTTTCCGGTGAATGGCGTTACCTTGTTCCGCAGTCCTGGTCCGCTTTCCGCGATGCCGGTTATGTGATGCTGCACGATTTGGGACTGCGGAAAACCGCGCCCACTCAATTGAAGTACAACGCCGCCCAACAGATCAGTTATTCCGCCATCATCGTCATGGGCGCGGGTTCGGTATTGAGCGGCTTCGCCATTTACAAACCGATTCAACTTCACTGGCTGACCATGCTGCAAGGCGGCTATGAAATGGCGCGGCTGATTCACTTTATGCTCACCATCGGCTACCTGCTCTTTTTTCTAGTTCATGTGGGCCAAGTGGCTCGCGCTGGTTGGAGCAACTTTCAATCCATGATCACCGGCTTCGAATGGGAGCCTTCCACGAAAACGAACCCTCATGAATAACGATTTAAAGCGCGAAATTCTGCTGCCCGAAGACGAGGCCAAGCAGTTCTTTCGTAAACAAACCCGCCGCACGTTTTTGACTGGAAGCATTGCTGCCGTAGCTGCCATCGGCGGCTATGAATGGATCAGAACACGCCTGCAGGACCGGATGGTGCCGTGGCCGCAGCGGGACATTCTGCATGGCAATGAGAAGCTGGCCCATGCTTACCTGAGTGATCATCATCTGGCGCCTACCTATCCCACTTCCGCGATTGGTGACATTAAACCCAATGGCGATTACGGGCTGGATGACGACGTGGACGCTGATACCTGGCGATTGCTCGTCCGCGCCAGCGCGGGACATCCTGAACTGAAGCTCACTCTGGCGGATATCAAAGCGTTGCCGCGTGTCACGCAGACCACTCAGTTTTATTGTATTGAGGGATGGAGCGCGATTGTGCAATGGACTGGAGCGCGATTTTCCGACTTCACCCGCAAATATTTTCCTGCCGGAACGCGGCTGCCCCAGTATGTTTCAATGGAAACGCCTGACTCGCAGTATTACGTCGGCCTCGATCAGAAAAGCGCACAGCATCCCCAAACACTGCTCTGCTATGAGCGCAACGGACAGCCGCTTGAAGATGAGCATGGCGCTCCCTTACGGTTGATTATTCCGGTGAAATACGGAATCAAGAACATTAAGCGAATTGGGCTGATTCAATATACGGACGCGCGGCCCAAAGATTACTGGGCGGAACAAGGCTACGACTGGTTTGCCGGTCTTTAATCCGAGCTTACTAAGCTGATCGTTTCAGGTATGCTGAAAGAACGTTATGCTTTCCGCAGCCGCCGCTCCCGCCGCCCTGGACCAATCTCAGTTGAAAGAAGTTGTTCGCAAAACAGTTTTTGAAACCCCTGTTTTCGACATCCACACTCATCTTTATCCGCCGCAGTTCCGCCAGTTTTGTTTGTGGGGCATTGATGAATTGGTGAATTATCATTACCTGATTGCGGAAACGTTCCGTTCTTCCCCGGTGAAGCCGGAACAGTTTTGGGCCATGTCGAGGCCGGAACAAGCGGACTTGATCTGGGACACGCTATTCGTGAAGCATACGCCGCTTTCGGAAGCCTGTCGCGGCGTGGTGAGAGTGCTTTCCGAGTTTGGATTGAACCCGAATGCTCCCGATCTGAAAGAAGCGCGGGCGTTTTTTGCTGCCAGATCCGCGGAAGAATATGTTTCCGAGGTATTGAAACGCGCTAACGTTAGCGATTTGGTAATGACCAATGACATCTTCGATCCCAATGAAGCAGGATTGTGGAAGGAAAATCCGCCGCGCCATCCCAAGTTTCATGCCGTCCTGCGCATGGACCCGGTGTTGAACAATTGGCAGAACGCGCGCGAAATAATTTCCGCTGACGGATATCCGGTCGGAACTGATCTGGACCAATCCACCATCACCGCCGCTCGAAAATTTCTGGATGATTGGATTGGGCGTTTAAAACCGCTCTACTTGGCCGTTTCATTGCCGCCTACGTTTGCCTACCCTGATGACTCGCCCAGAAGCCGGATGCTGGATGAGGTGGTGCTGCCGGTCTGCCTTGCTCACAGGATTCCTTTTTCGATGATGATTGGCGTGCGAAAACGATCGAATCCGGCCTTAAAGGATGCCGGCGATTCGCTCGGCCATGCTGATATTAAAGCTGTGGAAAATATCTGCCGCGATCACCCGGACAATAAGTTTCTGGTTTCCATGCTGTCCCGCGAGAACCAGCATGAGCTATGTGTAGCAGCGCGAAAGTTCAGCAACCTGATGATTTTTGGCTGCTGGTGGTTTCTGAACAATCCTTCGATCGTTTCTGAAATCACCGATGAGCGTTTGGAACTGCTCGGCAGCAGCTTTATTCCGCAGCATTCCGATGCCCGCATCCTGGATCAACTGCTTTACAAGTGGAATCACTCGCGCACCTGGATTGCTGAATCTCTTCAGAAAGCGTATGCCGCTTTGATGAGCGACGGTTGGGCATTAAGTGAAGACCAGATCAAGCGCGATGTGCAGCGCATGTTCCAGGACAACTTCCGCCAGGTGGCCGGGTTATCCGCTTAACGGCCCCCTTTGGTATGAACCCGCTGAACGGATTGGTCATCGGGGTCAGCAAAGGTCAGAATCCGCATGACGTTGGTTTGCGTGTCGTAATGGCTTAGTTTCTTCACCGGCGTATTCTTGCCGGAAAATGAAGCACTGAGTTCATAGTCTTCTTCCCGGCTCAGTTCGTCAAAATAATATTTGCCGTCGGCTTTGGTGATGTACGTCACCGTGGA
Organism: uncultured Bryobacteraceae bacterium; assembly: GCA_964247975.1. Taxonomy (GTDB): domain Bacteria; phylum Acidobacteriota; class Terriglobia; order Bryobacterales; family Bryobacteraceae; genus KBS-96. Next base: position 122,323 of record CAXTWH010000009.1, on the reverse strand, counting down.
ATTGGTTTTCAGGTTTTTCAAGTTCACGAGCGCACCCTGCACCGGGTTATCCTGTTCATTCTTCACAATGCCTTCCACTGCCCGGAAGCGGGCAGCGCGCTTCTTTTCGGATTTGCTGTACATCGGCACAGGATGATGTGTGGGATCCCGGTCGGTCATAGATTGTGCGTTGACCAGAACCGGCGCAAGCGTCATCAGGAAAAAAGCGGGAAGAGCAGATCGGTGAGGCATAAATTAACCGGAGTTTCTATTGTTTCATGAAGCGAGGTTTACTAGTGGGCAGGGCTGAGCCGAGTATCCATCAAATGGATGAAGCTGGGTATTGTTCACAAATGCATCGAGCCGGGAGTGCTCCAGCATAACGGGCGGCATGAGCGGATGCATCGCATTCTCAAACGGGATACAGCCCCACCGCCTACCTTTTCCGTGCGCGATTTGCAATTTTCGCTTTCGTCACGGGCCAGCACTCGTCAATTTCCATTCCTCATTCCGGAGTCCATTTACAGAGATTATTTTGCGGTGCGCCAGGTGCGAAATGTCGGACATGTTAAATGGCGTTTTCTCCTGTTTTTATAGTTGACAATCCTGTGCTTCGAACTTATCCTACTATTTATTTAGGACTTGGAATGGGCCGTCGAAGAAAGAATGCTCAGTCGCTCACCCCGTTAGAGCTTGAGATTATGCAAGTGCTTTGGGGTGAAGGCCCCAGCAACGTACAAGTTGTACAAGAGAGTCTCTCTTCTGCGCTTGCTTACACAACGGTGCAGACGATGCTCAACATTCTTTTTCGAAAAGGGCGGGTCCGTCGTACGCTGAAAGGTCGTGCCTACGAATACCAAGCGGTCGCTTCGAAAACGACCGTTCTGGGTCAAGCGGTCAAAGACCTTGTACAAAGCATGTTTGGGGGGTCATCTGAAGAACTGGTCATGAGCTTGGTCAAAACTCGACAAATTAACTCCGAGCGCTTGGCAGAGTTGAGTCGGCAGCTTGGAGCCGACCAGGAGGGCAACAGCCATGACTAGGGCCGCCTTTCTCATTGACTCCTATGTGATCAATGCCGCTTGGCAGGTGTGTCTGATTGGGGCAGCGGGTTGGGTTATAAGTCGAATCACTGCTCGACTGGGCTCACAGTTTCAGCACGCCCTTTGGGTTGTCGTCTTAGGGCTCTGCACGTTTGTTCCGCTTACTTCCCTCTTTCTGCCGTATTGGAGGCAATTTCCTGTCCCGGGAAGACTTGGAACTCATGCACCTATAGCGTGGATTCCTGCCATCTCGACACGACAGAGCGCCGACATCATTCTTCCTTTGTCTTTGATGCGTGTGCTTGCCGACTTCTACATTGTTATGCTGGGTTTGCTTGTCCTGCGCTTGTGTTGCTTGTTCAGCTTAACAGCGAGACTTGTTCGAAGTGCTAAGCCAGCCACACTGACCCACGAACAGAGGCAACTCTGGGAATTCTCAGCCAGGCTGTTTGTGGTTGAGAAGGCAAGCGTGTTGTGCTCGCACGGCGTACTTAGTCCTGCTGCCGCCGGATTATGGCGGCCGGTTTTGGTTGTGCCGCCCAGATTCGTCAAAGAAGCGTCATCGCAAGAGTTTCTAGCTGCCGTGGGACACGAGTGTGCGCACCTCACCCGTCACGATTTTCAGAAAAATCTTTGCTACGAGGTTTTACTTCTATTCACTTGGTTTCATCCCGTCGCGTGGGTTATTAAATCTCATCTGACCAAAACGCGCGAGATGATCTGTGATCGTATGGCGGCGGAAAAACTTATGTGCCGCCAAACGTACACAAATGCTTTGATCAGGTTGGCGGCGACTTTAGCACACGTCGGACCAAGGCTCAACTTCCCAACTGTGGAGATGTTTGCTGCAAACACTTTGGAGGAACGAATTTTGATGTTACAAGCAAATACGCAGCGGGTAAATTTCATGTTGAGATATTGCTTAACCATATCGGCATTGGTAGTGCTGCTGCTGGTTGCCACCGGCACCCTTGCCTTAACGCGTTCAGTAACAGCACAGACATTCTCGGAACCGTCACACGCGGATCACCAGGCTGGCCCTAACAAACCCGACCTTTCCTGCACCTACTACGACCCTCAAAGCCGTCCACATGAGGGCACGTGCGGTCTCGATAAGAGAACAAAAGAGTATCTCTGCTTCTCCAATGAAAATCGAAGTCTCAGTGAGCTGCAAATTGGTTGTGAGAGCAAGGTGCGCCGCGCTACTCGCCGATCGAGCGCTAGCCAATGATAAGGGTCAAACGCCATGCCGAGTTTACAATGGTTTTCAATCTGTAAAGTTCTGTGGTTGGATTTCTCACTTGACCGGAAGATAGTGTTGCCAGTTGCCGTCCGGCTGAAAAGAGAAGAGAACGGGATTCTAGTCGGCTAAAGTGTTATCGATCTTCCTGGTCTAGTTTGCTCCCCTTTTGCCCGCCCATTCAGGTAAAGAATGCGGTCCAGCAAGGGGAACAGGAAGCCCGGCCAGTTCCCGCAAATCCGAAACCCAGTAATCGGGATGCCAAGGCGACAAAACTTCTTTTGTGCCGTAGCCATAAGTAACGGCGCAGACTTTCACCCCGGCCCGCCGCGCCGCTTCCATATCGGAACTGGCATCGCCCACCAGCAGGCAATTATCCGGAGAAGCGCCCAGTCCTTTTAAAGCAGCAAAGATCACGTCCGGCTCCGGTTTTGCCGGAAACCCGTCTGTTCCCTGCACGTGGTCGAAGAAGCGAATCAGGCCGAATTTTTCCAGCACAACGCGGGTAGTGGGAGTGCCTTTGGTTGTGACAGTAGACTTCTTACCCGGCAAAGCCCCCAAAGCTTCCTTGACGCCTGGATAAAGCTTGGTAGACGCATGATTGCGGGCCGGATAAACAGTCCGGTAGTTCGCAATCATGGCTTCAATATCCGCCGGTGAATCTTCCGGAAACAAGTCAGAGAACAAGTCCAGCAGATGACGCCCGATGTAAGTTCGTAGGAAGTCGTTGGAAACGTCGGTACGATCCCTGGTCAGCAGAACGTCCTGTATGGCGCCGCAGATGTCGGCGGCAGAATCCACCAGCGTTCCGTCTACGTCGAAAAGATAAACCGGAAATAAAGGAATTGGCACTACGGTCAGGGTAACAATCAAAAAACAAGGCTTTAGAAAAGCAAAAGGAGGCAAGCTTTGAACTTGCCTCCTTTTTAGCTGCTTGTTTGGACCTAAGCCGGTTGTGGGCTTTCGCCGCCTAACAGGCCCGGAACGGGGTTGGGAGAAGAAGGTTGCGGAGCAATCACCGGCTGCGTCGTGCCGCCACTTGGTGGTTTGGTCGGTTCGAATTTGGCTAATTTTTTGCCATTAATTAGGTCAAGGACTTCAGCGCCATCCAGAACTTCGCGTTCCAGCAGCGTTTCCGCCACCCGCACCATTGCTTCCGAGCGTTCTTCGATAATTTTCCGCGCCCGGTCATAACCGTCTTCGACGAGTTTACGTACCTGCTCGTCAATGCGGATGGCAGTGGATTCGCTGTAATCACGGTGTTGGGCAATTTCGCGGCCCAGGAAAATCTGCTCGTCCTGTTTGCCGAAGCTGAGCGGCCCTAATTCGCTCATGCCCCACTCGCAGACCATTTTCCGCGCCATCTCAGTAGCGCGTTCAATATCGTTGCGGGCGCCGGTGGTCATCTGGTGCAGGAAGATTTCTTCCGCAATGCGGCCAGCCATCAGAATTGACAACTGAGCTTCCAAAGCTTTCTTATCGTGTGAAAGCTTATCATCGAGCGGCAACTGCATAGTTAAGCCAAGGGCCATGCCGCGCGGGATGATGGTCACTTTATGCAGCGGGTCTGCATGTTCCAGCAAAGCAGCCAGTACTGCGTGGCCCGCCTCGTGGTACGCAGTGGCGCGCTTTTCCTTGTCGCTCATCAGCAGGCTTTTGCGTTCCACCCCCATCAGCACTTTGTCTTTTGCCAATTCAAAGTCCGATTGGGTAACGACTTTACGATTCTGGCGCGCTGCCAGCAGTGCCGCTTCATTCACCAGGTTTGCCAAGTCTGCGCCGGCGAAGCCCGGTGTTCCGCGCGCAATTACTGATAATTCCACATCATCAGAAAGCGGGACTTTCTTAGTGTGTACTTTCAGAATGCTTTCCCGGCCCCGAAGATCAGGACGGTCTACTACGACGCGGCGATCAAATCGGCCTGGACGAAGCAATGCTGGATCCAGAACATCAGGACGGTTGGTAGCTGCCACCAGAATGACGCCTTCGTTTGATTCAAAGCCGTCCATTTCCACCAGCAGTTGGTTCAAGGTTTGTTCACGCTCATCGTGGCCTCCGCCTAAGCCAGCGCCGCGATGCCGCCCCACCGCGTCGATTTCATCAATGAAAACGATGCAGGGTGCATTCTTTTTCCCTTGTTCGAACAGATCGCGCACGCGGCTTGCGCCCACGCCCACAAACATTTCAACGAAGTCAGAACCTGAAATCGAAAAGAAAGGAACATTTGCTTCGCCGGCAATGGCTCGCGCCAGCAGGGTTTTGCCGGTTCCGGGAGGCCCAATTAACAGAACGCCTTTCGGAATGCGCCCGCCGAGCTTCTGGAATTTCTGCGGTTCGCGCAGGAACTCAATAATTTCCTGCAATTCTTCTTTGGCTTCTTCCACTCCCGCCACATCTTTAAATGTGACTTTCTTTTGCTGAGAAGAATGCAGCCGGGCACGGCTTTTTCCAAAAGAAAGGGCTTTGTTGCCCCCGCTTTGCATCTGCCGCATCATAAAGATCCACAAACCCAACAGAATTAAAACCGGAATAGCATTAAATAAAATTCCAATCCATCCGTTTCCAGCCGATTCCTTCCAGGTGTACTTTACGTTTTTGTCGCGTAAGATCTTCCAGAGATCGGTATCATTCGGTGGAATCTGCGTATGAAATGTCTGGTTATCGAGCAGTGTTCCTTGAACATCGGTTCCCGTAATGTTCGCTTCTTTGACCTTGTTGTCCTGGACGAGCGACACAAACTCCGATACCGCCAGATTTCTGGGCGGAGTTCCGCGACCAGTCCGGACAGCCATCCAAACCAGCACTACCGCGCATAGGATGACAATCCAAAACACTGCTGTCTTTACATTAGAATTCATGAACTCACCTTTCACTTACCGGAGCCTTGCCGGCTTGACCAATGCTCCCTGCCGGAATATTGTCAATCACCTTTTCAGACGCTGAATAAAGGACATTCGATTCGAACGGAGCAATATATATTAAGGACACCGCAGACAGGCAATCTTGTTCCGCTCGGAACTTCTCGGATGGCCCAAACCGCCGGACCCAAACGATCTCGCCATCCAGTTCCAGAACGGGCCACTGGCGGCGATCCCAGAGAAGTATTTGATTCTCTTGAAATAGCTGTTTGACCTTTTTAATATCCCGATGCCCTGCAGGTTGATACTGATCGCCCGGCTCCCAGTTCCGGATCACTAACCGTTCCAACGCCTTTTGCCCGCCTAAAGACAGTTGACTTAACATCGCCATCTCTGGCAGGTGCGCCCCATTTACGACGTTAACACAATTTAGACGTTCTGAGCAGGGTTCCGTTTGGCTGTCAACTCGGATAAACCCGGCCCGCAAAGGTAATGGTATTAACTCATTAGTCACGATCTTTATCCGATAGTGGCGCTTTTCCCGATTGATCTCACCCGGAATAGTCAGAAGCAAGCTGTGGAATGAGCGCAGGGCATCGAGGCCCGGCAATAACACCCGGTCATGCCCATGCGAAGACGAGCAGATTTTGAGCACCGCTTCTACATGGCTGCTATCTAACGCCCGCAGGCTGCCTTTGACTTTCTCAAAAGCATGACGCACCAAGCGGCGTTGCACGGCCAAGGGTTGTTGCTGAAGATAGCTGACGCGGCAGATCAGCCCGATTGGTGTTGGAAAACAGAATTCCGCAGATTGAGAGATAATCAGGTCGCGCCAATAATCTTCTTCCGCTTGGGCTAATTCTGCGGTACGGGCCAGAACTCGCTCCACGCCGTTATTAAGCGAAGCCCGAATGGAAGGCAGCAGTTCGCTCCGCACCCAATTGCGGCGGAACCGCAGATCGTTGTTGGAAGAATCTTCCCGCCACAAGATCCTTTGCCGCTTGGCCCATTCACGCACTTCTTCGCGAGTGATTTTCAACAAAGGCCGGAGCAGGCCATCGCCGGATAACGGACGCATTCCGCTTAAGCCCGCTAAACTTGACCCGCGCAGCAACCGGAACAGCACCGTTTCAGCCTGGTCGCTTTGCGTGTGCCCCAGGGCTACTTTGTCTGCTGTTCCTTCTGCCATCAAGGAATGAAAAACTTCCCGCCGTGCATTCCTGGCTGCTTGTTCCAGGTTGTCGTTTGTTCCCGCTACAGGCGATTGAACCACGTCGATTGGTGTTTGCAGGTGATCAGCTAATTCCCGAACCCACCGCTCGTCTTCTGCTGATTCCGCGCCGCGAAGCTGGTGATTCACATGAATCACTCTCAATTGTAATGAAAATTCTTCGGCTAGGCGATGCAACAGGTACAGCAGCGTTACGGAATCAGCTCCTCCGGAAACCGCCACTGCCAGCCGGGTAGGAACCGATCCTAAACCGTAGCGGTCCAAACACTGCGCTACTTCTTCAAGCAATGCGTCTTTCAAATTCCATATTGTATGCCGCAGCCCACGTAAGCTAGTGGTATGAAAATCAATGCATCAGTAACTGAGGAAATTCTGAAAGCGCGGGCAGCAGAGGTAAAGCTGCTGCTGATGGATGTGGACGGAGTTTTAACTAACGGTCATTTATATATGCTGCCGGACGGACAAGGCGGCATGGCGGAAACCAAAGGCTTTGATTCTCAGGACGGCATTGCGCTGCAGTGGCTGAACTGGTACGGCATTAAAACCGGAGTAATCAGCGGACGCAATTCTCCGGCCACAGTGGAGCGCGCCCGGCAGGTGAAAATGTCCTACGTTTATCAGGGCCATATTGAAAAAATTCCGATTTTACAGGAAATACTCAAAGATGCTAGTCTTTCGGGCAATCAAGTGGCTTATATCGGAGACGATCTGACCGACACAGTGATCATGCGCCGCGTAGGATTAACGTTCGCTACCGCGAATGCTCGCGCGGAAGTGAAAGAAGTCGCAATGGCCACTACCGACGCGATTGGAGGCTCCGGCGCGGTGCGCGAAGTGATTGAATTCGTTTTTAAAGCGCAAGGAATCTGGCCGGAAATCCTGAAAAAGTATGAAGTAGTTGTGTAGCGGTCATGGCAAACGACAAAACCGGCCTAGTAATTACGGCTTTTAACCGCCGCGGCGTGCTGCATCAGCTTACCGGCGTTATTGCGCAACATGATGGCGACATCCGTTCCGTTGTGATTATCGAGGAAGATCCGGCCCAAACGCGCATTTACTTTGAACTGGATCTACCCGGATCTGCTGAAAACCTAGCGAATGATCTTCGTGCTCTGCCGGCAGTGCGCGGCGTGGAACTGGTGCAAACACTACAGAAGATTTATGGCAAGCGGATCATCATTATGGGTGGCGGAGCGCAGGTCGGCCAGGTTGCTTTGGGTGCTATTTCGGAAGCGGATCGACACAACATTCGCGGCGAGCACATTTCCATTGATACTATTCCGCTGGTAGGGGAGCAGACTTTAGCGGCTGCGGTTCGCGCGGTGCGCCGCCTGCCGCGCGTCCGCGCGCTCGTGCTCGCCGGGTCGCTGATGGGGGGCGATATTGAAACCGCAGTGCGGGAAATCAGGGCGGAAGGCATGCTGGTGATCAGCTTGAACATGGCCGGCAGTGTTCCCGACGCTTCTGACCTGGTGATTACTGATCCGGTGCAAGCAGGCGTGATGGCGGTAATGGCCATAGCCGATACAGCCAAATTCAGCATCGAAAAACTGCACCGCAGACTTTTCTGATCCATTCAAACAAAGAAAAAAGGAACCGGAAAATCCGGTTCCTTTAGAAGAAAGGTGAAAACAAAACTGTCTAGGCAGTTTATTTTGCTTGGAAGGCAAATTCCCGAAGCAGATCGCGTTGGCCGCTTTTGGTGTCGGAAACAGAATAAAGACGAAGGAAATAAGTTCCGGCGCTTTCGAGCGGCGGCAAAGTAACCTGTGTTGATTCTCGGGAGATTGAAGCCGTACCGTGCGACACTTCCCGACCGACGGAGTCAACTAATTGAACACCCACCGCGCCATCCGGCAGATCAATTGAATTTAAACGCACACTGAGAGCGCGTTTAGCCGGCACTGAAGCCGATTCCGCGCCGCGCCAGGCAGCCAAATTCACCTGCGCCGGAGAAACCGGCGAACGCAACGCAAACTGGGCTGGAGCCACAATCAACGCGGCCACCAACACAGCCAGCCCTGCCGTCCAACTCAGGCGCAGCGGAGTCAGCCATTGGGTGAGGCGTTCGATCCAGGAAATCAGATCGGCACGCTGCGTTTGTGTGTCGCCTAGCTCCCGGCATGCGGAGCGCATGGTGGCAATGTACATTTCTGCTCTTTCCAACCGGGCAACGCAGTCCGGACAGGCTAAAATGTGCGTTTCGATAACATCAAGCTCAACCGGATTTGACCGGTGCATGATGTAGCGCTCTAAGGATTCTTCCGAGGGATGATGCTCTATCTTAATTTGCATATTGAATACCAGCGACCTGTTTCGTCGTTCCCTACTTTATAAGTGCCTTTTAACGGTCCTGGGTTCTCATAAAAACCGAAAAAATTCCGCTGCTAAGCAACTTCTTTTTTCCGATCTCGCCAAATCGCGCTTTAGCGCGCGATTTTAAGAGCCGGAACTGCGTTTCCGTTAACGACATTTCCTTGCAGATCTGTTCTTGCGGTTCTTCATTTAAATAGAAGCGCACCAGAATGTCCCGATCCCTTTTGGATAGACTCTCCAGAACTGATCTCATTAAAGCTTTCTTTTGCCGTGCAATGGCCTGCTGCTCCGGATCGCATTTAGCGTCCGCCACGGTCACCCCGCACTCAATGTCGGTTTGGTCGCGCCGTGTTTGCACCGCCTGATCAATATAAGCAGCTACCTGCCTTCTGACGATAGTACGTACAAATCCCATCAAGCGTTCCGGTTCGCGCAGATCGCCTTTGCGAATGGCTTGCACGACCACCAGAAAAGTATCGTGAACCCGATCATCCAACTCTTCAGGACCTAAATGACGGCAGAGGTAATAGCGAATACCACGGCTGAACTGCTTATAAAGGTATTCAAGGCCAGCATTGTCGCCTGCTTTGATTTGCGCCACGAGAACTGCCCAATCCACGGCAGACCCGCTGCTGGTAGTCGCGTAGTGATTCGACCCTTCGTCCTCAGACGGCGTAACAGCCTCCGGCGTATTTTGTGAAGCACTTGCTCGCATTGCCAACATGAAAAGAAACTACTCCTTGGAAATCACCGTATAAGCTGCCCAAAAGGAAGGGTTATGTCGAAAATTCGTGGTGGCGCGCATATCGTTCTGAGCCTCCGCCAGCGCTGTTGCCGCCAATTCCGGCAGTGAACCGGCAGCTTTGGCCGAGCCGGTCAGATGCTGATAAAACGAGCGGAAAAACAGTCCGTCATCATCAGGCATCGGCCAGGTGCTAGTCACCACAATTTCTGCTCCCGCCAACAGCCAGGCGCGGCTCAATCCTTTCACCCCAACTCCTGCTACCGGCCGCCCCTGCTGCGAATCGCATCCGCTCATCACAATTAAACTGGCCGGCACCCGATAGGTAGCGATCAGCTCGCTGGTCAGTAGTTCCGGCAGATGATTGCTTCCTAGCGTCATGGCTAGGGCCGCTTCCTCCGGGCGATCGGGCGGCGAAACTACATGAACCGCAAAATGCACCACGGCGGGCTTCTGCTCAAATAAGCTGGCCACCTGCTCGGTGTTCGCTTTTGCGCCGGTCAGCACCACCGACTTCGGAAAATAAGAGGCTGCCTGTCGAACTTCCGCTCCGCTACCCACTAATCGCGCCAGCGTGGTGGTAGCAACCGTGCCTTGCTGCCGGATCGCCGGAGCCTTCACCTCGCTATAACGGCCATCCGCCAAATTATAAACCGGATCGCCTATTCCCGCGAACAAACTGCTGCTGTTGAATTTTACCTGATGCGTGGACAATGAAAATTCGCTGCTCAGATAGCGTATTGTATGATTTTGCACCAAGGGGATGGGAAGCCATTGCGCAAGGGCCGGAGTCACAGTGTTCTCCCGCGCAATGTCCGGCAGCGCCGACAAGGGAACATTAATGAAAAGAGCGCCGTCGTTAACAACCAGCCAGTTTCGTTTATTGAAAACCGCGCGCGGCACGTCGGACAGCAAGGCTTGCGCAAACCGGTAGCCTGCCATCGAGGCATCCTCGCCGGATCGGACTTTCGCCGCCCATTCCGCAGCAGACCGTTCCAGGCTTGGTCCGTTTGGCAGTTCCGACAAATGGATTGAGTGATTGGTAACCACCCAAAGCCAGGAACGTTGTTTTCCGAGACTGAAACTGAACAAGGCATCATTCTGCGCCAGAGCTTGCTGGATATCTACAAGTCTTTTCTGGGAGTGAAAACTCTCTTCGCTTTGTGAAGAGTTTCCTGATTGCATGGCCAGTTGAGTTTCCATCAGGCTCAGGTCGGCCCGCGTTTGCCGGACCAGGTTGTCTGTTTCGCCCCGGCCAGTATCAGCCAGGATGCTGCTTACCTCCGCTGTTCTTAACTGAGTAAGCAGTTGATAATAGCGCGATGGCAGCCGTCCATCCCGATGCCAGGCCAGAGTACGCTGTTCCCGCAGATCTACCGCCCGGTTGATAGCAAGAATTTCCAGCGCTTCCCGGGCAAACTCATCATTAGAGCGAACTTTCGCCAAATGCGCCAGAAAATCACTAGCTCCGGCATAAACAGCATGAATTGATTGAACGCTGCCCGCGTTTGCCACTTCGCCCGGCAGCGCTCCCTGTCGCCAGCGTGTGGCGGCTGCCACGGCCTTTCGGTATGCTTCCAGAGCTTCTGCATCGCGGCCTACAGCGGCTAGCATTTCTGCCTGTAGAAAAAACGCTTGATGTTCAGCGACTCCCAGCTTCGCCGGTGAAGTGCTGGCAAATAAAGAATGAAGCCGTTTCAGGCTGTCAGCCGTGTTTCCCCTTTTCCATTCCAACTCGGCCAATTTCGCCCGTACGCTATCTATATTAGAAGCATGTTGAAGCACGCCAAGCCGGTAAGCATTCAGGTAAGCGCTTTCTGCCTGGTCCAGATCATTCGTATTTGCCAGCGCCTGCCCTAAAATCAGCCACGCCAGTGATTCATCATCAATCCGGTCAGCGTCCGCGGCCAGTTCAATGGCTTTTTCATATGCCTCTCTTGCTTCGCCGTTTTGTCCTAAATCAGCCTTAATAGAGCCCAATTGAAGCAACGCTTTCAACAAAACATCAACATACTGCCCACTTTTCAGAATATTGACTGCCGAACCTGCTTCCCGTTCCGCAGCCGGTATATCGTTTAATTGAAGATGAATTTCGGCTAAATTAACGTAAGCCGCCCCCATTGAACGCTCATCCTTTAAAGAATCAGCCAGATCCAATACCTTATAGTAGGTTTGCATCGCGTCGCGATAAGCAAACTGCCGAAGCTGAACACTTCCTTCCGCCAGCAGTGCTCGCGTTTCTTTTGCTTTATTGCCGCCCTTTCGCGCTGCAGCCGCGAGACGGTCGAAAGCAAAGGCAGCCTTCGTCAGGTTGCCTGAATCACGAAGCCTGGCTGCTGCCTGGTATTCTTGATCCGCTAATGGATTATAAAGAATTGGGGCGGAACCGAGAGTCGAGTTGACTCCAGGACCTGGTTGGGTAAACCAGAACCTGATACTTAGTCCTACCACAACACAGGCCAGCAACAGAACAAGCCGCTGACCAAACCAAGTTCTAGGTGGCAGAGTAAAAAGTCCAAATGGTAAACGAACCATTAGTACTATAACATCAAAACCGGCTTACCACCTGTGGACACAGGTAAATTTTACCTTATATCCGCTTTTGACTAGCAGCCTAACAAAACGCGAACCACGGAAATGATGCCGTCAACGATTACTGGAATGTGCATTTAACTGCCCCTTTCAGACACAAAGTTAAAATCGGCCAGTTCGCGTCTGCACTGTAGTTTTTGGTAACTATATGAAAATATTACACAAAAAAATTTCAAATTTCTGTGACTGCATGTAAATTATTCCTACTTTTTATAAAAACAGTGAAAATTTTTCCTGGTTTCGGATTAATTGGAAACAAATACCAAGTTTTGATGGGCCAAGCGGGAATGAAAATCATAGCTGCTGAACTTGTTTAACACTTTAGGGTTAATTTGAAAGTGATAAAACAACCCAAACTAATACGTTTTAATGAAAGGCTAGTTTGCTGTGGCAATTAGAAGAAAACAGGAAAAGCAAAGGCTATGTTGATTTCTTCAAACACGGATTTAAGGATAGAATTCGTTTGCCGACCGTATTTGGTTTTTAAAATTCATAGGATCACAGCTTTTTTGTTTTTTTAAGTCCAATTGTATTAACAACTTAACAATAACTGTGATGAACCCGGATCTGCGCTGCTGATAAATCTGGCTTTGTTTGTAATTCCAAAATCCAACAAAAAAAACAGCAGGTATTCATGAAAATCACAGTTTTATGTATTGTTTTGGGAGTAGTTTTTTCCATAAACGTGTTTTCGCAGGAAAAATTCACCGTGAGCGGGACGCCGATTCCCCCGCCGTTGGTGCAGCAAAGCTATGGGCGAATGCCAAAAGGGATCGCAGCTTATGATCTAAGCATTTGCAACATCACCAGCGAACGCCAGGCGCTGCTCAGCACGCAGATTTATCAGGCGCTCGCGGAATCGAATCTGCAGATCACTCCGATCGGGCGGCAGATTGTGTTAGCTGCCATTCTGCAGAATCAGAACCGGAGCTTTTCCACCATCTTCGGAGTCGCTTTTAATTCCACCACCGCGATTCTTGGATTGGTCAGCAGTTCCCGGTCCATCAATTTGTCAGTCCGCGCCACAACCGTTCTGGGGTTTGGTTCCATCGTTCTCGGGCAAGTCATTAATCAGATCAAACCGGTTCTCGCCCCGGACAAGCTGGAAAAATTTGATCGAGAGGCCTTGGAGCCGGCTTTGGTTCTGGATGGCGGGTCGTGCGTGGAACGAACTCTTTTTACCGTAGCTGCCGCGAACAAAGCACAGCCTTCCAGCGTCCGCTGCCGAGTGCGTTGAAACGCTATTTCACTTGTGCGCAGCCGGGCTGGCATGGGAAAGTGGAAAATCTTGTTTTCCCATCGCTTGTCCTGGTCTGCGCCTGCTAATCGCTTGGCAGAAGAAATTTCCATTCTCCGCCAAGCTGGTGTTGCACTGCTTGATCTTTCCAGTTCCAATCCGACCACAGCGCAACTGGAGTATCCCCATAACAGGATCGCGGAATCACTCGGCGCAATCAGGAACTTCACTTATGTTCCCGCCCCTTTAGGAATCAGGGAAGCCCGGCAAGCCATTACCAATCACTACCGCGAACGCGGTTATCTGGTTGATTCCGACCGCATCCTAGTTACGGCCAGCACCAGCGAGGCTTACAGTTATCTTTTCAAATTGCTTTGCGATCCGGGTGAGGAAGTACTGATTCCGGTTCCGTCCTATCCACTATTTGAATTTTTAGCCGCGCTGGAGAATGTACGGTGTATCCCATATCACCTGCGCTATGACGGAAGCTGGCATGTTGACTTTCATTTCCTGGAGCAGCAGATTTCTTCTCGCACCAAAGCCATTGTGGTAGTGAATCCTAATAATCCGACTGGATCTTTTTTGAAACAAGCGGAAGTCAATCGGCTGATTGAAATCGCAGTAAAAAATGAACTAGCCATTATTTCTGATGAAGTGTTTTCTGATTATCCGTTGCGCCGAATGAATGAAACGGTGGAGACGTTGGTGAACGCCAGGGAAGGTCTCATTTTTTCGCTCAACGGACTTTCCAAAATCGCCGGAATGCCGCAGATGAAGCTCGGCTGGATGGTAGCCAGCGGCGATGAAAACAAGGCGAAGATTGTTGTTGAACAATTGGAACTGATTCTGGACACTTATCTGTCCGTCAGCACCGGCGTACAATATGCCCTTCCGGCTCTGCTGCGCATTGGGGATGATGTGCGAGCACAGCTTCTGACGCGCATTCAACAAAATCATCAGTTTCTGCAAACTGCTTTGAGCGATTTCCCGGCGCACCCGCTTTTCACCGAAGGCGGTTGGTCAACCATAATTCAGCTACCACGAACGCAGTCGGAAGAAAATTGGCTTTATTTGCTGCTCCACGAAAAGCGGGTCATCGCGCAGCCTGGCTATTTTTTCGATATGTTGTCTGAAGCCTATCTGGTAATCAGCCTGATTACCCCGCCCGAAATTTTCCGCGAAGGGATTGTTCGGCTGAAGGATCTTGTTCAGGAAAGAACCGCGTTCTGAAATGCAAGTTGACGATAATAATCAGAAAGTAGAAATTGGTCGATCATATTGAGCATGGGTTCCAATCCAAAACCACGTGATCTGGTCGTTCTCTAAAAGTCCGAGTGCGCGATAACCGCGCGTTATGCGAACAGAATAAACAGGTTCGTAGATGTGAATTCTTTTAAAGTTCAGAATTGTATGAACAGGATTGTCCTGAAAGAGAACGTAAGCTTTTCGAGCGAACTCACGGATCTCAACTGGCAGCTTACGGTAGGCAGCCCAAAAGCGCGGAGTCGCAAGCGACCTCACAGTTTGCCAGGCTCAAATTCCTTTGTATTGCCAATTGCGCGCTCCTGTCGAACTTCCGTTGCAAGCTTACTCAAAATATCTTGAGTTTCAGAAAATTGCTTATCCCAAAGCTCCTCATCAGGCAGTTCCTGTAGGAGCCACTGCGCTATCCGATTCTGTTCTTCAGACGGCAGAACAGCCAATTTTGCGACTGCCTCGTCCAACAATTTGGTCATGATCCGCAGTGTACACTGCGGACAACCAACCCGGAAACGCTTCCCGTCGCCTAAATGGTAGGATGGGTACTTGTCAGGCTCCGGGCTTCGTGCAATGGGCGGTTGCAAACCCCGCCAGGTCCGGAAGGAAGCAACGGTAGCAGTTTAGCTTGTGTGCCGCGGATTACCCGGGGTCTGGCATAACATGCCTTTTATTCTTCCATGTATCAGGTCATCGCACGGAAGTACCGTCCGCAATCGTTTACAGAATTGATCGGCCAAGAGCCGGTGAAAGTGACGCTTGAAAACGCCATTCGCAACAATCGGCTGGCGCATGGCTACATTTTTGCCGGTCAGCGCGGAACCGGTAAAACCACGGTCGCTCGTATTCTCGCCCGTTGTTTGAACTGCATCCAAGGCCCAACGGTTACGCCCTGCGGCGTTTGCGCCAGTTGCCGCGAAGTCACCGCCGGTAACTCGCCGGATGTGATTGAAATTGATGCGGCCTCCAATCGCGGCATTAATGAAATGCGCGAACTGCGGGAAAACGTCCGCTACCGTCCAGCCCGCGACCGCTACAAAGTTTTTATTGTTGATGAAGCCCACCAGATCACTTCGGAAGCCTTCAACGCCCTGCTGAAAACGCTGGAAGAACCGCCGGAATGGGCAGTCTTCGTTATGTGTACTACCGAAGTCCACAAAATTCCGAATACTATTGCTTCCCGCTGCCAGCAGTTCAGTTTTCGCTCGGTAGAATTTGACGAACTAATTGGACTGATGCAGTCGATTACGGAGCAGGAAGGCATTCAGGTGGATCAGGATGTGCTGGCCGTGATCGCCCAGGCCGGTGAAGGTAGCGTTCGGGATTCGCTTTCCGCGCTGGACCAAGCTATTGCCAGTTGCGGCAATGTGCTGAATGTGGAAAGCGTGCGCAGTCTGCTCGGCATGTTTGGCGCTCAGTCTTTAAACGCAGTAGCCGAAGCGGTTCGGGACCAGAACGGAGCCCGAATGCTCGAAATTGTGCAGGAGCTTGAGCATAATGGCCAAAATTTGCAACATTATTGCCGGGAACTGGCGCGGTACTGGCGCAATCTGCTGGTTTTGAAAATCGCCGGAAACGTGACTCGCTTAGTTTCCGCGTCTGACCGCGAACAACATGAAATGCTGTCAGTAGCGTCCGCGTTCAGCGAAGAAGACTTGACTCGCTACTTGCAGCTTACGCTTGATCTTTATAAAACGCTGCAATTTTCGCTGCAACCGCGATTTCACCTGGAATTAGGTCTAATCAAACTGGTGCAGGCGGGAAAACTGCATTCCATCGAAGAAATTATTTCCGAGTTGAAAACAGGAAACGATGCGCCGTTGAAAGCTAGCGCTCCCGCACCTCGACGTGAAATCGCCCGGCTATCGCCTCCCTCGGCGAAAGCGAGTCCGCCGGTGATGCCGCCGAAAATTGTTCAACCCGCAGCCCCCGTGAAATCCGATTTATCGGTTCAGGTGATGGCGCCGGATGATGCCGAACCTGCGCCGGAAGTCATTCCTCTAGCACACACAGCGTCTGTTTCCCCCGCTTCTGCCCCTGACCTGAAAAGCCGTTTGGTTAGTTCGCTGCTTGAACAAGGCTGCAAGATGAGTGCTGATGCGGTAGAGCATTCCCATCTGAAACTGGAGGGTGCGGAACTGGTTTTCACTGCTGCGAAGCGATTCCTGCTTGGCTTGCGGGACGCTGCAGTCGCGAAAACGGCTTCCAGCCTGCTCGGCAAAACGGTCAAGGTGAGAATCGATATTGATGCGGACATGTCGGCTGTTCCGGTGGCAGAAAATCCGTCCGAGAATAAAGCTTTCCAATCAGCCGCTGAAAATGCCATTACGCAGCGCGCTCTTTCGCATCCGGGCGTCAAACGATTTCAGGAACTGTTTCCTGATGCTCAAATACGCAACGTGCGAAATTTGAATGAATAGGATTTTTGAAGATTTATGAAACTTCCCGGAAATATGAACATGCAGGCCATGATGAAACAGGCCCAGCAGATGCAACAGAAGCTGCAGGAAGAAGTGGCGGCCATTCGCGTGGAAGCTTCGGCGGGCGGCGGCATGGTAAGCGTGAAAATGGACGGCCAGAAAAACCTGTTAAGCGTGAAGATCGATCCGGAAGTCGCAGGCGATGTAGAGATGCTGCAGGATATGATCGTGGCCGCTTGCAACGAAGCCACTAAAAAGGTGGACGAAGAAGCGTCCGGCAAAATGGGCGGGATGCTGGGCGGAATGGGCCTGCCGCCCGGATTATTTTAGGTTAGTATCTTTATGCCAGAATTTGCGGAGCCGCTTGCCCGGCTAATCGCCGAGTGCAAACGGCTGCCGGGCATTGGCCAGAAATCAGCGCAACGCATTGCCTTTCATCTTCTTCGCTCCCCTCGCGAAGATGCGGAACGGCTTTCTCAAGCTCTGCTCGACATCAAAGATAAGTTGACGCTCTGCTCGGAATGCAACAATATCAGCGATTCCGAGTTGTGTATTTATTGCCGCGACCCGCACCGCGACCATTCTTTATTGTGCGTATTGGAAGAGCCCCACAACATTCTTCCAATTGAAACGACCAATAGCTTCCGCGGCGTTTACCATGTTCTGCACGGAGCGATTTCGCCGCTGCGGGGCATCGGCCCGGAACAATTGAAGATCAAAGGCTTGATCGACCGTATTCATCAAGGCGATATTCAGGAAATCATTCTGGCGACGAACCCGACCGTGGAAGGCGAAGCCACAGCCGTTTATCTGGCGCGTTTGTTAAAGCCACTTGGCCCGCGAGTAACGCGCATTGCGATGGGTATTCCGGTCGGCAGCGATCTTGAATTCGCTGATGAAGTCACGATGTCGCGGTCGCTTGAAAACCGGCGCGATATGTAAGAGCCGGAAGTTTAAAAGCTTAAACCTATCCTGCTATCAACGATTTTAGGCAGCATTACGCCATCTTCTCCCCTTTTTCGCCGCTAATTTCATTAAGACTGCAAAAGAAGATTGACGTTCGTTTTTTATTCGCCAACAATAGAAGTATTGGAGATTTGCCATGGCGCTAACGCGACGTCAAAAAGAATTGATGGATTTTCTAGCAGAATTCATCACCAAGAACGGCTACAGTCCTAGCTACGAGGAAATTGCGAATGGGCTCAAGCTGGCCTCCCTAGCGACTGTGCACAAGCACATACAAGCATTACAGGCAAAGAATTATCTGCGTCGCAGTTTTAATCACAGCCGGTCGCTCGAAATCGGAGAACGCTATTTTTCGGAAGAAAAGGCACGACACTCCGGCTCGAATATTTCTGTCCCATTACTAGGCCGAATTGCTGCCGGAACGCCGGTTGAGGCGATTCCCAATCCGGAAACGCTGCAATTTTCCGATTTTGCCCGGCATGACGTAACTTATGCTCTGCAAGTGCGGGGAGATTCCATGATTGAGGACCATATTTGCAGCGGCGATTACGTGCTGGTGGAGAAAACCCAACACGTGAAAAACGGCGAGATTGTGGTAGCTCTGGTGGGTGGAACGGAAGCAACCCTGAAGCGCTATTATCGGGAAAACGACGGTACGGTACGATTGCAGCCGGCCAATGCCGCGATGCAGCCCATCTTTGTGGATCCGGCCCAGCTCGAAGTTCAAGGCAAAGTTCTGGCAGTGATGCGGAAATACTAGCCGACCGCGAAAACCGCAAACTCACCAGGCTTTGTAGCAAGCCAATGTTACAGTAAGGGTGAAATGAAGGCGGGTGGACAGAAACCGAAGGGTGCAGCGGGCAGTATCGTGCGCAAACTGCTGTTTTGGGAGTTCCCACGCGGTTCCTGGCAATACGATCTGGTTGTTGCGGTTATTCTGATTTTCATTTTTGCCTTCCCGCGAGACTGGTTTAGTGACCAACCTCGCGCTACGAATGTAGTTCTTATTTCAAATGATCGCGGGAGCCTGCAACTTTTCATTGAAGCTGCTTTGTTGAACGGCATCCCGGAAGCGCAGCGGAACGAACGAGCCGGCGAAATTATCCGCCAACGCACCGGCAAGCGTTTGACCGTGCTGCGGGTAGAGCCCATTCGCGATGAAGCCGAACAGGAAGTCAAAGGCTTTATTGCGTATACCTCGGCACAGCATTAGCGTCTTCTTCTTGTGTTCATGAATCGTCTTACCCTGTTCGTTCTGCTGCTTGTATTTTCCCTGCGTGTTCCAGCCGAAACTTTGGATGCTGTTCTGAGCCGGATGGATGAAGCCGCCGACAGATTTCGCAGCATGAGCTCCGATTTAACTGTGCTAACTCATACAGAAATTCTGGATGACAACACTACGGAATCCGGCGTGATCAAGATGAAAAAAGACAAAAACGGAACGGAAGCTTTGCTGGATTTCACCCACAGCAAAGACAAGCGTTCCATTGGATTCAGCAATAAAACGGTGCAGATTTACTTTCCCAATTTGAATCTTGTTCAGGTTTATAAGGTAGGCAAGAAGGCCGCGCTGCTGGATCAGTATCTGCTATTAGGCTTCGGCACTTCCGGTAAAGCATTGACAAATGCCTACAATGTGACCTTGGCGGGCAAGGAACCGATAGGCACGGAGCAGGCATCAAAACTGGTGTTGATTCCTAAGGAACCGGCCATGAAAGAACAGTTGACTACGATTGAAGTTTGGCTACCGGAAAAATCCGGGTATCCTGTTCAACAAAAATTTACTTATCCTTCAGGAAATTTTCGGCAGGTAACTTACACCAATTTTCAGTTGAACCCGCCATTGGGTTCGCTGAAATTAAATCCTCCTGGAAATCCAACAGTGGAAAACCCCGAATAAGCGCGGAGCCGCCGATCGAGAATGACGGATAAGAAAAAGGCTTCACGATTAGCTTTTATTGATTGGACGCGCGGACTAGCAGCACTGGTTATGCTGCAGGGCCACTCTTTTCACTCCTTTACCCGCAATGATTTGCGCAGCCAAGGCGCTTACGTTTTTTCGCAGTTTCTGGGCGGAGAAGCGCCCGCGGTCTTTTTATTTCTGACCGGCATCACTTTTGCGTTTCTGATGCACAGCCGCGAAAGGCAGGGCGACAATAACCGGAACCGGATCCTAGCGGCGTTGAAAAGAGCCGGTTATCTTTTTGTGCTGGCATTTTCCTTTCGTTTCTCGCTTTATATTTTAGGATTTCCGGGCAGCCCGGCAAGTGAATTGCTGCGGGTGGATATTTTGAACTGCATGGGCATGGCAATGCTGGTGTTTACGCCGATGGCGGTGTTTACGACCCTGGACCGGGCGCGTTTGTGCGCGATTTTGGGCATTTTGATTGCAGCTTTATCGCCCTTATTAGCGCAATCTGATTCACCGCAAATCCCGTTTCTGCTGCGCAACTACTTCATGCCCAACTTCAACTATTTTGGTTTTTTCCCCTGGGCTTCTTTTCTGGCAGTCGGCATGTCGATTGGAAGCGTGATTCGCTTGGTGAAACAGGAAGATTTAGACAAGGTCATGCAGTGGACCATGCTGATCGGGCTAGGGTTGATTGTGGCCGGAGAATACTTCTCGAATCTGCCGTATTCACTTTATGCCCAAACAGATTATTGGCTGGATAGCCCTGGTTTAGCGGCGATTAAAGCAGGCGTTTGTTTGGCGCTTCTTTCTTTCGCTTTTGTTTGGGCAAATAACGCCATTGCCCATCGCTGGAGCTGGCTTTGCCAGCTTGGAACCACATCGCTGCTGGTGTACTGGGTGCATATTGAACTGGTGTACGGCCGCTGGTTCAGCTTTTGGAAGGAATCGCTTACGGTGGCACAGGTCGGAATTTTCTCTGCCGTGCTGATCTCTGTCATGACCGCGCTTTCCATGCTGCGCACCAGCGGCAAGTTCCCCGGCTCCTTGTATCGTACTTCCGCGCCCTTGCCTGCTCCCGGCAGAGCATCCGGCGATTGATCGCCAACCTACGCCACTTGCGCCTGGTTTCGTTAGACTTGGAACATCATGCGAATTCTGGTTGTGGAAGATGAGAAGCGAATTGCGGATTTTCTGTCGCGGGGGTTGGAAAGCGGCGGCTACGCGGTTGATGTCGCGCATACCGGAGAATCGGCGGTGGATATGGTTCACACCACCGAATATGATCTGGTGATTCTGGACCTTGGACTGCCTGACACTGACGGGCTTTCGGTGCTTCGCAAAATTCGCAACCGGAAAGTGATTCCGCCTGTTCTGATTCTTTCCGCGCGCGATTCCGTCGATGATCGCGTGAAAGGGCTGGAACAAGGAGCCGACGATTACTTAGTGAAGCCGTTCGCGTTTGTGGAACTGCTGGCTCGCGTGCGAGTTCTCCTCAGACGCGGCCAGCCTACTCCGGAAAAACTGCAAATCGGCGATTTGTCGCTTGATTGCATTCGCCGCCGCGTTACCCGCTCCAATGAGAATGTAGAGCTCGCGCCCAAAGAGTTCAGCATTCTCGAATATATGATGCGAAATCGCGGTCGGCCCTTAAGCCGCACCATGATTGTGGAACATGTTTGGGATATGGATTACGACGGCCTTACAAACATTGTGGACGTTTATATCCGCCATCTGCGCAGCAAAATTGATGACAAATGGCCGATGAAGATGATCCGCACTGTGCGCGGTATCGGCTACATGCTGGACCTGCCCGAAGCGGAATCGGACGCTGCCTTGCATTCCACGGATGCTTCAACGTCCCACTCCGATCCGCAGTAAGAGTGCAAAATGAACAAAGTTCTTCAGCGGATTCAAAACATCAAGATTTTTAAAACGCTGCGCTTTCGTCTGGCAAGCACGTTTTTGTTGATGCTTATCTTTGTGACGATTGCAGTTGGATTAGCCGGCATTCAGTTGCTGCGCTCAATTCTGGAAACACGGTCTGAGCAAGCATTGCAGGAAGAATTAGCTGCCATTCGGGGTTATGTTTATTTCGATGACAACGGAGTGCTGTGGTGGAAGCGAGACGCGAGCGATCCTGAAGAAGTAGCTGATCTGGAGCGGCTTCGCAGCTTGGCAATAATTGAAAGCAGCGATGGGACTATCTTTTCGCGCGGCACCTACGACCATGCCTTTGATGAAATGATGAGCCGCAGCGCCGTAATGCAGGACTTACATCGATTACAGGCCAACAAAACTCCTTTATTTAAGACCATTCGGGGAGATGAGGACGGCCCTTACCTGGTACTAGGCGGACTGCTCACCGATACGGTTCAGCACAAAGACTGGTATGTGGCAATTGCGCGGCCTGTGGCCGAGAACCATCAACTAATCCGGAAATTTCAAAGAAATTACTTTCTTCTATTTGTTCCAGCCACTATCTTTCTTTGCGTATTCATAAGTTGGTTTTCAGCAGGCAAGGCAATTACGGCTTTGCAGGCCGTGGAGTTTGCGGCGCGCGACATCACCGGGTCCAACTTGGGTTTGCAGATTCCCCTGCGGGGCGCAAACGATGAACTGGACCGTTTAATTGGCTCGTTCAACGAAATGAGTCGCCGCTTGAAAGGCTCGTTTGAGCAGATCCGGCAGTTTTCAACTGATGTTTCGCATGAGTTGAGAACGCCGCTGACCGCTATCCAAGGGCAATTGGAAGTGGCTTTATTTACAGCTAAGGGACCGGAACAACTGCGCGAAGCGATTGAAAACGCTCTGCAGGACGTGGAGCGTTTATCGAATTTGGTGCGGGCGCTGTTGCTGCTGTCTCATGCCGAAACCGGGCAACTACCGATGAACAGAACCGTCGTGAACCTTAGCGAGATGGTTTCCGAATTGGTCGAACAGTATCAAATACCCGCCGAAGCCTGTGAAGTGCATCTTCAATACTTGGGAGGGCCGCCAGTATTCTGTGAAGTCGATCGCATTCAGATGGAAAGAGTGATTACGAATCTGCTTTCTAATGCCATCAAATACACTTCTTCGGGCGGTTGGGTGAAAGCTCGAACCGAGGCATCGGCTGACTCGGTTTGCATTCTAATCGAGGATTCAGGAATCGGCATCCCGCATGATCACCTGCCGCACATTTTTGACCGCTTCTACCGGGTGCCTGATCCTAATCCGGAGAAAGGATTGGGCTTAGGGTTAAGCTTTGTCGCCAGTATCGTTAAAGCACACGGCGGAACCATTCAAGTAGAAAGCGAAGTGGGGCGCGGTTCCTGTTTCACGGTGTTGCTGCCGCAGCCGGTTCCGAAACCGGTGGTTCTAAAGCCGGGACCGGCTGTTCATGCGCAGATTTGAGAAGCCGAAGCCAAGTTTGCAAGTTCTATTTGCTTCCGGCGGCCTGCTTCTTTTTCTTATCTTCCTGCGCTGCCTGCCGCCAGCCGTCATGCGCTTCGCGAGCCGCTTGCGCCAGCCCTCTTCCTGCCGCTGCCGTAGCCTTGCTGCTTTGTTGAGCTACGGAATGGGCCATTTTTCCTACTTTGCCGGCAACGGTATCGGCATTCTTCTGCCGCTCGGTTGAGGTTTCGCGAGACCCCAAACAGGAAGATAGTCCAGCAGACAGAATCAGCAGTGCCCCAAAAGAATATTTGTGGTGTGAGCGCATACTCTTATCATGCGACACAACGCGACACTTCTAACAGTGAGGCAGT
The DNA here is from genome assembly GCA_964247975.1 of uncultured Bryobacteraceae bacterium. GTDB lineage: Bacteria > Acidobacteriota > Terriglobia > Bryobacterales > Bryobacteraceae > KBS-96. The sequence continues at coordinate 98,784 of CAXTWH010000009.1, read as the reverse complement.
TTCCAGAATGAAACAGAAAGATTTTTTGGCGTTTCATCTCTGACCCCAATTTGAACAGGAATAATAACGTTCTTACCACCATCTTTGTATTTACTTCGCTCCACTCTGGAGCGGCGAGTCAGCAGAAAGCTGAACTAAATCGCTTGAAAAGCCCAAACATCAGAAAATACCGATATTGTGAGTCGATCTTGAGACTGGTATGCTACGTGCTAAGTAATAGCCAGCACCGATTATGCAACTCACTATCCCGGCAAATTCCTCAACTTCTACACCACTTGAAACCCTGGTTGTGCATCAACTCGCTGAAGTGTTGCGAGAAGAACGCTTGCTGATGGAACGTTACCAGCAGTTAGGAGCTTCAACCAAAACTTTCGATGAGATGCAGATGCTTTCCTCTGAAATCTCGCGCTTCGATCAGCGTGCCGATCGCCTTTTCCGCTTGATTGAAGCGATGGAAGGCTGCTGTTCAACAGAGCTTTCCGCCGACAATCTTCAACCGATGTTGACTTAACAAGCTTTCGTTCCTAGGCTTGGCTATGAACCGAACGTTACTCCTGATTATCTTAGTTATTCTTTTATTAGCTATTTTGCCAACTTGGCCTTATAGCTCCGGATGGGGATATTATCCAAGCGGCGGAGTCGGTTTAATTGTTGTGGTGCTTTTGGTACTTTTGCTGATGAATCGGCGCATTTAGCGTTAAGATCTTTTACGGCACAGACAAATAAATAACGGATTGCAGTGGAACTGCATGCTGGATCTCCTGATTGTCGCGGTTTAATACCAGGACGGTATCGTCCTGAAAACGAATCACGTCACCCTTTTCTAACTGAACTTTCAGTTCATATCCCAGATGAAGGCTGAATTTATCGCGCGCTTCGTAGACCTGAGCTTCACGGTCTTCCAAGCCTCGCGGCTGAAGTATGGTTTGGACTATTTTGCTGGAGATCATCGGCGTACCTGATTTATTCTCGCATCATTAGCTTCAAAACCCGATTTCGCCGGGCCGGTCACCGCAAATGCGTTACCCTGGAATTGTAATGGCAAAGTTAGGTGAAGTTTTCGATTCGGCAGCGGCAATTGCTAAGGGCATGTCGGTGACCTTTAAGGAGATGATGTCTCCTGCGCTAACCGAAGCGTATCCTGATGCTCCTCCTCGCTTTGAGGAACGATTTCGGGGCGGCCATGTTCTGCAGCGTGATGAAAACGGCCTGGAAAAGTGTGTTGCCTGTTTTCTATGCGCGGCAGCCTGTCCGGCCAACTGCATTTATATTGAGGCGGCGGAAAACACCGATGAACTGCGCGTGAGCGGATCAGAACGCTATGCAAAGGTTTACAACATTGACTACAACCGCTGTATTTTCTGCGGATATTGCGTGGAAGCCTGCCCCACTGACGCCATCACTCATGGACATGGCTTTGAATATGCAAGCTATGACACTTCCACTCTGATCATTCGCAAAGAACAGATGCTTGCGCCTTTGCGGCCCGGCGTCACCGGCGAAATTGCTATTACGCCTGATCCCGACAAAGAACCAACACACTAATTTCTGAGTACAGAGTGGACAGTTTTTAATAACTGTTCCGGCTTAATCGGCTTGGGCAGTGTATATGACGCGCCAAGAAGATTCGCTACATGAAGATATTCAGTCGCGCCTAGAGCGCCGGAGATTGCCACAACCGGTATTTCCGGGTGTTTGTGATGGAGCTGCAATAGAGTTTCAATGCCTTCCTGTTCCGGCATCACCAGATCAAGAATAATCAGATTCGCCCGAAAATCTGATAACAAATTCACGGCTTCCCTGCCGTTTTCCGCCGTTTTCACTTCAAAACCTTCCGTGGAGAGTACCCGGGTATAAAGCAAGCGAATACTTTTATCGTCGTCCACTACCAGGATCCGGTTTCTCGCAACAGCAGTCACATCCATTTCTTCTCTGATAATTGTGGCAGAGTTCAGGGAAATATCGCTTTCATTCTGCATAATAGGTCTGATTATTTAGTTATTCAAGTTTTTAGATGAAACTATTTTGTTGGGGCTGTATCGGGTTCATACCGCAAAAATTCTAGAATTCTATGCGGTCCTGGAGACAGGAAAATCTGCTCATCAAACCAGAACCCGAATTCTTAACCGGCTAGTGATTTCTAATTTCAGTCGAATGCAATCTCATCACACAACCTTTCCATTACTCTGGTAAAACCAGCAAAGAAACGCTTACTGCTTGTTTTGTGTCGTTTAAGTAAGGACATTCCACGATGAAAGCACTGGTTTGGCACGGTAAACACGATGTTCGCGTAGACACAGTTCCCGATCCTAAGATTCAAGCGGATGGAGACATTGTTATCAAAGTAACTTCCACCGCCATCTGCGGATCGGATCTTCACCTGTATGACGGCATGATGCCGACAATGGAATCAGGCGACATTCTCGGTCACGAGCCGATGGGCGAGGTGGTTGAAGTCGGAACCGGCGTAACAAAATTAAAAAAAGGCGACCGGGTAGTGATTCCGTTCACCATCGCCTGCGGTGTATGCCGGTTCTGCAAAATGGGCCTTACGTCGCTTTGCGACACTTCGAATCCCAACGCTGAAATCGCTAGGAAAGCAATGGGCCAGTCGCCGTCCGCTTTGTTCGGCTATTCGCATATGCTGGGCGGCATTCCCGGCGGTCAGGCACAATACCTGCGCGTGCCTTATGGCGATGTGGGGCCAATCAAGGTTCCTGATCATCTGACCGATGAACAAGTGCTGTTTCTGTCTGACATCTTTCCCACCGGCTATATGGGCGCGGAAAACGCCCAGATTCAGTCAGGCCACATCGTTGCTGTTTGGGGCTGCGGACCGGTGGGATTGTTTGCCATCAGGAGCGCCTGGATGTTTGGAGCGGGCCGGGTAATTGCCATTGATGGTGTTCCGGAGCGGCTGGAAATGGCGCGCTCCTGGGGAAAAGCGGAAACCATCGACAACAGCAAAGAACATGTTCAGGAGCGGTTAATGGAGATGACCGGCGGCCAGGGGCCGGACAGTTGCATTGACGCTGTCGGCACTGAAGCCCATAGCACCGGCACTGTTGACGCGGTGCTCGACCGGGCCAAAGAAGCGGTGATGCTCGGCACGGATCGCCCGCATGTTCTGCGCGAAGTTATCATGTGCTGCCGCAAAGGCGGAACCTTGTCTGTACCGGGCGTTTACATCGGCCTGCTTGACAAAATCCCGTTCGGCGCTTTGATGAACAAGGGTCTCACCGTGAAGACCGGCCAAACGCATGTGCATCGCTACCTGAAGCCGTTATTGAACAAAATTGAATCAGGGGAAATCGATCCGTCAGCTATCATCACCCACACGGTCAACCTTGACGAAGCTCCGCAAATGTATAAAACTTTCCGTGACAAGAAAGATGGCTGCGTCAAAGTCGTGTTGAAGCCTCATGCGGCGTAGTTACTGTTGATTGTTTCCGCTGCTAATGTTCAACACATAGCCAAATCTAATGCGAGCAGAATGGAAGTTCCGCCAAAGAACCTCGTTATATTGCGGAAATGCTCGAATAAAAGGAGATGAATAAAAGCAGCAGTGTTTCTAATCGTAGAGGTACAACCATGAAAGGCCAGGAAGTTATTGCCCGATACGTTCAGGATTCCGAAGCAGCGGAACGGAACTTTGAAGATACACTTGCGACGTTCTCAAAAGCCGGTGATCAGGGCCCGGTGCAGGAGTTTTTCCAGACAGCTTCGGCTAAAGCTAAAACACAGCATGAGCGGCTGGAAGCCCGGCTACGCGAACTGGGAGCTAGCCCTTCAACCACTAAAAGCGCACTCGCCCATCTCCTGACATTTTCCACAACGGCGGCCCAGATCGGCCACGAAGCAGCGGAAAAAAACACTCAGCATTTGATTATGTGCGTGGGCGCCGCGGCGGCGGAGATGGCGATGTACGAATCGTTGGCGGTTTCGGCAGCAGCGGCGGGCGACACTGCGACTGAGCAGTTAGCCAGGCAGTTGCAAGCCGAAGAAAAAGACGATTACGACAAAGCATGGGCGCTGATCAACCCAAGCGCGAAAGATGCGTTTCAAAAAGTAGCCGTTAGCGCGTCAAAGGCATAACTTTGTTCCATAACCCGCAGTTGTGCGGTTACAATGTGAAGTGCTGAAAATCAAATTCGGCACTTCATTCATGATTCTTCCCACAACCTATGGCGCAACCCTGCTTCTGCTGATTATTTCCATGATCTGCTGGGGCTCTTGGGCAAATACCCTGAAGCTGACGGGCAGCGAATGGCGCTTTGAACTGTTTTACTTTGATTATTCATTCGGCGTTCTGCTGGCATCCGTGGTGGCTGCCTTTACATTTGGATTGTTAGGCGCGGACATGACTTTTCAGGACCGGATGCTGGTGGCAGGTCATCTGAAGCAATTCTATGCGGTGCTGGGCGGCGTGATTTTCAATTTGGCTAATATGCTGCTGGTGGGGGCCATTGGTTTAGCTGGTTTAGCTGTGGCTTTCCCAGTGGGCATCGGCCTTGCGCTGACGATTGGCGTGATCCTGAACTACCTGCTGAATCCGCAAGGTAATCCCCTTCTTTTGTTCGGCGGCCTGGTGCTGGTCATCGCAGCGGTTTTGGCCGATTCCCGCGCTCACTTCGCCCGTGACGCGGCGTTAAGCACAGTGCAGCGGAAAACAAACGCCAGACGCGGCATTGTGCTTAGCATTGTGAGCGGCATTCTGATGGGAATCTTTTATCCCGTGGTGGAACAAGGCATGGGCGGAGAGTTGGGGCTTGGTCCTTACGCTGCTGCCTTGCTGTTTTCTATCGGGGTGTTTGTTTCCACTTTTGTGTTCAACATATTTTTTATGAATGTGCCTATTCAGGGCGGGCGCATCAAGCTGAGAAGTTATTTTCTGGGGCGGCCTAAATGGCACTTCTGGGGCATTGCCGGAGGCATTGTCTGGGCGGTTGGAGCCATTACTAATTTCGTAGCTGCCAGTGCGCCGGTGGAAGTAAATGTGGGGCCTGCAATCAGCTTGGCAATCGGCCAATGCGCCACCCTGGTAACAGTGGTCTGGGGTCTGCTGGTGTGGAAGGAATTTGCCGGAACAGGACCGAAAGTGCGCGCTTTAGTGACCAGCATGATGTTTCTGTTTCTGGGCGGATTGATTTTGCTGTCACTTGCTCCGCTGGTAGGCGCAAAATAAGCAGAGCAGTTTCGCCGTTCAGTTCTGTTGGGAGCGAACGAAGCCGAGTTCTTCACCGAGCTGATTTAGATACGCTTGGTCAGGCAAACTGCCTTGAGCCAGTAAACGCGAGCCGCCGCCACGACCTCCTCTATGCGCCAAAGCTTCTCTTAGCGTTTTCCCAGCATCAATATTGGCATCGCTTGAAACCGCTAGTAGAACGCTGCCGGTTTTCTGGGAAATCAACAGAATCGCTGCCTTCCCGTTTTCAGTGAAAGCCTGCGCCAGAACGCGCGACTTCTCATCAAGAGATTCTATCGGCAATACCATCCGGCGCAGGCCATCAGTGGAGCAAGCTGTGGCGTTCCAATGTGCGCGTCCCTCCTGTTTGGCAAGCTCCAGGCTGAAGCGTTGCCGCTCCTTTTCTGCTTGCGCCAGCCTTTCTTTTAGGCTTTCAAACTGTGTCGGCAGGGTTTCGATGGGCGCGCCGGCAAGCCGGGCCATTTGGCTCAAAATCTGAAAATCCTTCTGCGCCCGCTGAAGCGACCTAGTTCCGCAAACAAATTCCAGCCGCACATGCCCGCGCAGTTTTTCCTGCCGCCGGATCAGAATCAATCCGAGTTCGGCAGTGGAAGCAACGTGCGTTCCTCCACACGCGCTTCGGTCCACGTTTCCAATTTCAACCACCCGCAGACTGCCTTCACGCAGGGAAGCTTTTCGCAGCCCCTGAGCTTCGCTTGCTTCCACGAATTGAATGCGAACCGGAACAGCTTGACCAATCAGTTCAGCGGCGCGCTTTTCTGCGGCTTCGATGGTGGATTGGTTTACTTCCGAAGCGTCAAGCTCAATGGTGGAAACTTCCGCGCCCAGGTGAAAGCTCACGGTTTGATAACCAAACAGATCCGCGAACACAGCAGAAAGCAGGTGCTGGCCGGTGTGCTGCTGCATGTGGTCATACCGACGCATCCAATCTACTCTGCCGTGTACTTGATCGGTAACAAGCGGCGCAGCCAATTTATGTGCAATTCTGCTGTCTGCATCTGAAACTTCCAGTACTTCAATTTCATTGAATGTTCCCCCATCAAACGGCTGTCCGCCTGAAGTGGGGTAAAAAGCGGTGCGGTCCAGGTAAATAATGGTCCGGTCCGCAGAAGCGTCAACCACGGTTGCATCAAATTCTTTCAAGTAGCAGTCACGATAATAAAGGCGTTCGGTTTCCACTTACGATGAGTGTAACCGTCTCGCTGATTTGCCTATGAGGAAGAACAAATGATAATCGGCATGGGAACGGATTTGGCGGAAGTGGAGCGAATTCAGCAAAGCATTGACCGCTATGGCGAACGCTTTCTGAATCGCGTTTATACGCAAGCAGAAATAGCCTATTCAATGCGAAAAAAGAACAGCGCAGAGCGTCTTGCTGCGCGGTTTGCGGCGAAAGAAGCGGGAATGAAAGCAATCGGCACTGGTTGGCGCAGAGGTGTTACTTGGAAGGACTTTGAAGTGGTGAATGAACCAAGCGGACGGCCCACACTGCGCCTTTCCGGGGTGGCGGCTCAGATTGCGCAGAAGCAAGGAGCGCAACAAATTTCTCTTTCCCTGACGCATACGGCGGCAATGGCTATGGCGGTTGTGATCTTGGAGCGTTAGCTATTTTGCCTATAAGATCTGCCACAGTAATTAAAATCGTTTAAGGTGTGTAAACTTACTAGTTTTCGATGCATCCTAAGAGCAGGGACACCCCCGATTAGGAGAAAACATGAAAAAGATTGCATCAATCGCATTGGGTATGGGTATGCTGCTCGGAACCGTTTCTGCTTTTGCACAGGATAGTTCAACTACCTCAAGCGCCGACTCGACAAAAACTACCACCAAGCACAAGAAGAAGCACAAAAAGGGCGGCACTGAAACCACCGATACGACTACCACAACCACCAAATCAGACAATAAGTAGTAAATGTCTTTTGATGGCCAGGACGCAGTTGCTCAACTGCGTCCTTTTTTGTTTTGTAGCACTGGAATGTTACCCTGCGCCTTGTGTTGCAATCAAACCTTTACGATGCAGTGATTGTTCCCGGCGGAGGCGTTGGGCCTAGCGGCAAGCTACCGCCCTGGGTGGAAAATCGGCTCGACAAGGCGCTGGAATTAGCAAACGGTGCGCCCATTATCACCTTAAGCGCAGGAACGCCCCATAAGCCGCCTCCCTATGACGAACGCGGCAGGCCGATTTTGGAAGCGGTTGCGGAAGCGGAATACCTGCGCGAACAAGGCTATCCGAGTGACCTGCTGTTTACCGAAACTGCCTCTTACGACACAATCGGCAACGCTTATTTTGTTCGCGTCATCCACACTGATCCGGCCGGATTCCGCAAGCTGATGGTAGTTACCTCGGAATTCCATATGCCGCGCACCGAAGCGTTGTTCCGCTGGATTTTTCAGCTCACGCCGGTGGATGCATCCTATCAGTTAAATTTTCAAAGCGTGCCGGACTTCGGCATGGAACGCGACATCCTGGAAGCGCGGCGGCAAAAGGAAACGCGCAGTTTAGCCAGCATTCCCAAGCTTGCTGAACAACACCGTACGCTTGCTTCGTTTCACTGCTGGTTATTCACCCGTCATGCAGCTTACGCCATAGAAAAACCACCCGAACAGTCCGGAAACGAACTATTGTTGAAATCCTATTGAGTGTTCTGCGGTAAATTTGGATAGGCTACAAAGAACCACATCCAAGGAGAATTTATGCGCTTAAAATTGTTAGCAGCCGGGTTACTATTGTCCGCTTCCCTGATTGTTCATGCTTTTGACGCTATGCCCACCGTAGGCCAAAACGCCCCGGACTTCACGCTGCCTTCGCAGGACGGCACCTCAATCAGCTTAAACGGCCTGCGCGGCAAATGGGTCGTGCTTTATTTCTACCCCAAAGATGCCACGCCGGGCTGCACCATTGAAGCTCACAATTTTCAGCGCGACCTGGCTAAATATGAAAAAGCCAACGCGATGATTGTAGGCGTCAGCGTCGATACCGCCGGCAGCCACAAAGATTTCTGCGCGCAGCAGGGGTTGACGTTTAAATTGCTGGCCGATTCCGATAAGAAAGTCGTGGAAGAATATGGTTCCGTCATGTCTTACAACGGCATGACGTTAGCTTCGCGCAACACGTTTTTGATCGATCCCCAAGGAAAGATTGAGAAAGTCTGGGTGAAAGTGGACCCGAAAACTCATTCGGAAGACGTGCTGGCTACGCTGCAAAGTCTGCAAAATAAAAATCAGTAACGCTCTTGGCACGCGGTTCGTGATGTTGGATCAGTTCTCCAGATTTCTGCGCCCTCTGGCGAGAAATCCTGGTTTCACAATGGCTGCCGTGCTGACGCTTGCTTTCGGCATCGCAGCTTGCACATCGGTGTTCAGCGTCGTATACGCGGTTCTGCTACGCCCGCTGCCTTACCCGCGAGCCAACCGACTTTTCATGCTTTGGGCGACGGTACCGCAAAAGGGTATTGCCGCGGATTGGACATCCTGGCCGACTATTCAGGATTGGCGTCAACAAAGCAAAAGCTTTCAGGATGTAGCCACTGAGCTTCGCATTGATTCCGCTACCCTGACCGGGCAGAGCGAACCGGAACAAATTAATGTGGGCCGTGTTTCGGCAAATCTGTTCTCGCTTTTGGGCTTGCGCCCGATCCTTGGCAGAACTTTTACCGTCGCGGAAGAAAATCGACGGGAAGCTTTGGTGGTGGTCAGTTCGCGGTTCTGGCGTACTCGGTTTGGTTCCTCGCCTTCGATCATCGGCAAGCAACTGGAAGTGGACCACAAAAAAGCAACGATTGTAGGAGTGATGCCGCAAACATTTGCGTTCCCCTCCGCTGACACTCAGTTGTGGCTGCCGCTGAGTTTCGTTCCGCAGTGGTCCGCGTTTCTTTCGGCCCGGCAATCGGACGGTTTCCGGGCGATTGCGCGGCTCAAGCCCGACGTCCGTTTAGAACAAGCACAAAGCGAAATGAACGTGATCGGGCAGCGTCTTGAAACTCAATACCCGAATACCGATGCGGGGAAAGGTATTGTTCTGGTTCCCCTGGCGAAGCAGTTCACTGATCCTCATGTTCGAATTATTCTCTGGACACTGTTCGGGGCAGTGGCGCTGGTGCTGCTGATCGGATGCAGCAACGTGGCGAGTTTATCGCTCGCCCGGGAAACGGTCAGAAGCAGAGAATTTGCGATTCGAACCGCGCTTGGCGCGAGTCGATTCAAACTGATTAGGCAGCTTCTCGGTGAAAGCTTTGTTCTGGCGGCAGTTTCCGGTTTGCTCGGTTTGGGCATCACCATTTTTTTGCAGCAAGCGATTCCGCATCTTATTCCAGCGGAGTTCGCTTTCTATGCGCAAGTCGGATTGAACTGGCCCGTGCTGTTCTTTACGGTAGTTTTATCAGCGGCGACGGTGATCTTCTGCGGTTTGATTCCCGCCTGGCAGCTTTCTTTTGTTGCGCCGCAGAACGCTTTAAAAGCCGATTCCCGAACACAAGCAGGGCAGAGATCCCATTGTTTTATGCGTTCGACGATCATTGCCGGTGAATTTGCTCTAGCAGTGGTTCTTCTTTCGGGAACAGGGCTTTTGATTCGAAGCTTTATCCTGCTGCAAAAACAAGATCTCGGATTTCAGCCGGCGAACCTGCTGGTAGCAAGTATTCAACTGCCGATGAATGCAGCTTCGCAATCTAAACCAGTGAATACTTTCTTCGAACACGCTCTTGAACAGATTGATTCCCTGCCCGGCGTAGCCAATGCTGCCGCTACGGGATCCTTGTTCAGTAATTACACGCCGAACACGGACGTGATCCCTGAAGGATCAGCGCAATGGTCTCAAAGTATTCAAACTGCGCCGAGCACGCTTGGCATCGTCAGCGAAACGTTTTTTCAAACTGTGGGCATTCCGCTTCTGCGCGGCCGTACATTTTCTAAATACGATGGCCCAAATCAGCCCACCGTTGCTGTTATTAATCAACACATGGCCGATCAGTTCTGGCCGCAACAGAACCCGATCGGCAAACGCTTCAGGTACGGATCGCCCGGCGCCATCGAACCGGAGTGGCTTACCGTGGTGGGAGTGGTAGGAGACATGAACACCTATGGGCCAGGCAGTCAAGCCATCTCAACCTTGTATCGCCCTTACCGGCAGATGCCCTGGCCGCCGAACATGGACATCGTTGTCCGCTGCCACGCGAATAACTGCGCCGCATTGGGCAATTCCGTAAAACAGGCAATCCGCTCTGCCGATCAGCAGATTCCGCAGTTTGCCATGCAAACGGCAGAAGGCATTCTCGCGCAGATATCCGCGCCGCGCCGCTTTCAAATCTGGCTGTTGAGCGCTTTCTCTGTAGCCGCGCTTTGTTTAGCCGTGATCGGGATTTACGGTCTTCTCAGTTATCTGGTTGCGCAGCGCACTCAGGAAATCGGCTTAAGAATGGCACTTGGGGCAACTACGCATGATGTGATCCGTCTAGTTTTTGCTTCTGGAGTGAAACTAGCCGGGGCTGGGATTGTTTTTGGGCTAGGCGCATCTTTTTTCCTTATGAGGATGATTCGCCATCTGCTCTTCGAAACCAGCACGAACGATCTTCTCACCATGCTGATCGTTTCAATCACGTTGTTCACTGCTGCCTGCGCCGCCAGCTATTTTCCTGCGCGAAAGGCTGCACAGGTAGATTCGCTTACTTCGATTCGGCACGAGTAGCTGGCAGAAGAAGGCACGCAAAATGATCGGTATCGCTCAAGACTTCCGTTATGGTTTTCGCCAGATCCGGCGCTCGCCCGGTTTCTTCGCCGTTACAATTCTTCTTATTGCCGTCGGTATAGCGGCGACTACTCAAATTTTCACCCTGGTTGATGTGCTACTGCTTCGACCGTTACCTATTCGCAATCCACAGAACCTCGTTCAACTTTTTGAGCGCCAAGCAAATCGTCCGGCTGATCCCTTTTTTGGTTACCGGTTTTATCAGGAACTAGCAAATCGTTCTTCTACCCTTTTCGAAGTTGCCGGTCAAACCGAAACAGCGCGTGCGCTGGAACGAAACGGGTTTACTGAACGCGTCCACACAGTTGCTGTTACGGAAAACTACTTTAGAGATTTAGGCGTCACTCCCTTGTTGGGACGAGTTATTAGCCGTAACGACAGCCATACTATCGTGCTTTCCTATAATTACTGGTGTCACAGCTTTGGATCGGATCCGAAGGTTCTCGGTCAAATGGTGAGATTGCAGGGCCATGCTTACACGATTGTTGGAGTCACGCCGGAGGCATTCGCCGGAACAACAGTGGATAGCAGTCCTGATCTCTGGCTGCCCTTCGCTAACCTAATTGATCTTTCGCAAACACATCCATCCAGTCTTGATTACTTTGTCACAGAAATTATCGCTCGGCTACGGCCCGGGATATCGGAAGCGCAAGCGCAACAGGAGACCGCGGCATTCTGGAACAGATATACCCAAGAAGCCGCGCTAAAAACCCCTGACAATTACAAAGGGTTGAGTCGAGGAAAGCTGGAAGTTCAATCGATTGCACGTGGACGATCGCCCCTTCGGGACCAATCAAAAACAGCTCTCGTTCTGCTGCTGGCAGGCACCGGTTTGCTGCTTCTGGTGGTGTGCGCGAACGTGGGCGGCCTGCTCGTGTCGCGAGCAACTGCCCGTGAGCGGGACACGGCAGTTCGGCTCGCTTTAGGCGCAAGCAAGAACAGAATTTTCCGTCAATGGCTGGTTGAATGTTTCCTCCTTGCGACTGCCGGCGGGTGTGCCGGCGTATTGATCGCCTATGCCGGCATGCCTTTAATTACTCGCTTGATACCGCCTTCGCACGGCATGGGAATCGATCCGGCTGAGGTCCGAACATTAACGTTACCTATTTCGTTGGACTTCAGAATAGTAGTTTTTTCACTTTTTGCATGCGGAGTAACTACGCTGCTTTGCGCAGCAGCTCCGGCTTGGAAGTTCGCGCATTCCTCTATTAACTCCGCTCTGAAGAGTGCGGGCAGCGAACGCCACAACTTCAGCTTTCAATCGGTGTTATGCGGCTTTCAGGTTGCTCTCTGCATGACGATTTTGATATGCGCCGGTCTGGTGATTCGGAGCTTATCGAATCTCCGCGCCACGAACGCGGGCTTCGACGGGGAACACGTCACGATTTTCTCGATTGATCCTCATGTGCGAGGGTATGACAGCCGGAAGACCTGGTCACTTCAACAGCGGCTGTTGAGCGGCGCGCGAAACCTTCCTGGAGTCGAAAATGCCGCTCTTGCCAACCGTGCTCTCATGCGCGGCATTGGATTTGGCAACTCGGTCGTTTTCCCAGGTCAAAGAGGAGGCACAGTTAACACAAGCTTCAATTCGGTAAGCCCGGACTATTTCGCGGTGATGGGCATTCGTTTCCTGGCAGGGCGAAATTTCGGTCCCACTGAGATAAGCGAAGAAGGCAAACTGAATAAAGTAGTTGTAAACGAAGCTTTTGTCCGGAAATTTTTGAATGGGCAAAATGCTTTGGGGAAAAAGTTCGACACTGGCCGGCGATTCGTAAAACCTTTCTACGAGATTGTCGGCATAGTGAACGACACAAAGTATCGATCATTGCGCGAAGTTCCCCCGCCTATTTATTACGCAAACGATTTTGGACCTTACTCTTATCCTGAATCTTTCATTCTGCACGTTCGGACTACCGGTGATCCGCGCGCCATTATCGAACCGGTAAGGCGACTACTCAGGTCCCTTGATCCGGAAGTGCCGCTGTATCAAGTCGCCACATTGTCCCAGGAGATAGATCGTTCCCTTTGGCAGGAGCGATTGCTGGTAGCGCTTACGTCGTGTTTCGGCCTGTTTGCGCTTTTACTTTCAACAATCGGGATATATGGAGCTTTGGCATACTTTGTAACCCGGCAACAGCGTGAAATCGGGATTCGCATGGCGCTCGGCGCGAACTCGCGCCACATCATCCGTTTCGTCGTCAGCCGCGTCGTTTTGGTTTTAGTTATGGGAATTCCGGCAGGTTTCGCTTTATCGGTGTTTGCAAACGTATGGGTGCGGAGTTTTATTTATGGAGTGCAGCCGTTCGACCCTGCCATTATCATCGCAGCGATTTCGATTCTCATTGTGATGGCTGCCGGCAGCGTGGCGATGCCCGCCTTTCGCGCGATTCGCGTTGATCCCGCATCCACCTTACGCCAGGAATAATAAGCCGCTGCTTCCGCGAACCAAGCCAGTCATCGCTATCATCGAAATACAAACCCATGCGTGATCCTAACGAACCTTTTGAAAATCTGCGTCCTTTGGATGTGCTTGCTCTAGCCGCCCATCCCGATGATGTAGAACAAACCTGCGGCGGCACGCTGATCAAGATGGCCGAAATGGGTTATCGGACCGGGGTTCTCGACATGACGGCGGGCGACATGGGAAGCCGCGGCAACCCTAATCTGCGAGTGGCAGAATCGAAGAAAGCGGCAGAACACTTGCTGCTTGCTTGGCGGGAAAATCTGAGAATGCCGGATGCGCGTTTAGAAAACAACGTGGGCGCGCGCATGACGCTGGCAGGCGTGATCCGGCGCCTGCGGCCCAGGGCAGTTATTCTGCCGTACTGGACCGGGCGGCATCCTGACCATTACCGCACTTCGGAATTAGGCTATGAGGCTTGCTTTCTATCAGGCTTACGGAAATTGGAAGAAGACACGCCGCCGCACCGCCCTTCTAAAATCCTGTACGCTGCCTTGTACGCGAACGTAACGCCTTCGTTTGTGGTGGACGTCAGCCGTCAGTTTGAGCGCAGAATGGAAGCGTTGTTCAGTTATCATTCCCAATATGGAGATGCTGAAATTGCTTCCGAACTGTTTCCATCGCACCAGGAAGTGGAAGAGCGTTTAGCGGCTATTGCCCGCTTCTACGGAAATCTGATCGGCGTAAAATACGGCGAGCCTTACGTGATTAAAGAAGCCATTCAGATTGACGACATTGTAGGAATGCCGGTGCGCAGCATTTAACGTTTCAGCTCACTATGAATACCCGTTTCCCATTTTCTTTTGTAGCGGCGCTGTTGCTGTGCTTAGCATCGTTTTCTGCCGCTAATGCACAAACCACCAAACCTCGCGTTCGACCCAAGACATCGGCAAACTCCAGTACCAACACGCCGGGAACACCCAAAGCCTCCACCACCACGCCCGAAACTCCCAAACCTGATTTTTCCGGCGAATGGAGCATGAACCCAGCGCAAAGCGACTTCGGCAGTTTTCCGAAACCCACTACCATTACAAGGGTAATTACGGAAAAAGGCGCTGATCTGGATATCGCCACAACGCAGCGCAGCGCAAACGGCGAGCAGACGGCCCACGCGCATTACCGTTTGGACGGCGACGAAACAACCAACCAGTTCAATAGCGGCGCGGGAACGAGCCATGCGTTTTGGGATGACAACACACTGGTAATTCGCACTACGATGAAAACCAGAAGCGATGTGGACGTGGTGATGGAAGAACGCTGGAACCTTTCGCCCGACAACAAAACACTCGTGACCGCCAGCCACATTGAAACTTCCAAAGGCGCAACAGACTTGAAACTGGTCTGCGATCGCGTGAAGTAATCTGCTTGAGAAGAGATAATTCCCGGGTCTGCATCGCCGTTGTTACGGGCGCATCTAAATGATAGATGGCTTATCAATCGCGCGTTCCGTTGAAATTAGGCGTTCTGGACCAGACTCCTGTGCCGGAAGGTTTTTCCCGGGGCGATGCTCTCCGCAATACAGTAAACCTGGCCCAACTGGCTGACCGGCTTGGCTATTCCCGCTATTGGGTGGCGGAACACCACGGCACGCCCGGACTCGCCTGTTACAGCCCGGAAGCGTTGATCGGCCCTGTGGCGGCCGCCACTTCCCGCATTCGAGTGGGCAGCGGAGGCGTGATGCTGCCGCATTACAGCCCGTTGAAAGTAGCGGAAACATTCAGCATGTTGAGCGGCTTATATCCGAACCGGATTGACCTCGGCGTAGGCCGCGCGGCGGGAACAAGCTCCACGGTGGCGTTTGCTTTGCAGCGCGACCGTCGGCAGGCCGCTCCCGACGACTTCGAACAACAGTTCGATGAACTGCTGCATTATTTCGGAGATTCCGCCGTATCCGCTTCTTCATTCCCGAAAGTTCCGGTTCAGTTTGCCGGCGCTGATGTTCCCCGGATGTGGCTGCTCGGCTCATCGCCGCAAAGCGCAATCTGGGCGGCGGAGCGCGGACTGCCCTATGTTTTTGCCGATTTCATTAACCCGGATGGAGCTGCCATCGCCCGATTTTACCGGGACCGGTTTCAGCCTTCAGAACACTTGACAGAACCGTATGTGGCGGTAGCTTCCTGGGCTATCTGCGCGGAAACGGATGAAGAAGCTTTGCTGCTTTCCGCCAGTTGGCGCATGATGATGACTTACCTGTTCCGGGGCCGTTTAATTCCGGTTCCCACGGTGGAACGCGCCCAGCAGTTTTTCCAAGAAGAAGGCGTGCCGCTGGATATTCTGCCGATGGGCAGACGCGCCATCACCGGATCACCCGCCAACGTGGCAGCCGCGCTTCACAACGTGGCGGAAGAATACGGCGCCGATGAAATGCTGTTGGTGAACATCATGCACAACCATTCTGCCCGATGCCGCTCCTACGAACTGATCGCGCGTGAGTTTCAACTGGAAAACGCAACAGAACCTGCGCTGGCCCAGGCAGCCGGTTAACGGACAACTGCAACCGGTTCAGAAAACCCTGCGTCTAGATTGGTTTCAGAAATCAGCGACAATAAAAGCAGGACCACCGCATTTATGAAGAAACCATGCTTTTTTTTACTAACTGGCAGCTTGTGGGCTGGAGCGCTATGGGCAGCGCAGAATACGGAAAGCGTAGCCCAGCTTCGTCCGGCTGCCGCGCAAGCGCAGTCGGAAGCAAACCCGACTAAGCAGGCAGATGCAAGCGGTTTTAAGCGAGTCGAAGCACCCGCTGCCGGCAGTTACGTGATTGCGCCCGGCACGCGCATTCTGTTGAACATGATCAACAGCATCAGCACCAAACAAACGGCTGTTGGCGATCGCATTTACCTGGAAACGGCTTTTCCGATTCTTTCAAACGGCAAAATTGTAATTCCTCAAGGCAGTTGGGTACAGGGTTCAGTCACACAGGTAAAACGGCCAGGACGCGTGAAGGGACGAGGAGAACTGTACGTCCGCTTTGATTCCTTAACTCTGCCTAACGGAATTTCACGCGATTTCCGAGGACGTATCGGCAGCATGGATGGGCGTTCCACCGAAGACGTAAACAAGGAAGAAGGCAAGATCAAGGGACCAGGCAATAAAGGCGGCGATGTTTCCACAGTTGCCGAAACTACGGCTGCGGGCGCAGGCATCGGATCCCTAGCCGGAATCGCCAACGGGCGTTATGGAATGGGCGCTGGTATTGGCAGTGCTGCCGGAGCAGCAGCAGGCTTAGCAGGCGTGCTGTTGACTCGCGGACCGGATGCCACCTTAACCAAAGGAACCACGATGGAGATGGTGCTGGATCGTCCGCTTTCGTTCAACGACGGCGAGCTTGATTTCAGCCATGTTCCGCCCCGCGCTGCTTTGAGCGATGGAACCGGCCCGGTGCAGAACGATCAACAGAATCGCCGCCGCTGGCCGCTTTAGTTTGTTAATTGACGCGCTGTATGAATCCAGCATCGGATGAGGAACCGATTCAGTTGCCGGTGGAAGATGTGTTGGACTTACATCCATTTGCGCCACGCGATATTCCGGCGGTAGTGGAAGCTTACCTGGAAGAAGCGATTCAGCGCGGGTTCAAAGGCGTTCGCATCATTCACGGGCGCGGCATCGGCTTTCAACGCGAACGTGTGCGATCCATTTTGGCCCGAACGCCCCAGGTCGCATCCTTCAACGATGCGCCGCTCGAAGCAGGTGGTTGGGGCGCAACTGTAGTCAGTTTCAAACGCGAATTCTTATTGGACTAGCCCGTACAACCGCATCAGTTCCAGGGCGTTGCTTCCCTGTACCACGCCCGGCTTAATGGTGTAATCGAACCTCATTGCGCCGTTCTGAATATGATCCTGAAAATGCATATTCACGGCGCGCAGATCAACCTCCGTTCCCAGGCGCGTCAACGCCAGGTCATGGGTGGTAATTAATCCCATTGCGTTTCTCGCCAGCAGTTGTTCCAGAATCGCTTCCGTTCCCGCTAAACGATCATGCGAATTTGTTCCATGCAGAATTTCATCAATCAAAAACAGCGACGGACCTTTTTCCGCCTGGTCCATCATCATGCGGATGCGCTTAATCTCGGCTGAAAAATGAGATTCGCCTTCTTGCAGCGAATCCGCAATTCGCAGCGACGCGCCGATCTGGAATAAGGAAAGCTCAAAACTCTTGGCGCGAACCGGAGATCCGGCGAATGCCAACACAGCGTTAATGCCCACTGTACGCAGAAATGTGCTTTTTCCTGACATATTGGACCCGCTCACAATCAGCAAAGGCCGCTCGGCATCAAGAACCACGCTGTTTCGGACGCAGTTTGGGATCAGGGGATGTCCTAACGAATCGCCTCGCAGCACGGAGCCTTGCAATACGAAATCCGGAAACGGATCATTCTCATGCTCATAAGCGTAAGTGGCCAGCGAAGAAAGCGCTTCGATTTCGCTGATCGCTTCCACCCAGGCGCGGGTCGTTCGCCCATATTGCCGCCGCCACCATTCAATCGCCAGCGTTACCTGTGTTGTCCACAACAAAGGATGGCCCAGCACCCGCAGCAGCAGATGTTCGCGCGAATCGAGAATGGCCGCTAAACGATCGAGTCGCTTAATTTGTTGCGAAGGGCGCACTTCCGGGCCAATCTCCTGCTGCAATCGCTGGAGAAGAGGGCTTGTGAAAGAAGCTCGTTCTATTTCAAATAACAGTTCCGGCAGCAGTTCGAGACCGGGGCGGATAGCCTCAAAATCGGAAATAGCTTGCCCAATCTTCTTCCGCCATAACAAAGCGACGATTCCATTAATCACGCTCATCGCAATCAAAAATCGAATTGCGTTCAAAGGAGGTCGGGTTGCCGCGCCCGCAATCCAGTTAAAATCCTCAATCGCAAACCACAATAAGGCAATCGCCATCAGCACGCTTAACACTGCTGTTAGCACCCGCATCGCGACCGTGACGCGCAGCGAAACCGATTCGCCCCAGGTGAACAACGGAGCCGCTTCGCTTTTCCTGATTGCGCTTTCGCCCACAATCGCAATCTGTTCGCGGAAATTTAAATTTCGCCGGAGATCATCCACGGCGGCGTGCCGCTCCCGAATGGCTTCAACCGAAGCCGGAGCGCATAACCAATCAGCCAGCCGCTCCTCGCCGCCTTCCGTTCTTGCTCTGGAAATGAGTTGAAATAAGCTGCCTGTGCCGAATAAATCCAAATCCTGCGCGTAGGGATGGCCACCGGACTGGAACCGTTTTCCGGTGTTGCCTGTGCCCCTCCATCGTTCTTCTATACGCGCTAAGCCAAGCCGGTAATATTGGGCTTTGCGCTCAAACCAACCGTGCTTCCGCAGCACTGCATCATGCCAGCGCAGCAACGCCACAAAAACAGCGAGCGGCGCGAACAGCCACCAACCGCTGCACTGGTGACGGAAAAAAGCTAACCATGCAATCACGATTGCGCTAAGAAAGATAACTAATCGAATATTGCCGATAGTGATATGAGTGCGCTGGTAACTCGCAATTTGCTCTTCAGCTTGTTTCAGACGCGCTGTGTACTCACGATGCGCTTCGCTGTTGTTTGGGGTTTCAATCATCTCGCGGATGCTAAACGCTTACGACCGGGATAGCGCATCCGCCAGTTCATTCACCTGATGAACAATCACGTCAGCGGGCGGATCATTCAGCGTTTCCGGCTTAAATCCCCAGCTCACGCCGCAAGCGCGTACCCGGGCATTCCGCGCTGTTCGAATATCCACGCTGCTATCGCCGATCATGGTGGTGTTTTCACGCTCTTGCCGGGTTTCCCAAAGCAGCGTGTCGATACCCACCGGGTCCGGCTTCTTCGCCGGAAACGATTCACCGCCGTAGATGCGAAAAAACAAATGATTCACCTTTAATCCGGCCAGAATATCGCGGCTGATTTTCACCGGTTTATTAGTCAATACGGTTAAGGTATTTCCGCGAGAGTTTAGTTCTTCCAGTGCTTCCGCCATGCCGGGGTAAAGACGCGTATTTTCGAGCGAATGGCTGCGGTAGTATTGAATAAAAAATTTGTAGGCCGTTTTCAACTCATCTTCCGAAACATCAGGTCCTAAAGCCCGGCGCACCAGTTTCTGCGCTCCATCACCTACATAAGTATTGACGGTATGGGCATCCACCTCCGGCCGGTTCATGTGCCGCAGCATGGCATTAGTGGAAATGGCCAGATCGCGGCTGGAATCAATCAGCGTGCCGTCCAGATCGAAAATCAACAACTGCAACTAAGCAATCCTCTTTTCTTTCGATGCGGATTTCAGCCACATCTGTTTCAATCTTGACATCTGGTCTACAAAATCATCGCGCAGATGTTTCGGCGCAAACTCCGCAATCGCTCCCGATACGTTTGTGGCATACGGCAAAACTCTGGATTCACTTAAGAATGCCGGAATCGGCTGCGGCGTAAACGCAACCACCACGGCGGCGATCATCGCTACTAAAAGGCCGCCCCTCAACACTCCGGCGGCAGCTCCTAACAGATGGTCCAGCCAGCCTAATCCGATTAAGTCGAAAAACCTGACCAATACCATTCCGCACAGCGAGCCAAGCAGCATAATGCCGAAAAAAATAAGGCAGAACCCCGCCACTTGCGCCGCCAATGGCTGCTTGATCCAGGGCTGCACTTGCGCCGCCACAATTCCATAACACCAGAAAGCCGCCAGCAAACCAACCACTGTTGACGCCACATGCACCACCACGCGAGTAAAGCCGGTGCGAATACCTGATAGGCCGGACACAACCACCACGCCGAGCAGGAAAACGTCGAAAACATTCATAAAGGCCTGTTCGTTAATCGTGCGTAGGCTTCCACATACTTCTCGCTGGTTTTCCGCACCACCTCGTCCGGCAGGGACGGCGCGGGCGGCTGCTTGTTCCAATCCAATGTTTCCAAATAATCGCGCACAAACTGTTTGTCGAAGGAAAACTGCGCTCCGCCCGGCGCATAATCGCTGGCAAGCCAGTAACGTGATGAATCAGGCGTCAGCACTTCATCCGCCAGCACTAACTCATCGTTCACAAAGCCGAATTCAAACTTGGTGTCGGCCAGAATCAAGCCGCATTGTTGCGCATGTTCGGCAGCGTGCCCGTAAATGCTCAACGTAAGCTCACGCAGTCGTAAAGCCGGATCATGGCCGATCTCCGCCGCAACCTGCTCAAAAGAAATGTTCTCATCATGCCCGCTCTGCGCTTTCATGGCCGGGGTAAAAATCGGCTCCGGCAAACGGTCGCTTTCCCGCAAACCGGCTGGCAGTTTTATTCCGCAAACCGTTCCGTTGTTTTTATATTCCTTCCAACCGGAGCCTGACAGGTAGCCCCTCGCCACGCATTCAATCGGAACCATTGCAGCCTTTTTCACCTGCATCGAGCGGCCTTCCAGTTGTGTCCGGTACGCCGCAGTTGATTTCGGGAATTGGTTTACGTCGCCGGTAATTAAATGTGATGGCACTAAGTTCCGCAGGAAATCGAACCAGAACAGGGAAATCTGCGTCAGCACGCGCCCCTTGCAGGGAATGCCGCTGGCGAGAATGCAATCAAAAGCGGAGATCCGGTCGCTGGCAATAAACAGCAGCGAATCGCCCAAGTCGTAAATATCCCGCACCTTTCCCCGGCCAAGCAAAGAAAGATCAAGTTTGGTGGTGAGTAAAACGGGATCCTGGCACATTGTTTCTAGTTTGAGTATGGCAAACCGGCTATCTTGTTGCATCTCCAGGGGATTTGCCACAGGCGTTTGGTTTGGGATAAAGGCGTTATAAACTGCCTTCACAGAGTCGTCATCCTGAGTAAGGAGATAAATAGAATCGCTTATGAACTGGGACCAACTGGAAGGCAAATGGATGCAATTGGTAGGTAGCGCTAAACAACATTGGGCCAAACTGACCGATGACGACCTCACCTACATCAGCGGCAAAAAAGATGAATTGATCGGCAGGGTTCAAGAGCGTTATGGCATTTCCCGCGAAGAAGCGGAACAACAGGCAAACGGCTGGGCATCGAAAGCCTGGCACGAAGCCATTGAATCCGGTAAAGCCGCCGCTGAAAAACTGTAAACACCGTTTATACAAGCGGGAAAATCTGAAACTATGCTGAAAAACAATTGATCTGATTATTGGTAATATTTCCTGTTTTCCCCCATTGATAAGCGATTGTCATCTGCTGGAAATCCGCCTGACATAAACGAAAGCTAATGTGGCTAAGCACCGCTTGTTTTCAAGCGCATTCCAGGGGGAGTTATGCGTCAGTTCAGTTTCATTGTTTTTCTCGTTCTAGGTTTTTCATTTTCAACGTTCGCGCAGGATCGGGCTTCCGTGGAAGGAACAATTCTGGATCCTTCCGGCAGCGTAGTGTCTGGTGCCGATGTGGAACTGCTGTTTCCGTCTACCGGCCTCAGCCGTCATGCCACAACCACCACGGCAGGCACTTACCGCTTTCCGTCTTTAGCTGTCGGCAGCTACAAGCTGACAATTAACAAAGCAGGATTCAGACCTTACGTGCTGGACCAGATCGCCTTAAATTACGGCCAGGTTAGAACGCTTGATGCTCGCCTGGAAGTAGGCTCTACCGCCAACACCGTTGAAGTGACCGCCTCCAGCGAGATTCTCAATAGAACCAACGCCGAAATAGGCGGCGTGATTGAATCGCCGCAGATTGAGGAAATCCCATTGAACGGCAGAAATTGGGCCACGCTGATGACGCTTGCGCCCGGGGCCGTGAACACCGGCGATGGCGGCCAACGCAGCATTCGGTTTAATGGGCATTCCCTGGATGACAGCAACTTCACATTTGATGGCATTGACACCAGCGGCATTCAGGAACAAACGCAAAAAGCCGAAACCCGGCTGAACATTTCGCTGGACGCCATTGACGAGTTTCGCGTCAGTTCCGCTGTTTATACCGCTGAATCAGGAGATGCCGGCGGCGCGCAAATCAACGTGGTTTCCAAATCAGGATCAAATAATTTTCATGGCAGCGCGTATGAGTTTTTAAGAAATGATAAGCTCGATAGCCGCTCGCCTTTTGATCCGTCGCAGATTCCGGCGTTCCGCTTGAATCAGTTCGGCGCGCAGTTTGGCGGGCCAATCATCAAAGACAAGGCTTTTTTCTTCGTCAATTATGAAGGCTTGCGCCAAAGCCTCGGCCAGACTCTGATCGGTTTTGTTCCCAGCGCCTCATTCCGCAATTCTGTTTTAACGCAGTCGCCGGCATTAAAACCGTTGATTAATGCTTATCCGGTGGGCCAGCAGTCTATTAACCAGAATACTGATCAGATTACGCTGCAAGGAAAAAACACGGTGCAGGAAGATACGGGCATGTTCCGGTTTGATTATCGCTTCACCGACCAATCAACCGCCTACGTGCGATACAACATCGACAAAGCTTATCTTGATACTCCCACGGATGCGCTCGGCACGCGCAACGTAATTCCCCATACGCCGCAGAATCTGGTTCTACAGTTCCAGCACATCTTCTCGCCCACTTTGCTGAATGAAAGCAAGTTTGGTTTTAACCGAGCGAATTACCGCAACTACAGTTATGGAACCTCTCCGATCAGCGTCGACACAGGCGGCATCTTTGACACGATTACAGACAATACGCTAGATGAGGAAGTGGGCAACACTTTCTCTTATATTGATACGCTCACCAAAATTGTCGGCCCTCACAACCTTAAATTCGGCGTGGATATTCGCCGTATTCAATTAAATAACTCCGGTAATGCCATCCGCGATTCCACTATTGCTTATGGCTCGCTCCAGAACTTTATCAATAACCAGGCTGATGAAATCGACGTGCTCGAAGGCGAAGCCATTCGCGGAAACCGACGAACCTTCTTCAGCGGCTTTGCCCAGGACGACTGGAAAGTAAATCCGAATCTGACGCTGAATCTGGGACTGCGCTATGAATTCTACACCGTGGCGCATGAAATTCTGGATCGCTCAGCGGTGGTCGATATTCAAGGCTGCGGCGGTTTCTGCCCCAAGGGTACTCCTTTTTACAACCCCAATTACCGCGATTTCGGCCCGCGTGTCGGACTCGCCTGGACGCCTTCGGCCTTTAATGGAAAAACTGTCATTCGCACCGGCTATGGAATCTACTACGGCGGTAATCAGAACGACGATTTTTCCGATCCGCTCGAAAGCAGCGTTCCGCGTTACCGGATTACTTCTTCCGATATACCCACCATCGGTTATCCCATCACTCCGTTTATCACGCCGGAATTTGCTTTGTTTGCGCCAAAGGCAATTGATCGTTATCGCAAAGACTTAAGCTATCAAAATTATGATTTTCTGGTGGAACAACAACTGCCTTTCAGCTTCCTGGGACGAATCAGCTATGTCGGCAGCATAGGTAGGCACTTGTTCACTCGCTACCAGGTTAACTTGATTGATCCTTTAACCGGCAAGCGTCCGCTGGCGCAATTTTCGCAGTTTGGCTTGAAAGCTAACGACGGAAACAACTCCTTCAATGCGATGCAGCTTTCGCTGGAACGCCGCTTTACCGGCGGCTGGCTCTGGCAAACGCAGTATATGTGGTCCCATGCGCTTACCGATGCTTCCATCGGCGCCGGGGAAAGCGTCGCTTTCGAAAACCAGGCCTGCCGTGTTTGCGATCGCAGCGACAGCCCTTATGACGTTCGCCACACCATGACCAGCAATGCTATCTACGATCTGCCTTTCGGTCGCGGACGCCGTTATCTGAACCAGTCTGGTTTTGTTCCTGCCATCTTCGGCGGATGGGAACTTTCCGGCATAGCCACTGCCAGCACCGGACGCCCCGTCAATATCACCCTCAGCAGAACGCCGAATCAGTTGCCGGACGGCAACACATCTAATCAACGGCCCAATCTAGTGCCTGGCGTTTCCATCTACCCGACCCATCAAACAATTAATAACTGGTTTAATCCTGCGGCTTTCGCTATACCTGCTCCAGGCACCTGGGGCGACTTAGGCCGATACGCTGCTCGCGGCCCTGGTTACTACGAAATTGACACCGCACTGCAAAAAGAGTTTTCACTTACCGAACGCTTCACTTTACGCTTCCGCGCAGAAGCTTTTAATCTGTTCAATCATCCGATTTATGATAATCCGGCATCAAACTTCTCCGCGGGCAGCTTTGGGCAAATTACCTCAGTGCTGAACCCAGGCGCAGTCGGCACCGGAACGCCCCGGCGCTTTCAGTTCAATTTACGGCTGAATTTCTAGAACCGGAAAAACCGGTTCTACTTTGAGGGGCACTCATCGTTCCGGAAACGATCGCCCCTGCTTTGCTTCCATAATCTCAGGGTTCTCGCGCCCGCGGCTGGTGTAAGGAAGATCTGTGACAGCGAGCCGTGACGGTCACCACAATTCCTGAACTCTGGGCAGAAACCAGAACCATTGAACCGTGCTGCCCAATTTTCTCCGCCGTCAATGATCTGAAACCAGGAATTACCGAATTAAATCGTAAACAAACCCTCTACTACGCGTTTTCTCCAGCTAAAAGCAGCATCAAACCTGAACGGCAGCAAATCAAACCGATTTTTGTACAATTAAGTCATGAAGTTGTACAACATAAGCGAGGCGCGAAATAATTTTGCCGCCATTCTCAAAGAAGTTGAGTCTGGCGAACAGGTTTTTCTAACCCGTTATGGAAAACCAATTGCCAGCATTCAACCGGTGCAAAAAGATCGTCCTACTCCAGGCTTCATGGAGCGTGCAGGCTTTTCAGTCCGAATCGCGTCCGACTTTGATGAAATCCCGCCAGGTTTTGAAGAGTACATTTAAGTGCTGATCGATACGCAGGCAATCCTCTGGTTTGCCATGAACGATCCGCGCCTTTCACTACGAGCCAGCCACGCTATCGCTAATGAAACGAATCACTACAGCCTTGCAACTATCTGGGAAGCAGCCATCAAGAGCGGACAGGGCAAACTCGATTTAATGCGCGGCATGGAGCGAATCAGCGCGCGCGATTTCTTTCAATGGATCGCCACCGATCTTGAATTCACGCTTCTGCCAATAACTCTAACTGATGTCGCAAACGTCGAACACCTCCCATTGCATCACAAAGATCCTTTTGACAGGCTGCTCATTTCACAGGTGCTTGGGCGCGATCTCGAATTTGTTTCCGCTGACACCATCTTTGACCAATACGGAGTAAGAAGGGTGTGGTGAGGTCAGCTATACAGGGTAAATTTGGAATTTAGTGACTAAGGATCTGATCTGTCCTGAAATTACCAGCCTCCCCCTCCTCCCATTTCACCCGCTTTGAACGGCTGCCAAAAATCCAGTTCAGATTTTTTCATATATTTTTCTGTTTAATTTCTATGGCTTGGCTGCTTCATGAAAGCAACTGCGGTTCTGGCCGTACTAAACTCTGAACCGAATGAACAAGAAATCAACCACCCCGAAAAAACAGCCCAGCGAAGCCCGGCTCCGTGCCAACCGCGCCAATGCTAAAAAGAGCACCGGCCCGAAAACCGAAGCAGGCAAAAGCCGTTCCGCCCTGAACGCCACCCGCCACGGCATCCTGAGCCAGGTCATCCACCTGCCCGAAGAAGAGATGAACAACTACCATGAGTTCACCGAAGCCTATGTCGCTGCCTTGAACCCCGTTGGAGCCGTCGAAATCCAACTCGCTAACTCTTGTGCCGATCTTCAGTTCCGCTTGCATCGCCTTGCTGCCGCCGAACACAACCTCTTCGCCATCGGCCACGATGAACAAGGCAACCTCTGGAATCCCGGCCACGCGGAATCGCATACGGCCCTCACAATGGCCGAAACCCTGCGCCAGGCTGCCAACCCATTAGCCCTGCTCACCCTCTACGAATCGCGTTTAAACCGCCGCTTCCTGCAAACCTTGAAGCAACTCCGGGACATCCAAGCCGATCGCAAACACCAGGAACAAACCGAACTCGAAGAACTCCATCAGATTGCTGCCGCTCACCCGCAACTGGCAGAAAAGATAGAGCCAACTCAGTTTGGCTTCGTTTGTTCAAACGAGAGTTGGCAGCTTTACCGCGAACGCCGTCAACTACTCGGAATAAATCAAAAGCCATCGCGAACCACCCGAAAAAGTATTCCCTTCACTCGCGCGGCTTAATCACTCAGAATCTTCTTTTTTCAGGAATTTCACCGGCTTCAAAATCTCAAACAGATTATTGTAATCATCGGTCCAAGCCCGAAGGCCAGCCGGAATCACAACCGGAACTTCATCCTTCTGCACAATCGATGAATTCAAAAACTTCGCATTGCGCGTAATCAATAGCCAACGTGCCGTGGCAATGCATTCATCATCGTCCGATTCCGTTTCCACCGAACGGGACGGATAGCCCTGGGCGTCGGCCAACTGTTTCGCAATCGGATCCAGTCTCAGGTAACTATTCGAAGTATGCACCGCCAGAATGCCGTTCGGTTTCAGGTGCCGTAGATAAAGCGCAATGGCTTCTTTTGTGAGAAGGTGAACCGGAATTGCGTCACCGGAAAAAGCGTCCACCGCCAGCACATCAAAATTCTGCGGAGGCTCCTGCTCCAAGGAAAGCCGGGCATCGCCTAATGTGACTTCCGTGCGGGCCGCTGTTTCGCGCAGAAAAGTAAATTCGGAATTGGCAATGGTCACCACTTCCGGGTTGATCTCGTAAAAATGAAACCAGTCGCCTCCGTTGCCGTAAGCGGCCAGCGTTCCCGCGCCGAGGCCGATTACGCCGACTCGCTTTGGTCCCTCGCAGCAGTACCGAAGCGCCAGCCCGATGCCGGATTCACGGCCGTAATAAGTTGTCGGCTGCTTGCGCCAGGGTAACTGCACATACTGCGCCCCATGCCGGATTGTGCCGTGATACAGCAACCGGACTCGGTGCGGTCCGAAACCGTTGCTTTCGGTTACGCGCAGCGCGCCATAAAAATTACGAGCCATCTCCAGCGAGTCGCGCTGAAAACTTCTTACGTTCAGGAAAAGAACAATCGCCATTGCTACCGAAACCGATAACCACAAAGCCCGCGCCGCCCAACCGTCGGGCCGGAAGGTGAGCAGCGCCAGCACTGCTGTAAACAAAAGCGTCAACGGAAATTCATAAAGGTTAGAAAACAGGAAAGGAGCAAGAAGCCCCACAAACACCGCCCCCAGCGCGCCGCCGAGCGACAACATCAGGTAAAACGAAGTGAGCGCTCCTTCGGCGGGTTTCAAACGGTTCAGTTCGCCGTGGCAGAACATGCAGCATACAAACAGCCCGGCGCAGAACAAGGGAACCGTGGCTTGAATCGCGCTCACCGCTCTGGGGTCAAAAACCACATATCCAATCGCGCCGAGCGAAACGGCCAGCAATCGAATAAACAACCAGCGCGGGTAAAAACCGCGTCTGCTGAAAACTAAAGTGAACGTCAGGAGGTAAATCGCCAGCGGAATCACCCACAACAGCGGAACCGGCGCAACGTTCTGCGTCAGATGGTTCGTAATCGTCAACAGCAGCATGGAGCCGCACGCCGCCAAAAGCAGCCAATGCAGTTTGCGCCGCGTGCTTGGTGGAGCAGCGATGGTCTCTGCGGCAGCAACATTTGCCGTGGAAGCATCGCGAACAGACCAGGCCGTCGCCGCGCAAAGCGCCACAAAACAAACAAATCCGGCTGACCATCCCACCGCCTGAAAATGGGTGGTGAACTGCGGCTCAATCAGAAACGGATAACTGAGCAGCGCCAGAAAGGAGGCAAAATTAGAAATCGCAAACAGGTAATACGGTTCAGTTCCTGGACGAACCCGCGCATACCAGGATTGAATCAAAGGGCTCGTTGTGCTGAGCAGCGTGTAAGGCAGCCCGACCACGACCGTCAACAACAGCAGAATGCGCCAGAAAGGATTTTCGCCCGGCTGTGGACGCCACCCGTTATTGGGAATAATGCGCAGAAACAACAGCGAAGAAACAAGCAGCGCCAGATGTAGAAACGCCTGCTGACGCGAACGCAGCTTGCGGCTGGAAATGTCAGCGTAATAGTAGCCCAGCAGCAGCGCGCTTTGGAAGAAAACAAGACAAGTGGCCCAGACCGCCGCCGATCCGCCGAACCAAGGCAGAATCACCTTGGCAAACAGCGGTTCGAGCAGGAACAAAAGAAAGGCGCTTAGAAAAATCACTGGCGAACAAAGAATGGAAAAAACTCGAACCATGTGTGGACAATCTTGCCACACACTCGTTTCGTTCCGCGGCTTACGCTAAGCGCAGAACTAAAATCAGCACTGTCAGCAGCGGCCCCGACAGCGAAGCCCAAAGTCCGGTTAAAAGATGAATGAGGCGCGTCCGTTGCAAAGTTCTAAACTCCCTGAATTGCTGGCTGAATTTTCTTGGTGGAACCACCCGGAAATTAATCTCCGCCGAAGAAAGATAAAATTATGATCGCTATGTCGATTCGTTGGCTCCCTATCGTCTTATTGCCTGCGCTGTTGTTAACCGCCCAAGAGCATCCCCTGGGTTACGACAACACTCCTTACTTACCCGGTGGTAAGTGGCGCGTCCATGATAAAAACCGTCCTCACCCGCAGGTCGTCACTCCAGGCCGGGGAACCGCTCCGCCTTCTGATGCCATTGTGCTTTTCGACGGAAAGGACTTATCGCAATGGGTCACGATGGATCACGGGCAGGCCGCCGCGCCGAAATGGAAGATAGAAGATGGCTATGCCGAAATCGTCAATGGAGCCGGCAGCATCAACACAAAAGAAAAATTCGGTGATGTGCAGCTTCACCTGGAATGGGCCTCGCCGGCGGAAGCAAAAGGCGATAGCCAGAATCGCGGCAACAGCGGGGTCTTATTTATGGGGCGTTATGAAATTCAAGTGCTGGATTCTTACAACAACCCCACTTATTCCGATGGCCAGGCCGCTTCGATCTACGGCCAATATCCGCCACTGGTGAATGTTTCGCGCCCGCCCGGTGAATGGCAAACTTACGACATTGTGTTCGAAGCTCCTCGCTTTGATGGGGCAAAACTTCTTAAACCGGCCTTTGTTACGGTTTTTCAAAACAACGTGCTGGTGCAGAACCATGAACAACTGATCGGCGATACTCCGCACGCGAAGCTTGGCTCGTATAACCCACATCCGGCTGAAGAATCGCTCCAGCTTCAAAACCATCACTGTGCTGTGCGCTATCGCAACATCTGGATTCGCCGACTCCCCGGGCGCGAGTCTTGAAACCTTCGCCGAGGCGATCCGCTCTACAAAGTTATGAACGAAAAACAAAAACCGTCGGACCAGGCCGAAGACGATCGCCCCCTGCCCTCGCAAGCTGAAGGCGATCGGGAAACCATCGAAGAAGACCTAAAAGAGAAAGGATTAGGCGATCCAACCGAAAAATCGAAGAAGTAACGCAAGCTAAAACTGAGCGCGGTAATACGCATCGTTCCCTCGCAGTTCTTTCTTGAAGTCTGAAATGGTGGTGTTTTCGTCAATCAACAAAAATTCAATTCCGGCCATCTCGGCGTAGTCTTCCAGGTGTTGCGCCGTTAGTGCCTGGCTGAAGCCGGTGTGGTGTGCGCCGCCTGCTAGAATCCAGGTGGTTGCCGCAATCTGAACGTTGGGCCGGGGCAGCCAAAGCGCTCGCGCTACCGGTAGTTTCGGCAGCGGCTGTTCCGGCGTGATTACATCTACCGTGTTGGCGATCAAACGAAACCGGCTTCCCATGTCTACTACCGAAGCAACTACTGCCGGGCCGGGCGGAGCAGTAAACACCACTCGCACCGGATCAGCTTTGCCGCCAATCGAAAGCGGATGTACTTCCAGTGAAGGCCGGTCGCCGGCGATGGATGGGCAGATTTCCAGCATGTGTGCGCCCAGCACTTGGCCGTTGCCGAAATGGTAGGTGTAATCTTCCATGAACGATGTTCCGCCCGGAAGCGTTGCGCTCATCACTTTCATGGTGCGTACCAAGGCTGCTGTTTTCCAGTCGCCTTCTCCGCCGAAACCGTAGCCGTCAGCCATCAACCGTTGTACAGCCACGCCGGGCAGTTGTTCCAGTCCGTGCAGGTCTTCGAAGTTATCAGTGAAAGCAGTAAATCCGCCATCAGTTAAAAAATGGCGTAGCCCGATTTCAATACGCGCTGCTTCACGCAAAGCTTGGCGTTGTGCGCCGCCCGGTCGCAGCGATTCGGCCACCAGATACGCGTTGTCGTATTCAGCGGCCAGCTTTTCTACTTCCGCGTCGGTCACTTGACGAATGCGAGCCGCTAAATCTCCCACTCCGTACGCTTGTACGGAATAGCCGAGCCGAATCTGGGCTTCTACCTTATCGCCTTCGGTCACCGCTACGTTTCGCATGTTATCGCCGAAACGGGCCACTTTTAGATTTTGTGCGTCATGCCAGGCGCAGGCTACGCGCAGCCAGGAAGTTAGCTCGTGAATCACCGCTGATTCCTGCCAGAAGCCGACGATGATCTTACGGTCGATACGCATTCGGCTGGTGATGAACCCGAATTCGCGGTCGCCGTGGGCCGATTGGTTCAGGTTCATAAAATCCATGTCAATGGTGGACCAGGGCAGATCGCGGTTGAATTGAGTATGGAGGTGAACGAAAGGCTTATGCAGTGTTTTCAGCGCGGCAATCCACATTTTGGCTGGGGAGAAAGTGTGCATCCATAGAACAAGTCCAATACAGTTTTTGGCTCTGTTCGCTTCAAGTGCCAAGTCGCGCATTGCGTCCGCTGTGGTCATCACCGGTTTTAAGATCAGCCGTACCGGGACGCCAATCGATTCCGATAAACCGCGCACCATTTCTGCTGAATGCTCGGCTACCTGCCGCAGTGTTTCCGGTCCGTACAGGTGTTGGCTCCCGGTCACAAACCAAGCTTCTAGTCCGGTGAAATCAATCATGATGTTCGCTCCTCATCAAGAATAAACTTTCATCATTCCCTAAATTCTTTGTTCGCCTTTTGTTCGCTATTTCAGCTATAATAAAAAGCTAAGGAGTTTCTATGCCTCAAGCCAACGCAGTTAAACAAACCGATGAAGCACCATTTTTCGTGAACCGCCCCATTGAGCGGATTCATGTAGGCAGCGTCACCGCCAGCATCTTCCGCAACGAAGGCCAGCATGGCGCATTTCACAGCGTAAAATTCGAGAAAAGCTATAAACAGGGTGAAGAACGCAAGTACACCGACAGCTTTAATGCTGGTGATCTGTTGGAGCTTGCCAAAGCTGCCGATAAAGCCCACGACCGCGTGCTGGAATTGTCGCGCACGAAAAATACGGAACAGCGGTAATCCAAAACCGAAACATTCCGGATGCGATTATACTGATCGCTAAACTGAAATATGTCACATGGATAATCCGGAATCCGGAACGGTTGCCGTGCTGGCGGAAAAGCCTTCGGTAGCTCGCGACATTGCCAAAGTTTTAGGAGCAAGCAAGAAGGGCGAAGGCTTTCTGCACGGCAATGGATATGTTGTCACTTGGGCAATCGGCCATTTGGTGGCTTTGGCCGAACCGCATGAGATGAACCCCGCTTGGCGTCGCTGGTCCCGCGAACAGCTTCCGATGCTGCCAACGGAATGGCCGCTAGTGGTTTATCCCAAAACCAAAGACCAGTTTAACGTTGTTCAGAAAATACTGAACTCGCCTAAAGTGTCGCGGATTGTCTGCGCCACGGATGCCGGCCGCGAAGGCGAACTGATCTTTCGCTACATCTATCAAGCGGCAGAATGTCGTAAGCCGGTGCAGCGGCTCTGGATTTCATCGCTTACGCCGGACGCGATCCGGCGCGGGTTCGATCAACTGCGACCTGGCGCGGATTATGATTCGCTGGCCGATGCCGCTACCGGTCGCAGTCGTGCTGATTGGCTGGTCGGCATGAATTTGTCTCGCGCTTATTCCATCGGCTACCGAGAAGAGCTTTCAGTTGGGCGAGTACAGACACCAACGCTCGCCATGCTGGTGGAGCGTGAACTGGCTATCCGCAGATTCGTTCCCGAAGACTACATCGAAGTTGTTGCGACATTCCATCCGTCCGATGGGCCGGCAGAAAATAAATACCAAGGCATTTGGCTGCGGACTGCGCCCGATGGCAAGCCCGATAGTGATCTGCAAAAAGCCATGCGCCTCCCTGCCGATGGTAAGGAAGCGGAAGCAATCATTGCACGCGCCCGTACCGGCGAAATACGAGTTGAATTCATTACGGGCGAAACGCAGCGGCTTCCTGCGCCGTTGTTGTACGACTTAACCGAACTGCAGCGCCATGCAAACCGGCTGTTTGGCTTCAGCGCGCAAAAAACGCTAAGCGTTGCGCAAGCGTTATACGAACAGCACAAGCTGATCAGTTATCCGCGCACCGATAGCCGACACTTATCGCAGGATGTTGCCCAAACACTGCCGCGCATTGTGAGCGCGATTCGAAGCGGCTATGAAAAGCAACTGGCTCCCGGCACCGGCGAAAAGCCGCTCAGCCGCCGGTTCGTAGATGACGCGAAAGTGAGCGACCATCACGCGATTATTCCCACTACTGCTTCGCCGCAGGCAGCTAATCTTGATCAGGATGAGCGCAGAATTTATGATCTGATCTGCCGGCGTTTGTTAAGCGCGTGGCACGATGATCATTTGGTGGCGGTAACCACTGTGATCACAGCGATCACCACGGCAGATACGGTTGATCGCTATCGCAGCACCGGCAGCGTGGTGCAGCGGATCGGCTGGAAGATTCTCGATTTCCAATTGCCCACTAGAAGCAACACTGAAGAAGCGGAACCAACGCTTCCCTCCAGTCTGTTCAAAGGACAACAGCAAAGCTTAGACGACATCGAAGCGGTACGGAAGAAGACAAGGCCGCCGAAACGGTTCACTGAAGCGACGCTTTTAACGGCGATGGAAACTGCCGGAAAAAGTTTAGAAAATCGCGAGCTTTCAGAAGCCATGAAAGAGTCGGGGCTGGGAACACCGGCCACGCGAGCCGCGATTATTGAAACGCTGTTGAAGCGCGAGTACATGACGCGCGATGGCAAGAGCCTGCAAGCCACGGATAAAGGAATCCGTCTGGTTGAGGTGGTGCATCCTGACGTGAAAAGCCCGGTGATGACCGGGCAATGGGAAGCCTACCTGCGGCGCATTCAACAAGGCGCGGCACAGCTTCCGCCGTTTCTGAGCGGTATTGAAGAATACGTGCGAACCGTGTTGGGCAAGGTGGAACAGAAGCAGGAGCTTCTGCCGATCCAGCAGGAAGCGGAAGCGCCGCTCGTGGAAAAGCGCCCAGTGCGCGAAACGCCTTTACCCTCTCTTGAAGGTGATGGACTCACTCAACTCCTATCGCAGCATTTCGGCTTCACAAACTTCCGCCCCAATCAGGAAGGAGTGTGCCGCGCTGCTATCAGCGGCAAAGATGTGCTGCTGGTGATGCCGACCGGTTCCGGCAAATCATTGTGTTATCAACTGCCGGGGTTAGCGCGAGGCGGAACCACGCTGGTGGTGAGTCCATTGATTGCTTTAATGGAAGATCAGGTTGCAAAACTGCAGCAGCTAGGCTTTCAAGTGGATCGCATCCATTCAGGCCGGAACCGCGCAGCATCCCGTCAAGCTTCTATAGATTATCTACAAGGGCATCTGCAATTTCTGTTTATTGCGCCGGAGCGTTTCCGCGTTCCCGGTTTTGCGGAGATGCTGGCGAAGCGAAAGCCGACGCTGGTTGCTATTGATGAAGCGCATTGCATTTCGCAGTGGGGACATGATTTCCGGCCCGATTACCGGATGCTCGGCCAGTATCTGCCATTGCTGCGTCCCTGTCCGGTGATAGCGTTAACCGCTACGGCTACGCCGTTGGTGCAGCGGGATATTGTGCAGCAGTTAGGATTAATTCAACCACAACAGTCTATTCACGGCTTCCGGCGCGACAACATTGCATTGGAAGTGGTTGAAGTGAACCCTTCCGAGCGTATCGCACAAGCCCGCGAGATTTTAATGGATGAGGAACGAAGACCGGCCATCATTTATGTGCCGACCCGCAAGCAGGCGCAGCAGTTTACTTCAGAGTTATCGACCAGCTTTCGCGCGGCTTCTTATCACGCTGGTCTCGATGCGAAGCATCGCCAACAGGTGCAGGATGAGTTTCTGGCGGACAGAATCGACGTGATGGTGGCTACCATTGCATTTGGGATGGGCATCGACAAACCGAACGTGCGGACCGTAATTCATACTGGATTGTCAGGCAGTCTGGAAGGCTACTACCAAGAAATAGGCCGCGCCGGGCGCGACGGCGCGCCGAGTCGGGCGGTGCTGATGCAATCGTACGCGGACCGTCACACGCATGATTTCTTTTTTGAACGTGATTATCCGAACATATCAGTACTGGACAAAATCTACGGACAGCTTACAAGTGAACCTATCGCCAAAGCGGATCTGCAAAGCCGGTTGAGTATTGAACCCGATCTATTTGAAAAATCATTAGAGAAACTTTGGATTCACGGCGGAGCTTCTGTTGACGAAGAAGATCATGTTATGCTCGGCGCGAAGCATTGGCGCGAGTTATATCAAGCGCAGGGCGAGCACAAAGCAGCACAGATTGAGTTGATGATTCGTTATGCATCAACGAATAGCTGCCGGATGGCGTATCTGGTTCGGCACTTCGGCGACCTTACAGACAGCAGTTCGGCTTGCGGCATCTGTGATTTCTGCGCTCCGTCCGATTGTTTAGCGCAGCGTTTCAGAACAGCAACGGCCCAGGAACGGACGACGGTGTTCCGAGCGCTGACGGCGCTGCGAACAGCGAACGGAAAAGCAACCGGGCGGCTTCATGCAGAATTATTTCCCAATGATGAGATGACCCGCAACGACTTCGAGCATGTGCTGGGAGCTATGGCAAGAGCCGGATTGGTGATGCTTGCCGACGCTGTTTTTGAGAAAGGCGGAAAGCAGATTCCTTATCGGAAAGCCACGTTAACAGCCCAAGGTCGGCGCGCTGATGAATCAACGCCACTTCAGTTGGTGATGAAAGATACAACGCGCCCAGAAAAGAAACGTCGCAGCGCAGGAAAGACAAAGAGCAAACGGAGCACAAGCAGAACAACACAGCCGAAGCCGGCGACCCCAACAAAATTCTCTTTTCCAAAGCAAGATGCGGAACAAATAGAACAATCATTGCGTAAATGGCGCGTACAGGAAGCAAAACGGCGTGGTGTTCCGGCATTCCGCATTTTCAGCGATCAGGTGTTGCGGGCAATGGCGGCTCAACGACCGGAAACGAATGAGGAACTGCTGGCGATTAGCGGCGTCGGAGCAAACATTGTGAAACGCTATGGAGCGGATCTTTTTCGTTTGTTGCATTGATCAGCAGCGACCAGTTCACTACCAAAACTCCTGGAAGTACCATTCAGGGCGAACGGAACTCTCTTTGTCCCTTAACATAGTTCTTTGATGCGTTCGCGAATTCTTTTTTCCTTCATCATTGTTGTTTTGATTATTTTGATTGTCTGGGGAATCAGGATATTCAATCATGCTCCTGAATCGGCATCCGTTAAGGATAATTCGAAAAATACTGACGCTGTGGGCTCATCAGCGGCAGCACAAACGGATTCTTCAAACACCGCTTCCACGAGCGTTTATGCCCATAATTTACTCCTGCACAAAGGGCCTAACTTTAGATTTTATGTGCGCTGGCTGCATGGTGTAATGACAAGAACTCACCAGAATGTGAACCCATCGTTTGATGACCCTGACTCGTTCCTGCTGGACATTAAGACAGGGGTTCTCCGCGCCAACATCGGGGATATCACTAATTTCCTGAATACAACCGGAGGGAAAGATTCTCCGCTGAAGAACATTGTTATTTCCGGCGATGGCGATCAAATCAAATTAACCGGAACCGTACACAAGATTATTCCACTGCCGATCAAGCTAATCGGCACCATCTCCGCTGTGGATGGTAATCGTATTCGCATACGCGTGACAAAGATTGACGTTTTGAAAATTCCTTTTAAGGCGATTCTAGGCGGATTTCACGTCAACCTTGCCGATTTGTTTCAGAAGCATGAAATTCCAGGAGTAGAAGTAAACGGCAACGATATTCTTTTTGATACGCAGAAGCTCTTGCCTCCTCCGCATTTTCGCGGACAGTTGAGCAGCGTGCGGATCGTAAATCCAGATTTAGAAGAAATTTACGGCAATGCCCAGAGTGATGTGGAGCGGGTGGAACAGTGGCGAAACTTCCTGCGCCTTCGCGACGGCACGATTGATTTTGGAAAGCTCACGATGAAGCATGTCGATCTGATCATGATCGATGTATCCAAAGATGCCTGGTTCGATCTCGACCTGAATAACTATCAGGCGCAACTGGTGAACGGCTACACCCGAATGACTCCGCAGGCGGGATTGCAGATTTTCATGCCTGACCGGAGAGAGCTTCCGCAAACCAAGGAAACTCAAAATATCAGCATTGAATGGTTCAAAAATCGCAATGCGCCGCCGCCGGCTAGCGTGATGAAGAAATAAAATTACTTCGATGCGCCAACGGATTTAGGTCGCATCTGCATCAGAAAATTTTGCGGTGTGGTTGTGCCAAATTTCTCGACTGGCCACTTGAATGATCCGGTACTTCCCCACAACTGACGGTCGCCTACAAGATAAAACCGGCGTTTCGCGCGAGTGAGCGCCACGTTCAGAATATTCGGTTTGGAAGCGGCCCAGTTCACAGCCTTGACATGTTCCTGGTCGGCACCGAGCACCATGATTACGGTATCCTCTTCTTTGCCCTGAAAAGTATGCATGGTTCCGATGCGCTTTTGACACCAGTTTTTGAGATTCGGCCTTTTTTGCTGCCGCGGCCATTTGGATTCAATTGAATGGATCAATTCTGTTTTGATTGCTTTAAACGGAGTGATGATGTAAAGCTCCGGCAGTTTTCCGTCAAGCTCATACAGGCGGGTAAGCAGATTAACAATAAACTGCGTTTGTTCCGGCACTTCCTGGCGTTTACTCGTTTTTCCTTTGATGTCAATCCAGGTGCTGGCGCAGTAAATGGGAGGCGCATCCGGCTTTTCACGCGGACCCGCAAGCACCATTTTGCCTTTGTAAGCAATGCAGTTTGACCAGCTAAACATCGGATCAGTACACCGGCGATGCACTCGTAAAGGACTGCCCACCCAGAGCGGAGAATCGCCCTCATCGAAAAGGTAAGCGCCGTAGCGGTTTGCCTGATCGGCCAGGTTTTGAACTGAAACCCGATTGGGCGCATAGTCGCCGTTAGATGTATGTGGCGAAAGCCGCGATAAAGCAGTGATCAGCTTAGTAGGAAGGGTAAATACCGGCTCGATTTGCTGGGGATCTCCAACCACAACCGCGCGCTGCGCACGCCATAACGCGCCCACAGCCGCTTGCGGGACGGCCTGCCCAGCTTCGTCGATAAAAAGCCAGCCGAGAGAGCTTGCTTCAAGATCGCGAAACAGACTCGCGAACGAAGCGAAAGTGGTGGAAACAACAGGAACCATCATGAATAAGCTTTGCCAAATAAGAAGTGAATGCTGTTTATCTTCGGGATGCTTACCCGAAAGCATCAGGGTAACAGCAGATATGTTTCCACCAAAGCCTTTACCCTTTTTGCTGACTTCGGCAAGCCATGCTTCATGCAGCTTCAGCGCGGAAGCAAAAAGCTTGGAGCGCAGTTCCGAGAGTTCGTCATCGTGCCAGAGTCCGTTAATCTGAAAAGCTTTGAATTCTGAATACTCTAGGCGGACGGGCAGTTTCAGATGTGGAAATTCTTCCTGCAACCGATTGCATTCCGCAGTTTTGGCTGATAATGTTGTTTGCGCATCCTGCCAAGCTTTTTCCGCCTGCAAGATTTTTAGTTTTGCTGTTTCCCGGGCTGAATTTTTCTTTTCTAATTCCTCATTCAGTTGTTTCAGTTGAGAATTCGTTTTTCGCTGCTCGGCAACGTTCTCTTCCAGTTGTTGCTGGTGCAAATGGAACTCCTTGGTGCGCCATAATTTAGCCCACCATCCTGGATCAGTTCGATCAATTAGCCGTTCATCTTCCTTCAACTCCTTACAGCGCTCCTGTGTCTAACTTCACTGCCTGAAGCCTGGTTATTTCACTCTCAACGCAGTTGAGGCTTACGCTGGCTTCGGTGCGCTTCGATTGTTTTTGTGCAACAAGGTTTGCCGCAGTTTGCTTTTCAGTAGATGAGTTTGCGTATCGACTCAATCGCTCGATTCTTGCCGTTACCGTTCGATCTGCGGCTTTGAATTCAGCAGCAGCCTTGGAAAAATCGATCCCATGATACTGATCTCTCCATTGCCATATACTTGTGAAATCGCCAACAGCAAAGCCAACCTGATTTGTTTTTTGATTATCTGTTTTGAAGGAAAAACCTTTATTAAAGCGGTTGCGATTGGCTTTGTTGCCGAGTACACAAGAAATTAAACCCCAAGGAACATCTTCAAAAGCTAGTTCGTCGAAAGAATCATCTTTCTTCTGCGCAGCAATTTTGTGCGCAACAGGCTGCAGGTACTCCACCGAGGACCAATGCTCAGCCAGAGATTGTCTTTTGGGAAGTTCACGAGAGATGTTTTCGACGGCTGCGTTGTTTGAAGAAGTCACTACCATTTCAAACCCGGTTAGCTCGGGTTTAAGTTTACTGATCGATGCTGACTTGGATGTTCCACTGAACTGGACTCGCAGTGTTCCCGGCTGGAAGGCAGCACCGGCAGTTTCCAGAGAAGACAGCACACGCGCCCGGCGCACGATGTTTTCAGCAAAAAACTCGCGCAGCAGGGTTGTTTTACCTGTGCCAGGCGGTCCATTCACAGCGAACAAGCCTGATTCTTTGGTGATCTGCAGCGCGGAGTTAATGGCGAACTGCTGCATCAGGCTCATCGCCCGGCGCGGCTCGTCAAACCAGTGTCCGCGATTCAGTTGACCAGGATGCAACGCATGAAAGATTGCCTGACAGCCTTCCGCAGAGTCAACGTCAACGCGTTCCGCTGCCGGGAGACGGGTTAGATACTTTTGGAGGCTGCAAGGAACAACACCGGATCGAACAGCAGCAGAAGCGCGCTCAATATCTTCAACAAAGAAGCTATTCAGAATGTTGATTTCGGGTTTTTCTTCTTCATCTTCCTCATCGGCCTGCTCCACAGAATCTTGTTCTGTTTCTTTTTGCGGCTTGGGCGCTGAATGAGAAGAACGAGATTCAGGTAGACGCGCCTGCTCAGGTTTTCCGTTCTTTTCTTCTACACAAGTTTCAATAAAAGCTAATGAATTGTGGCCGGTCGGCCCAAAGGAAGCCCATTCGCAGAAGAGACGGTGCAGTTCCATGATTTCGTCATGATTCAACGGATTCGGTTCCGGTGTTTCCGCCTGTGTTTGCGGTTTTCTGCGATTAGCGCTAAAGTTCTGAAGCAGCTCCGCAAGCTGCTGTTTGGCAGCCTCGAAATTGCTGTGTTGCAGGGCGGATAAGCCGTTGGTTTGAATCTGCCCCAAGGCCCAGGGCAAAGTGGAAACAGAAATTGATCCGGGTTCAAGGAAAGGCTCACCCCACGGGTTCAGCTTTAGTTTTGCAAAGCAGGTGCGGCCTTCCAGTTCGGCTCGTTCGGAATCCTCGAACTCACTGGCAGTAGGCTCCGGCGCGGCTACCTTTTCACAGCTTTTTACAATCTCGCTTTTATCGAAAATTCCGAGAAATAGATTGAAGTGTTTTACTTTGTAGTTCCCGGAAAGATTGCGTTTCCATAGACTATCCGGCGTGTTCTGGAAAGGCTTGGCGTGAATCCCCTGCGACCAAACGTTTTCAATTTCCTGGATATGTCCTTCCAAGTCAAACGGAAGGAAGAACTCGATTTTATGCCAATAATTGAGAATAGCCAGTAGCCGCTCTCGTTCTTGGGTATTCAATTCACTCCGCACGGCTCCATTGAAACATATTTAACGTTCTTATCTACTTCCACATAATGCGGAACGCGGTGGGCAGTTCGGATTGCTGCGCGTGCGGAAAGTGAATGGTTAAATCAGCATCGCTTTGTTTCCAGGTGAGTTTATCGGTGGAGCCGACCCGTTCTATGGACGCGATCCGGCCGGATGCGTTCTGGGTGTTGGCGGCGAGTGATTTGATATGGATCACGCCGTCGCCGGGTGTTGCTAAAGCAATCGCGTAGAGCGCATTGTTTTTGGTCGTGAAGCGGATATCAGCGGGTGTGTAAGGCTTGGTTTCGGTGTCTTTGAAGGCTCCCGCAACGGCTTTGGTGGGACCTTCGCCGTAAATTTTCCAGGGACGGGTGCCGTACACAGCATCGCCATTCACGGACAGCCATTTTCCAATTTCAAGCAGAATTTGTTGCGCCTGCGGCGGAATGACGCCTTCTTTGTCAGGACCGATGTTGAGCAGCAGTGCGCCGTTCTTGCTGACGATATCGATGAGCATATCGAGAATGAAATCGGGAGTTTTAAACGTGTCGTTCTCGATGTATCCCCAGGATTTGTTGCTGATGGATGTGTCGGTTTGCCAGTACAAAGGTTTGATGTCGTTTTCTTCGCCGCGCTCGATATCGAGCACAGCCGCTTTCGCCGGGTAGGCTTCGTATTTGTAGTTGATGACCGCGCCGCCCTTTTGTTCCTGGGCCTTATGGTTATAGTAGTAGGCCGCGAAACGCTGCAAGTAGGGTTTGAAGGCAGGGCGTCCGATCCACCAATCGAACCAGATCAGGTCAGGATTGTATTTGTCTACAATTTCGGCGGTGCGGGCGAGCCAGTCATCCAGATAAGCGGCGTTGGGCATATCGGGCCGGTTGTCCCGTTCTTCGTTGGCTTTCGGGTTGGGTACGCCGTCCCATTGCGCGGGGCCATAGAAGTCGCTGTACTTGGGATCGCGGACATCGGAATCGAACTTCATGCCGCCGTTGAAAAACCACCAATGCTCGGCGCGATGCGAAGAAACACCAAAATGCATGTTATCGGCGCGAACCGCTTTTTCCAGTTCGCCTACTACGTCCCGATGCGGGCCCATCATGGCGGCGTTCCATTCGGTGAGATCGGATTTGTACATGGGAAAACCGTCGTGATGCTCGCCGACGGGAACAACAAACTTTGCGCCGGAACGCTGGAACAGATCGGCCCATTCCCGAGCATTGAACTTGCCGGCGGTGAACTGCGGGATGTAATTCTTATAACCGAATTTCGATTCCGGGCCATGAGTAGCAATCTGGTGCTGATTAGCGGGACTGCCTTGCAGATACATCTGGCGCGGATACCATTCACTTTCAAAAGCAGGAACGGAATAAAGACCCCAATGAATGAAGATGCCGAACTTCGCATCCAGATACCAAGCGGGAACTTTGTAGGTTTCGAGCGAGTCCCAGGAAGCCGTGAACGGGCCTGCGGCGATGGTTTTATTAACCGTGGCAAGTTCTTTCTGCAGGTTCTGTTGATACCCAGGCATGTTTGAGCTTTGGGCAGCAGCATGATGGATGGCGCAGATACAGAACAGACTGACAGCAGCTTTAGAAAAGCACGGACGCATGAACCATTGTTTTCCCATGTGTGTTCCGCTCCCCACAACTTTAATTTTTCGTGTAAGATAC
This sequence comes from uncultured Bryobacteraceae bacterium, assembly GCA_964247975.1. Lineage (GTDB taxonomy): Bacteria > Acidobacteriota > Terriglobia > Bryobacterales > Bryobacteraceae > KBS-96. Next base: position 56,875 of record CAXTWH010000009.1, on the reverse strand, counting down.
CACAAAGCCATGTTTTGCCGCGTTTTGCTGCTTGGACTTATGTTGCAGACTGCGTTTCTGAACGCAGCGGAGATTGAGTTTAACCGGGACATCCGGCCAATTCTATCCGATAAATGCTTTGCCTGCCACGGGCCGGATGCAGGAAATCGCAAAACGAAAATGCGGTTGGACCAGGAAAGCGGCGCGAAGATTGCTTTAAAAGGCGGCAAGGCTTCGATTGCGCCGGGCAATGCAGCGGGAAGCGAAGTGTTCCGCCGCATCAGTTCCGATAATAAAGCCGTTCGTATGCCGCCGGCCTGGGCCGGAAAAGACAAACTTTCGGCAAAAGAAATTGATTTGATCGGGCGTTGGATCAATTCCGGGGCACAGTGGGAAGCGCACTGGTCGTTTATTGCGCCGAAGCCGGTGAGCATTCCGCAAACGAAGCGGGACCACTGGGCCAAGAACCCGATTGACCATTTCGTGGCGCAGCAATGGGAAGCAGTTCATCTTCAGCCTGCGCCGGAAGCGGACCGGGAAACGCTGATTCGGCGCGTGACGATTGATTTAACAGGCTTGCCGCCAGCTCCGGCAGAAGTGAATAGCTTTGTTCATGACCAATCGCCTGATGCGTACAACAAGGTAGTGGACCGGCTGCTCGCTTCGCCTGCTTATGCAGAGCGCATGGCGTTCCGCTGGATGGAAGCGGCCCGATATGCCGATACGAACGGCTACCAGATGGATGGCCCGCGCGATATGTGGCGATGGCGCGATTGGGTGATCGGGGCATTCAACCGCAACATGCCTTTTGATGAGTTTACGATTGAACAGATTGCGGGCGACCTGCTGCCGAATGCGACGCTGAACCAGCAGATTGCGACGGGATTCAATCGCAATCATCGGACGAATTCGGAAGGCGGCATTGTGCCGGAAGAGTTCCGGGTGGAGTATGTGGTGGATCGTGCCGCTACCACTTCCACCGTGTGGCTGGGATTGACGATGGGCTGCGCCCGCTGCCATGACCATAAGTACGATCCGATCACGCAGAAAGATTTTTACAGCTTTTATTCGTTTTTCAATAATGTTCCTGAGCGGGGCCTGGTTTATAACTTCGGCAATGAGGAGCCGTATCTGAAAGCGCCGACGCCGGTGCAGCAAGTGCGGCTCGCCGATTATGACCGGCAGATTGCGGCAGCGGAAAAGCATTGGAATTCGATGCAGCCGAAACTGGCGAAGGCGAAGGCGCATTGGGAGAAAACAGCGGCGCGATCCGGAACAGCAGACTGGAATGTAAGCGACGGCCTGGTTTTCCAAAAACAATTGAGCGGAAAGAATTATTTTGAAGCGCCGAACGGCGAGTTTGCGGATTTCGATTATCTGGAGCCGTTCACGTTCGCGGCTGCGATTAAGCCGGACAGCGCCGATGGAGCGATTCTTTCCCATTCGGAAGATTACATGGAAGGCTCCGGCCACGGTTTGTATGTGTTGAACGGAAAGCTGCGATTGCATGTGGTGTTCCGTTGGACCGATATTGGAATGCGAGTGGAAAGCGCGCAGCCGTTGAAGCTGCATCAATGGCAGCAGGTATTGGTGAGCTATGACGGAAAGCGCAAAGCCGCAGGCGTGAAGATGTACGTGGACGGCCAGCCAATTGAAACCAAGATTTTGTTTGATGAACTTTCGTGGCCGATGAAAGCGAAGCGGCCATTTCGCATCGGGGCAGGCGGCGGAATGCGCTTTCAAGGCGAGATCGGCGACGTGCGGGTTTACAAGCGAGCCTTAAGCGCGGAAGAAGCAGCGATTGTTCCCTTAACGAAAACGGTGCAGCAGATTGCGGCAACGCCAGCGGATGAACGTAGTGAGGCTGAGCGGAACAAGCTGCGATTTTGTTATCTGGAACGGGCGGCGCCGAAGAATGCAGCAACAGCAATGAACCAATTAAAGAGCTTGCAAGCAGAGCGGAACAAATTTTACGATGAGCTGCCGACGGTGATGGTGATGGCTGATACAGAGAAGCCGCGCGATGCGTTTGTGTTGAAGCGAGGCGCTTACGATGCTCCGGGCGACCGAGTTTCGGCGCGAGTGCCAGGCTTTTTGCCGCCGATGCAGAAAGATGCGCCGAATAATCGTTTGGGCCTGGCGCGCTGGCTGGTAGACCGGTCGAATCCGTTGACGGCAAGAGTGACGGTGAACCGCTTCTGGCAGATGTATTTCGGCACAGGATTAATTAAGACAGTGGACGATTTCGGCTCGCAGGGCGAGTGGCCGCTGAATAAGGATTTATTGGATTGGCTGGCAGTTGAGTTTATGGATAGCGGCTGGAATGTGAAAGCGATGCAGAAGTTGATTGTGACCAGCGCGACTTACCGACAATCGTCGCAGGCCAGTTCGGAACTGCTGGAGCGCGATCCGGAAAATCGGTTGCTGGCGCGAGGACCGCGCTTGCGCTTAGGGCCGGAAGTGATACGCGACCAAGCATTAGCGGTGTCCGGCTTGTTAGTGGAGAAAGTGGGCGGGCCATCGGTGAAGCCATATCAACCGCCGGGATTGTGGCAGGAGTTAGCAGGCGGCAAAGGTTACGAGCCGGATCGCGGCGAAGGATTGTACCGGCGCAGTTTGTATACCTATTGGAAGCGGACGGTGGCACCGCCGTTTATGGTGAACTTCGATTCACCGAACCGGGAAACCTGCACCGTGCGGGAAACGCGGACAAACACGCCGCTGCAAGCGTTGAACCTGATGAATGACGAAGCGTTTCTGGAAGCGGCCCGGAAACTGGCGGAGCGGACCATGACAGCGGGCGGACAACAGCCGGAGCAGAGAATTGAATATCTTTACCGCCTGGTGCTGGACCGCGATGCAAAGCCCGCTGAACAGAAGGTAATGCTTGCGGCGCTGCGAACCTTTACCGAACGCTTCCAAGCGGACCCGAAAGCTGCCGATGAATTTTTAACGAGCGGCGATCCGGCGCGCGGCAAAAACCTGAACCCGATTGAACTGGCGGCTTACAGCACGGTCGCCAGCCTCATGTTGAACCTGAACGAAACCGTGACCAAGGAGTAACTATGGACCCGTGGTGCGAACACTGCCGACAGATGACGCGGCGGCATTTTTTCGGCTTAAATGCCAGCGGAGTGGGGTTAGCGGCGTTGAGCACGATATTGGGCGGCAATCGCGCGGAAGCAGCTTCAACAACCGCGCCAGCGCATGGCGGATTGCCGGGACTGCCGCATTTTGCGCCGAAAGCCAAGCGGGTGATTTATCTGTTTCAATCGGGCGGCCCATCGCAGATGGAATTATTTGATTACAAGCCGAAGCTGGCCGGGTTTGCGGGGCAGGATTTACCGGAATCGATTCGCAACGGGCAGCGATTGACCGGCATGTCGGCCAGCCAATCGAAATTTCCGGTGGTGCCTTCTAAATTTTCATTCTCGCAGCATGGGGAGTCAGGAGCGTGGGTGAGCGAACTGCTGCCGCACACAGCGAAAATTTCGGACAAGCTGACGTTCGTAAAATCAGTGCATACCGAAGCCATTAACCATGACCCGGCAGTGACGATGTTCCAGACCGGCTTCCAGATTGCCGGACGGCCAAGCATGGGCGCGTGGGTTGTGTACGGGATCGGCAGCGAGACCGAGGACTTGCCCGCGTTTGTGGTGATGATTTCACCGGGGTCCGGCACAGGCGGACAGCCGCTTTATGACCGACTGTGGGGCAATGGATTTTTGCCGAGCCGCTACCAGGGCGTGAAGTTCCGTTCGGTGGGCGACCCGGTGTTGTTTCTATCAGACCCGAAGGGGTTCACAAAAGATGACCGGCGCAAATATCTGGACTACCTGGGCCAGTTGAACAACCTTGAACTGGCCGCAACGGGCGACCCGGAAGTGGCGACTCGCATTGCGCAGTACGAAATGGCGTTTCGGATGCAAAGTTCGGTGCCTGACTTGACGGATATTTCCAAAGAACCGCCAGCGGTGCTGGAGATGTACGGCGCGGATGTGAAAACGCCGGGGACGTTTGCTTCTAACTGCCTGCTGGCGCGGCGATTGGCGCAGCGCGGCGTGCGTTTTATTCAGTTGTATCATCGCGATTGGGACCATCACGGCAAGCTGCCGGAAGAACTGCCGAAGCGCTGCAAGGAAACTGACCAGCCCGCAGCGGCACTAGTCAACGATTTGCAGCAACAGGGAATGCTGGACGACACGCTGATAATTTGGGGCGGGGAATTCGGGCGCACAGTGTACTGCCAGGGACGATTAACGCCGGAAGATTACGGGCGCGACCATCATCCGCGATGCTTTACGGTTTGGATGGCAGGAGGCGGCATCAAGCCGGGCATTACGATGGGGGAAACCGATGATTACGGCTACAACGTGGTGAAAGATCCGGTGCATGTCCATGATTTGCAAGCCACCATTCTGCATTGCCTGGGCATTGACCATACGCGATTGACTTATCAGTTTCAAGGACGGCATTTCCGGTTGACGGATGTAGCCGGAAACGTAGTGAAACCAATTCTGGTTTAAACTCTGCTGGTTGCGGAACAGGAGTTTCAATTGAGAAGAAGAGAATTCAGCAAGGCGGCGTTGGGCGGACTGGCGGCGGCTCCTGTGTGGCGAGCGTTCGGGCAGGAACAGAAATCGGATAACACGACGTTTACGCCGGACTGGGATTCGCTGAAAAAGCATACGGTTCCCAACTGGTATCAGAATGCGAAGCTGGGCATTTTTATCCATTGGGGATTGTATTCGGTTCCGGCGTGGGCGCCGCCGAGCGGCGAACTGGGCAAGGTGGATTGGAACAAGTGGTTCTACGACAATGCGTATGCCGAATGGTATCTGAATACGCTGCGGTTGAAGGGCTCGCCCACCTACCAGCACCACATCGCCACTTACGGGAAAGATTTTGATTATTACCAGTTTGCGAAAACTTTCAATGAACAAACGCAGAAGTGGCAGCCGGACACCTGGGCGACGCTGTTCCGCAACACCGGCGCGCGCTATGCGGTATTAACCACTAAGCATCATGACGGGTTTCGGTTATGGCCGAGCGAAGTGGTAAATCCTCATGCCAATGGACGGACGCTTTCCGCACAGCGCGATCTGGTGGGTGATTTAACAACGGCGATGCGCGGGGCGGGATTGAAGATGGGGTTGTATTATTCCGGCGGCTTGGATTGGACCTTTACGTCGGAGCCGATCGCCACTCGCCAGGATGTTCGGGGGCGCATTCCGCAAACAACAGAATACGCGCAGTATGCGGATGCGCATTGGCGCGAACTGATCCGGCGGTATCAACCGGCAGTGCTGTGGAACGATATCGGGTATCCGAAGCAGGGGCAGTTGCCTTCGATCTTCGCGGATTACTACAACGGCGTTCCGGGCGGGGTTATCAATAATCGCTTCAGCGTGGATTTTGCCGATTTCACCACGCCGGAGTATGCGAAGTACGACCGCATCACCGAAAAGAAATGGGAATCGTGTCGAGGCTTGGGCTTCAGCTTCGGATATAACCAGGTGGAAGGCCCAGACCAGGTGATTGCGCCGGATAAGCTGGTGGCCTTGCTGGTAGATATTGTGAGCAAGAACGGCAATCTGCTGTTGAATATTGGGCCGAAGCCGGATGGATCTATTTCGGATATTCAGATGAACCGGTTGCAGGAGTTAGGCAAGTGGCTTCAAGCGAACGGTGAGGGAATTTTTGATACGCGGCCCTGGGCGCGGGCAACTGCCGCAACAACAGAAGGCAGCGATGTGCGCTTTACGCGGAAGGACGATGCGGTTTACGTTTTTTACCTGAAACGGCCGGCGGGGAACGAGTTGATTGTTCCGGCGGTTTACGCGAAAGAAGGCAGCCAGATTTCGGTGCTGGGCAGCCAAGCGCGGACGAGTTATCAACAGCAGGGGACGGATTTGAAGGTGAAGGTGGAAGGCGAGGTTCCCGCGAACTATGCGATGGGGTTGAAAATCTCTCCAGCACCTTGGCAGATGGTGCGGGAGTAGATGTTTCAAAATCAGCGGGGATGAAGCTTCAAGTAGGTTAAGAGTTCAGCCGCAAGAAATGAGGCTGCTAAACCAAACTGGCCTAAACCGTGATATTCAACCCATTTGTATTAGCAAGGCTTAATTTACCAACATTTCCCTAATCAGGATGGACCGATGCAACACACAGTAACAGAAAATAGTTGAGAGCTGCCGTTTATTATAGTGGTTTCAGCGATAGATAGAACATTACAGTCATAGCCACCACACTCTCCACATCCCTTAAGTCCATTAGGCCCATCACCGGATATCCAAGCACTTGAAACACTGGAGAGTGGACCACGAGAAACAGTTGTGGAACAATTTGGTGGGGTTGTGACCTGTAGTTTGGCAACAATGCTTGTTTACCGATCCACAAGAAAGAGTTGTGTCGGCATTGCTTAAGGAACTTACTACTACAACTAAAACAGAATTCTAAAAATCATTTGTTTTGTACTCCTCCGACTTGCAATGGTAAGTCATAAATCGCTATCACCTTATGACATTGCCCCAAGAAATTAGTCCAACCTGAGTGAGAGTTTCCTTGCTAGAAAGAAAGGGAACGAAGATGAAAGCAAAACGATTCACGGAGGAGCAAATCAGCGGCATCCTTCAGCAAGCCGAGGCAGGGGCGAAGGCCGCTGACTTGTGTCGGCAATAGGGTATGAGCGAGGCGACCTTTTATTAATGGAAAGCCAAGTACGGCGGTCTCCCGGTCAGCGACGCGCAGAAGCTGAAACGCCTGTAGGAAGAAAACACCAAGCTCAAGCGCGTCGTCGCCGATCTCACCTTGGACAACGTGGCCTGGAAGGATCTGCGCGGAAAAAAATGGAGGAGCCGGCGGCCCAGAAAGCGGCAGCCGACTATCTGATGAAAGAGCATCAGATCAGCGAGCGCCGTGCTGGCGGGCTCCTCGCCCTCCCTCGGGACACCAAGCGGCATCATTTAAAAGGCAAGAACGAGAACCCGCGGCGGCAACGAATGGGCGAACTGGCCCGTGAGCGCCAGCGCTTCGGGTATCGGCGTTTGACGGCTCTGCTGCGCCGCGAAGGCCAGTGTGTGAACCATCAACGGGTGTACCGCCTTGATCGGGAACTGGGTCTCGCCCTGCGAAGCAAACGACGACAACGCACCAGCCGGTCGATCCTGCTCGGAAAGGCGATGCCGTCGCGTCCGAATCAACACTGGGCGATGGACTTTATCAGCGATACGCTGGCGAGCGGACAAGCCTTCCGCGCCTTGACACTGATCGATCAGTATACGCGGGAGTGCCCGGCCCTGGAAGTCGATACCAGCCTGCCCGGACTGCGGGTCATTCGTGTGCTGGAACAACTCGCTCAGCAACGAGGCTTGCCGGACGAGATCACCTGCGAGAACGGACCGGAATTTGTGTCGCGGGCCGTCCGGGCTTGGTGTGCGCAGAAAGGCGTACTGCTGCGCTAGATTGCGCCGGGCAAGCCCAGGCAGAACGGGTCTGCGGAAAGCTTCCACGGACGGCTCCGCGAGGAGTGCCTCAACACGAATTGGTTTCTGCATGGAGCCGACGCCCGCCACACGATTGAAAACTGGCGGCAGGACTACCACGAGCAACGCCCGCACAGTGCCTTGGCTGATCGTACTCCGCAGGAGTTTGCGGCCTTGTTTGCCGCACTCAGGGCACAACCGATCTCCCAAACCAGGAACACCGAATTCAGAATGATATACAGGAGCTAAATCACCAGGAACTCTTCCCCAACTTTGGCCTAACGTAAGGGGGCATATATGGACTCGATCCGGTTTGCAAGAGATCTCGATCAAGCGTTTTGGTGGTAAGACTGCGTGCATATATCCGGCCTCGAAGTTGAGGGTCGTCACCCTCGGGCCCTGATGGAATCTGCGCTTCTTCTCCTTAACAGGTCATCGGCCTCGAAGGCCCAGCCCCCGATCAGGTTTGAAAGAAGCCGGTCTACCCGGTTACGCCGTCACTCGACACTCGTGCAATCTCAAGGAAAACTTTTCCGCTCAGGCAGCGCGGCGGTAAGGCTCATCGTGAGCAAGAAGTGCCCAAATGATGCGTGCATTTTTGTTCGCCACCGCGACACACGCCTTGGCCGTCCCGAGCTTCTTTTGCTTTTCAGCAATCCATTTACTTCGCGCATCCTCTTTCTTAGAGGCACGGAATACAACCGATCGCGAGCCGTGCACCAGCAGCGTTCGCAGATAACAATCGCCTCTCTTGGTAATGCCTGAGAGTCGCTGCTTTTCTCCGCTGGAGTTTTGTCGCGGAACCAGTCCGAGCCAGGCGGCAAACTGCCGCCCATTATGGAAAGTGGCTCCGTTCGAGATTGCGGCGACCACTGCTGTCGCTGTTACCGGACCGACTCCCTCTACTTCCGCGATACGCTGACAAAGTGCATTCTGCTGAAACGCTTGGTTGAGTTCCGCCTCTATCACCAGAATGCGCTGATCGAGCGCACACAGCTCTTCATAGAGAGTTGTGAATAGGCGTTTGGCGAATCCGCTCAAGCGGGTTTCACTTTCTTCTGTGAGTTGGGGAAGCATCTTTCTTACAGAGCTCAGATGCTGCGGCAGCACGATCCCATACTCAGCCAGCAGACCACGAATCTGATTTCCGATCTGTGTTCGCGTTCCGATCAAGCGACTCCGCACTCGATGAAGCGCTTGCAAATCCTGCTGTTCCACTGTCTTTGCGGGCACAAAGCGCATCTGTGGCCGGCTGATCGCCTCGCCGATGGCGGCCGCATCATTGGCGTCGTTCTTCTGGGACTGCAGGTAGGGCTTCACGAACTGTGGTGCGCTCAGCCGAACGGTATGGCCAAACGTTCCCAAGACCCGAGCCCAATGGTGCGCTCCCTGCGTGGCTTCCAATCCGATGGTGCAAACGGGAAGATTCGCGAAGAAGTCCGTGAGCTGGCCTCTTCGCAGGCGCTTGCGCAGTGTGACCTTTCCGCTGCAATCCACTCCATGAACTTGGAAGACATTCTTCGCTGTATCTAGACCAACGACACTCGTATTCGGCATGGTTCTCCTTTGCCCGACACCTTACCAAACCTACTCCCGGGCCGAGTCCATACCATCAGGTCAAACTGGCCCCAGTCAAGAGGGAGCGCGACATCTTGGGAAAAGCGACGGCGTACTTTGCCAAGAACCCAAAGTGAAGTACGCCTTTATTGACCGGAACCGGCAGGCATGGCCGATTCGTTTGCAATGCCGGGTATTGGGCGTGAGCGTGGCGGGCTGCTACGAGCATCTGGCTCGCCGCCGTCAGTTGAGGCCAGGCCGTCACCTCAGCAACGAGGCTTTATTGGTGCCTATTCGTGCTGTGTATGCCGAAACGCGGGGAGCCTACAATTGGCCCCGGATCTGGCGCCAACTGCAGCGCCAAAATGTCCGAGTGGGCCAGCAGCGCGTACAGCAGTTAATGCGGCAGCATAGCATCCGGGCGCGGGGCAAGCGCCGCTTCCGGATTGTGACTACCGACAATCGGCACGCTCTGCCGGTGGTTGACAATCGGCTGAATCGCCAGTTCACCGCCGCTGCGCCCAACCAGGTGTGGGCGGGCGATATCACCTATATTGCGACCGGCGAGGGCTGGCTGTTTCTGGCTGTGGTGCTGGATCTGTTCAGCCGTCAAGTGGTGGGCTGGGCGCTGCAGGAAGAGATGCGGTGTGAGTTGGTGATAGATGCGTTCCAGATGGCGTGGCTCCAACGCCGGCCCGATAGAAGGACGGGGCTGCTCTTTCACAGTGACCGGGGCAGCCAGTATGCCAGTCAGTCGTTCCAGCAACTTCTTCACCAGTGTGGCGTTCAGCCCTCGATGAGTCGCAAAGGCAACTGCTGGGATAATGCCTGTAGCGAAACCCTGTTTGGTTCACTGAAAGTAGAACGGCTGCATGGTCAACGTTTCGAAACGCGCCGTCAAGCGAAGGATGAAATCCTGCAATGGCTATTCTGGTACAACGGGAAGCGGCTTCATTCGACATTGAATTACCAGAGTCCGATCGAACACGAACGGCTCTGGGCTGACCAAGCCGTTGCGATGGCTAGTTAACAACGAAGTTATGGGATACGTTTTCTAAGGGCAACCTCACTAGATGGGCCTCGGCCCGCAGTGTTGACTTCTGATCTCACGTTGCAATTATTAGAACGTTATGATTCTGTTTGGCTGGATACAGGAAAACAATCAAACCTGCGAGAAGACGTTTCCTTCTGCCGCCCTTGTAACAGCGTTGGTTTCTTTTCTCGCCTTTGGCGCTTCCGTACTTCATATCGCAAACGATTAACGGACAGTGGAATTTCGTTAACAATCCCTGTTAATCTAGACAGACTATGAAGCACCAATCGGCTCAGACCCTATTTCTCACCATACTGCTGTTCGTTGTGGCTTTCGCTCAAAATATTCAAGCATCCTGCGGCGACCGTCCGGGAACGCCTAAAAATTTAGCCGTTTCGATTAGCCGCGTGGCTAACCCAGGAGCAATCAGTCCGCTAGCTGTTCTTACCTGGGAAGACAGGGCCAGCGAAAAGGTCTGGTGGGATATAGAAATCACCAACGGCAGCGGGGTGCTTGTAGATCAACAACTTACGGGCGTGGGTCGAGGCGAGGAAGGTAAAGGTCTCCGAGCCGAGAATGCGATTGGACTGCCGGCAAACGGAACCCGCTGTTATCGGGTGCGGGCGCGAACGGGGCCGCACACGGAGGGCTGTGTTTCCGGGAATTGGTCAAACCAGGTCTGCGTTACCGTCGGAAATGGCGGTCCTCTTGCCTTCGGTCCGGATACCTGCAAGACGGGGTTCGAGTGGCGCGAGACTGTGCCTAGCGATCATGTTTGCGCGAGTCCACAGAGCCGGGACGATGCCAAGCGAGACAATGCGCAGGCCGGAGCGAACCGCGTGCCCGGCACTGACACGTGTAAGCCCGGCCTGGTGTGGCGCGAAGCGTTTCCTAATGACCATGTTTGTGTCAGCCCCAGGAAACGCGATGACACAAAGAAAGAAAACATGGAAGCGTCCGCCAATAAGGTAAGACCGTAGTTTAGTTTGGGCCGGCCAGAAGACAGTCTACCGGCGAGGAGGTTGTATGCAATTTTGCGTGGAACATCAAGTTGCGCCTAGAAAAAGAAGATCACATCTCCGGCAAGCGTGAGTTGGCTTTGCTTGGTTCCGTTGTTGTAAATTTTATTGTCATAGGCGTGTTCGAAACGAAGTTCGGGACGCAGCAGAATCGTGGTGCCAACCCAGTGACCCCACCCAATCAGGTGCTCCGAGTAGCGGTTTTTCACTCCGGTTCTTTGCCCTACGATGTCATCGAAATATTCGTTTCGAATGCTCATGTAGTCATGCTTGGAAAACTGCCGCTCCACGTAATTTACTACCGCCCATTCCGGGGCATAGCACGTTAGGTCATCTCCGTTTTTGCACGCAGCTCCGTTAGCGCCCACTTCAAGCAGCGACGATGCCGCCGGATTGTTCACGTTGGGCGTATGCTTCTGATACTGATACCAGCTTTCTGTTGCCTGGTGCCAATTGGCATTGAATTTGCGATAGTAGGTGAGGTAATACGACTGCAAATTATTGTAAGCGTAGTAGCCGTCATTGATGGAATTCGCGCAGGCGTATACATTGTCCTGCCCATCGCGCCAAGTATAGCCCAGACAAGTGTTCAACGTGAGTTTTGCGTCGTTTGTCCAGGGAGCTACGTCATTCCCTGGGGAAAGTCCAATCTGATACATCCAATGATCGCTCAGCTTGATTGTGGCGTTGATTCCTTCCTGAGTGTAGGCATCAAAAGTGTAAAGAAGCGAGTGGCTGTAAGTATAATTATTCGGAGCTAGCTGCGCTTCAATATCCGGCAGTGAGATGTATCTTCCGATCCGAACATCCATGCCCTGCGCCACGTGCGGAAAGTAAAGATCGACATAGGCCATCACCGGATCAAAGCCGTACTCCTGATTTTTCCCTAGCAGTTGGTTGCTGAAGATCCCTTTTGCAGTGGTGAACCGGTAATCAATGCCATACAGCAGAGTGAGTCGAAAGCCCCAATCAAAGTGGTCTTTTTGAACGGTATCCGGCTGCCGCTCGATGTACAGCACCTGCTGATCCGGTTGAATTGAATTCGCGCGCTCGCTGTAAGCAGTGGGAAAATTCGAGTACCCGCCTTGGTTGGAGCTACTGAGATTGCCACCGATGTTAAACCAGCCGTAGATTTGCACGCCGCTTCTTTTCCACGCATCGCCATGCGGTCCTTCCCAAAGAGCGGTCATTAAAGGACCCGCTTGCGCCCAAGGCTGGCCGATGGTGACCGACCCGCCATACGGCCACACTCCAAACGGGAAAGGCGGACCATTCACCGGCGCGGGAGTGCCGCGGTAAGAAGGTGCAGCAGGCTGAGAAGCAACATCGGCACCTGTTGGAGCAGTTGTTCCGGTGGCTTGCGCCCCTCCCTTCCAGTCAACCAAATAAGCCTGGCTTAGCCTTTTGAAAAATCCTTGTGCTGCGGGATTCGATGGGGCTGATGCCGGGATCGCTTCTGGCGGTGAAGATTGCTGAGCAGCGTCTTTAGCGTCTTTATTAGTAGCGTTCTGGGTTGTCTGCGCTTCAGAAGTGGCGGCGGTTTGTTGTGCTTGCGCAAATCCGCCGGTTAATGACGTTATTGCCAGGAGCGTTAACACAGCTTGGCTCCTGCCAAAGAACGTATGCAATGGTCTCATAATCGGTGAACTGATTACTTATTTTGTCGATTAGGAGATAAAGAAGGCATAAGGAAGGTGTAAGGAAGTTAGTAAAGAGCTTTAGAACGGGGGAATATCACACTGCGAGAAATTTTCAATAGACGCGCAGAATCTATTTGCAAGCGGTTCTGCTGCGGATGCCAAACTGGAATTTCAGGATGCAAAACCTACGGTGTACGCGCGATGAAATTTTCAAAGGCAACCGCTGCAATGTCGCCGTATTTTTTATAGGGCCTATCAGCGTCAGGATTTGGATTTGGTTCCGGTGGTTTTGCCGTCGCTACCGCCGCCGCTCCAGGTGCCCTGCAGTTTGTCGCCTTGCGCTTTCAATTCAATATTGTAGTCCTGACCCTGATAAGGCGCGATAAACTTTATTGTTCCATCCGAGTAGGTGAAGTCTCGGGCGGGCACTTCCGAACCGTCTGTGGTTAAGAATGCTGTTAATTTTCCGTCAGCGTCCTTTAGTGTCAATGTCCATTCCACGATGCCATTGTCAGATTCAGAGGCCATCTTCCATTTTCCTAATAATGCGTCGTGGTTTTGAGCGAAAAGAGTAAGCGCCAATAAACAAGAAGCAAGCGCGAGCGAGAAGGAACGACGCAAAATTTGGCAAGGCATTGGATGGAAGGATGGTATCACAACTTTTCAACGGCAGAGAGACCACAACACTAAACTAATGTTAAGCAGTTTGCAGAAGTAGTATGTGATGTCCTGCACCGGTCAGGTGGTTGGTATTCAGTGTGCATAACACAGGGGTGGACGCGTACGGGATGGGGAGATCACGGATTGCCACTAAAGGAGGATGGATCAATAAGTAAGCGCCCGGAAGGGGATGGGATTTGCAGCGCGTGACCATGCATCCCGGCGAAATGCTGCGCGAGGAGTTTTGAAACCGATGGGCTTATCAGCTAATCGGCTCGCGCTCGATCTGCATGTGCCGGTCAGCCGCGTGGATAACCTGGTGCATGAGCGGCGCGGCGTAGGCGCCGATACTGTTTTGCGGTTGGGTCTTTATTTCAGCATGAGCGCCGAGTTCTGGATGAACCTGCAGGCGGCCTACGATTTGAGCAAAGCGCGCATGGAAAAGCTGGACGCGATGCGCGGGGAAGTGCGGCCTCGCCCGGACGCTTAGAGTCGGAATCACTCCTCAACGCAACACTGTTGAAGGACCAAACACCCATAAAAGTTGCTGATTAGCAATTCCTTAAGAAAGTTCATTATAGTAACTGTGTAATTATTTTTAGATATCCGAGTATAAGGAAATCAAATCGAGCGCCCCAGGATGTAAGGGCCGAGAAACAGACGAAAGCGATTTATGCGAGTTCTCTCCATTGCTTTGGCTGAGATTTTAACGGGCTTATCGGCTACGCTGTTTTACCATTGCTGGCCCCGGCAGATTGACATCCCCAAGCCGAGGACACTGGAAAGAATTGAGTTCGCAGGCGACAACCCGGTTATCTCGTGGCACGGGCAGTTTTTGATCGGCAGGCTGGCGGAGTTCGATAATGCGCTTGATGCGGTGCTGATGTTTGATTATTATCGCGGGCGGGAGCCGTTAAAGAACCGGCAGGTGCTATTGATTTTGGATCGCGCAGCACCGAAGCCGCTATACCGCATTCTGGTGTGTTTGCCGAATAATCTGATTGCCGGGGTAACGGAACTGGCTTCCCTGCAAACGAAGCATTTGGCGGCGAGCGTTGAATTTGCCTGGGTGAACCGGTCGAAGCTACAGCGATACCAGCAGGAAACAGTTGTGTTCACCAACGTTTATCAAGATCCGAACACACAGGATCTGCAACAGATCGCTCCGGCGGAGTTGCAGGCTTATGTGGCGCAGTTTATTCGCTTTAAATCCGCTACCGATCCAAGAAGCTGGAAGGAAGTTCAATCTGCGCTGTCGCCGGCAGACAACGGGAAAGCCGACCAACTCGCGGCTGACATTATCTTAGTGAGCGAATTTTACGGCATACCAGTGGATGTGATGCTAGGGATTGGCGCGATGGAAAATAATTTTCTGGATGCGCCCGGCGACCTGAACAATGCCGTGTGGAAGAAACGCGCGGAACGGGACGATATTGTATTGCAGCGCAAAAGGCACAAGGTATGGGTGCTGAACAGTTCCATGGGAATCTGGCAGATTACGCGACAATCCCTGCGGCGCGCGCAGCAACTGTTTCTGGCTGATCAGCGCGACTATGCATTGCTTCCCGAGCGGCTTCGTCCGGCCCAAAAATTGGATATGGAAAACCTGGAACCAGAGGTTCTGACGACATATGCGGGGCTGCTGCTGCGGGATTTGATTGACCAGTTCGGCGGCGATTTGGAGATGGCCGCCGGGGCGTACAACGGAACCACGCGCCAGCCTAATTTACATTACGCGGAAGGCGTGGAGATGGTAGCCAGCTACGCGCGGAGGGTGATCGGATGCACGGCGGAGTTGAACCTTCTGGCCAGTTCGCAGTTGTTGACAGAAACGAATGTTTCCGCCAAAGCGAATGTTCAGCCGAAGCCGCTGTCAAGTAACAACAGTGAACCGGAGAGTTCCGTTGAACATCGCTGAATCAACGGCGGACATAGCCAGCGCGAGAGTTCCGCGCTTCCGCTGGCACATCTGCGGTTTGCTGTTCTACGCAACCACCGTGAACTACATGGACCGGATGGTGCTCGGCATTTTGAAGCCGGTGATTTCCCATGACCTGCACTGGACCGAGACTCAGTACGGATTAATTAATTCCGCGTTTCAGTTGGGTTATGCGCTGATGATGCCTTTAGCGGGACGTTTGGTTGATTGGTTGGGGTTACGGATAGGTTATGCGGTTGCAGTGGTTTTCTGGAGTTTGGCTTCCATGAGCCATGCGCTGGCGGGCAGTGCCGTTCAGTTCAGTTTGGCGCGCATCGCTTTGGGGTTAGGCGAAGCGGCGAATTTTCCTGCCGCGATTAAAACAGTAGCTGACTGGTTTCCGCAGCGGGAACGCGCGCTGGCAACAGGAATTTTTAATAGCGGGTCCAATATAGGGGCGGTGATTGCGCCGTTAACCGTTCCGGTGATCACGGCCTGGTTCGGCTGGCACGCGGCGTTTCTATTTACCGGTTCGTTGAGCCTGTTGTGGGCAGTTGTGTGGGTAATCTTTTATCGGGAGCCGGAACAGAACCGGCGGATTACTCCAGCAGAACTGCGGTTCATTCGTTCCGATCCGCAGGAACAATCGGGCGCAACCATTCCATATGCTTCTTTGTTGCGCAAGCGAGCGGCTTGGGCGTTTATTCTGGGCAAATTCCTGACGGACCCGGTGTGGTGGTTTTATCTGTTCTGGCTGCCGGGATTTCTGCATTCCAAGTACAACCTTGACCTGCTGCATTTAGGGCCACCTTTGATTGCGGTGTACCTGGCGGCAGATGTGGGTTCCGTGGGCGGGGGATGGTTGTCTTCGTTTTTATTAAAGCGCGGCTGGCCGAGCGGAACGGCGAGAAAAACAGCAATGCTGATCTGCGCTCTGTGCGTGACAGCGGTGATCGGGGTGCCGGCAGCGGCGGGCAGCGTGTGGACAACCGTAGCTTTAATCAGCATCGCGGCGGCAGCGCATCAGGGATGGTCGGCCAATTTGTATACGATTACTTCCGATTGTTTTCCGCGACCGGCGATCGGCTCCATTGTGGGGCTGGGCGGATGCGGCGGCGCAATTGGAGGAATGCTGGCGCAGCCGGCAATCGGGCGATGGCTCGATTTTTCGCATGGCTCGTACGGCGTTTTGTTTTTTGCGGCTGGTTCAGCTTATTTGGCGGCGCTGCTGGTGATACAGTTGCTGCTGCCCACGTTTCAGCGGCAGACAGAATAGGATATTGCCTGTGAAAACTTCAATAAGTTTTTCCGTTCTGTTGATGGCGCTGTTTCTATTAACGGCATGGGCGCAGTCACCGCCCGGAAATTATGATGAGTCGAAGGTGGGGACTTACACGCTGCCTGATCCGCTGGTGATGAACAACGGCCAGCGTGTTCGCAGCGCCAAAGAATGGACAACGCGGCGGCGTCCTGAAATTCTGGAATTGTTTGCCACAAATGTGTACGGCCATAGCCCGCAGGCTCCGAAAGAAACCAAATACGAAATCTTTGACGTTGATGAACACGCGCTTGGCGGCAAAGCAATTCGCAAGCAGATTACGGTTTACCTGACAACGGAGAAGAATGGGCCGAAAGAAGATGTTCTGCTTTACCTTCCAGCAGGAAGCAAGCAGCCGGTTCCGGCGATTTTGGCTTTGAACTTCATGGGCAACCAAGCGGTGATCGCGGACCCTGGCGTGAAGCTAGCAACGATCTGGAACCCAAAAACGCACGAGCCGCAGCAGGCAACGGAAGCATCGCGGGGCCACGAAACAAATTTTCAGGTGGAGAAGATTCTGGCTCGCGGATACGCGTTTGCAACGCTCTGTTACCAGGACATTGAGCCGGACTTCAAGGGCGGGTACGCGCATAGTGTTCGCGCTGTTTTATCTACAACCAAAGAAACAGAACCGGCCACGGGAGGCTGGGGCGCGATCGGAGCATGGTCCTATGGCTTAAGCCGGGCAATGGATTATCTGGAAAAGGAAAGCAGTATTGACGCTAAGCGGGTCGCGGTGATGGGACATTCGCGGCTTGGCAAGGCAGTGCTTTGGGCGGGCGCAAACGACGAGCGGTTTGCGATGGTGCTGGCCAGTTGTTCCGGCGAAGGCGGCGCTTCCCTGGCCCGGCGTAGTTACGGCGAGACGATACAAAATCTGGTGGGCGCGTTTCCGTATTGGTTTGACCTGAATTTTCAGAAATACGCCGGACATGCGGACCAGTTGCCGGTAGATGCACATGAGTTAATTGCGTTGAGCGCGCCGCGGCCCATCTACATTACGGGCGCGGAAGAGGACCGATGGGCAGACCCCAAAGGCGAGTTTCTGGCGTGCGTGGCGGCAGGGCCGGTTTATCGGCTATTAGGAGCCAAAGATTTAGGCACGGACCAGATGCCAGCGCTGAACAAACCGATTATGCAAACAATCGGCTATCATTACCGCACCGGTAAACATGAAGTCACGGCGTTTGACTGGGACCAGTTTTTAGCGTTTGCGGATAGGCGCTTGAGCAGTCATTAACAAATGCTTCCGGTGAGTAGAGTGCACGAAATGACTGGGATGAACGCGGCCACCCTAGTGCATGATCTACAAACTGTGACGCATAAAGTCAGCGATTCTGGAGGGAAACAAAGGAGGTTTGGCTGAGTTCAAACAAAGGAGAATGGATATGCCCATTACGCCCTATGGTCCTCAACGCCACGGTTACATACAAAACATATTAAGCAGCAACCAACCGTACGGCAATGCTCCAGCGGTCCACAAAGGTTGCGTTATCCAAGAGCCGCCAGCCGCTTGACAGCATCCTGCCGCTCGTGGCAATCAGGTCTGTTTGTGGCACTTGAAGTTCCCAGACCGACAGTCGTGCGTCCGTTTCGGAAGCCGCTGCAATGTTTCCTGCCCATGTGTTCAGACCGATGTGGTGGTGATAATCGCCTGCCGCGAGGAACAGCACCCCCGGAAGTCCGCGGGAACGAACGTGCATTCCCATCCCTTGGTGATACAACTGCTCAGCACGGTGAACATCATCAATGTAGAAGTGGATGTGGCCGATGATGCTGCCGCGCGGAATTCCTGCCCACGCTTGGTGCGGCAAATTCAGAAGCTTGCGCAGATTCAGCGGCTGCGTGGCGACGGCGATTTCGCCGGCGTGCCACACCCACTCTGTCCGGTTTCGGTCTGCGCACACTTCAATTGTGAGGCCATCCGGATCTTCCAGATAGAAAGACTCGCTCACCAAGTGGTCACTCATCCCGGCTCGCACCCCTAAAGCTTGAAGGTGTTCAGCAAAACTGCTCAGGTCTGCGCGGTAAGGCAACAGCAGAGCGAAATGGTAAAGCCCCAGGCGTTTGCCCGTGAGTGCACGAACACCCTTTCTTTGTTCCAGTTCAAGCAAGATCCGGTTCTCAACGGCCACGCCAAGCTGCACGGAGCCTTCGCTTCGAGCCAAAATCTGCAGGCCGATCACTCCCGAGTAGAATTCCAGCGAGCGCTGAAGGTTGGACACGATCAGGCCAATCTTCCCAAGCTTCGTTGCTGCCGGGAGCAACGATGGTGCTGCAGGCGTTGAGTGCATGGTTCTATTCTTTACAATGTTATTTATAAACAGTCCCTTCAGCGCTTTGGTCGGGCCTGCACATTACGACTGTGCGGCAGAGGTGACTGCTGGTTCAAACCTCCGGAGAAACTCAACTCGCGATTTTTCTCCAAGGTCAACGACCTTGCTTCCACCGGCGGCAATGACCGTGACATCCTCGATTCCAATGACCTTAAGAATCAGACGCAGGTACATCGTTGCGATGTCCCGATCCCGGATCGGCGAGCCTTCCGTATAGACACCGCCTGAAGCCATCAGGACCGTACATTTTTTGCCCTGGACTAATCCCTCGCCGGTCAGGCCCAACGTGAGCCCCTTGCGTACAATGTGGTCCACGTAAGACTTCAGGTTGGCGGGAATGTTGTAGTTGTAAACCGGGGTGCTGATCGCGATGTGATCCGCGCTCAGCAGTTCGGCGACAAGCTCGTTGGACACCCGAAGCACATGCTTCATCTCTGGAGTGTGCTTTTCAAGCGGAGTCAAGCTCGCGCCCAACCAAGGCAAATTTACGTAAGGTAGATCGATCTTTGCAAGATCGCGTTCGATAACTTCCCCGCCCGGGTGCGCGGTCTTCCATTCTTCTACAAACTTCGTCGTTAAATTGCGGGAGATCGAGTACTCTCCGCGCGGGCTTGCCTCAACAACCAAAAGCTTCGGCATGGTTTGTCCTTTCGTTAGTTGTCGCGTCCATTCCCGGAAGAAAACAGCGCGAACAATTAGTTCGTAGCGCTAGTATAAGATGTATGAGAAAGCTGCACAAGGAGGCACTTTTTTGAGTGAAACGAACATTTCTGTTCCTGAAAGCTCCCTGTCGGCTACGGACTGCAAAGTTCTCGCCGATGTGCTGGCCAGTGTTGGGGACAAATGGACCATCATGGTTGTTGGGGCGCTGTCTAAAGGTTCACTGCGCTACAACGAAATACAGCGCCGTGTCAGCGGCATCTCGCAACGAATGCTTACGCTGACTCTCAAACGATTGGAAACGGACGGTATCGTCACACGCACTCTGTTTCCTTCTGTGCCACCGCGCGTTGACTATGAGTTGACACAGCTCGGTGAAACCTTACGCGGGGCGCTGGTGCCTCTCCACCTGTGGGCTGCAAAGAACAAAGAAACCATTGCTATCAACCGCATCCACGCAACAGCTAAAGGAAAGCACAACAGACGCACAGAGGAATCTGGCGGAATGGCTGCTGGAAATCATCTCGGTCGTTAGGATCGATTTCTTCCCAAAGCAAAGCCTTCCAACACCGCTGTTTTAACGACACCAGCCTCGCCGACCAGGATCGGATTGTTTTGCCGACGGCGCGTTAGAATATCGACGATTTGGCGCACCTCGAAGTCACGGCCCAGTACCGAGTCAATTTTGCCTTGGCGAGCACGCTCGGTGAGATTAACGGTGTATTGATTGAGGTTG
The DNA here is from genome assembly GCA_964247975.1 of uncultured Bryobacteraceae bacterium. Classification (GTDB taxonomy): domain Bacteria; phylum Acidobacteriota; class Terriglobia; order Bryobacterales; family Bryobacteraceae; genus KBS-96. Next base: position 36,535 of record CAXTWH010000009.1, on the reverse strand, counting down.
GAAGTCTTGCCTTCCTTCCTCGAATGTTCAGGGCTGTTATTGTCTTCCGATTTGGCAGGCATCGCGCGCAGGCTGCTTCGCAGCGCGTCTGTCCCGATCTCCGGCCGTTGCATCGAGCAGCCTCATCCAATAGTGCTCGATCTCAAGATAGTGCTCGATCTCAACGTCATAGTGCGTGCGCGACAGGCAGAGCCCAGCCGCCGCTTCCAAAGCTTTGCGCGTTTCTTCGTCCAAACGCCCGATTAAAGATTTCAAGTTCACACGCATAACTGTTGCCCCATAGGTAAAATCGCATCATCAGGATGATGTTCGAACTCCTTTGTTTTAAGCCAAGAGCACAAGCCGAGTGGCAGCTCAGTGCCCAATTCGAGTTCAGGAACCTGGTCGCGGTCAAGTACCAATTGAAGCTCAAAATCATACTGGCGGCTAAAGGCCATTTTGCCGCTGAAATAATGGCATAATGTCTTAAGAGGGGTGTATGTTTAACACAGCTCAACAGATGGGGCACTGGTTAGGGCAGCCGATTCGTTCCGAACTCGACGTGACAAAGTTAGTGCACCAAGGGCTGCCTAATGGCGTAGCGAAATTCTTCGTTGCTCGCGGCATGACGGCTGACGAGTTCCACAAAATTGTGATTCCGGCCAGAACCCTGAAGCACCGGAAAGCTAAAGCCATGCGGCTTTCTTTAGATGAGTCGGACAAGGCTGCCCGCGCCGCCCGCATTCTGGCGTTTGCGGAAGTAGCTTTCGGAGACTTAGCGAAAGCACTCTCCTGGATGCGTAAGCCAAAAAAACGGTTTGATGGTCAGGCTCCCATGGCGATGTTACGAACGGAAGCAGGCGCACGGCTGGTAGAGGAGGAACTGATTCAGGTTGACGAGGGAATGTTCGCCTGATGATTGTCTGGCGCATCAGCAACCATGCTGACCTGCACGGCATTGGCGGACTTCGTGGCTCAGCCCGTTGGCACACGCGAGGGCATCCTATCGTATACCTGGCGGAAACACCATCCGCAGCCATGCTGGAGATTTTGGTCCACCTTGAGATCGAAGAAGATGATCTTCCAACCACTTACAAGCTTTTGAAAGTGGAAGTCGATAGCGCAATTCTTTTCCACACGGTTGAGCTGGTCACACTTCCGAAAGATTGGAGAATTCAGCCTTTAGTTACAAGAAGCATCGGAGATGAATGGCTGACCAAAGGCAACACGGCATTGCTGCGGATTCCGTCCGCTATTATGCCCGAGACCTGGAACTGGCTGCTGAATCCGCGACATAGCGATGCTGTGCGCATAAGCATTCTCAGTGTAAGTACCCACCATTACGATGCTCGCCTGTTTGGAGGATGATACGGTTTTCTATCCGCACTTAGCGATTTAAGTACGCTCTAGGCATTGCCACTGCCGGCGAACAGTTCTTCACGCACCTGGACGCGCGTTGACTCACCAATGTTTTTAGCTTTGACTTTGACCATTTGTGAAACAGGGCGAGGCCAAGAAGCGGTAGGTTGAAAGCGTCCCGGCCAAAGGAGGTTCTGTTCTGCTCTCCTTTCCTATCCGCCTCGCCCCTGTGATCCCGGCATTCGCGCCACTCTTTCGCTCACAAAACAACACGGTGGCGACGTTTGACCGTGCCGGTCTGGTACGGCGAAGGCGACCGCAGGATCGGGATCTGTACCCGCACAGCAGTTTGAAATCACACTGGCCTGCCACCCGTGCTGATTCGCGACCCGCAACAGCACTTCGATCCGCAAGCTTTGCTTTATATAAATCCCACCCAAAGCCAGCTTACAATTGTGAGCTGGTTCGTGCAATCAGCAGGATTCGTCCGCACCGGGCGTTAGTTCATTCCGCAGGCGCCGGTGCCGCAGAATCCGCTTTGACACATGCCAGTCCCGCAACTGGGAGCAGCAGATTCCGTTTTGGCTGCGTTCGCCCGTGCCGCAAAAGTGGAATATTGTTGAGTTAAGTGGTTTTGTCCGCAATCAGGGCAGGCCAAGCCATTCAATTCCGCACTGCGGCGCAGTAATTTTTCAAATCTGGTTCCGCAATCGTCGCAGGTGTACTCAAAAATTGGCATACTAAAATCCTTTGCATAGGCGGAAAGCCCGTTACCATCAAATTAGCAGAAGCAGTTTAAGTTCCGTAACCAAATCCGGGTTACCAGCGAATGATTATTTAGGAAGCGCGGAAGGGAGTGAGCAATGAAAAAACTGACGCGGCGTGATTTCTGGAATCGCAGTTTGGCTTGGGGAGCCGGAGTGTTTGTGACCAGCCAAACACTTGGCATGGCTGCTCCTAGTTTGTTCCGGAACAGCAAATCGCAATCCGGCTTGGTGAAGTTGGTTGATTTCGATCCGATGGGAAAGCGTTTAGGAGAAGTGCAAGTGGAAAAAGTAGTGAAATCAGATTCAGAATGGAAGTCTCAGCTTACGCCGGAAGAATACGAAGTGACCCGCCATGCGGGAACCGAGCGCCCTTTCACAGGCAAGTACTGGAACAATCATGAACACGGGCTGTATCGCTGCGTGTGCTGCGGAAATGCGCTGTTTGCTTCCGACACCAAGTTTGAATCCGGCACAGGCTGGCCTAGTTTTTATCAGCCGATTGCGGCGGAGAATGTGAAAAACAAATCAGATATGAGCTATGGCATGGTTCGCAATGAGGTATTATGCGCCAAATGCGATGCCCATTTAGGCCATGTTTTTAATGACGGCCCGAAGCCAACCGGCCTGCGCTATTGCATGAACTCAGCTTCGCTTGATTTCAAAAAGGAATAAGTTTTCTTCAGAAAGAGAAGCGAGGGCCAGCTTAACTGCTGGCCTTTGCTGTTTTGGCGGAGCTGGTCTTGATGTAATCAGAAAAGGATGCATCGCGGGGCATCACAATCCAGCAGACCAGGTAGAAAATTAACCCTACTCCGGGCGGGTAAAAAGCAAAAACGGTCATCAATACGCGGACCAGCGTGACATCAATGTTCAGATAACGCGCAATTCCAGCGCACACGCCGGCAATTTTTTTTCCTTCGAAGATGCGGCTTAAACGGTTCGACAAGCGCACTTCCGGAGCAGCGGAATGATTCATCTGCAAAGGCTGGCCGCATTGAGAACAAAACTGCGCGTTGTGTTCCACTTGAAAGCCGCATTGAGAACAGAACATGACGGACACTCTCCCATTGTAGGAACGAGTTTCCATTTCAGAAAGTTCCAGGAACCCGTTAAGCTTTAAACAAAGCCTATGGACGGAAACAGTGTTCACGGAGTTGAAATTGTCTTTTTGTTGTTGCTGACCTTTGTGGTGGTGTTCGCCACTCTAGCGGAGAGGTGGAATATGCCTTATCCTATTTTGCTGGTGATAGCGGGGTTGGCATTGGGTTTTGCGCCGGGCATTCCGCGCATGGCCTTAAATCCGGATCTTGTTTTTCTGGCGATTCTCCCACCGTTGCTATATGCAGCGGCATGGACTACATCATGGCGCGATTTCTCTTACAACATCACCAGCATTCTTTTACTAGCGTTCGGGTTGGTGGGTTTTACGGTGGTAGGAGTGGCTTTCACGGTAGCCCGGGCTTTTGACAGCTTTGATTGGCGCACCGGGGCGGTATTGGGGGCAGTGGTTTCGACTACAGACGCGATTGCAGCAACATCCATCGCGCGACGGGTAGGGTTGCCGCAGCGGATTGTGGACGTGCTGGAAGGCGAAAGCCTGGTCAATGACGCGAGCGGTTTGCTGGCGCTGGAATTCACCACGGCGATGATTCTGCGCAATGAAACGCCCTCATTTGGGTTCGGCCTGTTCCGTCTTTTTTATCTCTTGGCGGCGGGGATCGGTTTAGGACTGCTCGCCGGCGTACTTGTGAACTGGGTGGAACAACACATTGACGATGCCCGCATTGAGATTACTTTAAGCTTTCTGGTACCCTACGCGGTTTACCTGCTGGCAGAGGCGCTGCAAGCATCAGGCGTTCTAGCGGTGGTGGCCTGCGGCCTTTATCTGAGCCGCAAGAGCGCCGGTTTTTTCTCGCCCCAGGTTCGAATCCAAATACAAGCGGTATGGCAGTCAGTGACGTTTTTGTTAAACGGGCTAGTGTTTGTGTTGATCGGATTGCAGCTTCCGGTTGTGCTGGAGGGAATTCAAAACATTAGTACCGCGCAACTGATCCGCTATGGAGCAGTGGTAAGCGCGGTAGTGATTTTGTTAAGGCTGCTCTGGATTTATCCCGGCGCTTATCTGGCTTTTCTGATCCGATGCCATGTGCAGGGACAACAGGAAAAGCGACCGGGCGCGAAGCAGGTTTTCATAGTGGGATGGACCGGCATGCGCGGCGTGGTGGCATTGGCGGCTGCGCTTTCATTGCCGCAGACGCTTCCGAACGGCCAGCCTTTTCCGGAACGCAACCTGATTATTTTTCTGACTTTCATTGTGATTCTGGTGACTCTGGTGGGACAGGGACTGACGCTTCCGCCTTTGATACGCGCGCTTGGGTTAGCAGGCAGCACAGGAATGCGATGCGAAGAAGAAGAGGCCAGGCGCATTGTGCTGGAAGAAGCCATTGCGCATGTAGAAAACCTGCGCCAATCGGACGAAGAGCGGTTCAGCAGGATTTACGATGACATGGGCGAACATTACCGGCATCGGCTATTATCGGTGACGGGCGAATTTGAGGAAGGCGGCGAGACCACAGCGGAACATATTCAGCGATACCGCGCGGTGGCACGCGAGTTATTGGAAGTGGAGCGCAAAGCAGCGATACGGCTGCGGGACGAGCGGCGTATCAGCGATGAAGTGTTGCGCACCCTGGAACACGAGTTGGATCTAGCGGCAGTTCGGCAGATGTAAGCTGTGTTCTATGCGCTTTTCGGGTTTACTGATTTTACTTTGCTGTGGTTTGTCGGCGGCGGATCTGCGTCTGGGGATTGTCGGCACGGACACATCCCATGCAGTGGAGTTCACGAAGATTCTGAATGACCCAGCCTCGAAGGACCATGTAGCGGGCGCGAAGGTGGTGGCGGCGTGGGAAGGCGGCAGCGCGGATGTGGAAGAAAGCGCGGAGCGGCGCGATAAATACGCCCAAACGCTGCGCGACTCCTGGCAAGTGCAGTTTTATCCTGATATTCCGACGCTTTGCCGCAATGTGGATGCGGTGCTGCTCGAAAGCATCGATGGACGGGTGCATCTGAAACAAGCGCGGCAGATAATTGCAGCGCATAAGATTGTGTTTATTGATAAGCCGCTGTCGGATTCTCTTCAAGACGCGCGCGAAATTGCGCGGCTGGCGAAAGAAGCGAACGTAACGTGGTTCAGCTCATCGAGTCTGCGGTATGCGGATTGGGTACAGGCATTACAAAGCAAGGACAACCTAGGCGTTGCCACCTGGGGGCCGGGGCCGCAGGAACCACATCAGAAGCTGGACCTGAGCTGGTATGCAGTGCATCCGATTGAGATTCTTTACACGCTGATGGGGGCAGGCTGCCAGGAAGTCAGCCGAACTTCTTCGACGGAAGCCGACGTGGTGACCGGCAAATGGCAAGACGGGCGCATCGGAACAGTGCGAGCCATTCGGCCTTACAGCGATTACGGGGCGGTCGTATTCCGGGCAAAAACGATTGAGCAGAGCCCGGCGAAAGCGCAGTTCAGCTACAAACTGCTAGTGCAACAAATTGTGCGGTTTTTCCAGACGGGCAAGCCGCCGGTGCCGAACGAGGAAACGCTGGAAATGTTCAACTTTATGGAAGCGGCGCAGCGCAGCAAAGCCAATGGCGGAGCGCCGGAAAAACTTCTACCCTAACGAGCGCAACTGATCGAGAAACACGCGCGGCACCTGCACATTGTCGTTTACGCCGCGACCGAGCAGGACTTTAGGTTTGAGCGCGCCATGAAAATCGGAGCCGCCGGTGGGCATCAATTCCATGTTCTGCGCCAGCCCGGCGTAGTAATCCTGCATTTCCAGAGGCTGGTCCGAATGGATGATTTCCAGGCCAACCAGGCCGGAACGCTTTAAGCGGCGGATCATTTCTTTTTCTTCCACGCGACCGACAAGCGACAGCCTGACTGGGTGCGCCACAACCGGAATGCCGCCGCCGAGGCAGACCGCTTCAATCGCTTCTTCGGTGGTGACGGAATCGAGTTCAACGTAGCCGGGCGCTTCTTCACCGAGAAAGCGCCGGAAGGCGTCCTCATGATCGCGGGCAATGCGTTTTTCGATCAGAACGCGGGCAAAATGAGGGCGACCGGTGATGCTGCGTCCGATGCGGGTCACTTCTTCGAGCGTAATATCGACACCCTGGCTGCGCAGCGAGGTAATTAACTTTTCGTTACGTTCGCGCCGGGACGCCTGCTGCGAAGTTAACCATTCGGCAAAGGGCTTAAAAGGCTCGCCAAAGGGAAAATAAGCCAGCAGATGAAGATTGCGCCGATGCACGCTGCCCGGCACGCGGGCATAGGTGTTTAGTTCGATGCCGCGAACCAGATCAAAGGAAACCTGGCGAGCATAGGGCAGGGCGGCATCAAAACCGGCGAACGTTTCATGATCGGTGATGGCGATCGCATCGAGACCAAGCGAACGGGCTGCGTCCACCAGTTCGTGAGGCGAGTAGGTGCCATCGGAAGCAGTGGTATGGGTGTGTAGATCGATGAGGCCGGAAGGTGGAGGATAGAACGCAGTGGTCACTATTTTCCCTTCAGGTTCACGTCAGGAAAGACGTCGAATTGATAAACTTCCCCGGCAGTGTTGACCACCAAGCGACCGGGACCAAGCAGTTTTTCATGATTTTGAAAAAAGACGGCTCCGTCGGTGGAGTCTCCGGTACGCAGCTTGGTGGATACAAAAGTGATGGCGGAAGCGGCTACGGCGGCTTTGATTTTGGCGTTTACCATAACGGTCATGGCTTGTTCGCGGCGGTGTTCGTAGCTGGCGGTGGAGCGATAGTTAGGCGGCATGGCATAGATGCTCGATTCGTAAAGAAGCTGAAGTTTCACTACGTCGCTTTTGGAAGCGTGGGAGAGCAGGGAGTCAATCACGTAATCAGCGGCAGTGGCGCGAATGATGGTTCCGTCCTGCCGGTTGAACGTGAAATCTTCCGGCTTCACGACCCAGGAAACAGGCGAGCCGTTCGTGACGGTGACCTGCATCACGTTGTATTCAGCGATGTGCGAGGGCAGTTTGGCAAAAGTGACGGTCACTCCGCCGCGCGTCATGGCCTGGTAATGAAGTCCGTTGGATTCGAAATCAATCACCTGCGCCTGGGCGGAAAGCGCCAGCAGGAGCAGCAGCAAAAAATTGAGTTGGCAGGTGGCGCGGTTAAAGCGGCGACGCGCCGCACGAAAGACCATCGAGAAGCCTTCTTCCATGATAGACGGCTTTGCGCTTCGGTTTGCCCTTTGTTCTAGCAATTACAAGGAATTCTACTGGGTGTTGGAACTAAGAACCGGAGGAACCAGCACTTCGTGATTGCGCAATGGATTGATGACGGGTCGAGGCAACCAGGATGTGGGTCCAGTTTGGGCGGACCTACGGGCGGCCGTTAATATTTCCGTGACAATCATGTTGGTTTCGAGCGAGGACAATCCGGCTGGTTGAATCTGTTTTCGCACCACTGCTTTCAGGTAATCGAGAGAATTGTCTTCCGGGGCAGCTAAAGGCTGCGCGTGCTGCATGGTTTCGGCAGTTTGGCCTTTTAAGCGAACACGCAGATCTTGCTGCCTAACGGTGATGGCGTAACCGGTTTGGCCGTACACTTCCATGTCCTTGCGGTCGAAGGGCCAATTCCAGGAGGCTTGAAGAATGGCTACGGCATCGGGATAAGTAATAACGACGGTGGCTTCATCTTCGACGTGCTGGTAAATTTGCGGCTTAAACTGCTGCGTAACGGCTGTAACGCTGAGTGGTCGCTTTCCTTCCATGAGCCAGGTCATGAGATCAGCTCCATAACAGCCGAAATCAAATAATGCGCCAGCGCCGTTCAGCTTGGGATTGGTGAGCCAGTTGAGAAATTCGGGAGGCACGCCGATTTCCCTGGGTCCGGCGTGACCATCGTGAACGACCACTTTGCGAACGGGGCCGAGATTTCCGTTGCGGACCAGATCGTACGCAGCACGATTACTGGCATACCAGGTGGTTTCGTAGTTGACCAGCACTTGAATTTTTGAGCTGAGCGCGGCAGCTTGAATGGCTTTGGCATCATCCATGCTGACGGCCAGCGGCTTTTCCATCATGACGTCAATTTTGTGCTGGGCGCAGCGGAGAACGGCATCGCGATGGGCAGCGGTATCAGTGTACAGCACGGCGGCATCGGGCTTGGTTTTGTTCAGCATGTCATCCACGCTCGAATAGAACAATTTGTTATCGAGGTGGAATTGGGCGGCGTAGCGTTGGGCTAACGCCTGATCGGGTTCCGCGATGCCGACAATTTCAATATCAGGGCGGTTCAGCGCCTGATGGAAAAAACCGGCCACATGGCCGTGAACCAGACCTACTACAGCAATGCGGAAGCGATCTTCAGCGGAACAGGTCGGAATAGCACTGATGAGAAAGACTAGAGCTAGAATCACACGGCGCATGGAAAAACTCTCCTTCGTGGAGTTTATGACGGCATTCAAATCTTAACCAATGCGGCGGCGAAATGGTAAACTGATTGTTGGCACGGCGGCCATAGCTCAGTTGGTAGTAGCGCCAGATTGTGGTTCTGGATGTCGTGGGTTCAAATCCCACTGGCCGCCCCAAATTTTTCTATAAACTTTTAATCAGCCATCTGTTGATCGCATAGCCGCATCATATGCTTTCAAATTTTGCTGCAATTGTTGAAGCGAACGCAGATCAGCAAGGGCGACCCTTAATCTTGAGGCGGCAGTACGCTTTTCTTCCGACAACAGATGCGCCACATCCGCAAACCCGCTTAATTCATACCAGATCGTTTCTAACCGGCCCTTTATTTCCTCAAAAGCCCGCTGAGATGAATCAGGAAATCTTTAATCGAGTGAATCGGGCCTTCCGGGGCGTGTATCTCCAAAACCACCTCCGAGCAAAGTAAATAATTTGAAGATAGCAATGCAAGTTGTTTTCCCGCAAAAACGAGATGATCCAAAGCTGAAAACAGTTAAGTTGTCGATCAAAGCAGGTTCTGTACAGCCTGTTCGAAATGCTATGTTGTTCTGAACGCCCGCCATGCCTTCCAATTTAGACTCACTTGTTCAACTTTCCGTACGCATCGGCCAGAACCTCAATCTGGTGCAAGCAGGCGGCGGAAACACTTCGTTGAAAGAAGGCGGGCAGCTTTGGATTAAAGCTTCCGGCAAGTGGCTGGTTCATGCGGCTGGGGATGACATGTTCGTGCCGGTTCCACTGGCAACGATAAACGAAAAACTAGCGACCAGCGATGAAAGCTTTCCGGAATACCGCACCAAGTCGGGAACGCTGCTGCGGCCCTCGGTAGAAACCACCATGCATGGGGTGCTGCCGCATCCGGTGGTGATTCATGTTCATTCGGTAGCGGCCATCGCTTGCGCGGTGCAAGTGGAAGCGCAAGAGTTTGCGCGCACCCGGTTGGACGGGCTGCGCTGGGCGTTTATTCCCTACATCCATCCTGGGGTGCCGCTCGCGCAACGTATTGAAACGGAGTTGGTTCACCAACCGGATGTGCTGCTTTTGGGCAATCACGGTTTGGTGGTAGCGGGCAGCGAATGCGATTCAGCGGAAACATTGCTTGGTGAAGTGGAACGCCGTTTGGCGGTTTCGCCCCGCGCGGCGGCTATTCCCGATTGGAACGTCCTTCAGCAGCTTGCAAAAGGCACGGAATGGAAACCGGCAGCGGAGCAGGAAGTGCATACCTTGGGCACCGATACCCATTCGGCGCAGATCGCCGCAGGCGGCACGATGTATCCCGACCATTGTGTTTACCTGGGACCGGCAGCGCCGATTCTACAGCCAGGAGAATCACTAGACGAAGCTCTAAATCACTACCGGAGCCGTTATGCTTATGATCCGGCTTATCTGCTGGTTCCAGGCAAAGGCGTACTTACTTCGCCTAAACTGAGCCGGGCGGGTCGTGAGCTTTTACTTTGTTTAAAGCGGGTAACGGAGCGCATTCCGGAAAGCGTAGCGGTGCAGTATCTGGAGGACTGGCAGGTAGGAAAACTGATGAACTGGGATGCCGAAAAGTATCGTATCGCGATGGCGCAGCGACAGCAGCAGTGAGATGAAGGCGTTAAGCTTTTCAGCCGTGTTTTTCGGTCTTTCTCACGTTGTTCTTGCATTTTCTCAGCACCATTATTCTCCGCTTTGCGTCTAAATATCAGGTGCCGCAGTGAACTGTCTGGTTTGCTGGAGCGCATCGCAGTGAAACTAAGCCAGTCATCTTGGTGACACTTCTGACAATACCTCAAGTAGCGCAAGCGGTTGAGGTTTTCCTTAGACCTTTTGGAGTTTTTATGCCTCACAATAATCCGCTAATCGAAACCCATTATGACGCCCTTCTGTTTGCGAAAACCCCGGATACTGCCCGCCGAGCAGGAATTGAGCTTGTGAAAGTAGTTCTCGGAGAAGAAGCAACCCATCGTCCTTTGGCGGAAGCGCTACGAGAATGCTGCCGTGTTCTGCGTCCTGCCCGCGATCCGAAAGACCAGGCGCGTTATGAAGAAGAATTCATTGAGATGGCCTGCTGCCCGGAATCGTCCAAAAGCATGGCAGCTTAACTGTTAACTTTTGCAATTTGTTTGATGCGATACTCAAGTTGCTTGCGCGGTTGAGCAACCGCCGGGTACACGCTCGCAAGGGCGTGACCGGGAGGAAAGTCCGGTCTCCTTAGGGCAGCATGCCGGCTAACGGCCGGGAACAAACTCTGAAAGGGTTTGTTACGGAAAGTGCCACAGAAAAAATACCGCTGCGGTTCCTGATCCGGGGACCGCAGTAAGGGTGAAAAGGTGCGGTAAAAGCGCACCGCGGCTTGAGTAATCAGGCTGGCAGGGCAAACCCCATGTGGAGCAAGACCAAATAGGGGAGGAGGGGTGGCCCGCTCCGTTTATCACTTCCGGGTAGGTCGCTTGAGCCTGTCAGTAATGGCAGGTCTAGAGGAATGGTTGCTGCTTGTCTTCGGGCGAGAACAGAAACCGGCTTACAAACCGCGCAAGACTTCAATTACCAGCAGCCTCATTTGATACAGTGGGCGCAGTTGTTATGGCATCCACGCCGCTGAAGCCGTCCCAATTTCACTGGTTCGCTCTGCTTCTGCTTACGATTTCAGTAGGCATCAATTATCTCGATCGAGGTAATCTTTCAGTCGCCCTCAGCCATATTCAACGCGACATTCACCTGGATCAGCACCAGCTTGGGCTGCTAGGAGCAGGATTCTTTCTAACCTATTCACTTTTTCAGATTGCAGCCGGAAAACTGATTGATCGATTCAATGTGAATTGGGTGTATGCCGGCGGTTACCTGCTCTGGTCCGGCGCAACGGCGTTGATGGGGCTGACCAGGGACGTTCACTTTCTGGGGTTTGCTATCAACAGCTTCACAGTCTTGTTCTGCCTTCGTTTGCTTCTGGGCATTGGCGAATCAGTAGCATATCCTTCTTATTCGAAAATACTTTCCGGTAGTTTTCCCGAAGAACTGCGCGGCACGGCAAACGCAGCCCTTGATGCAGGCTCCAAAGTAGGACCGGCATTGGGAGTGCTGCTCGGAGTGGAACTGGTTCGATGGTTGGATTGGCGCGGAATGTTTGTTGCTATCGGGGCGGTGAGCCTTGCCTGGCTGCTGCCCTGGTGTTTTGTTGCGCCACGGTTAAAGCTGCGCCAGGAAACGTCGTCGATTGCCGCGCCTACTTATAAAGAGATTGCTTCGCAGCGAGCATTCTGGGGTACGGTTCTGGGTTTGTTCGGAGCGAACTACACCTGGTATCTGCTGCTGACATGGCTGCCGTATTACTTCGAAAAAGACCGCCATTACGCGCCATCGCAACTGGCTTTTTTCAGTTCGCTGCCGTTCTGGGCCGTGGCGACATCTTCCATGCTGGCCGGGATTTTGGCTGATGCGCTGATTCGTCGCGGCGGAATAGCAGCGCGAGTTCGCCAGACGACTGTGAGCCTGGGCCTAGTAGGCTGCTGCGCTTTTATGCTGCCAGGAGTGATGATCCGCAATGAAGCAGTTTCACTGACGCTGTTGATTATTGCTTGTATCTCGCTGGGCGGCTTTTCTTCAAATCATTGGGCGCTGGCCCAGACCTTAGCCGGGCCGGAAGCCGCCGGCAAGTGGACCGGACTGCAAAACAGCTTCGGCAATCTGGCCGGGGTCGCAGCGCCGTGGGTGACAGGCTCTATTTTGAACGCAACGCATTCGTTTCCGCTGGTGTTTGCGGTATCGTGCGGCGTTCTGTTGATTGGAATTGTGGGCTACTGGTTTGTGATCGGCAATACCACCAGAGTTCGATGGTCTACGGAAGAGGCAGCAGCGAACAGGATTCCAGTTCCTGAACAGACAGCGCGCTAGGAATAGTGAATCCACGATACTGGTTGTGCCTAGCGCTTTGCGGCTTCGCAGCGGCACTCTGTTTCTGGATCGGGCGTAACCGGCATAGTGAATTTTCCTTTAACTTACACCCTGTCCAGTGATGCGTTTACCGCGCCTGTTTCTTCAACTGGATCACTTCAAAATTCGTCAAATCCCGCCATGTTCCCATTGTTAAGCCTTCGAGCGTCAAGCTGCCGAGCCGCGTTCGCACCAGCTTTACTACCTTGCTGTTCACAGCTTCAAGCATTCGCCGCACTTGGCGGTTGCGGCCTTCGGTAATGGTGATTTCGAGCGTGGTGTATTTTTCCGAATCGCGCATGCGGGTGACAATGGCAGGGCGGGTTGGTCCGTCGTTTAAGGTGACGCCGTTCCGCAGGGAATCCATCTGCTCGTCCGTTAACGGCCCTGTCGCTTTCACCAGATAAGTTTTGGAAACGTGGCGCACCGGATTGGTAAGAGCTTCCGCCAATTGGTTATCGTTTGTCAGCAGCAGCAAGCCGGAAGTTTCCAGGTCTAAACGCCCCACTTGCCCAAGAAACTGATCAACGCCCTTCAACAAGTCGTATACAGTGGGCCGCCCTTCCGGGTCGCGGTAAGTGGTGAGATAACCGCGCGGTTTGTATAACAGCACGTAACGATGTTCTACGCGCTGCAAAGGTTTGCCGTCGAGCGTTACCCGATCACGTTCAACATCCACCCAATGGTCCGGGGTTTGAATTACCTTTCCGTTAACCGATACTTTTCCTGCGCCGATCCATTGCCGGGCTTCGGTGCGGGAGCCTGCGCCCGATTTGGAGATCACCCGATCGAGAGTTTTCAATACACGCTCACCCGAAGACTGCGGCGGCTTCGCTTGTTTTCTCGGCGCGGAAGGCATCACTACCAGGGTAAGCGGAGAAGGGCGAAAGATAAAACTCGGCAATATAATGAATAAGAGAACATAATGGCGGTAGCCACTTCTGCGCCCCCAATCACAATTGAACAGTATCTCGGTTTTGTGTCGCCGCCGGGTTATCGCGACCAATTGATTGCAGGAAAGATTATTGTGTCGCCGGATCCGAAACCACAACACGCCCACCTGTCTGACCAGGTTCAAAAACTTCTGTCGCAACTGCTGGCCGGCACCGAGTATCTCGTTAAACAGCGCATGAACTTCCAAATGCCTGACAGCGACAGCATGCCCAGTCCGGATGTGTTTGTGATTGAACGCGAGCGTTGGCGCAAGGCAGTGGAAGAAAATAATTATCCAACCGGCGCTCCGGTGCTCGCGATTGAGGTTGTGTCGCGCTCCAATCGCAAAAAGGAAATTGAGCAGAAAGCGAGCTTGTATCTTCAGCACGGCACGCGGGAAGTTTGGGTAGTTTATCCGCGCAAGCAAATCGTCGTTATGCATCGCCTGCGTCAATCCATGCCGGAGCAGGTGATGTTGGGAATCGAAGACTTGCACCCCCTTCCTTCTCCGCTTCCGCCGAAAACGGTTGCGCTGCGGGAGATCCTGGACTTGTCATTTCGGGAGTAAAAACCGTGATAAACTCAGCCTGGTCCGGCTTGTAGGTTTTGTTACGCAATGTTTATCTTCCGGAGGCAAAGGATGGCTTCAAAAATCGGACTTACGCTGTTTCTGTTGGTTGTTAGCTGCGGTTTGAGTTTAGCGCGGCAACAGCCGAGCATCAACACTCCTACCGCTGCTGGCGGCGGATTTGCCGGAGGCATGCTGCATAGCGGGCCGGTGACCGGGATGCCGTTTACAGGCACCCGCGAAACAGAACACACACAGGTTCTGGCGGACGGCACTCACATTTCACAAAAGAACGTGACCGAAACGATTTACCGGGACGCGGAAGGCAGAACACGAAACGAGCATGGTTTCATCGTGCCAGGAGCTAGAACAGAAGCCCCTCCACTTCCACGAATGATTATCATCATGGATCCGGTAGCTGGTTACAGCTATACGCTTCATGCTGCAAACAAAACCGCACAGCGGCGTGCAGTTATTCAGCGTTCTTGGTTTTCGCAAACGCCTGCCGGACAAAACAATGTTCAAACCGGAACAGTTCCAGAAAACAGCAGTCCGGCAAAAGTCGTAATCGAAAGAAGCGCAGCACCAAGCCATCGTTCTCAGATGAATCGCGAACCGCTCGGAACGAAAGTGATAAACGGTCTATCAGTAGAAGGATTCAGGACAACGCAGACCATTGCGGAAGGCGAACAAGGCAACGACCGCCCTATGCTGATTGTCACAGAAACCTGGACTTCTCCCGAGTTAAAAGAGGTCATTGAAACAACTCATACCGATCCGCGTAACGGCACCACGGTTACTCGACTGACCATCACGGACCGGAACAACCCGGACCCCGCGTTGTTTGAAATTCCAGCGGATTACCAGATTGTTGACCAGCAGGCATCTAACGGAATTTCGTTTGATCCAGCCAAGGCGAAGTAAGCGGCTTGCTTCAGGCTTTACAATAAAGCTCGATGGCAACGATCAACACGCTGGACCAACGTTTACAAGAATTAGGCATCATCCTTCCCGATACGCCGGTACCAATGGCGAATTATGTTCCATTTGTGCGAACGGGCAATCTGCTTTATCTGAGCGGCCAAGGACCGCGCTACGGCGACAACCAATTTAAAACAGGCCGGGTGGGCGCGGAGATAACGGCGGAAGAAGCCTACCAGGATGCGCGACTAGTGGGCATACAACTTTTAGCGGCAGCGCGGCAGGCGTTGGATGGCGATCTAGGTCGGGTGCGGCGAGTGGTAAAATTACTCGGCATGGTGAACTCCACGCCGGAGTTCGGCAAGCAGCCGCAGGTAATTAATGGGTGTTCTGATTTATTTGTGGAAGTGTTTGGCGAAGCAGGCCGCCATGCGCGTTCAGCAGTAGGGATGATGCTGCCGAACAACATCACGGTGGAGATTGAGGCAATTTTTGAGGTGGAGTAGCTTTTTCTTGAAGAACGTGGCTAAGCACGTTCTATTTACCGATCAGGCCAGGGCTGATTTCCACGCCATTGAACAGCCCACGGCATTGCAGATTCTTAAGACCATCGCTCGCAGTTGGAATAGCTCAATAAAAAAGAGCCGGTTGATAAGCTTCCGGCTCTTTTTTATTGTAAGGTCTAAACAGCTTAAAAATAAAACCGCAGTGATAACTGCAAGTTTCGTTCGCCGTTGCCCGGCGTGCTGCCTTTAGTTGTCACCTTGCCAAAGGTAGAACTGGTCGGGTTAAAGTTCACGCCGCCGCCCGCTGAACCGCCCAGATTGGGATGATTGATGAAGTTGAACGCTTCGGCGCGGAACTGAAAACCGGTACGCTCGTTAATGGCAAAAGCTTTGAATAAGCCCAGATTCCAGTTCTGAAAACCGGGCTGATAAATCAGGTCGCGAACGTAGCCGGTGGCAAAGGTTCCTTTCGCAGGCGCCCGGAAGATAGAACTACCATCCGGGTTCACCGTGCTGAACCATTGGTTCGGATCTTTTGCGCCGCCTGCGGCGAATTTGCCGAGGATTTGCGGATCGCCAACTACGTTCCACAACTGCTGGTTGCCGACGCCGCAGCCAAAGCTGCCGTCCTGGCCGACACCGGCATAATCCTGGTTCACACCGATGCTACAGGGAGTCCCAGTCTGAAACTGAGTCACACCGCTGATCTGCCAACCGCCTAACACCTTCCCGGTGAACCCGGATTGATTGCGGAAAATCGGCAAATCGTATAGGTAGTTCAGTACTACAATATGACGCGCATCGAATTCCGACGGACCCCAAAGGTTATGCGCGTTGTAGGTATTCGGAATCACGTCGCGCTGATTGGAGCCATCGTCGTTGCTTTGGGAAAGCGTGTACGAGACGCCGAACTGGAAGCCTTTCGAGAAGCGGCGATTCCAACTCAACTGTAGCGAGTTGTAGCGGGAACTAGCCACGTTGTCAGTTTCGCGAATGGAGCCGAAACCCAGGTAGGGCCGTACAGCATTAATGTTCACACCAGGGTTGGCAGCAACTACGCCTGGCAGCGGTTGGTTGATGTCAGATTCGCGCTGCAAGTGAATTCCACGACGACCCACATAGGCACCGGTAAAAACCGAGTTCCAGAAAATTTCGCGCTCTACTGTGAAATTCCAGTTCCAGGCTTCGGGATTTTTGAAAGCCTTGCTTTGAGTGGTGACAGTAAGTGGATAGTTGTTCAAGGAGCTTCCGCCCGGATTGTCCACGTTGCCGTAGTTCACGCTGGCAGAGGGTTGAAACGGTGGATTGCCGCCCAGGAAAACGGAATCGCTAACGCCCAAGCGCGTGAAGAAGCGGCCTCCACCGGCGCGCAGAACTGTTTTTTCATCAAGCTGATAAGCAATGCCCAAGCGCGGCTGCCAATCGTTCCATTGAATATCGGAATAATGGTTCGACACGCCGCGAAACAGATAATTGTACTGGCTGGTATCGGCTTGCGGAAACCGTCCTTTTGCCGAATTCGGAAAGCCGCTGCCGGGAATAACCATACCGTTGTAGGTATCGCCTGAGCCGGGAATGACAAAGCCGGTTTTCGGATCGACTTTCACCGCGTTAGCCGGATTATAGAATCGCTGATCGAACACGATCATATTCCGCCACTGCGCGTTATAAGGAACAATCACCGTATAGCGAAGGCCGTAATCCAAATTGAGCTTCGGAGTCACTTTCCAGGAATCCTGGGCAAAGCCTTCCACCATGCTGCCCCGAAAAACCGTATAAGCACGCTGGCCGAGTTCAGAATACGTGTCAAACAATCCTAACGCGGCATTAGCCAAAGCATTGCCCGAAGTAGGCGCGGCATTGCCCCGATTGTCGCTGAAAGCAAACTGCCCGTTCTGGTTGTTGGTGGAACCGGGAACCGCATTGACGTTGATTTCGTCATTGTCATTTTCCCCGGACCGTTCGTAGTAAACACCGAACTTCATGGTGTGCGATCCCTTCACCCAGGTCAAACTGTCCGTTGCCGTGTAAATGGGACCGGACGAATGCGAAGGATAAGGACCGCCGCTGAGGTTGGAAATACCGCTCGACATCTGAATAGTTGGAATGCGCGTTGGCACGGTTTTTCCATAAGGAAAGATGTAGGGATAATTCAGACCAGCGTCGGCGCGATTATAAAAATGCGCTAAATCCACCGGAATGTAAACATCATCCAAGCTGACGGTAGCGCGAGCTTCGTTTACAAGCGTCGGGCTGATGGTCCAGGTGTACACCAGTGAATTGGTCTGGTTGGGACGATTGAAAAATCGAGGCGTGCGGTCCGAGCCGCCGTCGAGCGGTGAATATTCCAGGTAAGCAAAGTTCAAGCGGCGGAAGGAAAGCCGGTGATTATCGGTCAAGTTCATATCCGCATTCAACGTGTCCTTGCGTTGGTCAATGGTGTGAAGCGCGGCATCGTACCAGTTTTGATTGCCGCTGATCGGAACGGCCAAATCCGGCGTGGGATAAGCTTTCAAGAGCCCTAAGCCATTTGGACTGAGCTGGCTGGTTGGAATGATATTGCCCGCATACGGAGTTTTGGTAGTGGGATTGCTGATTGTGACGACTTTGCCATAAAAGATATTATTCGGGTTCAGCAGTTCGCTGAAATCGCCGTTGCGCATCGCCAGGGTCGGCACAGTTAACGTGGCGGAATCGGTGTAATGGTATTTCACCCACTCCTGTCCCCAATACCAGAAGAATTTATTACGGTCCCGATTGAAGTGGCCGGGAATATAGAATGGGCCGTTGACGTTATACCCGTACTGGTTGAAATGAATGGGCGCGGCAAAGTTGGTGCTCGGGTTTGTGTTCCGCTGCCAGGTATTGGCGTTCAAATCGGTGTTGCGAACGTACTCATAAGCCGCACCGTGAAACTGCTGCGTTCCGCTGCGGGACACGATGCGGACCTGGCCGCCGGACGCGCGACCGTATTCCGCCGCAAAATCCGCCGTCATCACCTGTATTTCCTGGACGGAATCCACATCGGCAGCACCCAGACTGGTGCCGTTAGAACGGGTACGCACGGCAGGTGCGCCGTCATAAGTGATCAGAGTTTCCGGCGTACGCGCACCGTTCAAATTGCTTGGGCCTTGGCTGAAATTTAAATTAAAGTTAGCTAGATTGCCGCCGCGCGCGCCGGGTACTAACTGCGCCATGCCAATGGGATTGCGGCCGTTGAGTTCCAATGAATTGATCTGCTGCCGCGTGACCAGATCCTGCACGGCTGCCGATTCCGATTGCAGCGGCGCGGCCGTAGCAGTCACTTCCACCGTTTCGGTAGCGGAGCCGACAGTTAACGCCACATCCACGGCCAGCGTCGCAGTGGGGTCCAGCTTATTATGAGTGGACTCGAACTTCTTAAAGCCAGTGACTTCCGCCGCTATTGTGTAAACACTGGGCGGAATATTGGTAATCACATAAAAACCGGCATCGCTGGTTTTTGTTTTTCGCTCGGTGCCGGTGGCTTCCTCGCGGACTGTGATATCGGCATTAGCAATGACGGACCCGCTAGGATCGCGCACATAGCCGTTAATTGTTCCATTGTCTGACTGCGCTTGTGAAAACGGCGCGTTTATGAAAAGCACAACAGCCACAACACAGGCTGCGAGCAACACACGAAGTTGTCCCATTGAAACCCCTTTGAAATAGCAACCAAACACACCTCCTTACGAGCGCAAGGAGTTCTGCAACAATACGGCGGGTATAGCTTTTGGATAAATTCTATTCAGGCCAGCGGTAGAAAGCAAGTGTTTTTTCGGTTAAAATCAGCTGTGCGTTATACTGTGGTTTCATGTTTTTGCATCGCGCCCACATCTATCACCATCGTTTGATGGCCTAAATGCCGGGTGCGCAGATGATTTCTTTTCGGAAACACGATTCTAGAGCCCGCCCGGGTACGGCGGGTTTTTTATTTTGAGGGACGCTTTTTGATGGCGGTTGAACTGGATTTCGGCAAACAAGGCGGGCTGATTACGGCCGTGGTGCAGGACGCAGAGACCGGGCGCGTTTTGATGGTGGGTTATATGAACGAGGAAGCATTTCAGAAGACGTTGACCACCGGTCATGTGACTTTCTTCAGCCGGTCCCGCCAAAAGCTTTGGACCAAGGGCGAAAGTTCCGGCCATTATCTACAGCTTCGATCAATTGCTACCGACTGCGATGCGGATGCTTTGCTTGTGCAAGCCCAGCCGCTAGGCGCCGGAGTCTGCCATAACGGATTTGAAAGCTGCTTTTATCGCACGCTGCAGGATGGCAAGTGGGTGCAAGCCGAAGAGCCTGCTTACAACCCGGATGCGGTTTACGGAGCGAAACAGTGAAGCTGAAACTCGGCATTCCCAAAGGCAGCTTGGAAAACGCCACTATTGATTTATTCCGCAAAGCCGGGTTTAACATCACCACCAGCAGTCGTTCTTATTTTCCGGCGATTGACGACCCGGAAATTGAATGCATGTTAATTCGCGCTCAGGAAATGGCTCGTTATGTGGAAGACGGCGTTCTTGATGCGGGGCTCACTGGACTGGATTGGATTGCAGAAAACGAAGCGCAGGTGGAAACGGTGACAAACCTGATTTACGCTAAGCAGAGTTTCGGAAAAGTGCGCTGGGTGCTGGCCGTTCCTGAATCGTCTCCGTTTCAAAGCGTGACCGATCTGGAAGGCAAAATCATCGCCACTGAACTGGTGTCCACCACCAAGCGTTACCTGGCTAGTCGCGGCGTGAAGGCAAAAGTAGAGTTCAGTTGGGGCGCAACCGAAGTGAAGCCGCCGGAGTTGGCCGATGCGATTGTGGAAGTGACGGAAACCGGATCGTCCTTGCGCGCGAACAAACTGCGGATTATTGAAACCGTGTTGGAATCGAACACGCAGTTTATTGCAAATTCCACTGCCTGGGCTGATGAATGGAAGCGCCGCAAATTGCAGGATATTCAACTGCTGCTTGAAGCGGCCATCAATGCGTTCAGCAAAGTGGGGTTAATGATGAACGTGCAGAAGAAAGATCTCGAAGCCGTTCTTGCCGTGCTGCCTGCTTTGAAACATCCCACCATTTCACAATTAAGCGATGCGGAATGGGTCGCATTAAATACCATTCTGGAAGAAGCCGCCGTGCGCAGCATGATTCCCCGATTAAAAGAAGCGGGCGCGCAGGGCATTGTGGAATATCCGCTTAGCAAGATTGTGATGTAAGCAGCCAAACAAGCGATGATACGGATACTACAACATACGCAAGCAGCTTCGGTTCTGCAACGACGTGCGGTGCGTTTGGAGCAGGCAGAAGGAATCGTACGTCCGATTCTGCAAGCAGTACAAAGCGAAGGCGACAAAGCTCTGCTTGAGCTGTCACAAAAGTTCGACGGCTTGGGCGAGCGAAGCTTGCGGGTTCCGGAATGCGAACTGGTTCAAGCAGCAGATCGCTTGCCATTAGCGGTGCGCGATGCACTGGAACAAGCCAGCCGCAACATTCGTGAATTTGCTCAAGCGCAATTGCCGCAGCCGTATTTCCGCGAATTCAGCGCCGGGCGCAGATTGGGGCAGATCGTGCGCCCACTGCGCGCGGTAGGCTGCTACATCCCATCAGGCCGGTATCCTCTGCCCTCTACGCTGTTGATGACGGCGATTCTCGCGCAGGAAGCCGGCGTGCCACAGATTGTGATTGCGTCGCCCAAGCCCACGGATGAAATTCTCGGCGCGGCGCATTTCCTAGGTTTAACGGAAGTGTTTCGGATAGGCGGCGCCCAAGCAATTGCGGCAATGGCTTACGGCACTGAAACCGTACCGCGCGTAGACCGCATTGTCGGCCCCGGCAACATTTATGTGGCAGCCGCTAAGAAACTGCTGGCGGGTGAAGTAGGCATTGATTTCGTGGCGGGTCCCACGGAAATTTTGATTTTGACTTCGGGCGGCAACCCGGAAGTGATTGCGGCGGACATGCTGGCCCAGGCCGAGCATGATGTGGACGCAACTGCCGTGTTGATTACCACTTCAGCAGCGCTGGCGCGCGAAGTGCAATCCGCGATTGAAACACAGTTGAACACGCTAGTAACTGTTAATGTTGCGCGACAGGCCATTGACCGAAACAGCGCCGTGATTCTGGTTCCTGATCTTACGACCGGAGTGGGATTGACCAACGAGTTTGCGCCGGAACACTTAAGTCTGCATGATGCGTCTCTTCTAGACCAGATTTACAATGCCGGAACCGTATTTCTCGGCGAGCATTCGCCGGAATCGGCTGGCGATTATGCGGCAGGCCCCAGCCACGTGCTGCCCACTTCCGGCATGTCCCGCTTGCGCGGCGGATTATCTGCAGCCGATTTCGTGAAAGTGATTGCGATTCAGGAATTGTCGCCACAAGCCTTACAGGAATTAGCTCCGGCTATCACAACACTCGCCCGCTCAGAAGGTTTGGAAGGACACGCGCGCGCTGTGGAGGTTCGTTCTGCCGTCTAGTTCGCAAAAAATAAAAGTGCGGCCCTTGCTACATCCGCGAAGTTCAGTGGAGAAAATGGCCCCGTATCATCCGCCTTCCGGCGGCCGCCGCAACAAGCTGCGCCTCGACTTCAACGAAAACACAGTTGGCGCTTCGCCGCTGGTTCTCGATTTTCTGAAGCGGTTCTTAACCGCCAACGACCTGACCATTTACCCGGAGTACGAACACGCGCTGGAAGATTTGTCGCTTCATTTCAATGTGGAAGCGGATGAGATCACGCTGACCAATGGAACGGACGAAGCGATTCAACTGGTGGTTAATACGTTTGTGGAGCCGGAACAGGAAGCGGTAGTTCTGCAGCCTTCTTACGCCATGTACCGGTTTTATTGCGAACTGGCCGGGGCGGTTGTGAAGACGGTTCCTTATCGCGCGAAAACGCTCGCTTTTCCGCTGGAAGAATTGTTGGAACAGATTACGCCCGCGACTCGCGCCGTGTTTATCAGCAATCCGAACAACCCTACCGGAACCGCCGCTGCTAGCGCATCGCTCGAAAAAATTCTGGACAAAGCTTCGCAAGCCGCCGTGCTGGTGGATGAGGCTTATTATGAGTTCTGCGGAGTGACGATGCTCCCGTTCCTGCACCAATGGCCGAACCTGTTCGTTAGCCGCACATTTTCTAAAGTGTACGGAATGGCGGCCATGCGCTGCGGGTGTCTCTTTTCGAATAAACAGAACATGGCTTTTGTGCGCAAAGCGCAGTCCCCTTATAGCGTGAACACTCTGGCGGTAATGGCGGCGCGGATTGCCGTGCAGGACCGGCGTTTCGTGGAAGAATACGTCACAGAAATTCTGGCGGCCCGCGAATTTCTCTACGTTGGTTTGGAGCGCCTTGGCATTCCCTACTATATGAGCCAAGCCAATTTCGTTTTGTTTGAAGCGGACGACCGAGCGGTGGAGATTCGGGACAAACTGCGGGACCGGGGCGTGTTGGTGCGCGATCGCAGTTATGAAATTCCCGGCTGCGTTCGCGTGACCGTAGGAACGCATGAGCAGGTAGAAAAATTCCTGAAAGAATTGGAGGCTATCTGGTAATGACCGCGCCGGAAGTGATTGTGTTCGATGTGGATGGAGTGTTGGTTGAAGTAACAGGTTCGTATCGGGAAGCGATCCGCGAAACGGTTCGGAATTTTACGGGCGATCTGGTTTCCAACGAACTGATTCAGGAATTCAAAAACCAGGGTGGTTGGAATAACGATTGGGAACTGAGCCACCGGTTGATTCTGGATCGCGGGCGGAACGTCACCTATAACGAAGTGGTTGATGAGTTTAACCGTTTGTTCTTCGGCGAAAACGGCGACGGTCTTATTTTGAACGAAGAATGGCTGCCAGCGGCAGGCTTTTTCGCGCAACTGAGTTCTTATAATCTGTCCATTTTCACCGGGCGCGTCGGCTATGAACTGAAGCCCACTTTGCGGCGCTTTGCCCCGGATGTTCCGTTTGATCCTATTGTGACGGCTGATGACGTGAAAGAACAAAAGCCTGCGCCGGAAGGCTTAAATCTCATCAAAAAACATTTCCCAAATCGCAGCATCTGGTATCTGGGCGATACGGTAGATGATGCGCGCGCGGCCCGTGCTGCCGAGGTTGCGTTTATCGGAATCGCTTCGATGACAAGTCCGCGCCGCCTGGAACTGGTAGAAGCGTTGAAACAGAATGGGGCGTTTCTGGTGATGGAAAACATCAACGAACTGCTGATTACTTTAGCCGATGCTTCTTCGTTTTCCGCTCATTCCTTGAAAGCATAAGCGCTATGAGAGAAGCTTCGCTCCAACGCAACACAAAAGAAACGCAGATTCGGGGATCGCTGCGGATTGAAGGAAGCGGCGTTTACCAGATTTCCACCGGCGTTCGTTTTCTGGATCACATGCTGGAATTGTTTTCCAAGCATGGCGCGTTTGATCTGACACTGGAGGCGAAAGGCGACCTGGATGTGGATCAGCACCATACGGTGGAAGACACCGGCATTGTGCTGGGCGATCTTTTTTCCCAGGCTTTGGGCGAGCGGCGCGGCATTAATCGTTCCGGTTATTTCGTGCAGACGATGGATGAAACACTGACCGTGGTGGCGGTTGACCTAGGCGGGCGCGCGGCCCTGGTCTACGACCAGCAAGTGAATGTAACGCATGTGGGCGATCTGCAAACGGAACTGCTGGAAGATTTCTTTAACGGCTTCGCGCAGCACGCCGGAGCTAATCTTCACGCCAAGATCATGTATGGCCGTTCGAATCACCATAAAATTGAAGCTATTTTCAAATGCTTTGCGCGCGCCATGCGCTACGCTTGTTCCACCGATGAACGCTTGAAAGATCAGCTTCCTTCCACCAAAGGTTTGTTGTGACCACGATTATTGATTACGGCGCGGGCAATCTTCGTTCCGTTCAAAACACGCTTGATGAACTAGGCGCGGTTTATACCGTCACCAACCAGCCTGAAATTGTGAAAACAGCCGAAAAACTGGTGCTTCCGGGAGTAGGCCATTTCGGGCAGATGATGGCGGCGCTTACGCAATTGGACTTGCGCGGCGTGATTATGGAAAGAGCGCGGGCCGGTGTTCCTTTACTCGGCATTTGTTTGGGGTTGCAAGCCCTGTTTGAAGGAAGCGAAGAAGCGCCGGGCGAACAAGGCTTTGGTTTTTTCCCCGGCATCATTAAAAAATTCACCGGCCCGGTGCGCATCCCTCATATGGGCTGGAACTCGCTCGATCAGATTAAAAACACAAGATTGTTGCAAGGCCTGCCGGAACAGCCATTTACTTATTTCGCCCATAGCTTTTATGCGCCGGTTTCGGAAGCAACTGCGGCCACCTGCACTTATTCGGTTCCTTACACGGCTATTCTGGAGCAGGACAATCTGTTTGGAGTGCAGTTCCATCCTGAAAAATCAGGACCGGTTGGATTGCGAATCGTAAAGAATTTTCTGGACGCGTGATGCTGGCGAAACGAATTATTCCCTGTCTGGATGTTACCAATGGCCGTGTGGTGAAGGGCGTTAATTTTGTGGAGCTGCGCGATGCCGGAGACCCGGTGGAGTTGGCCGATCGCTACAACGCGCAAGGGGCTGATGAACTGGTGTTTCTGGACATTACCGCGTCAAGCGATGCGCGTGAAACAATGGCCGATGTAGTAGCGCGAACAGCGCGGCGGGTGTTTATTCCATTAACAGTGGGAGGCGGCATCCGCAGCGTGGCGGATGCCCGCAAAATTCTTTTATCCGGCGCGGATAAAGTCAGCGTGAACACGGCTGCCGTGCGCCGTCCTGAGCTGATTCGGGAGTTAAGCGAGGAATTCGGAGCGCAGGCGGTGGTTCTCGCCATTGATGCGCGGCGCGCTCAACGGGGCAACTGGCATGTTTACACCAAAGGTGGCCGGGTGGATGAAGGCATTGATGCCGTGGAATGGGCGCAGCGCGGAGAAGCATCCGGCGCGGGTGAAATTCTGCTCACTTCGATGGATACCGACGGCGTGCAAACTGGATTTGATTGCGATCTGACGCGCGCTGTGGCGGCAGCCACTAACGTTCCGGTGATTGCTTCCGGCGGCGCGGGAAAACCGGCGGATTTCGTGCAAGTGTTAAGCGAGGGGCAAGCTGACGCGGCGTTGGCGGCTTCTGTATTTCACTACGGCAAATACACGGTCGACGATTTGAAACAAGCCTTGCGCCAAGCCGAGATTTCGGTGCGCTCTTAAAACTTAATCATGATTATTCCTTGTATTGATTTGATGAACGGCAAGGTCGTCCAACTGGTGCAAGGCCGGGACAAAGCTTTGGAGCTTGACCATGCCGA
The DNA here is from genome assembly GCA_964247975.1 of uncultured Bryobacteraceae bacterium. Taxonomy (GTDB): domain Bacteria; phylum Acidobacteriota; class Terriglobia; order Bryobacterales; family Bryobacteraceae; genus KBS-96. Next base: position 10,785 of record CAXTWH010000009.1, on the reverse strand, counting down.
CGAGATGCTGCAAAAATTCGCTCCATTTCCGGAAATTCAGGTGATTGATCTGGATGCCGCAATGGGCCGCGGTTCGAATGATGGTTTAGTGGAATCGATTGCCGCGAAAACGCGGGCACGCATCGGCGGCGGCGTCAGAAGCGTGGCACGAGCAAAGCAGCTTCTCGCTCAAGGCGCTTACCGGATTATTGTCGGCACTTCAGCTTTCAACGCGAACGGTCCCGATTATCAGTTTTTGCAGCAGTTATGCCGCGAGACTGATCCGCAGCAGATTCTGATCGCGCTCGACAGCAGACACGGCCAAGTGGTAGTGAAGGGATGGAAAGAATCCACCCGCTTCACCGCCGAAGAAGTGATTGCCCAATTGGAACCTTACTGCCGCGGCTTTCTCTGCACCTACGTCGATAAAGAAGGCATGATGCAAGGCACCAACCTGGACTGGTTTGCCAAGCTGCAAAGCGCCACGCCGCACCAGATTACCGCTGCTGGCGGAATCACCACTTTGGAGGATGTTCGCGCGCTTTCCGAAATGGGGATTGACTGCGCAATCGGCATGGCGATTTATACCGGGCGGCTTTCGCTGGATGATTTGGCGCAGATTCAAACGCCGAGTGCAGCCCGTCCGGTTTATTGATAAAAATTGCGATCCCAAGCGTGCCGCTTCAAAATGGCAAGCACGTTTTCAGGCAATGGCCCGGCATCGGAAACGGCGCAACTGCTTTCCACGTTTTTTAATTTCCGCATTCCAGGAATAACAGTGGTTACGGCAGGATGAGATAAGCAGAAACGCAATGCAATCTCCGGCAGAGTTCCCGCAGCTCCTTCTAAGTCGTGTTCGAGCGCAGCGACATGTTCGGCAATCTGCTGCTTCCGATTGCCGCGAAAATAATGAGCGCGAAAATCGCTCGGTTCAAATTGGGTGTCGGGCGTGATGGTTCCGGTGAGTCCGCCTTCATCGAGCGGCACGCGCGCCAACACGCCGATGTCCAACTGCTGGCAAAGCGGAAATAAATTCTTCTCCGGCAACTGGTCAAAGATGTTGTAGATCACTTGCACGCTGTCAATTAAACCGGTTTTTAAAGCTTCCAGCGCGGTGTCCGGTTCATGTTCACTGATGGAAATGCCCACATAGCGCACTTTGCCGGTCTTCTTCAAATTTTCAACGGCTCGTTTCCAACCGTCTGTTTCGGTCCAGTTGTCGGTCCAAACGTGGAACTGCTGTAGATCAATCTGCCCCACGTTCAGATTGCGCAGGCTCTCTTCAGTAGATTCTAAGATGTAATCGTAAGGAAAAACATTCTCAATGGAACTATCTGCGCCGGCGGGCCAAATTCGGTTTTTCGGCGGTATCTTGGTGGCCACGTAAACCGCATGGGGCGATTGCTTCACAGCTTCGCCCACTAGTTTTTCGCTGTGTCCGTCGCCATAAGCTAGTGCCGTATCAATGAAGTTCAAACCCAATTCAAAAGAATGCCGCAAGGCTTTCAAGGATTCCTGGTCGTCGTTGCCGAGCCACTGCTTACCGCCAATTCCCCAGGCACCGTATCCAATTTCACTGATTTCGAGCGAGGTGTGTCCCAGTTTGCGATATCTCATCCATTTCATAGTAATGTACGGATAAATTTTGGCGATCCTCGCCAGAAAAGCTGTAAACTAACGGTCGTGCGGACGATTGCACTGTTGCTATTAACTGCCAGCTTACTGCTGGCAGATACTTTTAAGCTTTATCTGAAAAGCGGCGAATACCAGACGGTACGCGATTACAAACTGGAAGGCGACCGGGTTCGCTATTTCAGCACAGAACGCGGCGATTGGGAGGAACTACCGGCCAGCCTATGCGACCTGAAGAAAACCGAGTCGGAACGCGTCAGCGTCACGCAGGATCTGCAAAAAGAAGCCAAGCTGGTAGACGAGGAAGAAAAACTGGAGCGGGCACAGCGGAAGGAAGTGGAACGCATTCCAATGAATCCGGGCGCTTACCTGGTCGACAAAGATCAGGTAAAAATGCTGGAATACGGCGAGTCGATTTTTGTGAAAAACAAAAGACGACAGATGCTACAGCGCGTGACGCCGATTCCGATTGTGGCGGGCAAGGCCACGCTGGAATTAAAAGGCGATCACGCCAAATTCATAGTGCATGAAAATGAGCCTGAGTTTTACCTGCGCTTGGAACAACGAGACCGGTTCGGCATTGTGCAGCTTACCCCGACAAAGAAAAGCTCGCGCATTGTGGAGGATATTGATATTGCGCCGGTCACGAACGAGAACTTTGAAAATCCGAAGCAGATTCCTACCTTTGAGAAGGAAGTGAGTGACGGTTTGTATAAAGTCTGGCCGGAAAAGCCCTTGGCTCCTGGCGAATACGCGCTGGTGGAATACACCGGTCAGGACATTGATATGCGTTTATGGGACTTCGCGTATCAGCCTTCTCCCAACGTTTCAACACCGGGGCGCTAGTGAGCCGTTCGCGCCAGATAGCGTGATCCTTCCGCATCTTCCCTGACCGATTCATTCGTGATCAGGAATTTGCCGCCGCTTTCCCGAACCACAAAGATTCGATCGGAACCGAGCAGTTGTTCAATTTTCTCCAGTCTGGGTTTTTCAGCTACGAGATACCAGCGCTGCGCTTGGTTGTTCCAAAGCATCGGCAAATCTTTGTCCACAATAAAAACAGGCGGCGCATCAGGAGCATTAGAACCGTACTCCAGATTATTGACTCGTCCATTTAATAGCAGTGCCTTGGTATCGGCATAAAAGAAAACCGAAGCGAAGGTGTAGTACTGGTCATCCACAATCAGCCTGCCTTTCGGGCTTTTCACCAGAGCCTGCGCTAAAGCGCTCGAAGAAAGGTACGGGTCGAACGCAATCATCGCCAGATGCGCTGCATAGAAGAACAGAACCATCATGGCCGTGGACGCCCAGAAGCGTTTTGTGGAACGTAGGAAGGTGATGCCGATTAAACCGATCAGGCACGCGATTCCGGCTTCTACCAGCGGCGCACGCAGATAAGCAAATGATGAGATCGTCAAGTCACCCATGTGTCCCAACGAAAGCGTATACTCGCTAGGATGCTGCACCAAAGCTTGTGATATGTCTCCCGGCGTCGGCAGGCTCCAAACTCGGCCTAAGATAAAGGCGATAGTTCCGGCTGCCAAAGCGCATACCGCCGCCAATACCTTTTCGCCGCCAGTTCGCCAGCGCGCAAGCAAGCTATCGTTTGAAACGATCACGCAAGCAAGCAGAATCGCCATGGCCGGGTAACAAGGCATGGAATAATATTCCTGCGTGGAAGAAAAGCTGAAAAAAACCATCACGAACCCGATCCAGCACAAGCACATCAGTTTCAAACTGGCGGCTCGGTCCGCGCCGCGATAGCGAAGCTTGGTGAACCCTGGAAAATAAATGCTCCACGGAAAAAACCAGACCAGATGAAGTGCCCAAAACAGCGCGCGTGGCACGGTGTTGTAATCGCGGGGATACCGTTTGTTTAAGAAACGCAGGATGTGCTCATTGAAAAAATAAAACCAGAAGAAGCCGTGGTATTGGCCCGGGCCGCTGCTGAAGCTGACATACCAGAAAGGCGGATTCCGCAGGATTGCCAGAGCATGCCAGGGAAGCGCAATTGCTAAGCCCACCAACGCGCTGCGGAGCGGAATTAAGCGTTTCCAGGTGTCACGTTTCAACAGTCTTTGTGAAAACAGAAGATAAAGAAAACTGGCCGCCAGGGGAAACAGCGCGGCAATCAAGCCTTTAAACAACAGTCCTGTGCCGACGCTTGCGCCATAAATCAACGCCCACAGCCGAGGTCGTGTTTCTTTTTCATCCAAGGCCCGCAGAAACGCCCAGATCGCCAGCGCAATGGTGAACGTTAAAGCAACGTCGGAAATCAACACGCGGGTGAACAAAAATAACCCGATAGAAGTTGATATCACTAAACCGGCTAACAGTCCTGTTTTCCGGTCAAAAGCCCAGGCCGCTATGCGCGCGGTCAGCCAGCAAAGCAGAACCGTGAACAGCGCCATCGGCAATCGCGCCGTCACGTCCGACACGCCGAATATCTTGTAAGCTCCGGCGATCAGCCAGTACTTCAGCGGCGGTTTTTCGAAATACTTAATGCCATCCAGATGCGGCGTAACCCAGTCACCGGTACGAAGCATAGTGCGCGCGATGGTGGCTTGAACGGAATCCACATCATCCATGAGCGATGGCGGACTCATCATGCAAACCAGGTAAATCGCTGCTGCCACAAACAGCACAACCCACTGATAATGGCGGATCAACCGCTGTTGAAGCGAGTCTTTCGGCGGAACCGCGCTTTCTTCAGGAGCAGCGGCTTCTTGGACGATCACGTTTTTCATGGTGTGCGGTTTCATTCGTACCGCAGTGCTTCCGCCGGTTGGGTTCGCGCGGCGCTGCGCGAAGGGTGCAAAGTCGCCAGAAAACTAATGGCTAACACTGCGGCGCTGACCCATACGCCATCGCTCCAGCGGCTATGAAAAGGGACGTAGCTCAATGCATAAACCGATTCATCCAAGCGCAATAAATGGTAATGGTCCAGAAACGCGCAGACCAGGTACCCCAAAGCCAGCCCGATTAAAGAACCCACGATGCTGATTGTCATGCCTTGCACTATAAAGATTCGTTGAATCTGTTTACGACGCGCCCCCATTGCCATCAAAATGGCGATATCACGGTTTTTCTCCATGACAAGCATTACCAGCACCACCAAAATATTGAGCGCAGCCACAAATTGAATCAGGCTAACCGTAATGATACTTACAATTCTTTCCAGCCGCAATGCATTCAGTAACGACCGGTTCTGTTCCATCCAAGTCGTAGCTACCAACTTCGGACCAACAATTTTTTCTATATCAGCAGCTACCAGCGGCGCTTTGAAGATATCATCCAGCCTCAATTCAATGGTGTTCACAACATCATTCAAATCCAGTACGCGCTGAGCTGCCGGTAGTGAAACAAAAGCCCAGGTAGAATCCAGATCATAAAGGCCGCTTTCAAATACACCGACAACTTTAAATCGGAAAGCACTTGGAACTTGGCCAAACGGAGTCAGTTCTCCTTGATAAGAAATCACGGTAGCCACATTGCCCAACAGCAATCCGGCCTGCTCCGCCAATCGGGAGCCGACCACAATGCCATTCATTCCGGGGCGGGACAATTCTGTGAGTGATCCCTGTTTTAGGTGTGTCAGGAGTTCTGGAACCTGCACCTTGCTTCCGACAGGAACTCCCTTTAAAACAGCGCCAGCGCCTAAAATTGGCCCCTTGATGGCTACCTGTCCGTAAAGGCCCGGTGCGGCGCTCACCACATGCGGAACAGCGGTCAACTTCGGAATCAACTGTTCCCAGTTTTCAATGCCGTACACCGGATTTCGTTCTAGTACGCTGATGTGCGCGGTGGCGCTCAACAAGCTGGACTGCAAACTAGATTTGAAACCTTCGTTAATGGCCAGCGCAATAATCAAAGCCATCACGCCGGCCGCCACGCCGCAAACTGAAATTACGGTGATAACGGAAATCACCGTTTGTTTTCGTTTGGCGCGTAGATACCGGAAAGCGACAATCCACTCGAACCGGCTCATTTCTCCAGGTCGCGCAGTCGGGAGGCAATCCCAATTTCACCTTCGGGCCGCAGCAGCGGAAACAGGATCACATCGCGTATGGATCGCGAATTGGTCAGAATCATCGTGAGTCGATCAATCCCGATACCCTCGCCTCCGGCAGGCGGCATAGCGAAGCATAAAGCGCGCAGATAATCCTCATCCATCACATGCGCTTCTTCGTTGCCTGTTTCTTTTTGCGCAATCTGCATTTCAAAACGGCGGCGCTGCTCCTGCGGATCATTCAACTCCGTGTAAGCATTTCCGATTTCCATGCCTGCTATGTAGATTTCGAACCGCTCCACGAAAGCCGGATCGGATTCCTTGACTTTCGAAAGCGGAGAAGTTTCCACTGGATAATCGTAAATGATCGTTGGCTGCTGCAGATGCGCTTCCACATGACGTTCGAATAGCTCCGTTAATGCCTGTCCGGGAGTCGGCTGCACTGAATGCTGCAACAGCCAGGCCGGGTCCTGCACTTGTTCCATGCTTGGTTTTTCGCCGTGCGGCCAGTATTCGATCACCGCTTCGCGCATGGAAAGCCACCGGAATTCCGCAAAGTCAATGGTTTGGTTTTCAAACTGGACCGTGGTGGATCCGGTAGCGTCGACGGCGGTTTGCTGTAGCAGTGCAATCGAAAGGTCCATCAGGCCGCGATAATCCGTGTAAGCTTGGTAAAACTCCAGCATTGTGAATTCCGGATTGTGCTTGGCGGAAATACCTTCGTTGCGGAAGTTGCGATTGATTTCAAAAACGCGCTCCAAACCGCCCACGACCAGACGCTTCAGGTAAAGCTCCGGCGCAATCCGCAGAAACAAATCAAGGTCCAGCGTGTTGTGGTGAGTTTTGAAGGGTTTGGCTGTTGCTCCGCCGTGCAGCAGTTGCATCATCGGCGTTTCCACTTCAATGAAACCGCGTTCGCTTAATTGGCGGCGCAGCGAACTGATGATTTTCGCCCTTGTCACAAATACGTTTCGAACATCCGGATTGGCAATTAGATCAAGGTAGCGCTGACGATAGCGAATTTCGATGTCTTCCAAACCATGCCATTTTTCCGGCAGGTTCAGCAAAATTTTCGAAAGAAACTGAAGTTTCTCGACATGAATGCTGAGTTCGCCGGTCCGGGTCCGAAAAAGGTAGCCTTCCACGCCGATAATGTCGCCAACCTCCAGCAGTTGAAACAATTCGTAATCGTTCGCCGGAACGGCATCTTTCTTTACGTAAATTTGGAGCTTTTCGCCGTTCTGCTGCAGGTGCGCGAAACCGGCTTTGCCCATTTTTCGAATGGTTTGTAATCTTCCGGCGACGCGAACTTGAACGCCTTCACCTAGTTCTTCGGCTGGTTTGGAGCCGAAATCCGCGAGTATGCCGGGAATGGTGGTGGTCGCTTCAAATGCTTGTCCGTAAGGGCGGAAGCCAAGCGCGGCAATCTGCGGCAGGCGCTCATAGCGCTGGCGCAGAAGGTCATCTTCTAAAGACAAGAGATTAAAACTCCTTCGAAAGTACTTATTATAAAAGTTTGAAAAGAAGCGCTTTGTAAATTGGCGGAGAGCATTAGATCCGGCCATCAGGAAAATCGCAGGGCTCTGGTAAGCTATAAGGTCCTAAGATAGATACAAAGCGGAATACAAACCGAACCGATTGTAAACATGAACGTTGCCATTATTGGAACCGGATACGTTGGGCTGACAACCGGCGTATGCCTTGCCTATATCGGGCATTCTGTCACCTGCCTGGATACAGATGCCAAAAAGGTAGAGGCTTTAAAAGCTGGACATGTACCGATCTACGAACCGCATCTGGATAGTTTGATTGCTCAGGCTTGTCAAAATCTGCAGTTTACAACCAGCTACGCCGATGCAATTCCGAACGCGCAGGTCATCTTCATTGCAGTGGGAACTCCGCCGAGCGCGTCGGGCAATCCAAATCTGGAATACCTTTCACAAGCGGCTTCTTCCATTGGAGAGCATTTGGGAAGCGGTTTTACCGTGATTGTGAACAAATCCACCGTTCCGATCGGCAGCGGTAACTGGGTGGGTTCAATCATCCGTCACTCGCTGGAAGAACGTCACGGCCGTAAGGTAAACGGGTTATTCGCGGTGGCATCCAATCCGGAGTTCCTCCGCGAAGGCGCGGCCATTGGCGACAGTTTGTATCCTGACCGCATTGTTGTCGGGTCAGATGAAACGCACGCTTTAGAAGTGCTTTATACGCTGTATCGTCCGATTCTCGATCAAACCTTTGAATCGCCGACGTTTCTGCCGCGGCCTGATGATAAACATGCTGTTCCGCTGGTTTCTACCGATCTGGCTTCCGCTGAACTGATTAAGTACGCGGCTAATGCGTTTCTGGCATTAAAGATCAGTTTCATTAATGAAATCGGACAGTTAGCGGAGCGAGTTGGAGCCGATATATCGGAAGTGGCGCGCGGAATCGGACTTGATACCCGCATCGGTTCCCGCTTTCTCAATGCGGGTCTCGGATGGGGCGGGTCCTGTTTCGGCAAAGACACAGCAGCTCTGATAGCGACCGGCCGCGAATACGGCTTAACCATGCCCATTGTGGAAGCAGCGCGTTGGGTAAACCAACGCCAACGCGACCGTATTGTGGAGAAACTGCTCCATGAATTGAAGATTTTGAAAGGTAAAACCATTGCGCTGCTCGGGTTGGCGTTCAAGCCCAACACCGATGATTTAAGAGAAGCGCCGGCGATTGAGATTGCGCAAAAACTGTTGGAACGCGGCGCTCGCGTGAAAGCTCATGATCCGATTGCGATGGAACGCTTTAAGCGTGAACACCCCAATCTGAATATCAGCTTATGTGAAAACGTTCATGCGCTGTTAGAAGACTGCGATGCTGTGGTGCTAGTCACCGAATGGACGGAATATCGCGAACTGGAATGGGCTAAGCTGGCCCACACCATGCGCGGCAAGGTAATTGTGGATGGCCGCCTCGTCCTGGATCGGGATCAACTGACCAAAGCAGGATTTCAGTACGTCGGGCTCAATGGTTGAAAAACAAATCAGGCTGGGATCGTGAAGTAAAAGGTAGATCCCAGTCCTGGTTGTGATTCTACCCAGATTTTCCCGCCCGATCGCTCTACCACCCTTTGGCAAATGGCGAGTCCTATCCCAGTACCAGGAATGTTGCCATCATGCAAGCGCGAGAACATCTCAAAGATACGCTGATAATACTTTGGTTCGATGCCAATTCCATTATCGGTAACGGAAAATTGCCAATGATTGCCATCTCGCTCCGAACTAATCTGCACTAGCGGATGCTTGTTGCTTCGGTATTTGATAGCATTTGCGATCAGGTTTTGAAAGAGCTGCCGAATTTGAGAACAATCCGCGGTAATCATCGGCAGATTGCCGCATACTACCTCAGCCCCGGATTCTTCAATAGCGGCTTTAAGATGTTGTTTCACTTCCGTGATCATTGCCGCGCAATCCACTGTTTCCAGGTTCGGCTCGCCAGCAGAAACTCGTGAATACGCTAGAAGATCCTGAATCAGATTGCCCATCCGGCGGCCGCCGTCAATGGCATACTCCAGATAATCCCGCTGGTCTTCGGTGAGATTCGTCAAGCCGCGCTGCAGCAGTTGCAGATAACTGGTCACCATTCGCAGTGGTTCTTGTAGATCGTGTGAAACTACGGAAGCAAAGCGGCGGAGTTCGTCGTTGGAGCGCCTCAATTCCGCATCAGCCAGTTCCAATTCCAGTGTGCGGCGCCGTTCCATGTTCTGCAGCCGCTTTCGTTCCAGCACTGCATGGATTCGAGTATTGAGCACAATTCGATCAAACGGCTTCAGCAGGTAATCTTCGGCGCCCAGTTCAAAACACTGTCCAATCTGGTCCAGCTCATCAAAAGCGGAAAGCATCACCACGGCGATTTCTTCCAGCTTTGAATCTTTCTTGATAGTTTGCAGAATATCTAATCCATTAATGCCGGGCATCATCAAGTCAAGCAGCACCAGATCAAAGTGGTTTTCACTGAGAAGCTGAAGTGCCATAATTCCGCTAGTTACCGGTTCGCAGGAATGGCCCTCACGACTCAATAAGCGGCAAAGCAATTGGCAGGAGACTTCCGAATCGTCCACAATCAAAACGCGCGCGGCAGTTTTCTGAGGAGATTCGCGAACAAACAAGGATTTACTGGAAGGAATAAGCGCAGGTCGCTGCGGCAAGCACCCGGTCGCCAGCGATTGCAATTCCTGAACCGCCGCTTTAATCCGCTTTACATCTTCTAGACGGGTTTCAGTTTCACTGTTTTCTAATGCCCGCACTTCCTCAGAAATTAATCGGAGAGGAGTCTCCAATTGCGGTCGAAGTTGATCAAGCGCAGCAGATAGATGATTGGAATCAGATCCTTTCAACTGTTTCTGCACAACAGCCAAGGCTTGTTTAGCGGCGGAAAGCACTCTGGTCAAACGTGCAGCATTACCTTGATGAGCTTCTCTGTCTTCTTCCAACAAAAGTTCCGCATAGCCGACAATGTGATTGATCGGCGTACGAAGAGTATGCCGAAGCTCGGCATACTGCCACTTTGCTGCTGGATAATTCAGGTCCACTAGGTTTCCTGCCTGCTGATTGTGACAAGCCTGCTGATGGCTTCAAGGAGGCGGTCCAGTTCGATGGGTTTAGTTTCAAATGCATCGCAGCCGGCTTTTATAGCCTGTTGGCGATCAGCGCTCATAGCATGAGCGGTCAGCGCAACAATAGGGATATGCTGAGTATCCGGATTAGCTTTGATTAAGGCGGTTGCCTGCCAGCCGCTAATACCCGGTAAACCCACATCCATCAGAATAATATCCGGCATGATGCTTCCTGCCAACTGCACCGCGTTTTCTCCGTCAACCACAGTAATCACTTCAAAGCCTCGCCTTTGCAATCTGCGGCTCAACATATCACGGTTTAATTCATTATCTTCCACCAACAGCACTTTTGTTGTTATTGTCGGCTCCTTTGTAACGCTGCTGTCAATCAGGTATAAAAAGATTATCTATTACACTTTAGGGTAGGCTCAAGGGCTAGCAGGACTGGTTAGAAAAGCCAAACGGACAGAGTGGTTCGCACCGCTAACAGAAAAAAGCACTTTGCTCTCATCGAGCAAAGTGCTTTTTCGTAATAAATCGGGCGACGTCCGACTCTCCCACCCACTTGCGCGGG
>CAXTWH010000008.1:0-137396 GCA_964247975.1 uncultured Bryobacteraceae bacterium | reverse complement strand
TGACACCTGCTTAGGGCAGTTCCGCGCGGAACTGCCCTTTTTCTGTTATCAGCGGCTCCGTTTCACCATCACACCTGCTTGATGGGAGTTGAACAATGCCGATTGTGCTGTTTGATGTGAATGGAACGTTACTGGATACGCAGGCGCTTGCGCCGGAACTAAAGCATTTATTGGGCAAAGATGTTTCCGTGCGGGAATGGTTTTTGGAAGTTCTCCAGTATTCTTTGGTTTCTAACGTTTTAGATGGTTACCGCGAGTTCAGCGAGATTGCGCTGGCTGTTCTGGCCATGAACGCGTCAAGCCGTGGAATTACCCTCCAGCCGAAAGATGTTCAAAAAATCAAAACCAAGCTTCATTGTTTGCCGCCTTATCCAGATGTTAAGCCTGCGCTCACCAGATTGAAGCAGTCCGGATTAAAGCTCGCAACGCTTACTAATTCCAGTCAGCAAAGCCAGTCGCAGCAGCTTCACAATGCCGGCTTGTCTTCTTTCTTCGAGCAAACGCTCTCGGTGGAGACCGTGCATCGATTTAAACCAGCAGGTGATGTTTACCGCATGGCCGCTGCTTCGCTCAACGTGCCGATGGAGGATATCATACTCGTAGCGGCTCACGGCTGGGATGTGTGGGGAGCTTTACAGGCTGGCTGCCAAGCTGCATTCGTGCAGCGACCAAGGCAAGCTTTATTTCCGCTTGGTCCGCAGCCGTCCATTGTGGGACCCAATCTGGCAAATGTGGCCGAACAGATTATCTACGGCCGTCATAAGTAAACTGGCGGGAGATTGTTCGAAAGAACCTCGAACCATCATCTAGGCTGTCGGATAGGAAGCAATTTAAGTTGAACGATTATGTGTTATCCGCAATTTGGGATGTCATTCAGGGATTAACTGAGTTTCTACCGGTAAGCTTAATCGTTTACCTGCGTACCACCGAAGGAATGGCAGACATAAACACATTTTCTGGTGTCCTCAGCATCGCTTCCAGCCAAGTACAACTATAGGAGCGCTCGACCGAACTGAGCACCCTTGGAGATAAGCGAGCGCGTGCTGATAAGGGTGGAGCGGATAGTCAGCAGGCACGATAAAAACAACTTCTTCACACTTGCGCCAGCACATTAACACTGAGCGATCGTTTCGCTTCATACGCTGCAATTGCATTTTCCTGCTGCAGAATATAACCCAGCTCGTCCACGCCCTCAATCATGCAGTGCTTCGCAAACTCATCCACGGGAAAGCTGATTTCGGCACCGTCCGGCAGCGTCAAAATTTGCTGCGCTAAGTTCACCGTAACCGTAGCTGCCGGGTTCTGCTCCAAAGCTTCCAATAGCGATTGATGCGCGTCGCGCGGAATCGCAATCGGCAGCAGTGAATTCTTCACTGCATTCCCGCGAAAAATATCCGCAAACGAAGTGCTGATTACTGCCCGGAATCCATACTGCGTCAAGGCCCAGGGTGCGTGTTCGCGCGAACTGCCACAGCCGAAGTTGTCGCCGGCTAAAAGAATCTGCGCGGCTTTTCCTTCCGGCTTGTTCAACAGGAAATCCGCTTTCGGGCTTCCATCCGCTTCATAACGCCAGTCAAAGAAAAGCTGGTCGCCCAAGCCTTCCTTTGAAATTGTCTTCAGGAATCGGGCCGGGATGATCTGGTCCGTATCGATGTTGTCAATCGGCATCACCGCCACACGGCCACTGAGTGTAGTGAACTTTTTCATGAATGATCTTCCTTGAAACTAAAGCAGCGTTCGAACGTCCGTCACCACGCCAGTGATGGCCGTGGCGGCCGCGGTTAACGGACTCGCCAGGAACGTTCTGCCGCCTTTGCCTTGCCGTCCTTCAAAATTACGATTGCTGGTGGAAACGCTGTACTCGCCCGGCTTTAACTGGTCGCCATTCATCGCAATGCACATGGAACAGCCCGCTTCGCGCCATTCCGCTCCGGCTTCGGTGAAGATACGGTCCAAGCCTTCCGCTTGCGCTTGCTGTTTAATAATTTGCGATCCCGGCACTACCATCACGCGCACATTCGGGTTCACTTTACGACCTTTCATAATGGCCGCCGCCGCTCGCAAATCGGACATTCTGGAATTGGTGCAGCTTCCGATGAACACCACGTTCACCGGATGACCCAGGAGCGACTTGCCGGAAGGCAGCGCCATGTAGTTCAAAGCCTTTGTAAGTGAATCGCGTTCCAGTGCATCGTTGAGGGAAGCGGGATCCGGCACCGGCGCGGTAATCGGAATGCCCATGCCTGGATTCGTGCCAAACGTAATCATCGGTTCAAGCGATGCCGCGTCGATATAAATACTTTTATCGAAGGTTGCGCCTTCGTCAGTTCGCAACTCGCGCCACATCGCCACGGCCTTGTCCCATTCCGCGCCCTTCGGCGCATACGGACGGCCTTTCAAGAATTCGTAAGTGGTGTCATCCGGCGCAACCATGCCCGCGCGCGCTCCGGCTTCAATCGACATGTTACAGATGGTCATCCGCTCTTCCATTGAAAGCGAGCGAATCGTGGACCCGCAGTATTCAAACACGCATCCCGTTCCGCCGCCGATGCCGATCCGCGAAATCAGGTTTAGGATGATATCCTTCGCGCCCACGCCTTCTTTCAGTTGGCCTTCCACCCGGACTTCATAAGTTTTTGACCGGGATTGCAGCAGGCATTGACTGGCCAGCACATGCTCCACCTGGCTCGTGCCGATGCCGAACGCCAATGCGCCAAACGCGCCGTGAGTTGCCGTGTGGCTATCGCCGCAAACTACCGTCATGCCCGGCTGCGTTAAGCCTTGTTCGGGGCCGATCACATGCACAATGCCCTGTTTGTCGCTGTGCGGACCAAACAGCTTAATACCGAAATCGCGGCAGTTTGTTTCCAATTGATCTATCTGCGCCGCGGCGATCTTGTCCAGGATCGGCAGGGAACGGTCATGCGTGGGAATGCTATGGTCGGTAGTCGCCACAGTCAGATCGGGCCGGCGCACTTTCAAGCCGCGTTCGCGCAGACCGGAGAAAGCTTGTGGAGATGTGACTTCATGCACTAGATGAAGATCGATGTAAACCATCGCCGGAGCCTCTGCGCGTTCCGCGACAATATGGTTATCCCAAACCTTCTCGATAATCGTGCGTGGCCGCGCCGCGCCGTTCTTCTGCAAACTGTTTGCTTCTGACATGGTGTACCTCTTTTGTACGTGCAAAGATGCGAGTTCAACGGGCGAATGGAAACTTAAGCGGCTACCGCTTTGCCCAGGGCAGCGCAAACCGCATCGCCCACTTCCGCCGTTGTGGCCGGCATGCCGGCCGGTTTTAAGTCCGCCGTCACGCGCCCGCTGTTTAAAACTTCTTCCATTGCTCGGTTTAGCAGGGCCGCTTCTTCTGTTAAACCAAAACTATATTCCAACATTGCCGCTACCGAGCCGATTGCGCCCAGCGGATTTGCCTTGTTCTGCCCGGCAATGTCCGGCGCGGAACCATGAACAGGTTCATACAAACCAGTCCATGCGCCCGAAGCGCGTTTGTTGCCGATGGATGCTGAAGGCAACATGCCGATAGAACCGGCCAGCACCGCTCCCTCATCACTTAGGATATCGCCAAACATGTTTTCTGTCAGAACCACGTCGAAGCGGCGCGGGTTCAAAATCAATTGCATGGCGCAGTTATCAACCAATAGATGGTCTAGTTCCACATCAGAATACTGTGCGGCCACTTCCACCACCACCTTGCGCCAAAGCTGGGAGTTTTCCAGCACGTTTGACTTATCAACGCTGGTGACTTTCCTGCGGCGCTTCTGGGCCAGTTGAAAGGCCATGTGCGACACGCGCTCGATTTCCGGTCGCGTATACAACATGGTATTTATCGCTTGTTCGTTCGCGCCTTCGCCCGAAATGCCGCGCGGCGTGCCGTAATAGATGCCGCCGGTCAGTTCACGAACAATGATCATGTCCGTTCCATCCACCAGTTCATTTTTCAACGGCGAGGAGTTAATTAGAGCTTTGTAAGAACGTACCGGGCGCAGATTGGCGTACACTTCCAGCGCTTTCCTGATGCCGAGCAGCCCGCGCTCGGGCCTTTTCTCCGGCGGCGCATTGTCGAATTCCGGCAAGCCTACCGCGCCCATTAAAGTTGCATCTGCCTGCAAAGCCAACTGCCGGGTTTCTTCTGGAAATGGATTGCCTGTTTGGTGAATGGCAATTCCTCCGAGCAGTCCTTGGCTTAACGACAACTCATGGCTATGTGCCTGCGCAATGTGCTTCAGCACTTTTTCTGCTTCACGGGTGACTTCCACGCCGATACCATCGCCGGGGAGGAGAAGAACATTCAATTTCATGGAATTTGTCTTTACCTCGCTACGGCAGCGCGGCGGCCTACGGTGTCCTGAACCAAGTTCAAAATCTCATCGTTCCGCACGCCTTTTTTGGTGTCTGCCAGTAAGGTGAAGTGATGATACACCTCGTCCAGCTCTTCCTGGCTGAGTTGAAAACCAAGGTCTTCGGTGCGCTGTTTTAAAGCGTGGCGGCCGCTGTGCTTTCCCAACACCAGCCGCCCTTCCGGCACACCGACGCTTTTCGGATCAATAATTTCGTAAGTGGATTTTTCCTTCAGATAGCCATCCTGGTGAATGCCCGCTTCGTGCGCAAATGCATTCTCGCCCACAATCGCTTTGTTCGGCTGCGGCCCAAAAGAAATCAGGCTGGTCAACATTTGGCTGGCCGGGTAAAGCTGCTCGGTTCGGATGTTTGTTTCAAACGGGTAATGGTTGCGCCGCGTTTTCATCGCTACGACGACTTCTTCCAAAGCCGCGTTTCCGGCCCGCTCGCCGATACCATTGATAGTGCATTCCACCTGCCTTGCGCCAGCCTTCACCGCCGCCAGGGAGTTCGCCACGGCCAGCCCCAGGTCATCATGGCAGTGAACGCTAATAATCGCCCGATTTCCCAATAATTTTGTAATTCTGCTGATCAATTCGCCATATTCTTCCGGCACCGAGTAGCCTACCGTATCCGGCAAGTTCACTGTGGTAGCTCCGGCTTCCACTACCGCTTGGCAGATTTTTTCCAGGTAATCGCATTCGGTCCGGGTCGCGTCTTCCGCCGAAAACTCAACATCGTCCGTGTAAGTTCGCGCCAGCCTGACTGCTTCCACGGCGGCATCCAAAACCTGCTGCTGACTTTTCTTGAGCTTGTATTTCAGATGAATATCGCTGGTGGCAATAAAGGTATGAATTCGCGGCCGTTTCGCAGTTCGCAGTGCCTCTCCAGCCCGTTCAATATCGAGCTTTGTGGCACGACCCAATGCTGCTACTCGCGTTTCGGGAAACTGGCGGCTTACTTCGCGCACGGCTTCAAAATCGCCTTCGGAAGCAATCGGGAATCCAGCTTCGAGAATATCTACCCCTAGATCCACCAGGTGCGCCGCCATACGCAGCTTTTCCGGCACAGTCATGCTGCAGCCAGGCGATTGTTCACCATCACGCAAAGTAGTATCGAAAATGTAAACGCGATTCATTCAAACCCTCCGGTAAGAGTTTCAGCTCCCAAACGGGTATTAGGAGTCTTGATCCATCGTAAGTAAACTAGGGCGATTATGCAAATTTATAGTTCTGCTGTTTTGCATTAGTTATAATCATGAGATAAGAGCCGGTTATGGCTTGAGGCTTCATGGAACTGTACCCGCTTAAGGTTTTTCTCACCGTAGCCACGGAACGCAGTTTTTCCCGTGCCGGTGAGAAGCTGTTGCGCACCCAACCAGCTATCTCCATAGCAATGCAGCGCTTAGAAAGCGATCTTCAGGAGAAACTGATTGATCGTTCCGGGCGTGAACTGCTGCTGACCGATGCGGGCCGAGTAGTCTTAGAATACGCCCGTCGCTTCCAGAACCTCGAATCCGACATGGAAAACGCGCTTCGCGAGTTGCGCGATAATTGCGCCGGGCGGCTCAGCATTGGGGCGAATGAATCCACATCGCTTTATTTGATATCTCACATTCAGCGCTATCGCCGCTTGTTTCCGAAAGTGAAAGTCCAAGTGCGGCGTACCTTATCCAGCAAAATTCCCTCGCAGCTTTTGGATGGCGAACTGGAGTTAGGCGTGATCAGCTTCGATCCTGACGACGATCACCTGATTTCACAAGTGATTTTTACCGATCATCTGGCCTTGATTGTTTCTCCCCAGCATCGCTTCGCCAGCAGAGAAGAAGTATCCATTACCGAACTGGGCATGGAAACGTTCATCGCCCATAATGTTCTCTCGCCTTATCGTGAGCGTGTTTTGAAGGAATTTCAGCAGCACAAAGTTCCTTTAAACATGGATGTGGAAATGCCGACGGTGGAAACGATCCGCCGCATGGTGCAGGAAAATGAAGGGGTGGCTTTTCTGCCGCGCATGTGCGTGGAACAAGAGATCGAACAGGACCTGCTGCGCGAAATTCGAGTGAGTGAACTTTACTGTGAGCGGAAAATACGGCTGGTGTACCCGAGCCGCCGCGCCCTCAGCCATGCCGCTAAAGCTTTTTTGGAAGTAGTGAGAAGCGGCAAATCTGCCGATCATGCTGTTGTCACCGTGGAGGAAAGGTCCCGGTGAATGCGCCGCGCCACGCCCTCATCGGCGGGGGCATCATTGGCTGTACAATCGCTTGGCGTTTAGCGCAGCGCGGCCAAAAAGTGGTCCTTTTCGAAAAGAACCGTTTGGGAAAGGAAGCTAGTTGGGCTGCTGCCGGAATGCTTTCGCCCGGCGGCGAACTCGACCAGGAACTGCATTTGGCTGCGTTCTATTTGGAAAGTCGCCGTCAGTATCCGGCCTTTGTCGCGGAACTGGTTCAGGAGTCGGGCCTTGCGATTGACTTTCAGGAGTGCGGCGCACTTGATCTCGCCTATACCGAGCAGGAATGGGAACATCTCAAAACCCGCGCTGAAAAACAGCGTGCTGGCGGAATACAAAGCCGCGAACTCAGTTCGGATAAGGTGAAAGTTTTTTCCCCGCACGTTCAAACTGAAAATTTGGTGGGCGCATTGTTTTATCCCGACGATGCGGTGGTTGCTCCGCGTGAACTGCTCAATGCGTTAAGGGTGGCCTGTTCAAAAAACGGCGTTGACTTGCGGGAGGAAACTGTTGTTTCCGAAATTGAAGTTGTGAACAATGGGGTGCTGGTCAACGGAGAACACTTCGCCACTGCTATCCTTGCCGCCGGAGCCTGGAGCGGCAGCATTCCGGTAAAGGGCGTTGCGCCTATCCCCGCCAGTGAGCCGGTCAAAGGCCATCTGCTCGGCTTCGAACTGCAATTAGGAGCCTGCCCCACCATCGTGCGGCACGAGCACATCTACATTTTTCAAAGAGGAAGCGGCATGGTGGTTGTCGGCGCATCTATGGAAAACGTTGGTTTTGAACGCACCGTCGATTCCGCAGTTTCAGAAAAACTACGACAAGATGTGATGCGATTTGTTCCCGTACTGGAAAGATTGCAACCTGTAGATGTGTGGATCGGCTTCCGACCCAAAGCCGCCGCGCTTCAATTAGGGCGCTGGCAGGAAAGCAATCTGTTTCTGGCTTACGGGCATTTCCGCAATGGCATCTTGCTGGCCCCTGCCACGGCATCGCGGATTGTGGGTGAAATGATGATAATGGCTGAAGTCAAAGAACTTCAATAAGCTTTACCGTCGATCTTTTACAAATTGTTCGGGCGGTGTCAGCTCGCCTGGTTCAAAGTGCAAATCAATTGACTTGAAGTATTTTCGAGGACCTTGATATTTAGCAGGCTTGACACCTCGAAGGTTAAGTTGCGGACGTAAATTCACCGTGGATGTCCGCAGTACATCTGCCGCCTACTCCACCAGTTCATCCGGCAATCGATTTACCAGTGCATGTAACTCGCTTCGGTCTGGTGCCATACTTTTTACTCATTTCTATTTTAAATATTTAGAACTAACATTTTCAGTTCTTTTTGGTTGATGGCGGTTGGTCAAAGATATCATTGCCTGCTTTCCACCCGCATAATGGCTCCTTGAAGATTACCAATTCTGCAAACTTTGCTGCGGTCATTTGCATAGGTTGCCGTCAGAGTCAATCTCGGACGGGCAGTGAAAATTTCCTGGGCTGGCGCCTCGCGAAACTTCGTTGGCGCACCATAAAGCGTACGTAGTCGGGAAGCTTCAGTTTGCGCGTAAGCACCTGAACCATTTATCACGCAAACTGCTAGGCAAATGATCAGCCGCATCATCTATCCATTTTCCTTTGAATTGACATGCGAAGAGAATACCCAGTTCCGCTGGAAGTGGGTATTCAAGTTTAATTCAGAAGCTTCCCTTCACTCCACGTTTGCGGTGACACAGTAAGCGGTGTTCTGAAACGTCTCACTCAAAGGAATACGTACTCGGATACAACTGAAATGATTGCCGCCGGAAAACTATTCATACTGATCTCAAAATCACTTCACAGGATGGGGGCTGAACAGCGTAGTACCCCTTTGCTGGCCGCAGTGTTTTGGGGAAAAGATGAAATACCGAGTGGACAGCCTGATTATCCGAGAGCTAAAAAGCAGATCGGAATATTTCAGAACTTTTTCCAATGAAGCTTACTTGGCGGGCTGGATACAAACCGGCGGATCGTGTTGTTACTGCGCCCGTTACTTGTTAAAAGCGGAACGGCTCGCTGAGTGCGAAACAGAACACATTCTGCCGAAGCAGATTTATCCGCAACTCGATGTCGATCCGCTGAACTTGGCTTTAGCTTGCAAAACTTGTCGCAACACTAAATTCGATTGGGACCCGAATGAGAGCGAGTACCAACGAGGCGAGATGACTCAGGAATTGAGAACCCTTTTCCTTGATCGCGCCCGAAGTCGTGTTCAGAAGCGGATTAGAAGTTTTCCTGAGCCTCAGTCGCTTTCAGTAGCCAAGTATCATGAAGCGGAGCAAGCCTGGAAAGAAATAATCGGCTGTGCTGAAAATCTTGAACTGACTTCAGCATTCATTCCTCAGCCTGCTCCGGTGAACTTCGCTTTTAAAACGGCAGCTTTCGTTGTGATTTTGGTAGTTGTGGGTTTGTTGCTATACCTGTTTTTCCACAAATACCCGCAACCGAATGCCGTCGAATATTATGACATCTGCGGCTGCACAGCTTTCACATGAGGACTGGTTGTTCCCAGCCATTCCGGATGCGTTGCCGTGCTGTCGAAAACAGCACTGGTCTTAAATAATTCCCATTTGCCTTCCATTGCGTGAGGCTTGGTCCGGTTCAGGATGGCGGCCATCTGTTCCGGAGTTACTTTGTCGTAAGTCTGCGCGGCTTTAATCGCCTGGTCTAGAATTTCCGGTTTATCAATGCCGGTAATCTGCACCGATACCGGACGGCTAAGCGAAAATTGAAGGCATTCCAGGGCTGTTACCGCCTGGCTTTTCAAGATTACGGTATCGCCAATGCTTTTCATGCCGAGCACGCCGATGTTGCGCTTTGTCAGTTCCGGCAGCACTTCATTGGTGAAACTCCGGAAATGATAATCCATCACATTCACCGGCATCTGCACGGTGTCAAACTGGAACTTATGCTGGTCCGCCACTTGCAGCATGTACAGATGAATATGCGGATCTTTGTGGCCGGTGAAGCCGATGTGCCGTAATTTGCCGGCTTTTTTCGCCGCGAGCGCGGCTTCGGCGGCGCCGCCAAACGCGAAAATGCGGTCAGGATCTTCGAAGCGAATAACTTCATGGAATTGAACCAGGTCCAGATGGTCGGTTTGTAGCCGCTTCAAAGACTCGTCCAATTGCTTGTTAAATTCTTCCTTGGTGCGCCCGTCATTTTTCGTCATCATGAAAACGCGGCTGCGCAGATTGCCGTCTTTCACCGCCTTGCCGACGCGTTTTTCGCTTTCGCCTTTGTTGTAATCCCAGGAATTGTCCAGAAAATTGATGCCGCGATCCACGCCCGTATGCACTAGCTTGATGGCATCTGCTTCGCTGACTTCCGGCTTGCCCAGGTGAAAGCCGCCCATTCCAATACAGGAAACTTTTTCGCCGGTGTGCCCTAGCGTGCGGTAAGGGATTTCGCTATTTGATGGCGCGCCGCTTGCGCTGATGGAGGCCGCTAAGCCTGCTCCGAGCGCCAACAACAGTTCTCGCCGGTTTGCTTGAAAATCATTCGACATATGCTGTTAGATTCGTTCTCTTGCCTAAATCAATCAAAAATCCTGTTTATGTTTTTCCTGTTCCGTAAACTATAAAGGAAAAACAAAGAAGAAACCACCTGCGGTTTTTTCGAATCTGAATCGAGCGGACAGTTTGAGTCCATTCAATGCATGACGAAATTACCTGCCTTTTGTGAGCGAGCGTGATATTACAAGACTGGTTATTAGCGGATCTGAAGCTGCCCAAGGGCGTGCAAAGCAAGCCCGAAGCGGAGCACTCTTGGTGGCGCGTGATGTGCCTCACGGGCGTGGATTATTTTTCCACTTTGGGCTATCAGCCGGGTATTGCTTTTTTGGCTGCCGGCCTGCTTTCCCCCTTGGCTACACTCATTTTGGTTCTGGTCACTTTGTTTGCGGCCTTGCCGGTGTACCAGCGCGTCGCAAAGGAAAGCCCGAATGGGCAGGGCAGCGTGGCTATGCTCGAAAAGATCTTTCCGAAATGGTATTCCAAGGTGTTTGTTCTGGTGCTGCTTGGTTTTGCCACCACCGATTTCGTCATCACCATGACTCTTTCGGCGGCCGACGGAGCAGCGCATTTTACGCAGAACCCGTTCACTCCTAATTGGATGAAAAGCCAGATGGGAATTACTTTAGCCATCCTGACTATTCTGGGAGCAATCTTTTTAAAAGGCTTCAAGGAAGCAATCAATGTGGCGGTGCTGCTTGTAGGGCTCTATTTAGGTTTGAACGTGGTAGTGACGACAGTAGGTTTATGGCATCTTTTCCAGCATCCTGAATTGTTTTCCCGGTGGCAGCAGTCGCTTTTTACACAGCATGGAAACCCGTTCGCGATGGTGGGTATCTCGCTGCTTCTTTTCCCGAAACTGGCGCTCGGCTTATCCGGTTTTGAAACCGGCGTAGCGGTGATGCCGTTAATTAAAGGGGAGAACTTACCTAATCGAATCCGCAACACCCGGAAGTTACTGATTACCGCTGCCGCAATTATGAGCGTGTTTTTGCTGGCAACCAGCCTGATCAGCACTCTTTTGATTGAGCCTGACAAATTCAAAGAGGGCGGCCCGGCTAACGGCCGCGCTCTGGCCTACCTGGGCCATCAGTATCTGGGCAACGGCTTCGGCTCTTTATATGACATCAGCACGATTCTGATCCTCGGCTTTGCCGGCGCTTCCGCTATGGCGGGCTTATTGAGCCTGATTCCCCGTTATCTGCCGCGCTTCGGCATGGCGCCGGAATGGGCTTCCGCATCGCGGCCTTTGGTGCTGGTGTTTCTGGCAATCGCTTATGTTGTTACTTTCGTATTTCGAGCCAACGTGGACGCGCAAGGCGGCGCTTATGCTACCGGCGTACTGGTGCTGATCACTTCGGCATCAATAGCCGTTACGCTGACGGTATGGAAGCAGAAGCTTCGCTGGCCTTTTCTGTTTATTGCGCTGGTGTTTATTTACACAACGGTGGTGAACGTTTATGAGCGCCCCGAAGGTTTGAAAATAGCCACTATTTTCATTCTTTGCATCGTAGCCACTTCGCTGATTTCACGCGCGGTGCGCTCAACGGAACTTCGCATTACCGGCGTTACGATTGATCCTAAAACAGAAGCTTGGCTGGCTGAAAACGAAGGCACTATTCATTTGGCTGCCCGCAGATATCGTTTGGAAACTAAAGAGAGTTTAGAAGAACTGGATAACTCCACCCGATGCTGCCATAACATCCCGGTTTCCGACCGGCTTTACTTTCTGGAAATCGAACGCGGCGATGCTTCAGAATTTGAAGACACTCTGCAGGTCACGGGTGAAGCAATTGGTGAATACTTCCTTTTACGCGCTCGAAGTCCGGTGGTTGCCAATGCAGTGGCCGCGATTCTGATCGATTTGGAAAAAAGAACCGGTTATGCGCCTCATGCTTACTTTAGCTGGACGGAAGGCAATCCGGTAGGCAACATCTTTAAATTCATTTTTTTGGGAGAAGGCGATATCGCTCCGCTGGTGCACGAAGTTCTCCGGCGCGCGATTCCTGATACTCATCGCCGTCCGGTGGTTCACGTCAGTTAATGATCCAGGCTTACTTGGGAGATGACGCGTCCGGTTTTTGCAACGCTTGGTACGACTGCATTTCTCGCTGCGCTTCCGCCGTCTTGCCCTGCTTGCGGTATAGATTAGCTAAACCGAAATGGGCCTGCGCCGCCAATGAGCTTTGACGATCCAGCGAAAGCAGCGCGTTCCACTTCTTTTCAGCCAGTGCAGAGTTGCCGTTGAGCGATGCCGCTTTTCCTAACGAGTAAAGCGTTTCCGGCATTTCCGGCCGCAGATTGTCCGCGCGTTCCAGTTCCTGCTGCGCTTCTTTGATTTTTCCATTCTGCAGCAGTGCCGAACCGAGCCGGAACGCCGCTTCCGCATCGCCCGGCTGCGTTTTTGTTTCGGCGAGAAACTCTTCTTCCGCTTTGGGCCACTGCGACGCACTCGCATAAACTTGGCCGAGAGCCAGATGCACGCCGGGAATGTTCGGGCTTAACCGCAGCGCTTCGCGGTATTCCTTCTCCGCTTCGGGAACCTGCCGCAGCGCTGCGTAATTGTCGCCCAATCCCTTATGCGCAAAAGCGGAATCGGGATAACCGGAAAGCAGCGTGTCGAAAATGGCCCGCGAATACAAGCCGCTGGCCTGCCCCAGGTAATACAACAGATCAGGATCGTTCGGGCGCTTCTGCAGCGCGGCCTGAAGATTAGCAATGGCTTCGGGCAGCTTTCCGGTTTTAAGCTGCGCAATGCCGAGCGCGTCGAGCGTCTGGGTTCGCTCCAGGTGCGGAATGGCTTCCGCCGCGTAGCCTTGGGCCAGCAAAGCATACCCGAGCATCTGGTGAGCGCCGGGCAGATCAGGATTCAACTCCAAAGCCCGTTTCAAAGGCGGAATAGCGGAACCGTAGTTCCGGGTTTGCAGATAAGCCGCCCCCAGGTTCACAAAAGCGGCTGCCAGATTAGGAGCCAATTCCGTTACCTTTTTAAATTCCGTAATGGCTTCTTTCATGCGCCCTTGTTTTTGGGCCGTCAAACCGGCCTGTACATGCTGCACTGCTTCCGGCAATACGCTCTGCCAAGCTAGCCCTGTTGCCAGTAACAGTGCTGCTCGCATCAACGACGCTCCGGTTCGATTACGGAAAGAAACTGGTCAGCGTGAACGTTGGTAAGCTGCTGGATTGTTCCCGAAGGCCAACGAATTTCAACGTTGATGTTTGCGGCTGAACCTAATCCGAAGTGAACCCGTTTGTCGCTGGCGGAAAGATAACTGCCGCTGGAAGTTACATACTGGGTTTGTTTGCCTGTTGTTACGGTTGCGCCCAAACCATCGCGGTTGCTTTTTGTACCCTGCAAAGCGAGAGTGATCCAATGCTCGCTGCTACCTTTACGATTTTGAAAAACTTGTGGACGTCCGCCTAAAACGCTCATCACCACATCGGTCCAGCCATCATTATCTAAATCGCCGAAAGCCGCACCCCGGCCCGCACAGGCAACATCCGATCCCAAGTCGCCGCGCTCAAAATGACCGTCCTTGTTTAAAGCCAGCATCGGCGGCTCCAGGTAATGCAGGGACGGGTCGATCTGTTCCACGTTATCCATCACATGGCTTTGGGCCACAAACAAATCTTTCCAGCCGTCGTTGTTGAAGTCCTCCAAGCGCATGCCCCAGCCTGAGCTTCCGCCGGATAAAGACCCTAGACCGGTTTCCAGACTCCGGTAGCTGAATGAGCTGTTGCCGTCATTGTGGTACACCGCATAAACCTGGCGAGCCAAGTTGGTGACAATAATATCCGGTTTGCCGTCGTTATCGTAATCGCGGAAATCCACACCCATACCTGCATACGGTTTGCCGTCGTCGGACAACGAAACACCGGCCAGAAAAGCGCATTCCGTAAAAGTGCCGTTGCCGTTGTTGTGGAACAAAAACTGCTCCATGCCGTCGTTTGCGACGAAGATATCGGTCCATCCGTCATTGTCGTAATCGTTGAATGCAACACCCAAAGAACGGCCTTTCTTAGTCGCGATTCCCGATTTTCGGCTGACATCTTCAAACATTCCGTTGCCCAGGTTTCGATACAGAATATTGGTGGTGGCGGGAAACTCTCCCGGTGGGCAGTACGTGTGTTTTTCACCGTTACATGCCTTGCTGTGTTTTGTGTCCCATTCCATGTAGCGGGTCACAAACAGGTCCAGTTTGCCGTCGTTATCGTAATCTAAAAAACCGGCGGAAGCGGACCATCCGCCTGCGCCCACTCCCGCCTTCTCAGTGAGATTTGAAAACGTGCCGTTGCCGTTGTTGTGATAAAGGATGTTCCTGCCGT
Organism: uncultured Bryobacteraceae bacterium; assembly: GCA_964247975.1. GTDB lineage: Bacteria > Acidobacteriota > Terriglobia > Bryobacterales > Bryobacteraceae > KBS-96. Next base: position 122,940 of record CAXTWH010000008.1, on the reverse strand, counting down.
AACTGGTGACGTACAAATCGGCGTAGCCGTCGTTGTCGTAATCGCCTGTAGCCACGCCCATGCCGTAGTTTCCATCACCGGCCTCTTCTAAGCCTGCTGCCTTGGTGACGTCAGTAAAACTTCCATCCCGATTCTGCCGGTACAAAGCATTCGCATAGCCGGGTAAATTTCGGCCAAAACGCTCAGGCATCTGCATGGCACTGGTCAGCCGACCGCCATTAACTAAGAAAATATCGAGCAGCCCATCGTTGTTGTAATCAAACAAGGCAACGCCGCCGCCCATTGTTTCGATCAAGTACTTCTGCGGCGTTGGCGAGTTCTGGTGCTTAAAATCAAGCCCTTTCGGAACGCTCGTTGTAAACATCGCCCCTGCCAATGCGAAAACACTCAGCGCCGTCGCCAGAAAACTTAACAACCGGACAACCTCACTCGCGCCAATACCTCTTCATACGAGTATAAAAGCAGGGCTTAAAACGTCGCGATTGGATTGAGCGGAGACCCTGTTCCGCCCGGCACCGGAATTGGCGCTGCGGTTAACAGAAATTCCCACCGGTTCCGTTGCTTGGCGGCAGCGGCAATCGCTTCCAGGTCGCAGTTGTCGAAAATGGGAGTACCCATTGCTACTAAAAGAAGTTGGTGCATCGGTTGAACCACGTCCGGCACCCCGGAAGGCATTACATCGGTAGCCGCGTCGCTGCCGACCATTGCCACGTCGCGCTGCTTCAACCATTTCGCGCAGGAAGCATGTAAACCGGCGATGTGATCCGGGTTCCAAGGGCCTTTCGCTGTGCGCCGCGCCCAACGTCCGGTGCGAATAAAGACCACATCGCCGCTGCTTACTGTGATGCCTGCTTTCTTTTCCCACGCTTCCAGGTCTTCCGGGTAAATCGCCGCGCCCGGCTCCAGAAACGCAGCGTGGCGTAGTTGCGGAATGTCGATCAGAATGCCGCGCGTGAAAATGCCGTTCTTATAGCCAGTCACCGGCAGTTCTTTCGCGCCTTGGTCGGTCACGTCCGTTTGCGGAAAATTGTTATACATTTTTCCCTGCCAAGCCATGTGGCAGAGCGCGTCCATGTGCGTGTGCGCGAAACCGTGATAAGAAACTTTGTATTCGTCCACAACAAACTGCCCGGCCGGGTGAGCTCCCGTTGCCAGCATCTTGTGACCGAACGGCGATGAATTGTCCGCCGCCTGCTCGGTTTCCGTATTATGGGCCAGTGAAACCGAGTAGCCTTCCTGAACCAGCGCGGCAGCCTGCTTTCTTTTGGCCGGAGTAATGAGGTTGACCGTGCCGATCTGATCGTTCTTGCCCCACCTCCCCCAATTGGAAAGCTCCGTCATCCAGCGGTCTACATCAGCTTGGGTTGCCTGATGGGAAGGCGATTCAAATGCCATGCACATTAGACAAAGTAAGAGGAATAAACCAGTTTTGCGCATGGCGGGCATTTTATAACAGGATCGCCTTAGTGCGATCCAAAGTGTATTGACAATTCCAAGGTCGTTCGCGGTAAATCCACTGAGGATCGCTCCAATCGGCAACATGCCTCGGGAAGCAAATTGCATGGCGGCATTTACGCGCCCCAACAAGTGCGGAGGCACTGCGCTTCGCCGCAGCGTTGTTTCATTCACGAAGTAAAAAGTCATAGCGCAGTTGCCGGCAAATTGATTGGCGCACAAGAACAGAACTGCCTCGTGCGGCCAGTGTGATGCTAGCGGCAGCAGCATTTGAACTGCACCGACCACAACTGCACTAGCGAAGAACGTCGGCTTTGGTGAAAAACGCTGGGCTGCCCAGCCGATCAACAATCCTCCGGCAAGGCTCCCGAGTCCGCCAAACGCGATCACCACGCCCAAAGAAGCAGGACTGAGGTGAAGCGTGCGAATTGCGTAAAGAACATAAAAACTAAACACTGCGCCCATCGATACGGAAGCCATGACGGAACGAAACAACAAAGCCCGTAAGGTGGGGTGCGCCAGAATGACCCTCATGCCTGCCAGCATTTCGTCGCGAAAGGAAACATGAGAAGAGGGCTGTGGCGGAAATTCAGGAGAACGGATTGACCACACCGAAATTCCTGAAATCAGGAACGAGGCAGCATCCAGCAGAATCGCTAGCGGCGCGGAAATAAGCTGTACCAAAACGCCGGTTAAGGGCGGACCTGCAATCTCGGCAGTGGCGCTCGAAATACTCAATAGGCGATTGCCTTCCAGTAAGTTTTCGGAACCGACCAGCGAAGGCAAGTACGATTGATACGCCACATCGAACAGCACGGTAAGCAGGCCCGCGCAAGCAGCCACTACAATCAGGTGCGTTACCGAAAGTAAACGCAAATACGCAAAAATCGGAACGGAAGCAAGCAGTAATGCGCGGCCCAGATCGGCCATCATCATAACGGGCCGCCGTCGAACGCGATCAATCTTCATCCCTGCCGCAAAACTGAATGCTAAAACCGACGCACCTCCGGTAGCCGAAAGAACGCCCATCTGCGCGGGAGTTGCGCTTAAAAGCAGAACCGCCGTGAGCGGCAGTCCTTCTCTGGTAATACGCGAACCGATTTCAGAGATTATTTGACCGGCCCAGAGTTTTAAAAATTCGTTGCTGCGTTGAAGTTTGATACGGTCCAGGATAACTGAAACTTCGCACCAAGTTCATCCTGGTGAAAGCCGATGATTTTCTGTTTCATCTATTTTGGCGCAGAAAACAGGAAAGAACTTGACGTGATCGGGATTTGTTTGGTGGACGGCATGGGGTTCGAACCCACGACCCCCACGTTGCGAACGTGGTGCTCTCCCAACTGAGCTAGCCGCCCACGGCTGTGCAATCCTTTCCAATATAACATTCCGCGCGTGTTAGTATGGGCCTTCAATCCAGCATGGTTCTTTCTGATGTAGACATCCGGCGGTACATGGAAGCAGGGAAGATACGAATTTCTCCCGATCTGCCGCCTGAACAGTTTGGAAGCTGTTCCGTTGATTTTCGCCTGGGCTCGGAGTTCAGCGTGTTTGAACACAGCCGCTTCGCTTATATTGACCTGCGCGAGAAAGCGGCGATTCAGGACATTATGCGCACTGTGGTAGTGAAGCATGATGAGCCTTTTATTATGCAGCCGCGAGAATTTGCCTTAGCGATTACGGAAGAATCGCTGGAACTGGACGACGATGTTCTAGGCAGGCTGGAAGGACGTTCCAGTTTGGGGCGCATCGGCATTATTGTTCACGGCACGGCCGGCTTATTCGATCCGGGCTGGCGCGGCAAAGCAACACTGGAGTTAAGCAATCTGGGCCGTCTGCCGGTAGCGCTTTATCCGGGAATGCGGATCTGTTCTTTCACTTTTGAGCAGTTATCTTCCCCGGTATCGGTGCCTTACTATAAAAAAACAGGCAACAAATACGCCGGGCAGACTTCCCCCCTGGCAAGCAAATTAACAGGTGAAGTCAGTTCAAAAACAAAATAGTTTCTAAGCCGGAGCCTGCACTGTTTGGCGATCCGGGTTCGCCAGCCATTCTTCAATTTTGCGTAGGTCGCGAATAAACAACTCCCATTCCGCTTGTTTGCGTTCTTCTTCAGGAATGCGCAGCAGGGCGGATGGGTGAACCGTAACCATAACCGCTGATGCCCAATGATGCGGCAGAAACTCGCCGCGCTCGCTCAGTACGCGCACTTCACGCCCCAGCACAGAACGTGCCGCAGTCGCTCCCAGGCAAACAATCAGCTCCGGATGCACCGCCGACATTTCCGCTTCCAGCCAGGGACGGCAAGCGGAAATTTCCGTTCCGCCTGGCTTCTTATGAATGCGCCGCTTGCCCTGCATTTCAAATTTAAAATGCTTCACGGCATTTGTCACATACAAAGTGGAGCGGTCTACTGCTGCTTCCTCCAGCGCGCGATTTAACAGCTTTCCTGCCGGACCCACAAAAGGACGTCCTTTATGGTCTTCTTCGTCGCCCGGCTGCTCGCCCACCAGCACCACGCGCGCGCCCACAGCACCTTCGCCGAACACGGTTTGCGTTGCGCTTTTAAATAGTTCACACCCCTCACAGCCTCGTGCCGCACTGCTCAATTCTTCTAAACTTGCCGAGGCTGGTATCCAAGGCGCTGCCGAGGTTTTTTGTTTGCGCTCCATATCCTGTACTCGCGTTTCTGCTTTGGCGATCAGCGCGGGAATAATCTGCGCTTCCGGCAAGGTGGCCCAGTGCCGTACCGGTAGCTCCGCTTTCATCGCTTTCAATTTGATGCGGGCCGGGTTAAAGATTGCAGCATAATAATCGCGCCACAAATCCTCCAGGGCGTCGCCTTGCGGGGCTGCCGTTTGCGGAACACCCGGACCGAACACCAATTTCTTTGTATCCCAATGCGCGCTGCGCAAAGGCGAAAGAATGGACCAGCGCATGCTGCCGAACCGGGCCGCAAACCAGGGCGCCATTGTTTCCACAATGTTGTGGTCGGGCCGGTGCCAAGCCACAAACTCTTCCGGTTCGCTTCCTTTTACCTTTCGAAAACGAACAAAAGCGGTCATTTTATGTTTATCGCGGTTAACCGCTTTATTCATTAACACCAAGCGGCGTATATCATCGTCAACATCGATTTGCAGCAGGTACTTTTCCGCGCCGCGAGTTAATCGCCAAAGTACTCGATAAAGCAGCGCCCATCGCTCAGAATCCTGATGGCAGGCGACGCTGGCTGCCAGATCCAAAAACTGTTTCGGTACGGAAATGGCTTCGTTTGTCCAAAGCTCATTGTTAGCCCTCTGCGTAGCTTCCTCAAACAAGCGGGGAGATTCGTCCCAGATCGCATCGGCTGGCGCAATGCCATCCTGCAGCAGTTGTCGCGCCCGATTCCGCCATTCCGGAAAAGTCATGGCTTTACAGTTCGCCCGTCACTGCCGAAAACAAGGAAAGCTGCGTTGAGTCAGGCCCAAAGCGCGTCGGCAATCGCTTTGCGTCAATTTCTTTCGTGTGCGGATTATTGTCCTCTGTTACCACGAAATACTGGGCTCGCTTCACCGGCACTTTCAACTTGGCGAGATCCGTTAAAGCCAAACGGCGATAACGGCGGATCTTCACAATTCGATTCACATTGCGAACGCCAAAACCAGGCACCCGCAGCAGCGCTTCCCGCCCTGCTTTATTCACATCCACTGGAAAGAATTCGCGGTGGCGCAGCGCCCAGGCCAGTTTCGGGTCACGGTCTAACGGCAAATTATGATCTTCGGCGGTGGTCAGTTCTCTGGGCTGAAAACCATAAAAGCGCATCAGCCAGTCCGCCTGATAAAGCCGATGTTCCCGGACGAGCGGTATCTTCGCCAATGGAAGCAACGGGTTCGCGTGCGGAATCGGACTGAACGCCGAATAATAAGCCCGGCGCAGGTGATAAGTTTTGTAGAGAGCGGACGCTTTTTCGAGGATCGCGGCATCCGGCGCATTAGTCGCACCCACCACAAACTGCGTGCTTTGCCCGGCAGGAGCAAAATGCGGCTTCTGGCCTGCCCGGTTCGTTTTATCTTTTGCTTCCAGAATGCCTCCGGCAATCTGCTGCATGGTGGTTTGAACCTGCGCGTGTGTTTTGGCCGGTGCCAGTTGCACTAAATCGGAATCGCGGGGCAATTCAATGTTCGCGCTTAAACGGTCAGCCCACCGCCCTGCTTCGAGCGTCAATTCTTCGGAAGCGGCGGGAACCGCTTTCAGGTGGATGTAGCCGCCGAAGCGATGCTCCGTGCGCAGAGTGCGGGCCACTTGAATCAACTGCTCCATCGTGTAATCAGGACTTTGAATAATGCCTGAACTCAAGAACAATCCTTCAATGTAATTGCGTTTATAAAATTCGATGGTGAGAAAAACAACCTCATCCGGCGTGAAACGCGCGCGCGGCGTATCGCTGGAAATGCGGTTCACGCAGTAATGGCAATCGTAAACGCAGTAGTTTGTCAGCAATAATTTGAGCAGGGAAACGCAGCGGCCATCAGGCGTATAGCTATGGCAGATGCCCATGCCCGTGGTGTTACCCAAGCCGCCTTCCATGCGGGCATGTTTCGAGCCGCTGCTGGCGCAAGAAGCATCGTACTTGGCCGCGTCCGCTAGAATGCGGAGTTTTGCTTGAACTTCCACACTTCTATTTTCGCCTATTTTTTGCCAAATGGAACAGGGAAAACTGGATTATAGATCAGGATTTAGCGATGAAATTGGCGCTTTGGGAAGAGCCGGAAGGCGCGGAGAAGGTTTGGCGGGCGCAGGCTGGGGCGCGTGTTCTTCCTGGTTCGCCGCTTCCGATTGATTCTCATCCTGACTGGTTTTGCGCACCACAATCGTGCCTCGATCGGTAGTTAAGTTCAGATTGGGGCCAACGCCGGTGATGCCCAGAAGCCGCGCGCCCCGGCCAGCCGCTTGCAGCTTCAACGGCTCGCCATATTCGTTTTCAATTTCCCCGCGATCGGTTGTGGCGGCAAGCTCGAATTTCGCCGAATCCGGCAGCGCCAGATCAATATTTCCCGAACCGGTGCGGATCGACATCTGCGCCAGAGCCGTAGCGGTGGAAGGCCGTAAGCTGATGTCTCCTTTGCCTACGCTAACCTGAAGCGCATCGGTGAAACCGGCCACTTCTACATCAGTGGTTTGCGTCGAAAGTTGCGCCGGGCCAACCAGGTCCTTCGCTGAAAAGCTGTTGCGATCCATCGTAATCTGGCCGTTCACTTTGGCCGCTGAAATAGTAGTACGGTAATTATCCACATGCAGCGGCTTAGCCAGTTCGCGCAAAGTGATGGTGCCTGAATACGATCCTGAAATTGTTACCTGGCCTGCTATTTTTTCCAACTCCACATCAGAACTCCGACCCTTTAAGGCCACGTCGCCGCCGATGCTTGTGCAGCGCACGAGGCTGCCATGCCGCGTGTCTACGTTTACATTGCCTGCCACATTCTGCAAACGCACGTCGGCATTGTCGCTGGAAATTCTGACATCTCCATTCAGATTTCCAATATCAAAATCGCCGGCTTGGCCGGAAGCCTGAAAACTTGCCCCTTTCGGTACCGTTAAGTCCAAATCCGTTGAAACACGAACCTTGCCTGGCAAGCGTTCCTGATGAACGCGTATATAGACCCGGTTTCCTCCGCTAGCCACAATTTCTACCGGCGTTTCCCGATCAGCGAGAGCAGCCTCAGCATCTTTCATGGAACGAACCGTTTTGTGTCCGCTTAATCTAACAGTGTTGTCGTTGGAGCCGGAAATCTTCACGCTACCCCGGAAATTTTCAATCACAATCAGTGGTGATCTGCCTACTGTTTTGGTTTGCTCGGCGATGGGAAAATCATGCGCTTCGCCGAACCAGTCCATGCTTTGATCAAAACTGACGTGACGCCACCAATTATGCGGACCGCGCGTTTCAAACAAACCGAGCCCCAGCAGCGAAACAAACAAAACCAGCAGCCACCCGCCCGCGCTTACGCCATTGCCGGGGAGCGCACCGCCGCGCGAAAACCGGAACGAGATTTCCACAATCTGCAGGCCGCCCCACACAATCAGCAGGTAAGGCCAATACATACTGAAAAAATCAAACGCTGAAAATGAAGGCAGCGCCGTGCGCATCAAAAAAATGATGCCTAGCGTAATCAGAATTAACGGTCCGACGATGGACCCTCTGCGCCTCATAACCGTGAGCCTCCAGGCCCTGGCGGCGGAGCTTGCGACTCAGGATGATGGTACTCGCCCTGATAAGGAGCTCCATAAGCATCAAAAGGAGTTTGTGCATTGTTGTAAGGCGGAGTGGCCGGCGCGGCCCAGGCCCGCTCCAATAACAACATCACTCCGATCACAATAATCAACAGCGGCCAAGTACGGCTGAAGCTTAAGCCTCCGGCCTGGTGAATCGCGAACAAAACGCCGATTGTTACCAGCAGCACCGGACCGCGAATCGCCTGGATGTAAGCAGCAGTTCTGAGGTTCATAACTTCACCCTTCTGGGATTGGCGGAAGATCGGGAACCAGGCGGTAAATCTCTTGGCAGCGGCGCAGACAGTCGCGAATACAAGGATGCCACCCCCACCACAATCAAAATCAGAGGCCAGAACCGAAGAACATCGCCCAAGCGAAGCAGTCCAAAATTATCGAGCAGAAACAAAATGCCCAATCCAATTAAAACCATCGGGCCCACTTCTAATCGTCCATGCGCAGCAGCAGCCGGCGGCAGCAGACTGGACCATTCATCCACCCGAATTCCTGTTTGCTGTTTGCGAGCCGTATGATAAGCCTCAAATGGCATGTACAGATACCAGACCGCAATCAGCAATCCCAGTAAAGGCTCCAATCCTCTTCCAAAAGGATGACCAGTGGAAACCATGCTGATCAGGATTCCCAACACGGCCACATGCACGAAGCCTTTCAAATACTGGCCGTTGTAGATGGCTCCCACTCCTGGCACCAGCCCTAAAATAAACGCCAATCCCGGCGAGGTTTTTATGCCAGCGCGCGGTGGTGGTGGCGGCTGCATATAAGGATTTGGCGCCGGATCGGCCGGGGGAACATCACTGTAAGCAAGCGGCGCGTGTTCCTGGCAGAACACAGTGCCTTGCGCAAGCTGCTGGCAGCTCACGCAAAGGCCGCGTCCACAGGACCGGCAGAAGGCCAGCGCCGGCAGATCAGGATGCTGGTAACAGGTCATCATTTCGTTTCCCCTTTAATGTCGCGGTGGACGCCGGAATCCGGCTTATTCCGTGCCGGCGTGTTGGTTGTTTGCTCCGCGTCCTGCTGCTCGCGAAGCTCCCGCAGCCTGGTTTCCACCTCGTAAACCAATCGCAAATTCTCGTAATATTTCACTGTCCGGTCCCAAGCCCGATAACCCTTGTCTTCCAGATTGTTCCACAAAACAGCCGGGCTCAGATCGGATGCTTTGATCTGCTGCGCTTGAATTCCGGTGCAGCGCCCCAGCATGGCAAACGACAAAATTGTCATCGCCATGCCCATTGCCATGCGCGGCTGCAACACCGGCTGCAGCCAACGGGTAAACAGGCGATTCCAGAAACTCCGGGTTTCCGATGCGCCGCGGATTTTTCCCTGGGGCGCATGGTACGCAATGCGCGTCATCAGCTCCGGCGGCGGAGTCACTTGTTCGGTATTTTCCAGAAAAGAAACAGCCTGAAATACATCGCGCAGCAGTTCCCGGCAGTGAGCGCAGCCGTCGGCATGAGCTTCCACCACGCGCCGCTGTTCAACGGTGACCTGCCCATCCACGTAATCGGCTAAGAGGATTTCAAACTCCGCGCACGTCATACTACGCTTGCCTTGTGCCGCCTTAAAAGGCGAGCCAATTCCGCCCGCCCGCGATTCAATCGTGATTTTACTGTTCCTTCCGGTACGTCCAAAACTTGCGCGATATCACGGTATTCCAGTTCTTCCAGGTCGCGTAGAATCACGGTTTCGCGCAGTTCCGGGGAAAGCTTCTGCAAAGCAGCTTGGAGAATTTCGCTTGCTTCCCGGCTGGCCAGCAGTCCGTCGGTTCTGCCGTGGAGCGCCGTTTTTTCTTCGAGCGTAGCCAACTGATCTTCAATGGAATCTGTGGTTCTGTCCATTTTTGTTCGCCGGTAATGGTCAATCAACAGATTACGAGTTAAGCGCGTCAGCCAGATTGTGAAGGAGCCTTCCCCGGAGCGGAAACTTTGCAATGTTTTGAAAACGCGCAGAAACACTTCCTGCGTCAGATCCTGCGCTTCGTTTTCCCGATTCACAAACCGGAGGCAGATGGCGTAAACGCGCCGGGTATGGGTTTTCACCATTTCTTCCCAGGCGCTTTCATCGCCGCTGAGGCAGCGTTCCACCAATTGTGAATCTGCGTCCAAAGTTCGTACTGTTCCAGCGGTTACGCTTAACACCCAGTTCGTTCCGGTTGTGTTTTTTCCCAATAATAATGGCGCAACTGCGGCGGCGGACATTGTTTTCTCCCGGCCGCTGCGTTTTCTGTTGTTTTTACCGCCGTTTTGCCTCAGAAGCGGTATCGCATTGGCCCACAACTGAGTAAACGAGGTTTTGTGTTCATAAGTTCTGCCAAAATGCCGTTTGTTCTTCGCGCTTGCGTTACATTTTAGATTATGAATGGCTCCTCGCAAAATACCGGGCTGGTTCTTGTCTGCCCAGAACTAGGCTAACCAGCAGGATTCCACCATTTGCAAATTTTCAAAAGATGGCGTTCCGCGCTGCTGATTGTTCTGCTGCTCCTAATCGGAGCTGTTCTAGGATGGCATCACTTTTCCGAATTTCAATGGCAGCGCTTCTACCGGTCCATTCAGCAGCTAGACCAGCAGTGGCTTTGGACCGGCGCTTTTCTTTCTCTGCTTTCCTATTGGGGGCGGGCCGTGCGCTGGAAGTTCATGATGTGGCCCGCTCCGGCCCGATTGAACCGTTTGTTTTCCGCTACCTTGATCGGGTTCGCTGCGGTTGTTCTGTTGGGCAGAGCCGGGGAGCCGGTTCGCCCGGTTCTGATCGCCAAACAGGAGCACTCCACGGTTGCCGCCCAGCTTGCCATCTGGTTTCTGGAACGTTTGTATGATCTGCTGGTGATTCTTGTTTTGTTCGGCGTTGCTTTAATGCAAACCAGTTCGCTGAACCTGGCGCCCCAATCTGCCCTTCGTCCGGTTCTGCGAGTAGGCGGCGGTCTGGCAACCGCAATGGCGGCCATTGCCGCCGTGGTTCTCTACTTGTTAGCCCGTCATCCTGAATGGTGTCAAAATCAAATGGTTCGCGCCGTTTCCTTTTTGCCGGATCGCGCCTTGCAGCGGGTTTCGCGCCTGCTGCAATCTTTTCTGGAAGGCTCCCGTTCGCTGCGTGATTCCAGGGTATTTGTAGCGTCGGTGCTTTCCACGCTTGCGGAATGGAGCATTATTCTGGGCGCAGCCTGGTGCTACTTTCATTCTTATCCTGATTCCAAAACGTTCACTTTGACAAACACGGCGGTTTATCTCGGGTTTGTTTCGCTTGGCAGTATCGTGCAGCTTCCCGGCATCGGCGGCGGAGTGCAGGTAGCTTCGGTGGTTGTGTTGACGCAGTTGTTCCATTTGTCGGCGGAAGCGGCTACGCTGTTGACTTTATTGATTTGGGCGGGCGCTTCTCTGATTGTGCTGCCTTTTGCCGTTCCCCTGGCCATCGCCGGACATATCAGGATTTCCGATTTTCGCCGGGATTTAAACGTAGCGGAAGAAATTTCCTCATGACCTGCCCATTTTGCGGCTACCGCGAAGATAAAGTGATTGATTCCCGAGAAAGCAAGGAAGGGGACTCGATTCGCCGCCGGCGGCAGTGCCTGTCCTGCGAACGCCGCTTCACCACCTACGAGCGGTGCGACGAAGTTCCCTATATGGTTGTCAAAAAAGATGGCCGACGGGAGAAATTCGATCGGCAAAAGGTCTTGAACGGTCTATTGCGAGCGGCGGAAAAACGCCCGATCAGCATGGGCAAACTCGCTGAACTGGTAAACGGAATCGAATTTTTGCTGCTGGAAAATCCGGAGCGCGAAATTTCAACGATTTCTATTGGCGAACAGTTGATGGAACAGTTAAAAGCTCTCGACAAAATTGCTTATGTTCGGTTTGCCTCGGTTTATCGGGATTTTCAGGATGTGGAAGAGTTTCTAGCCGAGATCAAGACGGTAGTGCTAAACAGAAAACCGTAAAAATACAGGATATTTCTGAATCGTTTCGCCATATACTGTAGCAAAAGCTACTCTGTAAACGTCTAAAAAGAAGTAAAACGGTTAGCGAAGATGGTAAAATTTTCGTAACCATTCAGTTCTGTCAACATCTGTTATATAGGGCTACACTTCGGACCCAGTTCCAAGATATAATCATTGCGCACTATTTACGTAGCAAGCTCCGGGACAGTTGTCTACAAAGTGGTCTGGGCCGAGGCAGAACGTCATTTAAAATCCCCTGTGGCAGACGATTGATTGTTGCCGACTGCGTTTTGTGTGTCGGGCTTATCTCGTCGTGTCTGACAGGTCGAGGTGATTAGGTAAGGTGGATCAGTTCGAAGATCAATATTTAGGTGAAAGTCACGAGCCGCTCGGGATTCCTTTCGATGAAGAAGCAAACTTCTTCCATCCGGAGGAAATTCAGGACGGCGACGATTTCCAAGGTTCGCAGCCTGTAGAAGAGTCGATCTATACAGACGATCCGGTACGAGTGTACCTGCGCGAAATGGGCTCTGTGCCGTTGTTAACTCGCGAAGGGGAAGTGAATTTAGCGCGGAAAATGGAGCGCGGCAAAGTGCGGATGCAGAAAGCGGTCAGCCGTTCTTCTATTGTTCAATCGGCCGTGCTTACCTTTGCAGAACAAATTCGCAAAGGTTTGGAAGACATCGATGCCTTTGTGGATTTAGGGCAGGCAGACACGGAAGAGGGAAGTGCTGCTGACCTGAAGCGCCGCAGCGAAGTGAAGGATCTGTTTGTTGCTTATATTGCTTCCGACAAAAAGCTGGTGCAAACCATCGATAAGCACAATGCGGTTCCCGCCAGCAACAAAAAGCTTCGGAAAAAATGGTCAGGTAAAGTAGCTCGTTGTCAAGTGGAATTATCGAAATCGCTGCGGGCCATTCCTTGGCTGCTGGTGCGCTGGAAAGAATTCGTCCGGATGATTGAACGCACTGTGGACGAAATGTCGCTGCTGGAGCAGGAATCGAAAAAGCTGGAACTGCGCAATACGCCGGTAGCCCAGGCCAGAATCAAGGACATCAAAAAGGAACTGAAAAAGAAGGAACAGGAAGCGGGCGCGCCTATTCCTGATCTGCGGCACAGTTTGTCAGTGATCCGGCACGGCGAAGTGGAAGCGGAGCGAGCCAAGAAAGATTTGGTGGAAGCCAACCTTCGTCTGGTAGTGTCGGTCGCAAAAAAGTACGTTAACCGTGGTTTGCACCTGCTGGATCTGATCCAGGAAGGCAATATCGGTTTGATGCGCGCGGCTGACAAATTCGAATACCGGCGCGGCTATAAATTTTCCACTTACGCAACGTGGTGGATTCGTCAGGCGATCACGCGGGCCATTGCCGATCAGTCCCGAACCATTCGTATTCCCGTTCACATGAACGAGAGCATGAATAAGTTTCTGCGGGCAAACCGAGAACTGGAAAAAGAATTGGGCCGCGTTCCCACCAACGAGGAAATTTCCAAGCGCATGGATATTCCGGTGGAAAAGGTCCAGAAGCTGAAAACCATTTCCCGCGATCCGGTTTCGCTGGAAACTCCGGTCGGGCGGGATGGGGAATCGGCTTTAGGCGATCTTATTGAAGATCGCTGGGTTGGCTCGCCAGTGGACGCGGTGATTGATTCCAACGTTCGGGACGAAACAGCTAACATCTTAAAAACGCTGTCGCCGAAGGAAGAAAAGGTGATCCGCCTTCGCTTCGGCATCGGGTGCGAACGGGAACATACGTTGGAAGAAATCGGGCAGGAGTTTGACGTTACCCGTGAACGGATTCGTCAGATTGAAGCGAAAGCTCTGCGCCAGTTGCGTTCTCCGGAGCGCGCCCGGCACCTGCGCGCACTGTTAGCTGCTCGCTAGTGCGTAAAAACTGATACGATTGTGCTGAGGGAAGCCGATAAAAGCGAATTATCGGCTCCCTTACTAGTTTAGAGATTGATTTCAATCTTCAAACTAGTTCCTCGATTCCTGATGAGAACCAGGAACAACAGCAGCATTAGAAGTCCCATTAAGAACCTCCGATTATCCATATAAGTTGGATTTACAAGCCCCCGCCCCTAACGGGGGTTTTGTAGTTACGGACCCCAAATTGGTCCTTTGCCACAAACCCGCTCCTGCAACTCTCACGGAAAACCGGCAACACTCCATTAGAACACCCTTGAAATTTCAGCAATGCGCAGATAAACTATTCGTAAAAGCGTTATGATGTTCCGTTTCATCTGTGCGTTGTGTTGCTTGGCGACTCCTGTTTTGCGAGCGCAATCGCCAACGATTTATCCGCACAATGTTGTGCGGTACCAACCGGCTCATAAAACCAAAATACGAATTTCGGACACAAGATTTATCTATCAAAACGGCACTTTGACGCTGGTTTCTTTTAAGCTTCACAACAATTCTGACCGGACGCTGGTAGCTTATCGTGTTGGCTGGATTCTTACGTTGAGCGGAGAAAAAGCGCATCCCTCATTAGGTTCGGAAGCGCGCGGATCAGTCGCGCCGCCGCATTCGGTTGTTGAGTTCAGCAATGAAACTACGTCCAGCATTTCCGGACCGCTGGTGACTAAGATTCGCGGCCAAGTTCTTTATGCAGAGTTTGACGACGGCTCCCAATTCAAATTGCCGCCTCGGTTTTGAACTGTTTCCATTGACACTCCTCCCCGGCAGCGCGTATTCTATGAGTTCGCATTAGCCCAAACAACAAAGTCCGCCCCATGTTTCTGGAGGAATGGACGTTTGTGCGACGTTCCTTGTTGATCTGCACGGAGCTACTGGCGAGACTGCCTCCAATTGCAAAGCAGGGATAATTATTGATCGGATTTTTTGATTCCGTGCAGTTCCGTAACACGCGCAAACTCACGTTCGGCTTCGCCTTTTCGGCCCGCCCGGAGATAAGCTCTGGCCAGCAGGTAATGAACGTAGGATTTTGCCGGAGCGTATTTTGCCGCCCGCTCCAGATGTTGCACCGCCAATTGTGTTTTACCGTCGCTAAGCAGTTCCTTGCCCAGTTCATAATTTGCGTCGGCGTGATTCGGACTGGTTTTCAGCACCTGTTCCAGTTCTTTCACGCCTTCGGCAGTTTTATTCTGCTGCAGCAGCGTCACTGCCAAGTCATAGCGCGCTGTGACGCTCTTCGGATCATGGCTCAGTTCCGCCTTCAGTTCTGCTTCTGCTTCCTGCATGCGTCGCTGCTTCAGAAGCAGCAGGCCCAAGTTGTAATGGATGCCGGGCAGCGCGGGATCGAGCCGGATTGCTTCACGAAATTCCTGTTCGGCCAAGACTGCTTGGTCCTGGCTGGCGTAGGCTTGCCCCCAGAGCAGATGCAAGGCCGGGGAATTGGGATAGCGATCGAGAAGATCGGAAAACACGGCTGCCGCTTCCGTAGTTTGCTGCGTGCGGGCCAGCGCTGTTCCCAAAGCGAGCAGGACCTGCATATCGCCAGGAACAAGAGCGCGGGCGCGGTTCAACGGCTCTATCGCTTTTGTAAACTGCTGCGCTTGAAAGTAAGCAAGGCCAATCTGTTTATCAACCTCGGGCAGCGCCGGATCTTGTTTTCGGGCTTGTTCAAAATCCGTTGCGGCAGCAAGGTATTGATGCTGTTTCAATTCTTCCACTGCCTGCCGGTACTGCTGTGGGGCCGGCTGCTTTTCCGAACTGCCAGCCATTGGGATCAAAAACAAAAGCGCAGCAAAACACAACATCTAAATCAGATCCGAATACTTATCTTGCCGCAAGCCTACCATTTCATGCAAAGGAACTTATATGCTTCAGCGAATTATTAAAATTTGGGTGCTCCTGTGGTTGAGCCTGATACCTCTGCTGGCCCAGGAAAGCACCGGCAACATCGCCGGCACAGTTACTGACCCTTCCGGTTCGGTGGTTACCAATGCTGCGGTCACCATCACAAACGTCGGCACCAACCTGCAGCGCACCGTGCAGACCACATCGGCGGGATTATTCTTTGCGACTAATCTGCCGGTGGGCAATTATCGGCTCCAAGCCGTAGCAGCAGGCTTCTCCACTTACGAAATTCAACAGATACGGTTGGATGTGGACGACCGGCTTAACTTTCAAATCCATTTGGAAGTGGGCGGTTCTACTCAAACGATCAGCGTGACCGAAAGCACCGCGCAGTTGCAGACTGAATCAGCGGAACTAGCCAATTTGGTGGGCGCAACGCAAACGCAAGCCCTGCCTTTGAATGGCCGCGTATTCAGCCAGCTTGTGGAATTATCGCCCGGAGTGGTTTCGCAGAACGGAAGCATCGGCAACGGGGTTGGCTTAAGCAGCGACACCGCCGTATCCATCAACGGTAACCAGAGCAATTCCAATCTGTGGCTGCTGGACGGGCAAAGCAATGTGGACGCTGGCGGCAACGCGCAGAATGTAGTGACGCCTCCGCTCGATGCGCTGGAAGAATTTAAAGTCCTGCGCAGCAACTACAGCGCCGAGTTCGGCTCTGCGGTAGGCGGCGTGATTAACGTTGTCACCAAGCAGGGAACCCAGAAATTTCACGGCAGCGTTTATGAGTATTTTCGGAACAACGACCTGGATGCAAACGACTTTTTTCTGAACCAGCAAGGCCAACCGCGCAATGAACTTCGTTTTAATAACTTTGGCTACACTCTAGGCGGACCCTTTTGGATTCCCGGTTTCTACAATCGGGACAAAACCAAAGATTTCTTTTTTGCTTCTTACGAAGGACGCCGCGATGTGCGCGGCAATGCGGCGCAGGACAATGTGCCGACGGTGGCGGAAAGAAGCGGGGATTTATCCGCTTTAGGCGAGCAGAACGTCCCGGTATCCCAGATTGACCCGAATGCACTGGCGATTCTGGCTCGCTATCCGCTGCCGAACGCTACCGGGTCTTACAACTTTGTGGTGAGCCTGCCGCGCAATACGGTCGACAACGTTCAACTTTACCGCTGGGACCATAACTTCAGCGATAAAGCCATGCTGATGGCGCGCGTGATGACTGAGCATCAGGATTTGTCGAACATCAATAATCAACTCTGGGCTGATGATAATTTTCCTTCGGTTTCCAGCGATTGGACGTTTTCAGCTTTAAACAGCGTTGTTAAGCTGACCAATATCCTTACGCCGCGCCTGGTGAATGAATTCCAATTCGGCTACACCGAAAACTTCATCAACTTTCGGACTAGCTCGGTGTCTGATCCGGTTCTTGCTTCCCGCAGCGGATTTACTTACACCGAATTGTTTCCGGAAACCAGCGGCTCGTTTCCTACCGTGAATGGCGTCGACGGGTTTGGCACTTTAAACCATCAGGCTCCTTTTACCAATCGGGAAGCCATTCTGCAGTGGCAGGATAATCTTGCCTGGACCACCGGCAGTCACAACATCAAGGCTGGATTTTCCATTCTGCGCGGACGGAAGCGCGAGCCTGCTAACGGGGGAGTTGACGACACGGCCGGCACTCTCAGCTTTAACAACTTCAATGCTTTACTGACCGGAAATATCAGCCAATACCAGGAAGAGCAAACGCTAAATCCGGTTTACGACCGCTGGCACGATTACGCCATTTTCGTACAGGACACCTGGAAAGCCACTTCACATCTAACGCTCGACTTCGGCCTGCGTTGGCAATACCTGGGGCAGTCGTTTTCCGCCCGTAACAATATTGCCAATTTTTACCCTAATTTCTACCAGTCGGGCCAGTGTTCCGCGGCTGCTTTCACCGCTGATGGATTGGTAGACCCAACGCTCTGCAATACGCTAAACGGAATCGTGACTCCGAGTTCCGCCGGTATTCCCGGACGCGCGTTGGTCAAAAATCACCCGAATGGTTGGGAGCCGCGAGGTGGTCTGGCGTGGGCGCCTGGGCAATTCAACAATAAGATGGTGTTCCGGGTTGGGGCCGGCATCTTTCATGGCCGTGATGCAGTGTCGCAAACCAGCGCGCTTGGTTTGCTGCCGCCGAACGACCGAACCGCCAATCTAACCGGCGTTACCTTCTCACAATTAACCGCTTTCAATCCCACTCTGCCGCAGCCGCCCACAACGCTGCAAACCCTGGACCCCGTTTATTATTTTCCCGAAAGCTACCAATACAGCGCGGGAGTTCAATATAGCCTGGGGTCCAGCACCGTGCTCGACGTCGGCTATGCCGGAAGCCGCCAGATTCATCAAGGCCGTAATCGTGACATTAACCAAACGCCGATTTCGAATTATCTGGGTGTTTATCAATATGAGAACAGCGGCGGAACGACCGGCATCAATCCCGACACAGTTCGTCCTTACCTGGGCTACAGCCATATTTACGTTAATGGGCGGGACGGCACTAGCAGCTACAACTCGCTGCAAGCGTCATTAAGCCACCGCTTGGCGAAGGGGCTGCAAATGCAAGTTTCGTACACTTGGAGCCGCCTCATCTCCGACACCATCAACGCCGATACCGAAGGTCGCGCTAACCCAGTGCAGAATGCGTTGGATCTCAGTTCCGAGAAGTCGTTAGGAAATCAGGATCAGCCTCAAACATTGAACGTTAATTCCAATTGGGAACTGCCGTTTTTCCGCAAAAGCAATAACTGGTTGTTGAAGAACGGCCTTGGCGGATGGGAGCTGAACGGAATTTATTCTGCCTATTCAGGGTTGCCGCAAAATGTTTGTCTCGACCATGACGTGGTGGGCTTAGCTTCGGGAGGCACAATTTGCGAAAGAGTGAATGTGGCTTCCAATCCGAACCTGAACCGCGATCAACGTTCGGTATCAGCTTACTTCGACACCAACGCATTCGAGCTGCAAGCGCCCGGAACTTACGGAAATGCCGGTCGCAATCTGGTGCGCGGACCCGGACTCAACAACTTCGATCTGTCATTGTTCAAAAACTTTCAGCTTGCTAAAGCGACCAGTGATACCGGACCTCGGCTGCAATTCCGGGCCGAATTCTTCAACGCCTTCAATCATACTCAGTTTGCTTCGATAAACACCACTTTTGTTCCAACTCAGGATGTGGCGGGCGCTAAGGCTGATACAGTCAATAGCCCCTTTGGCAGTGTTAGCTCAGCTCGCCCTTCACGCGAAATTCAGTTTGCTTTGAAGCTGATTTTCTGATCCGGTTCAAAATACAAAAAAGCCCGCCATCAGTAATGGCGGGCTTTTCGTTAATATAAATTGCTCCCCTACTGTGCGGTAGCAGGTTGCGGAGCAGT
Organism: uncultured Bryobacteraceae bacterium; assembly: GCA_964247975.1. Taxonomy (GTDB): domain Bacteria; phylum Acidobacteriota; class Terriglobia; order Bryobacterales; family Bryobacteraceae; genus KBS-96. Next base: position 104,102 of record CAXTWH010000008.1, on the reverse strand, counting down.
TGCTTGCGGAGCCGCAGGCTGCGCGGGTGCGCTGTTCATGGCGTTTGTTCCACCTTGCAGCGTGTTGTTAATCAACACTTTTACTTCTACCCGGCGATTCATTTTACGGCCTTCACTGGTTTTATTGTCGGCAACGCTATGAGATTCGCCTAAACCGGCCGGAGCCAGAATGCGGCGAAGAGGCACATCAGCTTCTTGCAAATAATGAACAACGGCGCTGGCACGTTGTTCGCTCAATCGTTCATTTACATCGTTGCTGCCGGTCGTGTCGGTAAAACCGGCTACTTCCACCATATAGCCTTTCAGTTCTTTGGTTTTCTGCACCAAATCATCCAGGTCTTTTTTGGCATCTTCGCTCAGCTTCGCGCTGCCCAGCTTGAAGTACACGGTTGCTTTTGCTTTTTCCGTGTAATCGTCGAGGCTGCTCACCTTACCGTTCACATCCTGCACGCCTTGGTTTGCTTTATCAGCTTCGCTTTTCACCTGCGCTACTTGCTGCTCGTCCTGTTTCTGCTGATCGGAAAGCTGGCCTGTTTTGGTTTCCAATTGTCCGGCGCGGCCTTCCAACTGCCCGGCACGCCCTTCCAGTTGTCCGGCGCGGCCTTCTAACTGCCCGGTGCGACCTTCGATCGGCGCTACGCGGGTATCAATGGACCGGGAAGCTTTGTAGGAGTTCGGATCAAACAGCACTCGATCCGCTACCAACTGTCCTTGGTCGTTGCCTTTTCCGGAAGCTTCCACTCGCAAGCCGGGAACTAGAGCGGTAACATCCATGCTCTTCTTGCCCCGGAACAAACCACTCTTAAGCTGAACCTTGGTATCGTTTGTTAAATCGACAACTACAATTGAGTTATCATCCGTTCGAACACGCATCGTTTCACCGTCACGAGCTTGAACAGTTCCGTTGATCTTATCTTTTTGGCCGCTAGGGATTGCTTTAGTTGGGCTGTCAACTGCCTTTGCCGTTGCTGTCAGGAGACAGGCGCAGCCGAAGACGATTGCAATCCGCCGTAGGGACGATTGTTTGCTCATCGTTGTCTCTTTCCTCCACATAGAGTGTATTCCAAAGCAAGGAGAGTAGAACTGATTGCGTTGGAACTCCTTCACCCATCTAGACGTTCTGCGGCAATTTTAGGTATCCACTACAGATGTGAATTCTGTTAAAACGTGATTGCTCTTACATACGGAGACGCTCCTGGTACATAGGACGGTAAAATAATAGGCAACATGCCAGTTGCACCCGCAAATACCCGGCACACAGGGTTCAAGCTGCTGGAGCAGATCGGCCATACGCCCTTAATCGAACTTCCATTAGCTTCTTCAACAGGAGTGCCAGTATTCGGCAAAGCGGAATATTTTAATCCGGGCGGATCGGTAAAAGATCGCCCTGCGCTGAACATGATTTTGGAAGGCGAGCGCAGCGGACGCTTGAACCGAAATAAGATTCTGATTGATTCCACCAGCGGCAACACCGGCATTGCTTATGCGATGATCTGCGCATCCAAAGGCTACAAAACTAAGCTTTGCCTTCCTGCCAATGCCACGCCGGAGCGCAAACAAATTCTCGGCATTTATGGAGCCGAACTGGTGTTGACGAACGCGGCGGAAGGCTCGGACGGAGCCATCCGGGTTTGCCGTGAGCTGGTGCGCGAAGATCCTAATCGCTACTTTTATCCTGACCAATACAGCAATCCCGCTAACTGGCAGGCGCATTTTGAAACCACCGCTCCTGAAATCATGGAGCAGACCGAAGGGCGATTAACGCATTTTGTCGCGATGCTCGGCACAAGCGGCACTTTTATGGGCGTTGCGCGGCGGCTGCAACGGGATCTGCCTCAGGTGAAATGCATTTCCGCGCAGCCTTCTTCGCCGCTGCATGGCTTGGAAGGAACCAAGCACATGCCGAGCGCCATTCAACCCGCTATCTACGATCCAACGCTGGCGGATGCCAATTTGTGGATCGACACTGAGGACGCTTATGAAATGGCTCGTCGTTTGGCTCGTGAGCAGGGATTATTGGTTGGCATTTCCGCCGCCGCTAATGCGGTAGCGGCTCGACAGATTGCCCGGGAGCTAACTCAACGCGGCGAGGAAGGCTTGATTGTGACGGTACTCTGCGACGGCGGCAACAAATATTTAAGCGAACATTTCTGGAATGATTGAAATTGAACAACACCCCTGGACAATCATGGTGGAACATGCCCAGTTCACATATCCTAATGAGTGCTGCGGCGCAATGCTGGGCCGCAGCATCGAAGGAAAGCGGATCGTGACAATGGCTGTTCCGCTGCGCAATGCTTTCGCCGGCAGCCAGGGAGAACGCTACGAGCTTCGGCCTGATGACCTGCTGGCGGCTGACCAGGCAGCCCGCGAACAAGGGTTGGAACTGGTCGGCATTTTTCATTCGCACCCGGACTGCGACGCTTATTTTTCCGAAACTGATTTAAAGAACTCCTGTCCGTGGTTCTCGTTCGTGGTTCTTTCCATCAAAGAAGGGAAGTTCGACCACGCGAATAGTTTTCTTCCCGATTGGGAGCAGACAAAAGCGGAAAAAGAAGAAATCATATGGTTAAAATCTTAATACCAACAGCATTACGGCAATTTACGTCGCAGCACGATGCAGTGGAAGTAAACGGCGACACAGTGGAAGAAGCATTGCAGGACCTGACCACGCAGTTCCCGGATGTGAAGAAGAATCTGTTTAACGATGCCGGAAAGCTGCGCAGCTTTGTGAACGTGTATGTGAACGACGAAGATATCCGCTATCTCGATAAGGGCGCAACCAAACTCGCCGGCACGGAAACTATCTCAATTGTGCCGAGCATTGCCGGCGGTTCGTTAGGCGTAGCGGAGATGCAGGAAACTACGCTTTCGAACGAAGAAATTGCACGTTATAGCCGCCATCTGATTCTGCCCGAAGTGGGAATGGACGGCCAGAAAAAATTAAAGAATGCCAGCGTTGCTTTGATTGGCGCGGGCGGCTTGGGAGCGCCCTTGGGCTTGTATCTGGCCGCAGCCGGAATCGGACGCATCGGCATGGTGGATTTCGACGTAGTTGATGTATCGAACTTGCAGCGGCAGATTATTCACGGCACGCGGGATGTGGGCCGCAAAAAACTCGATTCCGCCGCCGACAAAATGCAGGATATCAACCCGCATCTCCGGATCAACAAGTACGACGTTCCGCTGACCAGTGAAAACGCGCTGGGTATTCTGCGCGATTACGATATCGTAATTGATGGAACCGATAATTTTCCGACCCGTTACCTGGTAAACGACGCGTGCGTATTGTTGAAAAAGCCCAATGTTTACGGATCGATTTTCCGGTTTGAGGGGCAGGCCACTGTGTTCGCCTATGAAGATGGCCCCTGCTACCGCTGTTTGTACCCGGAGCCGCCGCCGCCCGGTTTGGTGCCAAGCTGCGCGGAAGGCGGAGTGCTAGGTATTCTGCCCGGCCTAATCGGCGTGGTGCAAGCTACTGAAGCAGTGAAAATTATCTTGGGGCAGGGAACGACTTTGAAGGGGCGCTTGCTTCTTTATGATGCGTTGAATATGCGCTTTCGCGAGTTGAAGCTGCGCCGCGATTCCGATTGCCCGGTCTGCGGCGATCACCCGACCGTGACAGAATTAATTGATTACCAGGAGTTTTGCGGCGTTCGGCCCGCATCGGCTATGTCCTCCACACCCAACACAGAAGGCGTGATTGATCCGCAGCAAGTGAAAGAGAAACTGGATCGCGGCGACAAGTTCACCTTGATCGACGTGCGAGAGCCGCATGAATTCCAGATTGGCCGAATTCCCGGCTCCACCTTGATTCCTTTAGGTGATCTTCCCAGGCGCGTCGGTGAACTTGACCCGAATGCCGAAATTGTGGCCCACTGCAAAAGCGGAGGCCGCAGCCAAAAGGCGGTTGATTTCCTAAAGCAGCAAGGCTTTAAGAACGTGCGCAACATGACCGGCGGCATTCTCGCTTGGAGCGATAAAGTAGACCCAACCGTGCCGAAGTATTAGTTGTTTGTGAAAGGCTTGAATCCTGTATTCAAGCCTTTCTGTTTTATTGAACAGCAGGAACAATAAAGCGCGTCACTGCTTCATTGTCGTCGTCATCGAAGACCCGCACTGCAATCACCTGCTCACCGTTCTTGGCTTCACGCGGCAGTTTTAATTCATAACTAAGCTGCTGTGAATCGGAAACGCGGTTCTGCGGTTGTACAATCTGCCATTCGCTGCCGTTGATTGAGTATTCTGCTTTGTCAATCCAGCTCAAGGCATCTTTGGCCGTAAACCGAATAACGGTCTGGTTGTTTTCCGCTTTCATACCGCCGGATGCTAACTCCGGCGGCGTGTTGTCAATGGTAAACGGATCTCCGACTAACGAAGAACTGAGCGCTTGGTTGGAAGGGTTCGACGGTTCATCGCTGGCAGTGACCCGGATCCGGTACTGCCCATCCGCAAAAGCGGAGCCGTCGAAGCTAAAATGCTTTTCCAGAACATTGTCTTTCAACAATCGCCAAACTAGTTCGTTTTTGCCTTGGATCTCCACTCGATAAACCAGCGTATCGGAATTTTCATCGGTCGCGCTCCAACGTACTGTGATGTATCCTTTGGCGTATTGAACCGTTAAACCGGCGTTCGCCTCTGCCGTCGATGCTGAGGAACTGCGCCGTTCTTGCCCCAAAGCCGGCAGAGTCACGCTGGTAGGCGAACCGGAAGCAGTTGTATTGCGCTCCAAAAAACTCGGTGAATTGGAAGCGCGATAATTGGCGCTTTCCACTTGCACAATGCGCAATACCGGCGCGATGTTCTTCGGCAGATAAGCAATCTGAATGGTCTTCAATTGGGGCGACTGGGTTCCGGCAGAAGCAGCCAGCGTCAGTTTATATTGCAGAAAACGAGCCGGAGGCGAACTGATCTGCCCGCCTACCGGAGTCATTTCCACCGCAGACCAGTCACTCCAGTTCTTTTGTGGACGATTGACATTCCCGCTTCGCGTGCTGATGGAGGTAGTTCCCCCGTTTGCATCCGTTAACAAATGCGCTTTTCCCCAATAAGCAAATGATTGGGCATCCAGCACTTCGCTTTCGAGCGATCCTGTTTGCTCATAGCCCGGCCCAATCGCATACAGTTTGCCGACATTGCCGGTGACGGCATACAGCACTCCATTGCGGCCCGGCGAGAAGGCAGTTACCTGCGTAGGTGGCGCATTCACAAGCTGCGTGGAAAGCGAAGGAGAATCAATCCGGTAAACCAAACCTTTGTTTCCTGTTCCGAGCAGCGGCTTGGCGTCTTTATCAAAGCCGATAGCATAGATCACGTCACTGGGCGAGTTCCACAATCGTTCCGCAGAACCTTCCTTGTCGACTTGAAACAAATCAGAGCCGCCGGCGGTTGCGCCTGCTCCCGCTAATAAGGCAAGCGACGGCGATGCCGCTTGCTGACCGGCAGGCGACTGCACCGTAATGGCTGCTCTGGTCGTGCCAGTCACAGGAGCGGCGGGAGATGCAGGTGCCGGCGGAGTCAGCACGGAAGGTAGCGTTGGTCTGCCTCCGCTGGCAGCAGCATAAATAGTGTCGCCATGTTGGGCCAGCGCGGTAATCTCGCGCTTGTTGCTTTGAAATAAAACAAAGCTTTTACCTTCCGGCGTAATGCGCAGCACGTAGCCGCCCGGCTCCGTGCCCACAATCAGATTGCCCTGGTTATCCAGAATCATCGAGCGGGCATGTGTTTCTTCCGTGCGGAAAAACTCCGAGCCCTTTCCATCTGGAGCGACGCGATAAATAACGCCTTGGTCGCCGGTCGCTACGTACAAATTATTTGCGTGGTCGAAAGCCATAGCCCAGACATACTTGGCTTTCGTGTCAAAAAACAGATCGGCCTTGCCGTCCGCATTGATGCGGTACACCTTGGAATCGGGCGAAGTGGCAGCGTACAAGCGGTCCTTGTTGTCAAGCGCCAACGTATGGATTTCTAATCCGCTCAATTGCGCCAGCGTTTGCGTTTTGCCTTCCGGTGTCACCGAAAACACTTTCGCGATTGCTCCGGTCGGCGCGCCGCCGGCGCAGTACAAAGTGCCGTTCGAATTTTCCACCACGGTCCAAAGATAAGGCGTAGCCAAGTCCGCCAACTCGTGGAACACCGGCGAAAGCGTTAAACGTCCGTCACTGCGGATTGATAAATTTTTCACGGTGCCGCGAGCAAATTCAGTGGGATCGTCCTGCTGCCACACACGCGTTTCAGCAGCTTGCGTGGCTGACCAGAATGTAATAGGAAAAAGAACAAAAGCGGCGGCCCGATACAGGCCGGATGTAATAGACATGTTTATGTTAGAAATAGATACTTCTTACTTCACAGAAATTTTCAAAATGCAGTGGCCGTCTACCACTTCATCGAAGGGAATAGAGGCTTCCTCAATCGTGGTTTGAGGCGCGCTGACAATCTGGTGATTGGTGTCCCGGCCCGACTGCATTACGTTTAAAACGGAAGGCGGCAGGTTCGGCAGAACTTTTTCATCGGAATATACCGTCGGGCGCGACTCAAGCAGTGCCACATACAAATGGTCATTGCTTCGCTCCTGATTCAACATCGCCACCGTCTGCGGAATTTCAACAAACCGGTTGAGCGACGAGGCGATGGACTGAAATTTATCGAGCGTGTCGGCATCGCTGAACAGAATTTCGTGTTCGCCGCGAGCTAGGCCAGCCGGGATTTTCACTTTCACTTCACGCTCAATCCGCTCTCCGCGATACGGGCGCAGAAAAACTTTTACCGGCACTTCCGAGCCTGCATCCACACGATTATCCGCAATCCAAGCCGATTCAATTTGGGCAATCCGGCGCTCCGGCAACAGGTCAATCGTAGCGTTTACCGAATTCAATTTGGGCATAGTCACCGGGTTCAAAAACAAACGGTTGAATTTATCTCCCCACCATCCGGCTAGAACCATCGGTGCGGGAACCGGCAGTTCTGCAGGAGCCTGCATGTTGCTTAACTGCACTTTCTGATGGTTTTCCAGGTCCAGTTCTCCGGTGAGCTTATAAGTAGCGTTTTCCGAAAAATCATTCAAGTTCGACACCGCGTTAAACAGCGTCGCCATCATCAGGTACGGCGTCCATTTCTGTTGAACGAAAACGTTGAAGTGGAAATCCTGCGCTTTGCGAATAGAATCGTCCGTGTTGTGCGATCGCACATGCAGCGTTACCGGAATCATGCTGGATGTGGTGCCAAGCTCGCCCAGAATCCCGCTGTGGCGGTCTTGCTTTAACGCTCCCACCACCTCGCCCGAGTTTCCCATTTTGGTCGGCTGGTAGGAAGAAGCCAGCGTCGTAATAATGTCCTCTTTGGCAATGGGCATATCCACCGCTCCCAGGTTGAACATGGGATGTCCAAACGCCAGAACGTTCTTGCCATCGTTGAGGGTTACTGTGCCAGCTCCGGTCATCGTCATATCGCCGGAAACCAGCACTGCGGCAATGCTTTCGCCCGGCTGCAGCGCGGTGCGCCAGTCTTTGGCCGGCGCAACCGAGTTCACCGTCCCTGCCGCGCCGCCCTGCACCGCCGTTAATCCCAACTGTTCAAATACAGGCGCAAACTCATGAACTGCCGCATCGCTGAAACCGGAAAAGGTGATCGGTGTGGCAATCGGCATCATCGTCGGCATCTGATTCGCCAAGCTGGAACTTAGGCCAGCCGCCACTACTCGGCTTAATAGTTCGCTCGGCATCTCCGACGCAACTCGTTTCTGGGGCATACGGTCAGGCGTTCGCGCTTCCGCCGGTTGCGTTTTGTCGAAACTGTTGATGTCGAGCATCAGCTTGATTGGTGTAATGCCGCAGATCGCATCAGGAGAAAACACGCTTAATCGCAGCGCAATAGCACCCACCAGTTTCCCGTCAATGTAAACCGGACTGCCGCTCATGCCGCCCGCGACATTGGTGCGCGAAGCTTTGCCCGTAAGCTTCCCTACAATAATGTCCTGCTTCGGACCCCAGGCGCTTTTCCAAACGCCCACAATTTCAACCGGGACCTGTTCCGGCTGGCTGCCGGAAAACACAGTCCAGGCGATGCCGTGCATGCCCGGCTTTAAATCCTCTTCCGGAAAAAACTCAACTTTACCGGCTTTCGGCGGGGTGGCATCGTCCGCAGGCGCAGGCGGAACCGTTGCAAAAAGGAAACTAGACGCAAGAACAAGAAAGGCAAATGCCCGATACAACATGAATGGAATAGTCCTCAGGGGAGCCAGTAAACCGGCTCCGCCTTATTTGATCATCGTATTACCGAATGACCACATTATGACGTATGCAATGCCGGTGTTGGTTTGTTCTTTCTTCGGAAAGCAATTTAAATCGAGTTTGGCCGCCCTCAGATTAAGCTGACATTCATGTTAAACCTGCTTCATCCCTGTGCTTGAATACAAAGGAGTTGTAGACTGGAAATGCAGGTTTTGTATTGTTTGTTTTTCGAGGATTGGGAGATTATAAACTGCTATGAAGCGTTCTCTTTACTTTGCTACAGTTTCAGCCGCTTTTTGTGCATCTTTTGTGCTCGGCGCGGGACGTCAGGATGCGAAAGCCGGTGGAGCCGGTGATGCCGCCAAAGGCAAGGAAGTATTCGAACAATGTGCGGTTTGTCACAACGTGGATACAGATGAAAAGAAAATCGGTCCTTCACTGAAGGGTCTCTTCAAACAGGATAAGCTGGTCAATGGTAAAAAAGTAACCGAAGAGAACGTGCGCGAGTTCATCAACAATGGCGGCAACGGCATGCCGGCCTATGCCGATATGCTATCCAAAGAAGACAAAGACAACGTTATCGCTTACCTGAAAAGCCTGTAATCGTTAACGATTCAGCTCAGGCAGTACATTTGCGATCTCTTGCCTGAGCCGCAATAGGATAGAATAAACAAGTAAGCAGCAATGCTTTCTTCCGAAGCGTCCCCATCGTCTAGCCCGGCCTAGGACACCGCCCTTTCACGGCGATAACAGGGGTTCGAATCCCCTTGGGGACGCCAACAAATCATATTTTTTTGTGTTCTTGATTCCAGTTAAGAAGCAGAAGAATTGTTGGATGTTCGAACAGGCTTGTAGAAGCGTTTTCGAGTAACTAAGATCGTTCTGTTCGTTAGAAAACAGTGCAGCCTGCAGAGCTATCCGGCTCAATTTGTTAACTGGCGCCGCCCACGTTGATTTAGGCGCCTCAAACCGGAAAATACACGATTAACGGGAAGTTCCGGTTTGCCTGGATAAGACCTGTTCCTGGCGATGCAGCATTGTTTCATCGGCGGCAATCTCAACCCGTTCATGTTTAATGTCGAGCCGCAGCCGTCCAAAAAAACTCATGTAGATGTTAGCTACCCAGACGAGGGAAAATCCGGCAATCAGATATCCGCGCCAGTCAGGAAACAAGAGCTTGAATCCGGTAATTACTAAAAAAGCAATTGTGACGTAGTGGCTGAAGCAGTATTCACAAGTGAAAAGATAGAAGAACTTGCGCTCATAGGCCCGGCGACATTCCTTGCTGTTTGCCGCGCACCATTCACGGGGTTCCCGAAAAACTTCTTCATGAGTCACCGTCCAGGAGATACAGGCAATCGGTATCGCCAGAATAAACAGGGCAAGAAGCTGGTACCCAAGGCTCATTGCTTCTATGGTAAGCACATTCTTTCAAGAATAGTGAAAACTATCTACTGATCCAACTCTTGCGGCAGCATTAATGCTGCTCGGAAGCATTCGGCATTACTTCCACCGGTCGCTGCCTTCCTTGTTGAATCAGCCGCACAGGTTGAGGATGTTGGTCGCATAAAGGAATGGGCACGCCTCGATAGAAAGCTAACCCGTACTGCCAAGCGCGATGCAGACCGGCATCGCAGACCTGATCGGATTTTGCCGCAATCTGATGCCAGAATGGTCGGGGCGAAGCCTGTTGATCCAGAACAGGAAGAATTGAAGACTTCGCTTCGATCACCGCGATGCTGCAACTTAAAATCAACAGTAATCCTGCGCTGGACCGTTTGCCGAAACTGCCGATCAGGAGTGGACACAAACTTAAAACCAACATGGTTAGCGTAATTGGCAGCAAGACTAACAATTGTTGACTGTTGAACGACAGCCTAGCGGTGAGCGCTTCCGGCGCAAACCGGCTTAAGGCTGGGATTAATGCAGTGCAGATTCCGGTTGCAATCAGAAATCCACGCTGCTGGTAAGCCTTGGTTCTAGCCGCAGAAACGCCGATCAGAACAAACAAGCTGGGCAGCAAAGGAAGCAGATAGCCGAAAAGTTTATTTAAGGAAGAACTGAAAAACACAAAGCCAAACAACACCACCGCCGCCAGACACAGAAGCTGGTTGTTTGTTTTCCACTCTCCCGGGCGGAGTGCTAACAAAAGCGGAGTCCAGGGAAAAACAGAAAGAAGCAGCACCGGCAGATAAAAATAGAACGGCTGCACATGTTGGAGGGCCTGCGAATATAACCGCGAAAACTGCTGTTGCAGAAAGAATACCTGAATAAACGAAAACCCATTCCGCCAATAAACCAAGCTATACCAGGGAGCAGCAACAACCAGAAAGCTGAACGCCGGCAGCCACCACCAGCGCCAACTTCGGCGCAGGAACCACAACAAGGGAGTCGCTAACACTAGAGGAACAAGACCTTTTGCTAAAACAGCAGTTCCTAGGAATGCTCCTAGCAGAAGCCAGTCCAGCCAGGCTGTGCGTCTGCGCATCAGCCGCAGCGCAAAGATAACCGTCAACGAGAAAAAGACAGCCAAGGGAATATCAGTCAAACAAAAACTGCTGTAAACAATCCAACCGATGGATGTTCCCAGCAGAAGCGTGGAAATGGCTGCCGCCACGTTTCCGAACTCACGCCCGAGCAAAAAAAACCAGACAATCAGGAACGCGACACTGAGTATCGCCACGGGTACGCGCCCGGCTAAATCCTGATCGAGGTGCAAGGCAGTTCCAAAGCCGGTCAGCCAGTAAAGTAGAGCGGGTTTTTCAAACCAGGGACTGCCCCATAACCGGGGCGTAATCCAATCACCGCTGAAAGCCATCGCGCGTCCGATAGCGGCGTATCGCGGTTCATCCGGTTCCAACACTCCAACGCTATTTAGATTGTAAAAGTACTGGAACCCGATAATGCAGACGAATAGAACAAATAAGAATTGAAGCAGGCGAGAATTCAATCCCCAGTATAATGGCGGCGATGGGGAAACTTCCTCGCCTGCTAAGCAGCCTTATTCACTTCGCCGTTGCGGTTACGCTTGGATGTTGCTTCCTGCTTACGCCTGCTTGGAGCGATGTTCGAAACTGCAACTGCCCCACCGGCAATGCCGAAGCAATGACCAAGCAGCGGGAATGCAGCCTCTGCGTGGAAGCTGAAAAACAGCCGCCGTATCTGGAAGTGTTTTTTCTAAAAGACGCGAATCCCACAAAGCCGAATCGAGTTCTGGCTCTGCCCAGAGTGCACACAGCCGGTGCGCACCCGCTTTCCGCTCTCAGTCCGCAGCTTCGGGAGGTTCTATGGGCTGCGGCCATAGCGAAAGCCCAGGAACTATGGGGCGATAGTTGGGCCATTGCTTACAACGGCGATGAGCGGCGCACCCAATGCCACACTCATCTGCATATCGGCAAACTGCTGCCGGACCAGGAAACAAGTTCATTTACCTGGGCCAGTACGCCAGCCGAGGTGCCGGCTCCGGTAGATGGAACAGGATTGTGGATTCATCCAGTGAGCGGCAAGATTCATGTCCACCTGGGGCAACAAGTGAATGAAACCGTGCTGATGCGATAACCGCCGCATCGCCTTTCGTACACTGAGAACGGGTATGCGGAGCGTTTTGCGTTTACTGGGATTTTGTTTTCTGATGATTCTATGGCGCACGCCTGTTTGGGCGCAAACCGCTGATAACAAACACGCCAAACCGGAAGCAGCCAAACTGGACAAGCCCCGCGTGATTAATTATCTGCGCTACGCCGAAGGCTTTTCGCCGCAAGTGCAGATGAGCCTTGATGATCCGAAGCCGAGCGCTTTTCTCGGTTTGTCGGAAGTGGTGTTGCATCTGAAAATGAATCAGGCCGAAGCGGCTCGAACTTATTACCTATTACCTGACGGCGAAACACTAGTGTTCGGGTCTGTGTATGATCTTCAGAAATCGCCCTTCGCCGCGGCGCAATCACAGTTGAAACCGGATAGTGCGCCATCTACCGGGCCTGAGAATGCGCCGATTCAGATTTATGTGTTCAGCGATTTTGAATGCCCGTATTGCCGTCAGGAAGCAAAAGTATTAAGGCAGGGAATTGATAAGGAATACGCCAAAGATATAAGAATTATCTTTAAGAATTTTCCTTTAACACCGATTCATCCCTGGGCACGCGGTGCGGCCATCGACGGATCTTGCATTGCGCAGCAGAATGGGGAAGCATTCTGGAAATTTCATGACTGGATTTATGAGCATCAAACGGAAATCAACCTGGGAAACGTGAATGACAAAGTCAATGAATTCGCGCACTCCCAGAATCTAGATACCAATAAGTTGGCAGCTTGCGCGGCTGATCCGGCTATTGCTGCGCAAGTAGATCAAACGGTCGCAGCCGGCAGGCAACTGGGCGTGGAACAAACGCCGACCCTGTTTGTGAATGGACGAATGCTGAGCGGCGCATTGAAACCCGAACAGTTGAACTCGTTGATTCGGCTGGAGCTGGAACACAAACAGCAGGTTTCCGCGAAGGTGCAGTGAATGTTCTTTCTCCAGAAAAGGGGAGAGTACGTTCATTACTTTATTCTGTTTGCTGTGGCGTTACTTTTCGATCCAGAATAGTGAAGCCTTCCAGTAGAACTAAAGATGTTGGTTATTTTACCGAACTAGCTTCATATTAAAGTTGTTCCTCCCGATAAGGTAAGAGAACAAACTGACATGACCAGCGTTGATACTATGCCCGAAAATACCCGTTTATTTCCTTCTGTCCAAGTGCATACTCTACCGCCTCTGATTCTTCACCCTTTTTCAAGCGTGGAAGATAGTTCTGTGCTGGTGGAAAGCTCAAGGGCAAGTCTGGTGCTACAGGGCTTACTGCCCGACAACGGACGCTCCCAAGAAGAATTGGACCGGAGCCTTTTGAAAGGCCGGTATGCGGAAATCCGCATGTTGTTTTACGTGGGAAAAGACTTGAACCGCTGGTTGGAACAGTGTGCGGAGGTGGCCCAATCGGATCCGGAGCTGGCAAAACACTCGTTCACCGCCGAAAGCTTTATTCCGTTGTTGGTGGAAAGTGTTCCCACCGCCGTTCGCCGCAAGCTGGAAGCCTGGGGCGTGGTTGATTTTACTGCCTTATTCCGCCGGGCGATCGGTTTGCATACGGTATTTATGGAGCCGCCACCGGTAGAATGCTTAAAACAGGATTTTCTGCGCCGCTACCATCGCTACATGGACCAGTGGTTTGAAGCTCGCATGATGCAGAACCTGGGACCGCGCTGCAACGAAGACGAATTTACCTATAGCCTTTACGCTTCAGGCGAATACGCGCAGATGCTGGAACAAACCTGGCAGTAGTTTTCCTATTCGGATCAATTCGATTGCCTTCCTGAAAACATCTGTATTTCCGGGATGAGGTGCCGTATGCTGAAAAGCATGGCACTTTCCCGGTTTGTACAAATTGAACAGCGTTTTCCAAACCGCTCAATCCCCGATATCCCCAGCCACATTAAACGGGAACTGTCGCAGGCTGACTTCTTATCCAAGCTGAAGCCGGGTTCGCGTCTGGCAATCGGGGTCGGCAGTCGCGGCATCTCCAACATTGCCACAATTGTGAAAGCCGTCGTTGAGTTCTGGAAAGAACGAGGCGTACACCCGTTTATCTTTCCGGCGATGGGCAGCCACGGAGCAGCGACTGCGGAAGGACAAGCCGATGTGCTGGCACATTATGGCATCCATGAAGCAACAGTTGGCGCTCCGGTTATCAGTTCGCTCGATGTGGAAACCCTGGGGCAGACTCCGGAAGGCATTTCCACCTACATGGACCGCCAGGCTTTTCTGAGCGACGGCATATTTCTGATTGGCCGGGTGAAGTGGCACACTGATTTTGCCGGCACCATCGAGAGCGGAATTTTCAAAATGATGGCTATTGGTGTCGGCAAATTTGCCGGAGCGCGGCAGTATCACACGTTCGGCTACAAGCTTGGGCTGGAAAAAGTGATTCGTAGCATCGGAACCAAAGTGTTATCTTCCGGCAAAGTCCTGGGTGGATTGGCGATTCAGGAAGGTGCTCATCACGAAACTGCGGGATTGGTATTGGTCAGCAGTTCCAACGGTGCTCAAGCCATGATCGAACAGGAAGAAGAACTGCTTCGGCAGGTAAAATCCTGGATGGCTAAGCTGCCTGCGCCGGAAATTGACATTCTGATTCTGGACGAGATCGGCAAGAATATCAGCGGGGCAGGCATGGACACTAAGGTCATCAACCGCAGCGTGAATGGCGAATACAATCCTTGGCCCAATACGCCAAAAGTGCATCGCATTTATATTCGCGGCTTAAGCGACAACACGTATGGCAACGCCGTTGGGTTAGGCATGGCCGACATTGCCCATACTCGGCTGGTGAAAGAAGTGAACTGGCTGCCGACTTCCATCAACTCCCTGACCGCTTCCACGCCTGCGGCGATTCGCACGCCGCTCCATTTTGGAAGCGACCTGGAATGCCTTCAGAAAATCTCGCCCACGGTGGGAAAAGCTCAACTAGAAGAGGTCACTTACTGCCGTATTAAGAACTCACTGGAGCTGGTTCACGGTTTTGTCAGTGAAAACTTAATTGCTTCCTTGTACCCTGAAGCGCAAGTGGTTTCAGATGCGTTTGTTGCGCCTTTCGACCGCTCAGAAAATTTTGCTGATTGGATTGAAGCAGCGGTAGCAGCGGGCGGCAAAACAGCCGAGGTCAGCGCGCACTGATGAGATATTCAATCGCGGAAACCAAGCAGGATGGGCTTCAAGTCATCTGCTTGCGGGATTCGGAAGCGGATCTGAGGGCTGAAGTTTTGCCGGAAGCCGGTTTAAATACGGCGGCCTTGATCTTGAAAGGTCATAATTTTCTCTGGCGTCCGGAACTGCCGTTGAGCGATATTGTGGATCGCAAACTGATGTTCGGTATTCCTTTTCTGGCGCCTTGGGCCAACCGCTTGAATGCAAACTCTTATTGGGTGAATGGGGCGAAGTTCGAAATCAATCGCGGTTTAATGAACATTCGTCCTGACCATTACGACCAGCCGATTCATGGCTTGCTGTTGTTTGAAAAATGGCAGGTAGAGCAGCTTAACGCGAACAATGACCAGGCGGAACTGGTTTCCAGCTTCGAATTTGCCCGCTTTCCCAAGTTCATGGCCCAGTTTCCGTTTGCGCACCGTTTAGAGATGCGGCATACCTTGAAAGAAGGGCGGCTGCACATTTCGGTAAAGCTCATCAATAAGTGCAATGAAGCCATACCTGTTTCGCTGGGCTTTCATCCTTATTACACTCTTCCCGGCAGCAGTCGAGACGATTGGAAGCTCGATCTGGCGGGCCAGAACCATTACGAACTGAGCGCCAAGAATATTCCCACTGGCCGCTGCGCGACGGTATTCGAATCCCACCTGGATGTGAAATCAGTGGACTTGGATGATGTGTATTCGCAACTCCGTCGCGATATCAACGGGTATGCCCATTTTCTGTTGAGTTCAGAAAAAGCGCAGGTAAAAGCGGCATTCGGCCCCAAATACGAAGTGTCAGTAATCTATGCGCCGCAACATGGCAATTATGTTTGTTTTGAGCCAATGGCCGCCATCACTGATGCTTTGAATTTATTTCATGCCGGGCTTTGGCCTTCCTTGCAATCGGTTGAACCTGAAAATGTTTGGGAAGAAGAATTCTGGGTTGAACCTTCCTTTACGAATTAGATGTTGAATTTTTCAGCATCTAATTTATTTAAACTCTTAAAAGTACATTTAATCTCCGCAAATTAACAGCTTCTGCTCTCTTGTGACTGGGCGGCTATTCAGCCTAGCACACGCCATTAAGATTGCAGAATTAGACTTTCATTAGCCAATTACCTTTGTCTTTCCCTTTTCCTTCCTGTTCGCGCCCGGCTTCTAGCCGACGTGTATTTATTACCTAATTCTTCGAAATTATAAACATTAAATTGTAAAAATTACATAAATCGAGATTATTACAGTGTAATAAACACACTATTTGCGTAACCATTCCAGGCGCAACCGCATATCCAAGGAGTTCCATATGCGCAAGTCTCTCCGGCGGCTTGTACGGGTTCTAGTGAATACCCGCTTCTGCCACGTCGCCGCCCTTTTCTGCTTAAGTTTCCTGCTCTGCTGGCCTGCTAACGCTCAGAGAAATACCCAAACCGGTTTTTTCAATCCGATTTACGAGCACGCTGATCCGTACATTACCTACGTCAACGGTAATTATTATCTTCTTACCACCAATTTTTCTTCGAACGTTACAGTTGTAAAGTCGCCCAGCCTGGCAGGTTTAGCCACCAGTCCCGCCGTTTCCGTTTGGGACGCGCAAGCTTTTGAATCACCGGAACTGTATTGGTATGCGCCTGCCAACCGTTGGTACATTTATTACACCTACGCGCAGAATAATAATTCCACTTACGTACTGGAAAGCGATTCCACCGATGCGCAAGGCACCTATCATCTGGTCAGCACAATCTGCACCGGTTGTTGGGATGTCACCATGCTGACCATGCCCGACGGTTCGCTGTATCTGTTCGGCAGCACCGGGAATTATTTGTGGGTGCAGCAGTTGACTAATCCATTCACCACTACCGGCAGCATCACGCCGATTGCCTATATGGACCAGAAATGGGAAGCCTTCTGCATTGAAGATCCCTACCCTGTTCTCCATAACGGACAGCTTTCAGTTGTTTATTCGTCCAGTTACTGGTTCAGCGGCGGCTACTCCCTGGGAATGCTGAAATACAACGGCAACGGAATACTGAATGCGAGTTCCTGGACGAAAGTTCCCGGCCCAATTTTCGGCGGATCGGTTCCTGGCTCGACCGCTTACGGAGCCGGCACTTTTACCGCTTTTCCCTCGCCCGATGGCAAGGAAACATGGTTCGTTTTTAACGCTTACCGCCGTAACGAATACAACAACGATACAAGAGAAGCCCGGGTGCAGAAACTCAGTTGGAATGCGGACAACACGCCGAACCTCGGTTCGGTGCTCCCCTTGAATACATTCCAACCGCTGCCTTCCGGCGATCCGGGGATTGCTTCCTCGAACGGCTTGTATCCCGGCGCTTGGTATCGCGTTTACAATCAACACGCCGGTATTTGCCTGGATGATTCCGGCATGTCAACCAATCAAGGCGCAAACGTGCAATTGTGGACCTGCAACAACCTGGCCGGGCAGAACTGGCAGGCCCTGCCCAGCACCACGGCCACCGGCTATTACAAATTCATCAACCAACAAGCCAGCCTGGCTTTGGACGATGATAGCGGCAGCCATTCTTCGGGCGCGAATGTACAGTTGTGGACGGATAATTTCACCAACTCACAGCGTTGGAGCGTTTCCGATGCCGGAGCCGGTTACCTGAAGGTAGCCAACCTCGAATCCGGCCTGCTGCTCGATGATTCCGGCGGCGGCACCAATGCCGGCACGAACGTTGATCTCTGGGCGAATGGCAACTGGGACACGCAAAACTGGTTGTTTGCTCCTATCCCGCAATCAGGGCTTTACGTAAAACTGGTGAATCAATCTTCAGGAATGTGCCTGGATGATGCAAGCTGGAGCAAAGGATCGGGCAATTCCATGATTCAATGGGCCTGCACAGGCGGAGCGAATCAGAACTGGCAATTGCAGGACATGGGCAGCGGACGCTACCGGCTCGTAAATCAGTACAGCGGATTGTGTCTGGACGATCCAGGCGGAAGCAGTTCGCCCGGCGCAAAAATGCAGCAATGGACTTGCAACGCGAATGCCGCCCAGAACTGGGCGCTGGTGGATGTGGGCGGCGGTTATTACAATGTTCAAAACCAGGCGGCAAA
This sequence comes from uncultured Bryobacteraceae bacterium, assembly GCA_964247975.1. Taxonomy (GTDB): domain Bacteria; phylum Acidobacteriota; class Terriglobia; order Bryobacterales; family Bryobacteraceae; genus KBS-96. The sequence continues at coordinate 86,070 of CAXTWH010000008.1, read as the reverse complement.
TCTGATGTTGGATGCGGTTGGTTCCACTACGGTGGGAACTCAGATGCAGCTTGGCATAGCCAACAACACCGGCTCACAGCGTTGGCGATTGGTTCTGCCGTAAGCGCAACTGTTTCCAGAAAGTACCTATCTAAAAGAAAAGCTCTGTTTCCGCTAGGAAACAGAGCTTTTCCCTTGATCAACGAGTTTAAATGTTCTAAGGCTTTTTGATTCCCGGCGCCGGAGGAGCCATCATTCCCGGAGTTCCCGGTCTTACCGCGCCACTCGGCGCACCCGGAGCCTGGGGCGCGGAAGCCGGACCGCCGTTTACGGAAGTTTTGTCATACAGCGAAATAATATCCTGGGTAATGTCGATGCCGCTCGAAGCATACAACACGGGCGTGTTCGGGTTGCTCACGTCCAGCACCATCGAGTAGCCGTTGTCTTTGGCATACTTTTCAATCACCGCCATCATGCGCTGGCCTAACGACTGCAGAAGCCGGTTCTGCTCGTTGGTCCATTCGTCATTGGCATCCTGGGTATCCCGCTGCAGACGCTTGCCTTTTTCTTCAACATCGCGCTCCATCTGCGCTTGTTTGTCCTGGCTTAGCGTGTTGCTGCCTTTGCGGAGCTGGTCATTTAGCGAAGTGATCTCCGCTTGCCGGTCGCTCAATTCTTTGCGCTTCGGAGCAAACTTTCCTTCCAGTTCCTGCGCTGCTTTCTGCCCATCTTTGGTTCCAATAATCGCGCCTTGCACGCTAATCACCGCTACTTTGGTGCTGGGGCTTTGCGCAGGCAGGCTCACTGCCATGCATGCCGCTGCGAACACCGAAAGTAAACTACGTTTCATTGCCATCTACTTCAAAATCCTTCCCTGATACTTCCTGTTGTGCCGCCCAGCCCGCGCCACGCTCAACCCCGGTTTAAAACGTCCTTCCAATGGTGAACCGGAATGTTGAATGCTTTTCAAAGTAAGGCGTTCTCTGGCCCAGCGTAGCTAAAGCCTGATTGTACGTATAATCGTTCGGGAAATAAGAACGATCCGCAACGGTCGGCGGCTGCAAGTAAGTTTGGACTATATTCGGATTATACGCCCAGTACACTCGGAACGGCGCATTTACAACCGGCATAATTACTTGAAGTTCCAAACCGGTGGACGTTCTAATGGCCTGCGTAGCCCCGGAAATTACCGCCCGCGCGTTGAAGTCAGATTGAGGAAACAAAGCGTTTAACTGGTTAACGCGGTCCGGATTCAAACCTAACTGGCTAGCCCTGGTGATGCGATTCAATCCGGCATCGAAGAAGGGTGCCAGCGTGACCGGGCCGAAAATCGGAATGCGGTACTCAAAATTGAACACTCCCGCTGTGTCGCCGCCGGGAACAATGGGCGTATACCCCGGTACTTGAATAGTGGCTCCAATGGATGTCACCTGCCCGTTTGACACAATCTGCTGCAATCGCTGTGTTCCATTCGGGTTGTACACATTCACGGTCTGTGTCGTAGGAAGATAGGCAATTGGACTAATAGACCAGATATCAAAGCCGCGAACATCATTTTCGCCGCCCATAAAATAACGGCTGTAAGGCGGGGCTACGCGGCCATTGTAACCGGCGATATAGCGGCCATACAAGTGCATGGCGATTACGTTTCTGCGCAGGGATCGCCGGAAATAAGCCGCATCAAAGGTCGGCTCCGTTGTTTTCACGTTTCCGCCTAAGCCGGCAAAGCCCATTGCCGCATTCATGCGAAAGCCGCGGGAGGGAGACATCGGGCTGTCGGTAGAGTTATAGGAATAGCTCGGTGTAATTTTGCTGGTTTTAATGCCGTTCAGCGAGTTCGGGCCGTTAACGCCTTCAAAATCAATATAATTGAAATACGTTTGGGCCCCGGTAGTAATTGGCTTTACGTTTTGAATATCGTACCCGTAAGTGACGCCGAACCGGGCGAAGCTGCGCCGTAATGCGTGGGAAACGAAAGTTGTGAATCCTCGACCGTTAGAAGTGTAGTTCAATAGGTTACTGGAGCCAACTGCATTGTAGTAAGGGAGTAAATTCTGCCCGCTCAAAATTGACTGTTCGCGGGCCTGGTTGTAATTGAAATCCTGGTAATAAACCGTGAATCCGGCCTGGATCGGTTTATCGAACAGATAAGGTTCGGTAAAGCCGAAAGTGACGGACTTCAAACGGTCCCCGATTTGGCTATCTAAACTGAGCGTTTCGCCCAAGCCCAGGAAGTTATTGGTGGCATAAGAAAAGCCGATGAAGCTACCGGCGATGCCGGAAACGCCGCCGTTCAACTGAATGGAGTTCTTGCCGCGCTCCTTTAGCTTCAACAATAGGTCAACCGTGTTGGTTTTCGTGTCGCGCTTGATGTCGGTGGCTTCCTGGCCGGGAGGTCCGCCCTGATCGTTCGCCGTTTTTAAGGGTTCAAAATAGCCAAGCTGGTTCAATCGTAGAATGCTGGTGTCCCAAAGGCGCTGGCTGTATAAATCGCCTTCGTCAATCAATAGTTCGCGCCGGATCACGCGGTCGCGGGTAGTGGAGTTGCCCTGGAAATCAATGCGCCGCACAAAGAATTGATGGCCTTCATCCACGTTTACGGTAAGGTCCATCTGATTGGTGTTGGGAACCGGCTGCGGGTCGGGCTCCGGCACAAAATCGATATAGCCGAAATCGCCGTACAGTTTGCGCAGGTTTTCGATGCCCTTTTGCAGCTTCTGAGTGGAAAACGTATCGCCCGGCGACATTTGGAACACGGATTTGGCAATCAGGTCAGGCGTGCGGAACAGCTTCATGCCGACAAAATTGAAATTACGAAGGTAATACTTCTGGCCTTCGTCAATCACCATTGTTATGTCTGCATTTTTGCCGACCTTGTTGGGCTTGAAAATGGGAATTTTCAAACCATGCCCGCCCACATCGTGAATGTTTACCGTGTGGTCCACCACATGGGCCTGATAATAACCTTTTGATTGGTAGAACATGCGGACACGCTCGGCATCTTCATCGAGCTTGGTGGCATCATAGGTTCTCGCGAATAAATTTTCAAACAGAATCGATTGCGGAATTCCGATCGGCTTCAGGTTTTTCATCGCCCGGATCACAATGCGGTCGTTAAAGACTTTATTGCCCTGAATGTCGATAACACCGACCTTCACCTTTGGACCTTCATCAATCTTGAAATTGATTTCCACCGAAGACGGAGGAACCTGCCGCACTTCCGGCGTTACGGTCGCGTATTGGCGTCCGCGTTCGGCTTCGTATTCCTGCAGCACGTTGCGGGCGCGCTGCACCTTGCCGGGGTCGTACTGTGATTCCGGCGACAAAGCCACCTTGCGTTCTTTGAACCGATCCAGAATTTCCGATTTAGAAATAGACTTGTTGCCGGAATAATCAATGCTGCGCACTACTCTGCGTTCCGCTACCACGAAACGGAGAATAACGCCGCCATCGGGCGCGGTTTGCCGTTCCACGCGCAGGTCGTCAAAGCGCCCGCTGTTCCAAAGCGCCATAAAATCGCGGTGTACTGCATCATCGCTATACACGTCGCCCTTGCGGCTCAGGATTAACGCCCGCAGCGTATCCTGCGGAATCCGGCGCTGGCCTCGGAACTGAATGTCTTCTACTACGCCGACATTGCTCTTATTTTGCTGCTGCTGGGTTTGTTCGGGCTGTTGCTGTTGTTGAGGAGCTTCCGGAACGTTTTCAAACGGATTTTGTTTCTGCTGCTGGGCAGGCGCGGGCGCTTGCTGCTGCGAAGCTGGGGCGGGAGAATTCTGGGGCGCCTGCGGCGTTGCGAACGTTCCCGTTACACCAGCGAGGCAAACGCCAATGGTCAAAACGGGCAGAGTTTGCACACGCAGGCGGAGGAGCCTGGGACCGATCATCTACGAGCAATTCCTTTCATGCTGCGCGAAAACACCCCTGACGTGACCCGAACCCGATGGGTTACATAACAAAACGGGACGCGCGGAATGGTGTACGGACGCTAAGAATCCGAATTCCCTAGTGTAGCGAATGCGCTTGGAAGCGTTCGGTGAAACCGCGTTGCACGAAATGGCATTGTAAGTTGTTGCAAGGAAAAGTTCAGCTACAGCTTTCGCGGCGCCGCTTATAAAGCCGCAAACGCAGGTTTTAGCTTCCGGTAGCTATCTTCAAGCGATTCCGGCATCACTCGCGTATTTCCCACCACGCTCATAAAGTTTGCATCGCCGATCCAGCGCGGCAGCAGGTGCAGGTGAATGTGCGAAGCAATACCGGCTCCTGCCGCTTCGCCGAGGTTCATGCCTAAGTTAACGCCCTGTGGGTGATACACACTTTCCAGAATGGATTCAACGGCGCGGGCCAGGCGCATCATCTCCTGCGCCGCTTCATCCGTAATGTCGGTTAAGCGCGACACATGCACATGGGGCGCAATCATCAGATGACCGCTTGAATACGGGAAGCGGTTCAACAGAATGAAATTATGCTGCGCCCGGTGGAGAACCAGGTTCTGCTCATCCTTGTTCGTTTCGGCAAGTGCTATGCAGAAAATGCAAACGCCTTCCGGCGCTTTCGCAGTAACGTAGGTGGAACGCCAGGGCGTCCACAAGTGTTCCATATCGTTGTTAGCCAATGGGAAGAAAACAATTAAAAGATTGGTTCTGAAGATGGCAAGTGGTCTGCGTTTTCTTCCGTATCGGCTGGGCCGCGATTTACGATGTCGCGCAGTTCCTTGCTGGGCTTGAAATACGGAATGCGTTTCGATGGCACTTCCACCCGGCTTCCGGTTTTCGGGTTACGTCCAATGCGGGGCTGGCGCTGCCGCGTGCGGAAGCTGCCGAATCCCCGGATTTCAATTTTGTCTCCCGAGTGCAAACTGTTGACGATGCTTTCAAAGATTGTTTCCACGATCACTTCCGAATCTTTGCGCGTCATTTCCACAACCTTGGATACTTCTTCGATCAGTTCAGCCTTTGTCATTATGCTTTCCTGCCGCCCTCAATCCTGGTAACTGTCCGTCGGACGGCTTTTCATGACATCACCCATGCTCGACGTAGCGGCGGCGGCTTGCCGCTTATAATCCTGCAAGCGCGTCATTTCCGCTTCTTCCGCCATCGCTTTCAAGCTGAGGCCGATGCGTTTCTGCGCTTCATTCATTTTTAAAATCTTGAAATCCATTTCTTCGTTCATCGGCAGCAGCAATTCGTTTTTTTCCGGTTGTTTTTTTCGGCTATCTACGGGAATCTCACTGCGATGGCAGAGCCCTTCCACGCCCGGCAGCAGTTCCACAAAAACACCGAACTGCGCGGCGCGGCAAGGTTTTCCGCGTACCACGTCGCCCACTTGGTGAGTGCGGAAAAACGTTTCCCAGGCATCCGGTTGCAACTGCTTCATGCCGAGCGACAAACGGCGGCTCGGCGCGTCAATATTCAAAATCACCGCCTGCACAACCTGGCCTTTTTTCACCAGCTCCGACGGATGTTTCACCCGCGCCGTCCAGGACATATCGGAAATATGAACCAGTCCGTCAACACCTTCCTCGATTTCAATAAATGCGCCGAAATCAGAAAGCTTTCGCACCCGGCCTTCGATTACTGAACCGATGCTGTAGCGGTCGGATACGGTGGTCCAAGGGTCGGCTTCCAATTGTTTAATGCCGAGCGAGATGCGGCGTTCTTCCGGCTTTACGTCGAGGATCACCGCTTCCACCTGATCGCCCACCCGCACCACCTTGTTCGGATGCTTCATCCGGCGGCTCCAGGTCATCTCGGAAATGTGGATTAAGCCTTCCACGCCCGGCTCCAATTCCACAAAAGCGCCGTAATCGGTTACGCTGACCACGCGGCCCACTACCCGGCTTTGAATCGGATACCGGCCTTCGATCTGCAGCCACGGGTCAGGAGCCATCTGTTTCAAACCGAGCGAAATTCTTTCCTTATTCGGATCGAATTTCAGCACCTTAACCGTGACTTGTTCGCCGACCTGCACCACTCCCGAAGGATGCGTCACGTTGCCATAACTTAAATCGCTCACGTGCAGCAGGCCGTCAATGCCGCCCAGATCCACAAACGCGCCGTAATCGGTTAAGTTCTTCACAGTGCCCGTTACCACCGCGCCTTCCTCAATATGAGAAAGCGTGTTGGTTTTCCGCGACACCGATTCTTCTTCGATCAGTACCCGGCGTGAAACTACCGCATTATTACGGCGGCGGTTCAGCTTCAAAATACGAACGGGCAGTTCCTGGCCTACATAAACATCCAGATTGTGAACAGGTCTGACTTCCAGTTGCGAGCCGGGAAGAAACGCAATTACGCCGCCAATATCAACTTCCAGGCCGCCTTTTACTTTTCGCAGCACTCGGCCTTTAACCGTGCTTCCTTCACTAGCTGTTTTTTCCAGGTTCTCCCAGGCATGCTTGCGATGAGCGCGTTCATAAGAAAGCAGCAGATAGCCTTCCGGCTGTTCTCCGGTGCGATCGAAAACCACCTCGATGGTGTCGCCCACCTGCACATCCGGCTTGCCATCAACGCTGGGAAATTGGGAAGCCGGAACTAATCCCTCAATCTTGCGCCCAATATCTACAATGACTTCTTGTGGAGACACACTGAGAACATGTCCCTCGAAGGATTCGCCTTCCGCCGTGCGGCCGAATTGGCTGTAGTCGTCAAGAAGCGCCTGGTAATCTTCGCTTTCTTCTCCGCCAGGTGTTTCCGTAAACTTGTCAATTTGATCCGCCATCTGATTGTTTACCCCAAGTTCTGAACTTCATCATCAAGGGCGAAATGAAGTTCAGAAAAAACTCCCGTAGGAGCAAAAAACTGGAACCATCCCGGAAGTGCGGACATAGCCTTCAAAGTATTGATAGTTCAGTACTTCAGCACTATAGCCGACGCTCGGAGCGATGTCAACCTCCGGCATGGCTGCCGCTGCGTTGCGAACGTGAAATCCAGTGGAACACGCGCATTCCATCAATCCTTTTAGTACCTTAGCGATTGGCAGCGTAAAAATCAGTACTATTCTCTGTTGCCAATCCGCTGTTCACGCGAATACTATTTACGCGCCAGATTTCTTCCGTATATTCACGCACGCTTCGGTCAGAAGAAAATTTTCCGCAGTGAGCCACGTTCAGAATGGACATTCTGTTCCAGCGGCTGCGGTTCTGGTAAGCAAGACCAACTTGATCTTGGCAATCCAGATAAGCGCGAAAATCAGCGAGCAGAAAATAAGGATCGCTTTGCAGAAGCGAATCCACCAGCGGACGGAAAAGCTGCCGGTCGCCTCGGGAAAATTCGCCGGAAACCAAACTATCCAGCACGTTCCTCAACTCAGGATCGGACTCGTAATAATGCATGGACCGGTATCCTTGAACGCGCTGCTCGGCAACCTGTTCGGCAGTCAGCCCAAACAGAAAAAAGTTTTCCGCCCCTACCTGCTCGCGGATTTCGATGTTTGCGCCGTCTAGAGTGCCGATGGTAACGGCTCCATTCATAGCGAATTTCATGTTGCCTGTGCCGGAAGCTTCCTTGCCCGCCAACGAAATCTGCTCGGATAAGTCGGCGGCGGGATACACATGCTGGCCGGAACTGACGTTGTAATTGGGAAGAAACGCAACTTTCAACCGCCCATCCACCAGGGAGTTCTGATTCACTACTTCGGCCACGGCATTGATGAGCTTAATAATGAGCTTCGCCATCCAATAGCCCGGCGCGGCTTTTCCGCCGAAAATAAAGCTTCTCGGAATTATCACCGCTTTCGGGTTCTGTTGGAGGCGTTTGTAAAGCGCAATGATGTGCAGCACTTTTAAATGCTGCCGTTTGTATTCGTGGATGCGCTTCACCATCACGTCGAACATCGACGAAGGCGAGATTTCGATTCCGGTCAGCTTGCGCAGGTAGTTCGCGAAATCCCGTTTCACCGCATGCTGCCTGTCTTCCCAGTCGTGCTGAAATGAAGCGTCATCAACGAGCGGCGCTAGTTTTTTTAGCTTTGACAAATCCGTCAGCCAGTCTGAACCAACCTGCGAAGTAATGAGCTCAGCTAAATGAGGATCGCTGACGCCCATCCAACGGCGCGGCGTAACGCCATTGGTTTTGTTGCTGAATTTAGCCGGATACATCTCATAAAAATCGCGCAGCGTGTCTTTTTTAAGCAACTCCGTATGTAGGGCGGCAACACCGTTTACGGCATGGCTGCCCACGGTGGCCAGATAGGCCATACGGACGTAACGCTCGCCATCTTCGTCGATCAGCGACATGCGCCGGAGGCGGTCCTGGTCGCCGGGGTATTTCGCGCTTACTTCATTCAAAAAGCGGCGATTGATTTCGTAGATGATTTCCAGATGGCGGGGCAGCAGCCTGCCAAATAATGAGATAGGCCATTTTTCCAAAGCTTCCGGCAAAAGCGTATGGTTGGTATACCCCAGAGTGTTTTGCGTGGTTTGCCAAGCTGTTTCCCAGGGGACCTGATGCTCATCGACGAGCAAGCGCATCAGTTCCGCTACCGCAATCGATGGGTGCGTATCGTTCATTTGAACGGCCCACTTCTGATCAAATTCTTCCATCTTGCGGTTATGCCGCAGATGAATGCGGATCATATCCTGCAAGGAAGCCGAAGTAAAAAAGAACTGTTGTTGAAGCCGCAGTTCCTTGCCATGTACGTTCTCGTCGTTGGGATAAAGAACTTTGGAGATGGTTTCCCCGTCAATTTTGGTGCGCACAGCGCCGAGGTAATCGCCCGTGTTGAAAATGGCAAAGTCAAAGGATTCGGCCGCTTCCGCGCTCCAAAGCCGGACGGTATTGGTTGTGTTGGTGCGATAGCCGGCAATCGGCGTGTCGTAAGGCATGGCTTTGATGATGTGGTCCGGCACCCAGCGCACCCGGTACCGGCCTTTTTCGTCCAGGCCCGCTTCCGTATGCCCGCCAAAGCAGATATTAACGGCTGATTCGGGGCGCTTGAGTTCCCAAGGATTGCCGAACTGAAGCCACTTATCTGTTACTTCCACTTGCCATCCGTCGCGGATCTCCTGTTTAAAAATGCCGTACTCGTAGCGAATGCCATAGCCGATCGCGGGAAGGCCTAGCGTAGCCATCGAATCCATGTAACAAGCAGCCAGCCTGCCCAGTCCGCCATTGCCCAAGCCCGGTTCCGGTTCCTGGTCGATGATTTCGGGAAGGTTCCAGCCAAGCTGCGAAGCTGCTTCATGCGCCTGTTTGGTGAGATCCAGATTCAGCAGGTTATTATCCAGATGCGGTCCCAGCAGATATTCGGCGCTCAGGTAAGCCACCACGCGAACGTCTTCGCGCTGAAACGTTTGAATGGATTCTATCCACCGCTCCACCAAGCGGTCGCGAACAGCCAGAGCCGCGGCCAGGTAAAGATCGTAAGCGGTGGCAATGCCGGGGAACTTGCCCTGGGAATAATACAAATGATCCAGAAACGAACTTTTTAAAGCTTCGGCGCTGGTTCCGGTGTAAACATCGTCAGCTTGTGTCATAGGGGAGTATCTTCAGTTGTACGCCAACATCGGTCAGCGAAAAATGAAAATTGGATAAATTAAAGCAAATCCCGGCATCACGCAAAATGCGCCGTAGTCAACTGTTATCTTCGCAATCGAAAAGCAAATGGATCTTGTTAGGCCTGATTGGGTTCATTTGTTCGTGTTTTGTTGCCGCCGCTTGGCCCGATACTGTGAGGAGTCTTGCGCCGTTTCGCTTTGAAGACGTGGCCCCAAACAGCGGATTAAATTTCGTTCTGCACAACTATCCCACGCCGGAAAAACACATGATTGAAACAATGGCCGGAGGCGTAGCCGTGTTCGATTACGACGGCGACGGACGGCCTGATATCTTCTTCACTAATGGCGCTCCTCTGCCGACGCTAAAGAAAACGGGAGCAGAATCCAGCAACCGACTGTTCCACAACGAAGGTGGAATGAAGTTTCGGGACGTAACGGAAACGGCGGGAATCGGCGGTGAGGGATACTCGATGGGCGCGGCGGCGGCCGATTACGACAATGACGGAAAACCGGATTTGTTTGTGGCCGGCGTCAACCGCAATCTGCTTTACCGCAATCTGGGAAACGGGCGGTTTGAGGACGTGACCGAGAAAGCAGGTATTCGCAGCGGGAAATGGGCCGTGGCGGCGGGCTGGTTCGATTACAACAATGATGGACGGCTTGATTTATGGGTAGTTCATTATGCCAAGTGGACGCCGGAAACCGACCGTTTCTGCGGCGACACAGCGCATAACATCAGAATTTACTGCCACCCCAAATACTACGAAGGTTTCGCCAGTACGTTGTACCGCAACCGGGGCGACGGCACGTTTGAGGACGTTTCCGAAAAAGCAGGTATTGCCGGTTTTGCCGGGCGCGGCATGAGCGTGTCGTTTGCCGATTACGACAGCGACGGCTGGCCGGATGTATTTGTCACCAACGACAACATGCCGAATTTTCTATTTCACAATCGCGGCAACGGAACATTTGAAGAAACGGGATTATTGGCCGGGGTCGCGCTGCGCAGCGACGGCAAGCCGGTGGCCGGCATGGGAACCGACTTCCGCGATTACAATAACGACGGCTGGCCTGATATTGTTTTTACCGCTTTGTCAGGCGAAACGTTTCCTTTGTTCAAGAATGATGGCAAAGGCAATTTCATTGACGCCACTTACGGCAGCAGAATCGGCGCGGCCAGCCTGCGGCATAGCGGTTGGGGCGTGGGATTGGTGGATTTCAATAATGACGGCGCGAAGGACCTGTTTACCGCCAATTCCCATGTGAATGACCGAGTGGAATTATTTGAAGCCTCTGCTTATAAGGAGCCGAACAGCTTGTTCGCCAATCGGGGCGACGGCACTTTCGTTGACGTTTCAAACGAAGCCGGGTTCACGGCAAGCAAAGCCCATCGCGGTGCCGCATTCGCTGATTTTGATGGTGATGGCCGAATTGACATCGTGGTTTCCGCGCTGGGCGAACCGGCTGAACTGTGGCACAACACCACTCCGGCGGCGAACCATTGGATTGCGCTGCAACTGCACGGAACGCGCAGCAATCGCGACGGCCTGGGCGCGCGCGTCCGCATCGGCAATCAATGGAACGAAATGACAAGCGCGGTTAGCTATGCTTCTTCCAGTTTGGGTAAGCTGCATTTCGGATTGGGTCAAGAAACATTGGTGGAGCGAATTGAGATTCGCTGGCCGAGCGGAACTAGACAAGTGTTAGAGCAAGTAAAAGCTGATCAAGTGCTGACAATTAAGGAGCCGTGATCTGCGCTTCACGCGCCACTTCGTCTTTATGTTCCTGATTTCTGCTTTGAATTCTCTGATACTGTGTCATTAACTCGCGCGCTCGCAATGTATCGCCTTTCGCCTGGTAAGCGCGCGCAAGCTGGTAATGAAGGCTGCCGTCTTCATCAATCGCGAGCGATTTTTCCAAATGCGGTATCGCTTCGTTCGCATGATCGGTCAGCATCAGTGCTAATCCTAACGACGCATGGGCCGTCGGCATATCCGGCTGCGCTTGCAAAGCGGTTTGCAAAAAAGGAATGGCTCCATCCGGCTGCTCGGTGCGGAGAAAACTGTCTCCGAGCATGAAGTTTGTTTCCGCCGAATGCGGTTGGACCGCCAATTCTGTCTTAAGCAAAGGAATCACTGTTTGATAATCCTTCCCCAGAAACAACGACGTGATTAATTCCTGCTGCAAACGGGGATCGTCGGGAGCAAGTTTAAGCGCGGAACGGTATTCCTCGGCTGATGGGAGATATTGGCGATGGCTCCGCAGCAGTTCCGCTTTTAACGCATGAAGCTCCGCGGATTCAGGCAGATTTCCCAGATGATCGAAGGCCGCAAACGCCAGCGCGTTGTAAGCTTTGGTGGCCCAGAACAAAGCGTCGGGCGTGTTCGCGGCGGCGGATTGTGCTGCTTGCAGATAATTACCGGATAGAAAACTGCATTCGGCTTTTTGCAAGGCGCAGTTGGGCGGCGGCAAAGTTTTCTCCTGCTGCTCGGCGACGGCGGCCCAGTCGGAGTGTTCGGTTTTGTTGTAAACTTCCGCTAAACCCGCATGAAGCGTGCGGAGATTGGGTTTCTTGCGGGAAGCTTCCTGATAAAAGAAAAACGCGCTGCGATACTGTTGGCGGCTGAACTGTGATTCCGCTACCAGCGTTAAAACATACGCTGATTCAGGCGCTATCTTTTCCAAATGGTTGAAAGAATTGGCGGATAATGCTTCATAAGCTTTGCCTAATCCATACCAGGCTTTTGCGTCGCCAGGGTTGAGGCTCGTGAGCTTTCGGTACTGCTGAGTTGCCTCGCTCCAGCGGTCGGTTGCCATCAATGCGCCGGCCAGCATTCCATGTGCATCGCGGTTTTGCGAGTCGAGAGAAATCAACTTGGTAAGCGGCGCAATCGCCAATTTCGGCTTGTTCAATTGCAGATAAGCCGTTCCCAGCGAGAGGAGGGCGGGAACGTTGTTCGGCTGAGATTTCAAAACGGACTCAAACTGCGGAATAGCAGCGGCGGGATGTCCGGCCATTTCTTCCGCTAAACCCAAATTCAGAATCAGCCCCGGATTGCCGGGAACAGCCTGTAACAGTTGCTTGTAAAGGGGAATAGCTTCTTCAAAACGGCCATCTGCCATTAACTGCTTGGCTTGTTGAGAAGCAATCGCCAGTTGATCATCCGGCGCTTGGGCCAACAAGGAACAGCAGAAAAGGAAAGCGGCTCCACTGGTGAGCCGCTTTCCTGTGAAACGTAAATTCATTCCTACTGCATTACCACTGTAGATGAACTGCGAAGCGAATATTGCGCTCGCCAAAGGAATTGGTGATCTGCATGTACGAGCCGCTGCCGACCGTGGTGGAAGTACTGTTCACGCCGCCGCCCATCGGAGAAAAGTGGGATGTATTAGGCAGATTGTAAAATTCCGCCCGGAACTGCGCTTGGAACCGTTCCCTGATGGGGAAGTCCCGCACAATGGATAGGTCCGTGTTCCAGATGCCGGGACTGCGAAGAATGTTGCGTCCTGTATCTCCGTAGGTTTGAGTAGTTACGGCGGCAAAAGCAGTAGGATCGTACCAGTAATGACCGGGGCCGACACCGCCCAGGAACTGTACGTTCGGTGTGACTTGGTTAGCGGTTTGCCAGTTATTCGGCGCATTCAGCGAAGAGCCAGGAGCGCGGACGGTGAAGGGAGTACCGGTGTAGCAGGCTTCAATGCCGCTCAACTGCCAGCCGCCCACGATTTGGGAAGCGATACCGCTGTTCAGGTAAGACTTGCCTTTGCCCACAGGAAGCTCGTACACCCAGCCGAGTTGGAAGACGTGAGTGCGATCGAACCCGGCTGTAGCCCGATTTCGCTGAAACTGTGAAGGATCATTCCAGCCGACGCTGGCCCATCCGTCATCATCGGTGTAATCAATCGCGTGGGAATAAGTGTAAGCGGCTTTCAACAGGAGTCCTCTTGAAAACGAGCGATTCACCGCTACCTGCAACGAATTGTAGTTTGAACTGAGATAGCCGTCCCACATGTTGGTGGGAACCGTGCGCCCGTAAGCGGCATAGTAAGGAAGACCGGTAGTGCCGGACCCTGGCGTACCGTAGTTGATGTCGCGGTCCGCCAATAGGTGAGTGGAATGCTGGCCCACGTAGCCGACCGATGTTACTAACTGAAGCGGCAGTTTGCGCTCCAGCGTGAAATTGTATGACTGAATGTAGCCGCGGTGAATCTCACCGCCCCAGGGACTGCGCTCACTGGCGTTGCCGGGCAAATGCACAATTCCGCTGGAAATGTCAGGCAATGGAATTGGTGGAATACCGGCGGCTAGGCTGCTGGAAGAATTGAAGCCGTTCGAGGAGGGGAAATCCGCATTGATGGTGAGCGGATAAAAGCCTCGCAGCGGACGCGAAAAAGGAATCGGATCGTAGTTCAAGCCGTATCCTAAGCGCATCACTGTATTCTCGTCCAAACGGTAAGCAATACCGGCGCGCGGCGCAAACAGCTTATGACTGACAGTGATGCCGACGTTTTCCGGCACGCTGCCGCGTCCGCCCAGATACACGTTGTTGGTTGTAGGGTCATAGCGTTCAATACCGTAACCGGCGCGGGTCATCAGCGGGTAAAGCTCGTAACGAAGGCCGGCGGTAACAGTCAGCTTTTGCGAGATCTGCCAGCGATCCTGCGCAAACCAACCGAACTGCCATTCACGGCCGGTCATCAGAATGTATTGATCACCTTTCTGTACGTCGTTCGAAGCGCCGAGCAGGAACTGGGCATAAGAATTAAACTGCGTGGGCGCTGCGCCGCCGTTTAAGGCTGTGACTTGGCCGTTAAAGTCGAGCAGGCCGCGCGGACCACCATTGCTCAACTCCGGCTGCCAGTGATTCAGGTGATGGCGAACCAGATCAAATCCAAAACGCAGCGTGTGCGCGCCTTTGGTCCAGGTGAGGCTGTCGCTGTTTGTGTAAGTTTCATCGGTTCGGAACAAGGGCATCCAGTTTGGAATCCCAAACTGAGTGTAATAGGAGTTCGAGCCATAAGTGATATCAGGAAACCCGCTGTCTCGGATATCCGATCCGTTTAAACCGGGAATGCCAAGCGTCTGGCCGTAGTTGGTTCCATAGTCGTTGCCGGTCACGTTTTGCTGCATCCGCTGATAACCCACGTTGCCGTCCAGAATCAATGTCGGGCTGAAGATGTAGGTGTGTCCGATGGAAGCCACATGAATACCGGTATGGCCAGTGCCCGGATCGGCTCCCGGCGCAGGGCCGCCCGCGACGCCGAAAATTCCCTGGCCGCCGGAAGTGGCCTTCAGATGATCGTATTTGAAGTAAATGGAATGCTTGTCGTTGCGGTTCCAATTCACTTTGGGGTCAAGTTGGTAACGGTCCAGAATTGGCCCCCCAATGGCAGCATAGTTGTTTGCTGTGCCGGACAGATTCGGAGCCGGATAATAACTTTGCAGCTTCTGAGCAATCGGGCTGATCCGGTTCGCTGGAATCACATTACCGGCAAAGTGCTGGCGTCCTGTGCCATCCGGGTTTCCGGTATTTGGGTCATAAATCAGTGAACTATACGCGCTGAAATCTCCGGCGCGTTGGTCGAGCGTAGGAACCGTGTACAATCCGTTCGCGCTGTTTTTCTGGTTGGTTCCATCAAAACTCATAAAATAAAACAGCTTATTTTTCACGATGGGACCGCCGAGGGTAGCGCCGTAATTGTTGTAAATTCCTACCGGCTTCGGTGTTGCCGCCTGCAGAAAAAAATTGCGGGCGTTCAAATGCTGATTGTTGTTGAATTCGAATGCGCTTCCGTGCAGTTCATTGGTGCCGGACTTTGTGACAACAGTGATGGCAGACGAGCCGGACAAGCCCTGGTCAGCATCGGCGGAACTGGTGGTGACGTTCACCACATCAACGGTTTCGGCGGGAACCACATAACCGGTGTATTGCGGCAGCCACACATTGATGCTTTCGGCTCCGTCAATGCGAGTGATATTCGTTTGTGCATTTCCGCCGTTGATGTTGGTGGCGGAACCGTGGCTCGGATTATCAGTAATGGAGTTAAGAAAATTTCCTGGTTGAGCGCCGGGAGTAAGGTTAATCAGCGTTTGATAATTGCGGGTGCCGCCTAAAGGCAGATTGGAAACTGACCGCGACGTGATTTCGGTATGAGTATCTGCTTTATCGGTTTGCAGTTGAGTAGCTACTCCTGAAACTGTGACCTGCTCGGTAGCAGCGCCCACTTCCAGATGAACATCGGTGCGGCTCACCGTGTTGGGGGTCACTCGCAAGTTCGTTTGCTCGAATTTTTTAAAGCCGTTGGATTCGACGGAAACGCTGTAAACTCCCGGCAAAAGATTGAGAATGCTGTAGCGTCCGCTCGGATCAGTTGAATCCTGGCGGACTTGACCGGTTTGTGTTTCCGTGGCGGTGACTTGCGCGTTGGGAACCACCGCTCCGCTCTGGTCGGTTACGGTTCCCACCAAAGAACCGTAAAGCACTTGAGCAGAGACGATGGAGGGAAGCAGGCTTACCGCCCAAGCTGCGGCTAACAATAAAACGACAGGTCGACAGGTGATTCGTCGAAAAGAACTCATTTAGACCCCCTTCTGTAAGTGGAAATGCTGTTTTGCTGCACTGCAATAGCAGGTAGTCTTGGCCTACGCAACCTAGCTACTTACGCCAAAACGAGCGGACTACCCTGGACCAATTCAATTGAGTACTTAGGGTTGAATTTTACAGCATTCCAGGCGCAACAACAAGACAGGAATTCATTCAAGCGAAAGAATTCTGCTCTATTTGGCGTAACAATAACTTTTTGTTCTGGGAAAAATGGTAAGCAATGAAAAGCTATAAATAGAAATCGCAACTAGGCGATGTTCTTTAAACTAAGCTCAATTAGCTTTTGCGTTCCAGCGTAAGGCTCGCTGGCCCCTTCCCATTCCATCGAAAAATACCCTTTGTACCCGGACTGTTTCGCAATCGCAAAACATTTCGCCGGGTCAATGCGGTACAAAGTGTTCCCGTCCATTTCGGAATCCTTCACATGGCTAATGTTATAGGCTTGGCTGAACATGGCCTGCACTGCTTGATAATTGAACTGTTCATCCCCGCGCTTTTCAATCATGGAATTACAGAAATCGGGCAGAGCGCGCAGATAAGGGTTGTTCGCAGTCTTAATTAAATCAACCACAAAGGGCGCTTTTTCCGTGCGCGGGTCGTCATTTTCCAGATTGACCACGATGTTTTTTTCGCGCGCGTATTGAAGGATTTGGCTCATGTTTTTGAGAATCAAGCCGGCATTGGGCGGAACATTCGGAACGCCTACGAGGTTAAGCCGAATGCTCGGTGAGTTCAAGGTAACGGCAACGTCAATCCATTGTTTAGTGCTGTTGATGGCCATTTTTTGTTGAGCGGGGTCTGGGTGATACAGGCTCGCTTTTGAACTCATGGGAATATTCACCACCTGTGCGCCGGTCTTTACCAAAGCCTCCTTGAACTGGTTCAGATAATCCGGCGTCGTGCTGGGAAAGTGTTCGTAAAGCGGCTCAATTCCTTTTACGCCGAATCGGGAAACCACCATCGCCGGAAAATCTTCCAAGCGCATTGTGCCGGAACGCGGGTTTAGAAAACTGCGAAACGGGTAGGAAGCGACCGCGAGCCGGTCACGCGGCGTGGCGGGAAAGCGGATCTGCGGCTCCAACGCTTTAGCGAAAAGGCTGGAAGCGGCTGAAACTCCCAGACCAGCAAGAAAACTCCGACGGTGCATTTCCTTTCTACTTTACGGGAACCGGCCTAAAGTTTGTTGCGAAAGCTTCCGATTGCTCTCCAGCACAGGAAGGTCGTGGATGAAAGCTTTCGAGTTTCGACTGGAACGAATTGCAGAAATCTGGCAGAAAGAAGCCGAAATTTCCCGGGAACAGCTTCAACTGCTTTTAAACGAACTGATGCGCTTAGAAAATGAGCGTCACGCGCTGTTGATGCAAAGCGAAAGCGAACGCGCAGTGCTGGCGCGAAGGACGGATTTAACGGGTCAGGATCTGATGGCCTTTTCCCAATTTCAGGGCCATGTAACCCGCCGCTCTAAAGAAATCGACGACCAGAAAGCAAAAGTGCAAACCAAGGCGGAAGCGCAGCGGCTGATTGTGCTGGAAGCGGAGCGAAGGGTAAAACTGCTTAACCGGCTGCGCGAACGCAAACTTCAGGATTGGAAACTGGAATCGGCCCGCGAACTGGAAAATCTTGCTTCTGATTCACACTTGGCGCGTCTTGCGGCGATCACCAGCGCGGCCCGTGCCAGCAAACAACCTACGTTCGCTTGGTAGTCATTCTGCCGCAGAATTCCCGCTCTTTTAACAAAGCGCATCGCCATTGCCTGACACACTGCCCCAATCTTTTGTCGCTGCCGATACCCATTTTAATTAGCGAGCATTGTACAATCATCGCTTGCCCTACTATGAACATTAGGTGAAGAAAATCTTCGCTGATATTTGCAAGAGGTCGAATGCTGTTCACTATACTGTTCCTTACAGTCAAAGAAGGGAGAAGCTGAAAAGCATTGGCTGATGGCACGACAACAGGGCGCAAATGCGGCCACAATGGATGAAGCGGAAATCCGAAACAGAGTATCGTCCCTGGGAAACTGGTTTCACAACATCAATCTGAAAGGCGTCCCCACTGCGCCCTATCATTTTTTAGGCGATTTTCCAGCGGTAAAGTGGCGTCAGTTAAGCAAACACATTCCTGCTGACTTATCCGGAAAATCGGTCTTGGATATTGGCTGTAACGGCGGCTTTTATTCGCTGGAAATGAAGCGGCGCGGGGCGAGCCGGGTAGTAGCGATCGATTCCGACACTCGTTATCTGAACCAGGCGCGATTTGCAGCGCAAGTGGAGCAAGCGGATATCGAATTTCGGCAGATGTCAGTTTACGATGTGGGCTCGTTGCGGGAAAAATTTGACATTGTGCTATTTATGGGCGTTTTGTACCATCTGCGGTACCCGCTATTGGCGCTGGATCTATTGGCTGAACACGCCGCGAAAGATCTGCTTATTTTTCAAACTTTGACGCGAGGTAGCCATCAGGTAGCAAAGCTGGAAGAAGATTATGCATTTTCGGAAACCGAAATCTTTCATCAGCCCGGTTATCCGGTTTTGCAGTTTGTGGAAAAAAGCTATTCTGGCGATCCGACGAACTGGTGGATTCCCAACCGCGCTTGTGCGGAAGCCATGCTGCGCAGCGCAGGCTTTCGCGTCGAAGCCCAAGCCGATGATGATACATTTGTATGCCGTTACACGCCCAGCGATGATGCAAAATATTACATGGAAGAGTTGCGGGAATCTTTGAGCAATTTGTAACAGTAACTTACCGTTATGATCTACAAGGCAGGTACAAAGATGCTAAGCCGGGCCAAGTCTTAAGAATCTGAATAGGTGCTTTATTACACTGGCAGCGTATCTACTTCGTTCAATATTCCGAACTTAAGCAGGTAACAAATTCGATTGCTTTACCGAGTGAACTCACATGAAAGTGTGAAAGGGAGGTTGCGTTCTATCGAGCGGAGCTTATGAAGAAAACTGTCTTGATCACAGGAGGAGCCGGCTTCATTGGTTCCCATGTAGCCAATGAACTGATTGCGAACGGGTACCATGTTCGGGCGTTGGATGTGCTGGCGCCGCAGGTACACGGCGAAGAAGGAAAACGCCCGGCTTACCTAAGCAGTGAGGTGGAGCTAATCCGTGGCGATATTCGCGATTCCAGGGTGCTGGATCGGGCTTTAAAGGGTGTTGATTCTGTGTTTCACTTTGTAGCTCTGGTCGGTGTCGGCCAAAGCATGTATCAGATTGAGCAGTATACGAGCGTTAACAATCTGGGTACTGCTTTGCTGCTGGAAAAAGTGACGAAAAGCCCAGTGAAAAAACTGATTGTTGCTTCCAGCATGAGTGTCTACGGAGAAGGGCTTTACCAGACTGCTGACGGACGGGCTTATTCCAATGCAAACCGAACGCTGGAGCAGTTGCGAGCCCACCGTTGGGAATTGCTTTCCGAAGCAGGCGAGCCGCTCATCCCCGTCGCAACGCCGGAATGGAAAACGCCCGCGCTGGCTTCTATTTATGCGCTTTCCAAATTTGACCAGGAACAGATGTGCTTAATTACCGGACGCGCTTACGGCATCCCCACTGTGGCGCTGCGGTTCTTTAATGTTTATGGGCCTTTTCAAGCATTATCGAATCCTTATACCGGCGTGCTGGCGATTTTTGCTTCTCGTTTGTTGAACGGCCAGCGTCCGGTCATTTTCGAGGACGGCAAACAGTTGCGCGATTTTGTTTGCGTTTACGACATAGCACGCGCCTGCCGTCTGGCTTTGGAGCGGCCGGTAGATGGAGTGGCGATCAACATCGGAAGCGGCGAAAGCGTTACTATTCGGGAAGTGGCGGAACGAATGGCCGTAGCGCTCGATTTGGATGTGGAGCCGGAAATCAGCGGAGCGTTCCGAGTAGGCGATATACGCCATTGTTTTCCCGATATCACGCAAGCGCGCGCCCTGCTTGGTTACACGCCTGCCTATGACCTGGAGCGCGGCGTCAAAGATTTGGCGGCGTGGCTGGAACGCCAGGTTGCTACGGACCGCTTTCAGGAAATGCAGCAGGAACTCAGCGTTCGGGGGCTGGTCGGTTAATCGATATGAGCGATACACGCCGGGTTCTTATCACAGGCGGAGCAGGTTTTATCGGAACAAACCTGGCAAAAAGCCTCCTCGAAGAAGGCCAACAAGTCAGCTTGCTGGACAACATCAGCCGTTCTGGCGTTCAAGATAATTTGTGCTATCTGCAAAACAGGTTTAAAACAAAACTGGAATTTATTCACGCCGATGTGCGCGACCGTTCTGTGGTTCACCAGGCGGTGGCCGAAGCAGACATTATTTATCATCTGGCGGCGCAAGTGGCGGTGACGACCAGCGTGGATGACCCGTTCAACGATTTTTCGGTAAATGCAGGCGGAACCATCAATATTCTGGAAGCAGTTCGGCATTCAAAGCGCCGTCCTACGGTGTTATTCACTTCAACAAATAAAGTGTACGGCTCATTAGAAGACGTGGAGTTAACTCGGCGGGGACTGCGTTATGAACCGGCGGTGGAAGCGTTTCGCTCTCAAGGCGTCAGTGAATCGCGCCATTTGGATTTCCACTCTCCATACGGCTGCTCTAAAGGCAGTGCTGACCAATATGTGCTTGATTACGGGCGCTGTTATGGATTTCAAACCGTAGTTTTCCGAATGAGCTGCATCTGCGGGCCGCACCAGCAAGGAACGGAAGACCAGGGCTGGGTGGCGTTTTTTGTGAAAAAGATTTTGTCGGGCGAGCCGATCACAATCTACGGCGATGGTTTTCAGGTGCGTGACGTGTTGTTTGTGAATGATCTGGTGAAAGCATTCCGGCTGGCTACCGAAGGAAATGCGCTGTGCGCTCCGCAGGCCTTTAATATTGGCGGGGGACCGGAGCGGGCTGCCAGTGTGCTGGAAGTAATTGAACTAGTTCAGGAGATTACCGGCGTGGCCGCTCAGGTAAAGTTCGGGCCGGCGAGAATCGGTGATCAACGCTGGTACGTGTCAGATTATTCGCGGTTCAGCCAGACTGCCGGTTGGAAGCCGAAAATCAGCTTGCGCGATTCAGTGGAACGGCTGGCAAACTGGTTTACAAAACACTACGCAGTTACCACGGTGCGAACCGAGCGAGGGAGTACCCAATGCGCTACGCTCTAGTGAATCCGGTTTGGAACTTTGAAGGCAGCATCTATTTCGGATGCCGCGAACCACATCTGCCGTTAGAGTTGGGCTATGCGCGGCAGTTGCTCCAGGCTGCCGGCCATTCGGTGCTTTATTGTGATGCGGATCTGGAAGGATATTCGCTGGATGAAATCCGGCAGAAGCTGGTTGATTTTCAGCCTGATTTCACCGTGATTCCTACAGCACCAACTTACTTGTTCTGGCGCTGCGCTCCCCCGGAGCTGCGAATTCCGCAGATGCTGATTCGCGCTGTTCGCGATGTGGCCGGAACAATGGTCGCAATCGGGCCGCATGGCTCCACCACGCCGAAAGCTGCTTTACGCAAGCTCGAAGCCGATGTGGTGATAATGGGAGAACCGGAAGAGCTTTTGCCGGAGTTGAGCAGCGATTGGAGCAAGCTTCACGCGTTGTGCTACCGGAAAGCTTCCGGCGAAATTGTAGTGGGTGAGCCTCACTACGCCGACATGCAGAAGCTGCCGGCACTGCGGTGGAACAGCGACTACGTAGCCCGGCACCGGCATCATCATCACCGCTTTGATGCGGAACCGATCGGCCCGGGCGCGGAAGTGGAAGCTTCGCGTGGCTGCCCTTACCATTGCACGTTCTGCGCCAAGGAAAATTTTAGAAATCAGTACCGGCGGCGGCCTACTGCGGTGGTGATGGAAGAAATCGACAGCTTGATTGCCCAGGGGATAGAGTACATCTATTTCATTGATGAAATCTTTCTGCCGCAGAAGGATTTATTGAAAACCTTGGCCGAGCGGAACGTAAAAATCGGCGTGCAAACGCGCATTGATTTGTGGAACGAACAGACGATTGAGATGCTGGCGGCCGCGCATTGCGTTTCCATCGAAGCAGGCGTGGAAAGCATTACGGAAGCTGGCCGCGCGCTGCTTGATAAAAAGTGCCGTTTATCAACGGACGAGCTTTCGCAGCGGCTTGCGTTTGCCAAGCGACTGGTTCCGTTTGTGCAAGCCAATCTGCTGGCCACCGAAGAAGATTCTCCGGAAGACATTGAAAACTGGCGGCAGGAACTTCTGAATCAAGGCGTGTGGGCCAACAAGCCGGTTCCGCTGTTTCCGTATCCTGGTTCGCCGGAATACACCAAACGTTGGGGCAGGCCCGACGATTTAGCGTGGGAACGGGCGCACGAATATTACCTGAACGGAACCGACACCTTCAGCGATATTCAAAATCAGAACCCATCTGATCTGGTGCAATTGGAGTTGAATGCAGGCGGCAGGTGAGCCCCGGCGCACACGCATTCTAATGACTGCGGACGCGGTGGGCGGCGTTTGGAGTTATGCCTTGGATTTGATTCAGGAACTAGGGGCGCATCAGGTTAACGTTCTGTTGGCGGTTCTCGGTCCAGCGCCGGATGCTTGGCAGCGAGGCGAAGCGGAAGCCGCCGAAAATCTACAGTTGGTTCACCGGGATTTTAAGCTGGAATGGTTCCAAGATGTTTCGAACGCCGATATCCATCTTTCCACTGAATGGCTTCAGCATTTAGCTGTTGATTTCCATGCTGATTTGGTTCACTTAAATGGCTATGCCTATGCTGCTGCGGAATGGAATATTCCTACGCTGGTGGTAGCGCATTCCTGCGTTTACTCATGGTGGCAATCAGTGTGCGGCACTTGGCCGTCAGCCGAATATGAGCCGTACCGGGATCGGGTTGTGGCCGGGTTGAAAGCAGCTTCCTCCGTTGTGGCGCCCACGCACTGGATGCTGAACAGCATCGGCAGTACCTACGATGTAGACTTGGCCGATACGCGGGTAATTTCGAATTTCACCCAGTCTGTTTTATTGGAGGCGAAAAAAGAAAATCTGGTATTTGCCTGTGGACGATTTTGGGACCCCGCGAAAAATATTCAACTGCTGAGCCGCATTGCGCCGGAACTGCAATGGCCCGTTTCCCTAGCCGGTAGCCTTTCTGGCCCGGAAAATACCTGCGAACAAAAATCTAATCTTCATCTGCTGGGCCAGCTTCGTAGAACCGAGGTAGCAAAGCACTTGGCGCGAGCCGGAATTTTCGTTCATCCGGCTTATTACGAGCCTTTCGGATTGGCGGTGCTGGAAGCGGCTTCCGCCCGTTGCGCTCTGGTTCTAGCCGACATTCCGCCATTGCGCGAGTTATGGGAGGAATGCGCAATCTTTGTTTCTCCTAACGACGCATCAGGCTGGACGCAGTGCATCAACCATCTTTGCGCTTGCGAAGCAGAGCGGAACGCTTGGGCGGAGAAAGCATTTAAGCGTTCGCGTCAATTTTTACCGCAAGCGGCGGTTCAACAATACATTTGCTTGTACAATCGTTTGCAATCGCAGCACCACGCCTCGTCGCGTTTAGAAATGGATCTTCATGAGTTTTCGCATCAAACTGTTCTGCCACTCCATCGTTTCTGATTGGAACCACGGCAATGCTCATTTTCTGCGCGGTCTTCTGACAGATATGGCGGTGCGCGGCTTCGATGTGGAAAGCTTGGAGCCGGAAGATTCCTGGAGCAGGTTAAACCTGGAGCGCGACCACGGCACCGCGCCGGTCAGCGAGTTTGAGCAGCGTTACCCTTTAATCCGTTGGCGAACCTATAATTTAAACCGCGATTCTGTTCCTGATCTGGTCGGGGATGCGGATCTGGTGATTGTTCACGAATGGAACTCGCCGGAACTGGTAAAAAATGTTGGCGAGTACCGAAAGCATAATTCGAAGCTGCGCGCGTTTTTTCATGACACCCACCATCGCGCTGTGACGGCCAGCCATGAAATGCGCTTGAATGACCTGGCCGATTATGACGGCATTCTGGTGTACGGCCAAACGCTGTGCGATGCTTATGAAAAGCTGGGCTGGGCTGGTAATGTGCATGTTTGGCACGAAGCAGCCGATACGCGGGTATTCAAGCCCGTTGCCGCGCAAGGCGAGCGGAGCGGCCTGGTTTGGATCGGTAATTGGGGAGATAACGAAAGAACTGCGGAACTGCAGGAATTTCTGATTGAACCCGCGCGACAGTTGCAGATTCCTACTCATGTCTATGGAGTTCGTTATCCGCCGGAAGCGGTTGACCAGCTTCGTTCTGCCGGTATCGAGTATAGCGGCTGGCTGCCGAACTATCTTGCGCCTGAAGTGTTTGCTCAACATCAAGTGACTGTGCACGTGCCGCGACGGCCTTATGTGGAAGCGCTAGCTGGCATTCCCACTATCAGACCCTTTGAAGCAATGGCTTGCTGCCTGCCGTTGATCTGTTCGCCGTGGCAGGACACGGAAGAATTATTTCGCAAGGGGGAAGATTACCTGGAAGCGCGCGATGGAAACGAAATGAAAGCGTTATTAACTGAAGTCATCAATGATCGTAAGCTGGCTGCTTCGCTCGGGCAAAACGGCTTTGCCACCATTCAAAAACGGCATACCTGCACGCATCGGGTAGATGAACTGCTTCGCATTTACAGCAAAGTTGCTCCGGCGGGTGGCGCCGTTCCCACAACCAATGGAGCGGCCACATGCGAATAGCTTTTTTCGGGTCCAGTATTCTGTCATCGTATTGGAACGGAGCCGCCACCTATTACCGTGGTCTGCTGCGCAGTCTGGCGGACTTGGGCTACGATATTGTGTTCTATGAACCCGATGCTTATGGCCGTCAACAGAACCGTGATATGGACGCGCTTCCGTTTGTGCGCAGCGTTGTTTACAGCGGAACCGACGTGGATGATCTGGAACGGTGTTTTGCGGAAGCAGCCCGCGCTGATGTAATTGTGAAAGCAAGCGGCGTTGGCGTATTCGATCAATGGCTGGAACGCCGGGTTGCTCATGTGGATGGCAACGCCGTCCGAGTCTTCTGGGATGTGGATGCTCCGGCGACGCTGGACCGGGTTTTATCGGACAGCGCGGATTTGTTCCGTCCTGAGATTGCCCGCTATGATGCCATTCTCACTTACGGAGGCGGCCAGCGAGTGATTGACGCTTACCAGTCATTAGGAGCGCGGATGTGCGCGCCGATCTACAATGCGGTTGACCCGGAAACTCATCATCCCGTGCCGCCGAGCGATGAACTAAAGTGCTTGCTTGCTTTTCAAGGTAATCGCCTGCCGGATCGAGAGCAGCGAGTGGATGAGTTTTTCTTCAAGCCTGCTGCTTCGGTTTCGCGCGAAACATTTATTCTGGGCGGCAGCGGATGGGCTGACAAAGCTATGCCGCCGAATGTGAAGCATCTGGGGCATGTCAGCACTCAACAACACAATGCATTTAATTGCAGTGCTCGTTTTGTTTTGAATATCAATCGCGATAGCATGGCTAGTTATGGGTTCTCCCCGCCTACTCGCGTTTTTGAAGCGGCGGCAGCAGGCGCTTGTCTCATTACGGATGCTTGGGAAGGAATTGAAATGTTTCTCCAGCCGGGCCGGGAAATTCTAACGGCCCTCGATGGAATGCAGGTGGCAGGATTGGTGCAAGGAATTTCCGCAGAAACCGCCCGCGACATGGGAAACGCTGCCCGAAAGAAAATTTTGGCCGAACACACATATCGGCACCGCGCTTTGGAAGTTCATTCACTGTTACAGGCTCTGCACAGCGAAAAGCAAATTTCCGCGAGGGTGTTCGCGTGAGTTCGCAGTCTCTTCGCATTGTTGTTTGCGGATTATCAATTACCTCCTCCTGGGGCAATGGTCATGCCACTACTTACCGGGCGTTGCTGCGGGAATTAGCTGTTCGCGGACATCAGATCACATTTCTGGAACGGGATGTTCCCTGGTATCGCGAGAACCGCGACCTAACGCAAGCCGAATACTGCGACATTCAACTTTATTCCGATCTGGACGATTTGAAGAAGCGTTACACAGCGTTGGTCCGGCAAGCGGATGCCGTGATGTCAGGTTCGTATGTTCCGGAAGGCGTTGAGGTCATACGCTGGCTTTTGGAAAATAGCCGTGGAGTGAAAGCGTTTTACGATATTGACACTCCTGTAACAGTGGCGGATTTGAAAGAAAACCGGTGTCAATACCTGGCTGCGGACCTGATACCGGCATTCGATTTATATCTGTCATTTACGGGCGGTCCGATTTTAAGCGAACTGGAACAGAATTTTGGCGCTGTGGCGGCGCGTTTGTTGGCCTGCTCGGTAGATCCTGCGCTTTATTTCCCTGAACAAACGAACCCATTCCACTGGGAATTAGGTTATCTAGGAACCTACAGCGCCGATCGTCAACCAAAGCTGGGCACCCTGTTGCTGAAACCGGCTGAAGTGTTTGCTGATAAAGCTTTTGCGGTGGCAGGTTCTTTATACCCGGATGAACTGCAGTGGCCAGCTAATGTAGACAGAATTGAGCACCTGCCGCCAGTGGAGCATCGCGCTTTCTACAATGCGCAGCGGTTTACATTGAACGTCACGCGCCGGGACATGGCCGCCGCCGGTTATTCACCTAGCGTGCGGTTGTTTGAAGCAGCAGCTTGCGGAACGGTGATTATTAGCGATCCGTGGCCGGGTCTGGAAATCTTCTTTAAGCCGGGCAGCGAAATTCTGCTGGCCAACACCACGGAGGACTGTTGCCGGATCTTGAGCGATCTGCGGGAAGAAGAAAGGCTGGCGATCAGCGAACGAGCCCGCATGAGAGTGATAGCCGAACACACCTCAGTCACCCGAGCCCGTCAGTTGGAAAGTTATCTGGCCGCAGCTAGAACCAGCAGCCAGCGATCAGCTTCCATTGTTCATTCCCGCAAAGAGGCTCACGTCTAGATTCTGTTTACGCATTGAATGGAAACATCCGACCCGGCGAGCCGAACGATGCTGACCGAGGCCGGTTCAATTTGAAAACGGAGGAATAAATCAAGCGGAATGCCGCCGAAGAAAACAAGCGCTGCGCGAATCACGTCAGCATGGGTCACAATCAGAACCGTCCGGCCAGTTCTTTGCGCTGCTATCTCCGCCAGCCGCTTTATGACGCGTGATTGAACATCATGCAGCGATTCGCCGCCAGGAGCTTTGATAACGCTTCGAAACTGGTTATATATTTTCCACTCAGGGTTAGATTCCAGGGCAGCGAAAGACGCGCCCGTCCAATGGCCGAAGTCCATTTCATCGAATGCGTTATCGCAACCGGTCGGAAGTTGAAGCGTGTTTCCTGCAATAGCGGCGGTTTGCCGGGTGCGTAGTTGCGGGCTGGAGATGATTTCCGTAATGGGAAACTGCTTGAGCGCGGCGGCGGCGGCTTCCGCTTGAGTAATGCCGAAAGACGTTAAACCTACAGCGTCGTTTCTGCCGACCAGATTATTGTGCACGCCCTGGCTTTCGGCATGTCTCATCAGAATAAAAGTACTGGCTGTCACAAGCAAAATAAGGCGAGCGTTTTGAAACAAACTACAATACAGCGAGTATATGATTTTGGAGCATCATGATTGAAGCAGCAATGCTTTGGAACGAGCCGAATAACCTGTCTCACTGGGATTTTGAAATTGATAAAGATTGGAGCCAGTTCGCCACTTTGGTAAAGGGGGCTGCCGCCGCAATCCGCTCGGAACAAAACCAGTTAACCATCGCTTTGGGCGGCATTTCTCCGATTGACCCTAATTTCATTAGCTTGATGAAAAATCATGGCGCGCTGGACGCGGTGGATGCAGTGGCAGTTCATGGTTTTCCCCTGGATTGGAACCATTGGAACATTAACGAGTGGCCGGATAAACTAAACGAGATTCGGGCTGTAACCAGTAAGCCTTTGTGGGTGTCTGAGGTTGGTGTTTCCTCATTCGGCGCGGAAGAAGTGCAGGAGTTCGGGCTGCGAAGAACGGCAGAATTGCTGATGCCGGAAGCAGATCACATTTACTGGTATAGTTTGTTTGATCTGCCGAAAGCCTGGCCTGCTACCACCCGCCACCGGGAAGCGGAAGGATCGGCTTATTACCGACATTTCTATATGGGACTTATACGGGAAGATTCGATCCCAAAGCGGGCCTTTAAACTATTTTCTGAGTTTGTTCCGGCGCTCGGCATCTGTCAATGGTTTCACTACGAAGATCCACGCCTGGAAGACGGAGTTCGCATTTTGCAGGATTTGGGGGTGAAGAAACTTCGCACCGGCCTGAGTTGGGCAGATAGCGAACGCCCTGATTCTTCGCGCTGGTTCGACAAGCAGATGAAACTGCTGGAGCCGTTTGATGTCACAATAACATTTTGTTTTACACCCGAGCACAAGGGGATTCGACCGCATCACACTAGTCCGCCTCATCATCCTGCCGAGTTTGCAGAATTTTGTGCGGCAATGATTAAATGTTATGCCCACTGAGTTTCGGTTACGAAATGCAGTTCGGCAATTTACAATTCAGCCCTGATATGGGCTAGTCGGCTCGAAACCGCCCTGTGGGTAGACGAGTCCTACAAAAGCTTTAACCATTGAAAGGAATTTTTCTATGAGTATTCAGACTCTTACAGCTAGCTTCATCTTCAAGACCGGCTTCCCGCTTTTGTTCGGTGACGAACCGGTCAACCAAATCAGCGCGCTTTCCGCTAAAAGCACGGATGACGATGATGTGGAAGACGATGACCTCGACGAGGATGACGATCTCGACGATCTGGATGATGAGGACGACCTCGACGATGAGGATGACGAAGATGCGCTCGAAGATGATGAGGATTTCGAAGATGAGGATGAGGACGAAGACGAGGACGACGAAGAATAAAGGATAAGTTTTGTCCGCTGCTGCTAACGGCCAGGCCTGTTTCGAACAAGCTTGTTCGCTGCTAGACAAAAGGCAAGTGCAGTCTGCTTTGGCGCTGTTTGCACAAGCAGAAGCCTTAGGATTTCAGCCGGACGAATGCGCGGGAGGTCGCTGGTTCTGTTATATGCTTGCCGGCAGCTTTGAGCAAGCTTGGCGGGAAAGCGACCTTATCTGGCATCGGCAAGCCCCGGACCCCAACCGGCTTTGGAGCGGAACTTCGCTAGCTGGGAAAAAAGTTGTAGTCAGGTGTCTTCACGGCCTCGGCGATGCCATTCAGTTTATTCGCTTTGTTCCGCTCCTCCGCCGTAGCGTGGCAACTCTCTATGTGGAAGTGCCGCAATGCCTTCTGCGGTTATTTCAAACCATTCCAGAAATTGATCAAGTGTTTACGTGGGAAGCTCCGACTCCGGTTGCGCCGGAATGGGATGACCACATTGAAGTGATGGAACTGCCGTGGTTTTTCCGCGTCACGGTCGATTCTATTCCAGCTACTATTCCCTACCTGTTTCCTCCTGCGGCTGATGAAGCTCACCAGCCTCATAGCACCAAGGAAAAAATCGGCTTGGCATGGTCTGCCAGTAATTGGAATCCGGCCCGTTCTATCCCCTTATCGACGCTGTTGCCTGTGTTGTGTCTGCCCCGGTATTCGTTTTTTAGCCTACAGGTGGGCGCACGAAGCGCAGACATCGTTGAGATTCCACCCAATCTGGTTCCACAGCCGTTAATCACTGAGCAGGATGATGTGCTGGTAACAGCATCGCTTTTATTGCAATTGGATCTGGTGATTACCGTGGATACGATGATTGCGCATTTGGCGGGAGCCTTGGGCAAACCCGTATGGCTGCTGTTAACTGAAAGCGCAGACTGGCGGTGGATGGTCAACCGCGACACTTCTCCCTGGTACCCGACCATGCGCATCTTTCGCCAGGAAGCCGAGGGCGGATGGGATCTGGTTGTACAGCAAGTTGTTGACAAGCTACAACAGTTTTAACTGATTTCCATCCCGTTTACTTGCCCGGAAAAGGCACCCATCCGCGAGTAAGGTAATCGTTCCCGGTCAGTAGGACCATAATTAAAAACCAGATCACCGCGGCAGCAATGGCTATTTTTACCAGCTTGCCTTCGAAAAGACCGTTCATAAAAACAGCCGCGATAATCACCGCTTTGATTGTGGCGATGGTGACCGCAAGAATCATGGTAAACGGCCCTAGGTTCAGTAATCCGATTAGCGTGGTGAGCAGAGCCAATACCAGCAATGCTCCCCAGGTCAGGGCGTAAGTTTTGATGGAGGTGGTTGGCGTTTTCATGAATGCATGTGCAGGCCGGGAACGTAAAAAATGGCGTACAAAAATACCCAGACAATATCGATAAAGTGCCAGTACAAGCCGCCCATTTCAATTGGCGTGTAATATTCGGCGGTGAACGCGCCTAAAAGTGAACGAACCCATAACACGAAGAGGATACTGAGGCCGATAGTCATGTGAACCGCATGAAGGCCGGTCATGACGAAGTAGAAAACGAAGAACATCTGAACGTTGCTGGGATTCGAGCCGGACTGTTCGAACCACACCCCAGGAACTTTGTGCTCCTGATAATGTTTGTAATATTCAGTGAATTTGATTCCGAGGAATACCGCGCCGATGATCATTGTAGCCAGCAGAAACATACTCAGTAACCGCTGCTTGCCCGTTTCCGCGCTGTGCACGGCTAAAGCCATTGTGAAACTGCTGCAGATGAGTACGCCAGTGTTGAGGGCGCCCAACCATAAATCCATTTCTCCGCTGCCCACATCGAAAGCTTGCGTGTAAGAAGAGCGATAAATGGTAAAGGCCGTAAACAAAGCGCCGAACAGCATTACTTCCGTTGCCAGAAAAATCCACATGCCCGCGCTGGCCGTTCCGCGCTGTTGTTCGGGGGTCGCAAACTGTTCGCGCAACGCTAGGGTTTCTGTTTCAGGCAAGATCCAGTTCCTCCTTTTGCGCGGCAAAGTCGTAGGCGTCCCAAGTCACTACCGGAGTCGTTTCAAAATTATGGCTGGGAGGAGGCGATGGGGTTTTCCATTCCAATCCGGTTGTGCGCCAAGGGTTCGGCCCGGCGGGTTTTCCATACATCCAGGACCACAAGAAGTAGAACAACGGCATCACATAACCTACGCCCAGAATGGAAGCGCCAGCCGTGGACAGAACGTGAAGCATTTGAAATTCTTCCGGATAGGCCGCATAACGGCGCGGCATTCCTAAATAGCCAAGAATGAACTGTGGAAAAAACGTGAGATTAAAGCCGATAAAAATAATCAGCGCGCTTAAACGCGCTAAACCTTCCGGATATTGTTTCCCGCTGATTTTCGGCCACCAATAATGAATGCCGCCCAGGTAAGCCATTACCGATCCGCCGACCATGATGTAGTGAAAGTGAGCGATCACGAAGTAGGTGTCAGTCACGTGAACGTCAAGCCCCAAAGCGGCGAGAAACAATCCGGTCATGCCGCCGATCGTAAAAAGCCCAACGAAGCCGATGGCGTAAAGCATTGGCGTGTCCCAGGAAATTGATCCCTTATAGGTTGTTGCAGTCCAGTTGAACACTTTGATTGCGGAAGGAACAGCCACAAAATAGCTTAATACCGAAAACGTCATTGCGGAGTACACTGACTGTCCGGCTATAAACATGTGATGGCCCCAAACCACAAAGCTGAGAACGGCGATGCCGATGCTGGAAAAAGCGACTGCTTTATAGCCGAAAAGCGGCTTTCGGGAGAATGTGGGAATGATTTCCGAAATCACGGCCATGCCGGGCAGCACCATAATGTACACCGCCGGATGGGAGTAAAACCAGAACAGATGCTGAAAGAGAACCGGATCGCCGCCCAACGCAGGATCGAAAATGCCCACTTGAAATATGCGTTCCACTCCGACCATCAGTAGTGTGGTAGCAAGCACCGGCGTAGCCAATACAAAAATAACGCTCGTAGCGTACATGGACCAGACGAAAATGGGCAGCCGGAACCAGGTCAGCCCGGGAGCCCGCATCTGATGAATTGTCACAATGAAGTTCAATCCGGTCAAGATCGAGGAAAATCCTGAAATGAAAATGCCCACTGCGGTCGCAGTCACGTAAGTGGTGGAATAGCTGGTGCTGAACGGCGTGTAGAAGGTCCATCCGGTATCCACGCCGCCCCGGAAAAGAGCATACACGGTCACTGCGCCGGCCAGCATAAAGATGTACCAGCTCAGTAGATTGAGTTTGGGAAAAGCCAGATCCTTAGCGCCGATCATCATGGGAATCAAAAAATTGCCCAGCGTATTCGGGATGGAAGGAATCAGGAAAAACCAAACCATGATAATGCCATGCATGGTGAACAGTTTATTGTAGGTTTCCGGGCTAACCAGTTGGGCGGTTCCGGTCAGTAAATTCAGCCGCATCAACAAAGCGAAGAAGCCGCCGAGGAAAAAGAAAGCGGTAATGGAAATCGTATAAAGAATGCCGATACGCTTGTGGTCGGTGGTGAGCAGCCACGAAAGCACGCCTTGTTTTTCATTCAGGTATGATTTCTTCACCGGCGCTGAAACTGCGTAATGAATCATAAAATTAGCGATCCTGCGGCTGTGTGCCGGAATAAGAACTGGTGCCTGGCCCGATGATTCCCGGCTGGATGCCGTATTCCTGAGGAGTGGTTCCCGGACTGGAAGGCTGTTCCGTGCCGGGCGCAGTTCCAATTGCCTTGATGTAAGCAATCAAAGCAATTACTTGATCTTCGGTAAGCTGGCCTTGATACGTCGGCATGATTGGACGGAAGCCCCAAACAATTTTCGCTTGCGGCTCCAGAATGGATTCGCGGATGTAGGAATCATCTGCTACCACGCTGCCCATTCCTTCAATCTGCACTGGCCGCCCATACAAATCTTTCAGCGTAGGGCAGCGGCCCGCGTTGTCGAAGCGATGGCAGGTGCTGCACCCGAACTGATGGTAAAGCTTCTCGCCTTGGGAAGCGAGCGATCCTTCCGCTGCGCCTTGTTCCAGCCAAAGCTGGTAATCGCGCGGACTCATCGCGTATACATAGCCGATCATCCCGGAGTGCTTGGTGCCGCAGTATTCAGCGCAGAACAGATGGTATTTGCCCGGCTTAGTGGCTTTAAACCAAGTGGTCGTATATCGTTTGGGCAGCACGTCCTGTTTAGTGCGAAACGCGGGAACAAAAAAGCTATGAATGACATCTTGCGAGGTCATTGTCAAACGAACCGGCATACCTACCGGAATATGAAGCGTGTTGATTTCGCGCTGCCCGGTGGGATACTGTATATCCCACATCCACTGCTTGCCGACCGCAAACATCTCAATCGCGTTGTCGGGCGGGCGCTCAATGTCAAAGTAAAGCTTGGCTCCCCAGGCAAACATGCCCATAAACGACAGGAACGGCAGAATAATCCAGGCTGCTTCCGCCGGAAGATAATTTTTTATCTGCGGCGGCAATTCGTTGTTGCGCTTGCGACGGTAGCGAATCAAGCAGGCAATCAGAAAAGTAGCGATGCCTACCGCTACCGTTGTGCACAACACAACCATCAAAATAAAAAAATAATTGACTTCCGAAGCTACCGAAGAAGCCGTGTCGGGAAATAACTGCAATCTGGTGTTCATGGGCGCGGCCAGCCTTGCACAGAACTTTCTTTCAGGTCGCGTTTCCAGAATAAAAACAAAGCGGAGCCTAACATCACTAGAACCAGAACAGCTAACGTCCGCAAAAAGTTAATCACTGTTGCTCCGTACTTGCCGGTGCTGGGGTCGTAATGGTAGCAGAACAAAAGAAGCTGGTCCGTCAACGATCCGATTCGGTCATGCGAAGCTTCGATCAAACCGAGTTTCAAATCTTTCGGTTCAAATTCCAC
Organism: uncultured Bryobacteraceae bacterium; assembly: GCA_964247975.1. Taxonomy (GTDB): domain Bacteria; phylum Acidobacteriota; class Terriglobia; order Bryobacterales; family Bryobacteraceae; genus KBS-96. The sequence continues at coordinate 52,254 of CAXTWH010000008.1, read as the reverse complement.
GCCATAGAAATAGCGGGCCAAGCGGCCTTGCGGAGTAGCAATCATAACGCCGCTGGCATGAACAAACATGTTGTGCGCGGCATCCCAATGATAGCGGAATCCGATGGCTTGCGTGACCTTCGTAATGGACTCCTGCGAGCCGACCAGGAAATGCCATCCGACCGATCCGAGCTTGCTGGAATAGCTGCGGGAAAAATGATCCCGCTTCGCTTTGGCGTCACGGGGCGTATCGGCAGGATTGATGCTCATCGCCACCACTTCAAAATCCCGGCCCGGTTGCAAAGACAAAGGACGCAAACCGGTCACCACGCCACCAAGTATCTGGTCGCAAAGCATTGGGCAGGAGTAATAAACCGGCGCAAACAAGACCGGCTTTTTCCCGAAGAACTGTTCTAAGCGAACCTGCGTTCCCGATTCATCTTTAAAAACAGCGTCGAGCGGCAAGGGCGCGTTGAGATGCTGATCGATGCCCACATTTTGAAGCTGCGCGGGCATATCGGCAGAAGCTGCCGAAACACTTTGAATCGCACACGCAAGAAGAAGCGAAGCGAACAGAAATCTTGCCGTCATCGCGGTTCAGGCTCCACTTTTCCTTCAAATCCAGTGAGCTTAGCTCCTTCCTGCGGTTTTGATAAAACCATGCCGGCAGGAGCTTTTTGCGGCGGAATGCCGCGCTGCGCCACGATCTCAATGGCCCGTTCAATCGGAAGACTCACAACGCCTTGGGCTTGATTCACCCAATGATAGTGAGTGAGCGTTTCGTCTTCCCTTGCGCGAAACCAATGCAAATCGTTCTGCGGCGATGGCTGCAAACGCGGCTCCGGCGGCACTGACTGACCGCTGGTTTCAATCGGCAGCGGCGGGGGACTCACTCGGGAACTGTAATGCGAAAGATAACTGAAATAGAAATATAAAAATCCGATAATGACGCAGACCAGAATTAAAAGACTAGCGCCTGTCAGCAGAACATAATGCAAGTTAACGTCTTTGCGTTCAAAATGAACGTCTTCATGGTGCGGATCAGGATCCGGATGAAGGCTGTGGGCCACGGCGGATACTGATGTGGCGGCGATATTTTCAAAAGCTTTCGCCGTGCTTTTCACATCTTGCAGCAGTGACATTTTTTCATTCTTCGCCATCGGTTAATGCCTCCAATCCTACTGCGCCCATCGGCAGTAAAGGATGACTTTTCAAACGCCGGAGAAAATAAGCGACCCACAAACCACCGATAGCCAGCGGCAGCGAGAAAGAAAGCCAATGCAGATGAAAGCCGGTTTCGTAAAAGCTCGGCATCACAATCCACATCAGATCCACCAAGCGCATAATTACCAGAACGCCTACCACGCCGCAGAGCAGCGCCGCATTCCGCTTCAACGGACGCGACAACAGCAGCAGAAACGGAACCAGAAACTGAAAAAGAATGAGCGCCACGCCGATCCAGCCCCAGGAAGTTTGAAGGCGCTTGATGTACCAAGGAATTTCGCTCGTTAAATTTCCGGCCCAAACCACCAGTAATTGAGAAAAAGAAAAGTAAGCCCAGATCATTACCCACATCAGCAATAATTTGCCGAGGTCCTGAAAATGGGAAGGCTTAATGGTTCGGGAGAGCGGAGTGCGCTGACGGAATAAAGCCAGTATTACAATCGCAAACGCCACCGCGCTTAATCCTTGCCCGGCTACAAACAGAAAACCCCACATGGTGGAATGCCACTGCGTTTCCAGCGATTCGGCCCAATCCACCACGGCAAAGGAGATGGAAAAAACGTAAAGAATCAGCCCCGGCGCGCTTAGCGCTGCCAATCGCTTTTGCAGAAGAACGCCAGGTTCCCGATCCTGTTGAACCGACCATTTGCTTAGAAGGTAAATCAGAACCATCCAGATCGAAAAGTAAATCACCGCGCGCAGAATAAACATGGCCGGGTTCATGTACCCGCTTCGATGCAGCAGTTCCTCGCTTTGGCGAACAATGTCGGCATGGGCCCATTGGTAAAGGCTAGGAATGCCGAAAACGATAGGAAGAAACAGCACCGCCAAAAGCGGCAGTGTTTGCGCCGCTGATTCCAGCGGCCTGCGAATCAGAATGCCCCAAGCACCTCCGGTCAGGTATTGCACCATTACCATCGCCATGCTGCCAAGCGTTAAGCCGATCCAAAACAGATAGCTCATCAGGTAGGAGCGGAAAAATTCCTGCGGCGAGAAAAACGCGCCCACGATGGAAAGCAACAGAAAAAACAACCCCACCAACAGCGCCGAGCGAAACCAGCGCTGGATATCCGGCGGCGGAACTGTCGCCAAAGCAAATTCGTCCGTCATCGCTGGGCTCCTAATTCGCCGGCGGCGTTCGCGGGAACATCGCTCATTCGCGCATTGCGGCTGAGTTGAAGCGCGCGCATATAAGCAATAATGGCCCAACGGTCAGAAACGGAAAGCTGGTAGCTGTACTCGCCCATCGCGCCGTACCCATTGGTAATCACCTGATAAAGGTAGCCGGGCGGAACGCTGCGCAGCCGATCCGTGTGCAAATTGGCGGGAATGCGCAGACCGCGCTGCGCAACCATGCCGTTGCCGTCGCCGATGCGGCCGTGGCAAGGACTGCAAAAAATGTCGTACCGGTCCTGGCCGCGATGAAGCACTTGCAGGTTCACCGGAACGGGAATGGCTTCCAAAAAATTTCCATTCGATTCGCCGGTATGAAAACTATCGTTGTTGTTCAACTCATCACGGGCCACAGTGTCTGCCGGAATAGGCCGGGCCGAGCGGCCATCCGTAAAGAAAGTGCTGCGTGCTAACGGCTTGTATTTCGGCTGGTCCTGCATGTCTCTGCGGCAAGCCGTAGTGAACACTAATGCTATTGCCAGTGCCGCCGGAATTGGGCTAAGAATCTTCAACTTCCCAAACCTCCAGCGGATTCAAACTTTCCAGCAGTTCGGCGGTTCGCGCCGGTTCAAAAATCGCATCAGCGGCTTCCACGCACAAGAAAAAACTGTCCCGCGACGCGGCTGCAAATCGCGGCACGTTGAACAAAGGAAAATGAGGACGTGGCAAACCGCAGAATGCTAAAGTTCCGAAGAAAGCAGAACCCGCGGCAAACAAAACCGTGAGTTCAAACATAATCACAATAAAGGCCGGCCAGCTATTGAGCGGTCTGCCGCCTATGTTGAGTGGATAATCAATAGCGGCAATGTAATACTCCATGGTCCAGGCCGTAGCCGCCCCGGTAAATCCTCCTAACAACACCAGCAGGGGAATGGGATTAAACCCGCCGATCACTTCGTCCAAATCTTCAATCGGGTACGGCGTATAAGCTTCGAAATGCTTGTAGCCTTGCCGTTTCACTTCTTTGACAGCGTCCAGCAGAGAATCCGGATCGGGAAACTCCGCCATAATTCCGTAGAGAGCGGAATCAGTCATTTTTCAGTTCCTCCGCCAGGAGCAGAAAGCGGCAGCAGTTCACGCATTTCCGACATCGAAATCATCGGCAGGAACCGAATAAACAACAGGAACAGCGTTATGAACAATCCCATCGACCCGTAGAACGTGGAATTGTCCCAGAACGTGGCAACAAAGTTCGCCCAGGAAGACGGCAGAAAATCGCGATGCAGGCTTGTCACAATCAACATGTAGCGTTCCAGCCACATGCCGATCAGCACCACGATAGACACGGCAAACAGCGGCTTCGGGCTGACGCGAACTTTGTGGAACCACAGCACCTGCGGAATAAATATATTGCAGATCAGCACGCCCCAGTAACTCCAGGCTACCGGCCCGAACAAGCGGTTATACACCACGTACATTTCATACTTGTCCCCGCTGTACCAGGAAGTGAACGGCTCGAAAGCATAGGCATAAGCCAGAATCCAGCTAGTCACCAACATCACCTTGGCGCAGTTGTTCAGATGCCGCTCGGTAATCAGGTTATGAAGGCCATAAAAGCGGCGCAGCGGAATGCTCAACACCAGCACCATCGCAAACCCGGAATAAATGGCGCCAGCCACGAAAAAAGGCGGAAAGATGGTGGAATGCCAGCCCGGAACAATGGCAACCGTGAAATCGAAGCTGACCACCGTGTGAACGGAAAGCACCAGCGGCGTGGCTAAACCGGCCAGCAGCAGCGATGCGCTTTGCTGGTAGCGCCAATGCTTTGAAGCTCCGCGCCAGCCCATTGCCATGATGGCGTAGATGCCATATTTGATGCGGCTCCGCGACTGATCACGCAAGGTGGCCAGATCGGGAATCATACCTAGATACCAGAACAGGAGCGACACCGTGCCGTAAGTGGATACGGCAAATACGTCCCACACCAGCGGGCTGCGAAACTGAGGCTGAATCGTCATCGTGTTCGGATAAGGAAACAGCCAGTAAAAAATCCAGGCCCGCCCCAGGTGGAGTAATGGAAACAAACCGGCGCAGGCCACCGCAAACAGCGTCATCGCTTCGGCAAATCGGTTGATGGAATTGCGCCAGCCTTGCCGCAGCAGCAGGAGAATGGCCGAAATTAATGTGCCGGCGTGGCCGATTCCGATCCACCAGACAAAATTGGTAATCGCAAAACCCCAGGCTACCGGAATGTCCACGCCCCAAATGCCGATACCTTTTGCCAGCAGATAGGTGACAGAGATAACCAGTGTCAGCAGCAAAGCAAGACCGAACGCCAAAGCATAGAACCAGAACCGGGGAGTGCCGCGAGTGAGAACAATCGAAGAAATCTGGTCGGTAATGGTGGCGAAAGTCTGGCTCGGCGCAACCACCGGATATTCCCCGCCTGCTTCCGGCTGGCGACGGGCGTGGCGCTGTTTTTCCAGTACGTTCATTTATGCTTTGTTCTCCTGCAGATCAGGATTCGGATTGCGCAGTTCGGCCAGATACGTCGTGCGCGGGCGCGTGTTTAATTCCGCCAGCAGACTGTAATTTAACTTTTCCGCTTTCAGCTTAGCCACTTTGTTGGCCGGATTGTTGATGTCGCCAAAAATAATCGCTTCGGTGGGACACACCTGCTGGCAAGCCGTTTGTATGGCGCCGTCAGTGATGTAGCCGTCGCGGTCGCGCGCGGTAATTTCCGCTTCACGGATTCTTTGCACGCAGTATGTGCATTTTTCCATCACGCCGCGGCTGCGCACTGAAACATCAGGATTACGCTGCAACTTCCATTGTTCGGTGTACCAATCGGCATACAGAAGAAAGTTGAAGCGGCGCACCTTGTAAGGACAGTTGTTGGAACAGTAGCGCGTGCCGACGCAGCGGTTATACACCATATCGTTCAGGCCGTCAGTGCTGTGATTGGTGGCCTGCACAGGACACACCAGCTCGCAAGGCGCGTTTTCGCACTGCATACAAGGAACCGGCTGGTAATGCGCCTTTGTAGGATGGTCCAGATTGCCTTCGTAGTAGGTGTCAATCCGAATCCAGTGCATGGCGCGGCGGGCCAGCACTTGTCCTTTGCCGACCACGGGAATGTTGTTTTCGGCTTGGCAGGCGATGACGCAGGCACTACAGTTAACGCAGGCCGTCAGGTCAATTGACATGCCCCAGGCGTAGCCGGTGTAGCTCCATTGCGGATAAAGCGTTTCGTTCTTGGCCGGCTCCTTCGCTTTTTTCCCGGCAGGAACGGGATCGCTCCGATATTCTTCCACCGTTTGCGAAATGACCGGTTCGCGATCTTCCATTGTCTGCTGCATCTGCGTGGTAGCCAGCGGATACTTTTCATCCACCTTGGCAAGCGTTCCTCCCATAACAGACCACAGCGCATCGGACGTTCGTAGTGGGTAAGCCGAAAAACCCGCGCCGTTTCCGGCCCGGCCCGATTGGGAGCGGCCATAGCCTAAATGCACGGTAGTGGAATCGTCCGGATGCCCAGGTGTGATCCAAACCGAGCCTATGACGCGCCTGTTCCGGCAGCGTAGTTCTACCCGCTGCTGATTTTCCAGCTTCAACTGTTTGGCTGTTCTGGGACTCAGAAACACGGCATTGTCCCAGGTCAGCTTGGTCATAGGGCGGGGAAGCTCTTGCAGCCAGACGTTGTTGGCGTAGCGCCCGTCATACAGATAGATATCCGGGCGGAAAGAAATTTCGAGCGTTTGTTCAGCAGCAGGCTGCGCGGAAGGCGCGCTGCCTTTTATTGCAGGGGTTATTGTGGAAAACGCTGACCCGGGAACAACGCCGTCATGAATCGCCTTGCGCCAGAATGATTCGAAATCGCCGCTTCCTTTTTGCTGGTCATTCCAATAAGCGCGAACAATATCGTGAGTGGCTCGACCCGGCCATTGCAACATCACATCCAGCAGCCGGACCTGTGAGCAGGAATCGTATAACGGCGCGATCAGCGGCTGTTGAATGGTGACAGCGCCATTAAAGGTGCGCACATCGCCCCATTCTTCCAGAAAATGCGATTGGGGAATAGTCCATTGACAGAGCGCGGCGGTCTCATCTTCATGCAAGCCGAGCCGCACCGTTGTTTTTGCTTTCGGCAGTGCTTTCGCAAAATCGAAATCAGCCGGAGCATTGTAAACAGGATTACCGCTGAGAATCAGCAACAGATCCACCTGCCCTGCCTGCAGGCTCTGCACCAGCGAACGAAGAGAAACAATTTGGTCGGTCGTTTCGCTTTCCAACGGCTCAGTATAAAAAACGGTTTTGCCGGTGTTCTTTAACGCAGCATTGGTCAAATGCGCCAGCGCGTGAACCGTTGGGGATTGTTGATCGCCGGGAATCACGACACTTGCGCCTGGATGAGCCAGTAAATCTTTCGAAGCCGCTGCTACCCAAGCCTGATGCGGATAGTTCGCGGGAGCTTGCACACCGCTCACGCTGACGGCTGCGGCTAAAGCCTGCGCAAACTGCTCCACTTCACTAGGGCGAAGTGCCAGCCGGTGGTCTGCCTTGCCGCCGGTGCTGGTCATGTCGCTTTCAACAACATACAAGCGGTTCATGTCCGTCCGGTTGCCCTGGCGGCGGCGCTTGGCGAAGCCGCGTGCCTGCCGCGTGTAGTTCGGTCCGCTGGCCAGAAAATCAGCATCAAGGGACACAACGACGTTGGCCGGTTCAAACGAGTAATAAGTATTTAAAACACGACCGAAAATCTGCTGTGAACCTTGTTTCGCAGTGTGATTGCCTGCCGGGTCATACTGGTGCCACTGTGCTGCGGGAAGCATTTTCAACACGGTTTGAAGCTGCGAAGCCAAGGTGGGCGATACCACGGTTTCAGTCAGAATGTGAAGCCCCGCGCCATTGCGGTTTCGAATGGGTGTGAGAGCATGGCCGAAGCCGACCAAAAAATCTTCCCAGGATCGCGGAACGCCTAGATATTTTATTTCTTTCACACGGTCCGCGTCGTACAAATCCATCAGGCAAGCTTGGGAAAGAACGCTGGTCGCGCCTAGGCTGGCCGGGTGGTCGGGATTGCCTTCCGCTTTGGTGGGCCGGCCCAGATGGCTTTCCACAATCACGCCTTCCGCCACGCCGCCCTGCAGGGGAACCGCCGTAGCGTAGTATTTGGGGATGCCGGGAACCACATTTTCCGGCTGTTCCACATACGGGTAAATCTGTTCGGTCGGTTGCCGCGTACAACCTGTTAATCCGGCCAGCGCGAGCGAGCCGGCCATCAACGAAAGAAACCGGCGACGGTCGCTTTCTCCAAAGCTTTCCGCCAGCTCGTCATTCGGAATCTCATCTTCCTGTTGTTCCGCCGCGCCTTGGTGGTTTTCGAGCGAACGCGTCGTCAACGATGCAACAGGAATCAGGTCGCCGTTCTGGAAAGAATGTTTCATCGATGGCAAGTGGAACAACTGATCAGACTTTTCACGTGATACTCCGCCACTAGGCGATTGCCAAGCGCAGCCTGATCGGGAGGCGGCGCATAAGCCATAGCAAAAATTTTATCTTTCGGGCGCAGATATTTTTCCGGATGGCGATGACAATCCAAACACCATTGCATTGTGAGCGGCTGCGCCTGCCATACCAGGGGCATTTTATCGACTCTGCCGTGGCAGGTGGAACACCCAACGCCTTTATTGACATGAATGCTGTGATTGAAATACACGTATTCAGGAAGGTCATGCACGCGCGTCCAGGCGATGGAACGGCCTGTCCGATAGCTTTGCCGCACCGGTTCCAGTTCCGGGCTTACCGCCCACAACTGCGAATGGCAGTTCATGCAGAGTTTAGTGGGAGGAATGTTAGAAAAAGCAGAATATTCTACGTTGTTGTGGCAGTAGCGGCAGTCAATTCCCAAACCGCCGACATGATGTTCGTGGCTGAAGGCAACCGGTTGTTCGCGAGGAACATTCTGCATCGTTTCATAAGGCGACCTGACAATCATTGCTCCGGCCCACAACACAAAACTCACCACTAAAACTACAACAAGAATGCTGAGTTTCGCGATTGTGTTGGCGGTCTTGCTGAAATATTGCGGCATGAATCACTTCAAAATTCTTCGAAGACGCGAAAGATTATTGTGCCATTTTAGTTTTGAGCAGGGTCATGTGATTTGCGGGATTAAATCGCTTGTGTGATGCATCTTTGCTCTAATTGTTACTTTCTGAAAAATTTAATAGAAACCATTTCGTGCTTTCACGCAATAGCACGCCGTAACGACGAGTTCTAAGATTTACAAAACCATTCATATTTTGCATCAAGGTCGAATATCCTGAAGTCGTATTTATCAACATGGCTTTCTCACAAAAACCATCCTTTTCGCTGCCTCTCCTCCGGCAGCTTCAGAATCGGGACGTTTTGGGCCTGGATCAATCGGCAAGATCGGAGCGAAGCGACGCGCTGGCGGCAAGAACCAAGCAAGCCGATAAAGTGCTCGGTTCGATCTGTCCTTACTGCGCGGTCGGCTGTGGTCAGTTGGTTTACGTTAAAAACGAAAAAATCATTGATATTGAAGGCGACCCGGCCTCATTTGTTTCGAAAGGATGCTTATGCCCGAAAGGAGCAGCTACTTTTCAACTGGTAACGGGATCGCATCGCGTTACAGATGTGCTATACCGCCGCCCGTACGGAACAGAATGGGAAAAAATTCCACTGGAAAAAGCGATGGACATGGTAGCCGAGCGGGTGAAAAAAGCTCGTGACGCTCACTGGCAGGATGCCGATAAAGATGGCAATCCGCTGCAGCGAACAATGGCGCTGGCTCACCTGGGTGGGGCCACGCTCGACAACGAAGAAAACTACCTGATCAAGAAGCTGTTCACCGCTTTAGGCATAGTTCAGATCGAAAATCAGGCCCGTATTTGACACTCTTCCACGGTTCCCAGTTTGGGAACTTCGTTCGGTCGCGGCGGGGCGACTTCGTTTCCGCAGGACCTGAATAATTCTGATGTGATTGTGATTGAAGGCTCCAACATGGCCGAATGCCATCCGGTTGCCTTTCGCTGGGTAATGGAAGCTCGCGAACGCGGCGCAACCGTTATCCATGTGGACCCGCGATTTACCCGCACCAGTGCCGTAGCTAATATCTATGTGCCAATCCGGGCCGGGTCGGATATCGCCTTTTTGGGCGGCGTCATCAATTACATTCTCCAAAATAACCGTCACTTCCATGATTACGTGGTGAACTACACCAACGCTCCGGCCATCATCAGCGATGAGTTTCGCGATACCGAAGATTTGGATGGCTTGTTCAGCGGTTGGAACCAGGAAGAAGGAAAATACGATGCCCGGACCTGGATGTATAAGGGAGTTGACCCTGAGCCCGCGGGCGGCGAACGCGAATCGAGCAGCGGACAACCGGGCCAGCCGATAGAAAAAAAGCCGATTCAGGCGGAACACACCGACCCGACGCTGCAAGATCCGCGCTGCGTGTTTCAGATTTTGAAGCGCCACTACTCGCGCTACACGCCGGAAATGGTGCAGGAAACCTGCGGCATTCCGCCGGAACTACTTTTGAAAGTGGCGGAAGCGCTTTGCGCGAATTCCGGGCGCGACAAAACCGGCGCTTTCTGCTATGCCGTGGGCTGGACGCATCACAGCGTGGGCGTTCAATATATACGGACTGCCGCTATTATTCAGCTTCTGTTAGGAAACATCGGTCGTCCCGGCGGCGGCATCATTGCGCTGCGCGGCCATTCTTCCATTCAGGGATCAACCGACATCCCCACGCTTTACAACCTGCTTCCCGGTTATCTGCCGATGCCGAAAGCGAAATTCGATCCGGATTTAAAATCGTATCTCCAGCAGAACAGTTCGCCTGCCGGATGGTGGGGCGAGTTCCCCAAGTATTTTATTTCCATGATGAAGGCCTGGTTTGGCGAAGCAGCGCAGAAGGAAAACGATTGGTGTTATAACTATCTGCCGACCCTGACCGGCGACCATTCGCACATGAACACTGTCGCGGACATGGCTGATGGCATGGTAAAGGGATATTTCGTGATGGGCGAAAATCCGGTAGTCGGCTCGATGAACAACCCTCTGCAGCGAAAAGCTTTGCGCTGTCTTGATTGGCTGGTGGTCCGCGATTTTCAAATCAACGAAACGGCTGATTTCTGGCGCGATGCGCCGGAGATTGCCCGAGGCGAAGTGCGTTCCAAGGACATCGGTACGGAAGTTTTCTTTTTCCCGGCGTCTACCCATGTGGAAAAAGACGGAAGTTTTACGAATACTGGGCGCTTAGTGCAGTGGCATCACAAAGCGATTGAACCAAAGGGCGATTCGCGCAGCGAACTCGACTTTATCTTCAAACTGGGGCAGCGTTTGAAAAAGCTGTACCGATCCGAATTCTCGGAAAAACGGAACTGGCCCATTCGCGATTTAGCTTGGGATTATCCCACGCACGGCCCAACGGCGGAGCCGAGCGCGGAATCGGTGCTGCACGAAATCAGCGGCTACACAATGGCTGATCGCAAGCCGGTGGACGGATTTATTTCTTTGAAAGAAGATGGCAGCACGGCCTGTGGCTGCTGGATTTATTCCGGCTCTTACAAGGACGGCGTGAACCAAACCGCCCGTCGCAAGCCGCATTGGGAACAAAACTGGATTTCACCGGAATGGGCTTGGGCTTGGCCGCATAACCGCCGAATCATTTACAATCGGGCTTCGGCGGACCCGGAAGGTAAACCCTGGTCCGACAAAAAGAAACTGATTTGGTGGGATGAAACGAAAGAAAAATGGACGGGCTACGACGATCCCGATTTCATTCCTGAACGGCCGCCGGACTACCGGCCTTCGAAGGAGGCTCGCGGCAAAGACACGATTGCCGGTGATGCGCCGTTCCTGATGCAGGCCGATGGCAAAGGCTGGCTTTACGTGCCGACTGGATTGCAGGACGGCCCTTTACCTACTCATTATGAGCCGCAGGAATCCATTATCAAAAATCCGCTGTATGGGCAAAGCTGTAACCCGGGACGGATGGAATGGCAGCGAGATGACAATCCTTATCACAATCCGTACAACGATCCGAAGTACCCGTTTGCCATTACCACTTACCGGCTCACGGAACACCATACTGCGGGCGGCATGAGCCGCTGGTTATCGTGGCTTTCGGAACTGCAGCCGGAAATGTTCTGTGAAGTGTCGCCTCAATTAGCGCAGGAGCGCAATTTAACAAACGGCGGCTGGGCCACTATTCGCACTAAACGCGGTGAGATTGAAGCGCGAGTGCTGGTCACTAACCGTATGCGCCCGCTGCGGATCAAGGGCAAACTGATTGATCAGATTGGCATTCCTTATCACTGGGCCAGCAAAGGACTGGTGCGAGGCGATTCCGCTAACGAGCTGACAATGTTCGTGGCGGACCCGAACGTTTCCATTCAGGAATCGAAAGTATTTACAGCCGATATTCAGCCGGGCCGCAGAAGCCGAGGCCGCCGGTATATCACGAGTGGTGAGCTTGGCCCGGAACCTAAAGACGGGGTTAAAAAACGCGATCTGCCGGTAGCGCAAGGTAAACCGCAAACCAAACACGGATTCAAAGCGGAAGAAAGCAAAGAAGGGAACAATTAATTTTGGCGGCCAAGAAAGGCTTTTTTACCGACACCACCATCTGCATCGGCTGCAAGGCTTGCGAAGTGGCTTGCAAGCAGTGGAACCAATTACCCGATGACGGCTTTCAATTGAGCGGCATGTCTTACGATAATACGGTACACCTGGGCGCATCCACCTGGCGTCACGTCGCGTTTATTGAGCGTCCGGTGCCGTTGGCGAACCAGGATGCCGGCGCGTTTTCCTGGCTGTTTTCTTCCGATGTATGTAAGCACTGCGCCCGCGCCGGGTGCCTGGAAAGCTGTCCCACCGGCGCGATTATCCGCACCGAATATGACAGCGTGTACGTGCAGCCGGATATCTGCAACGGCTGCGGTTATTGCATTACGAACTGCCCGTTCGGCGTCATTGACCGGCGGGAAGAAGACGGACGCGCTTGGAAATGCACGCTCTGCTATGACCGGATGCGCGAAGACATGACGCCCGCTTGCGCGAAAGCCTGTCCGACCGATTCCATTCAATACGGCGACTTGGAAGAACTACGGCAAACTGCCCGAACTCGCGTGGAAAAACTTCATGAGGCCGGTTTGAAAGAAGCATATCTGTATGGTGTTGATGAAGAAAACCAGCCCGGAACCGAAGGACTGAACGCTTTTTTCCTTTTAGTCGATAAACCCGAAGCTTATAATCTGCCGCCCGATCCGGTAGTGCCTACTAAACTGGCGAAAGACGGTTGGACCGCAATGGCCTGGGGTGCCCTGGGCATGGCGGTAGTGGCGGTCAGCTCTGTTTTATCGAATCGAAACGGCGGACATAGTACACAGTGAAGGTTGATAAAGTCAGTAAGCCCGCGGCAAACGACGGGCGCAATATTGATCAGTCTATTGCCGAACTGAGCGGCGAGGCCGGCGCGCAGGCCATCAATCTCGCTGAACAGCCAACTGCGGAAAGAAAGGGCGTTTGGCACGAGAGCCCGAATCTATCGGCGAACGACCCAACTTATTATGATGTTCCGCTGCTGCAAAGGCCGGTGTGGGAATGGGCTATCCCGCTTTATTACTTTGTAGGCGGCGTGGCCGGAGGATCGCTGGCCTTCGGCGCGGCGGCTCAATTTGGCGGCTCTGAAGAATCACTAACTACGGCAAGCCGGTGCCGTTGGACAGGAATGATTGGGGCTTCGGTCAGCGCCGTTTTGCTGATCTACGATTTGGGTCGTCCACTTCGATTCTTTAATATGCTACGGGTGTTTCGTCCCACCTCGCCGATGAACATGGGAGCCTGGATCTTATCGGGAACGGTGCCTCCTGCTTTCTTAGCCGAAATGCTGGCTCGGCGTCGCGGCTTGTTAGGTGTCCTGGGCCGTTCTTCCACCATCGTTTCCGGCTTATTCGGTTTGGGATTGGCTACCTACACCGGCGTTCTCGTCACCAACAGCGTTATTCCCATCTGGTCGGAATCCAGGCAGATACTGCCGATCCTGTTCAGCGCTTCTTCGATGGCCAGCGCTGCTTCCGTTTTCGATTTATCAGGCGGTCAACAACAATATCAGCCTTTTCGCTGGTTCGGCATTGTGGGCAGTGTTGGCGAACTACTTGGCAGTTTTCTGCTGGAAAAGCGGGTTTCAGTTGTGCCAAGGGTTGCGCTCCCGCTCAAAAAAGGGAAAAGCGGTCTTCTCTGGAAAGCAAGCGTCTGGCTTACGGGAAGCAGCTTGGCGGTACGCCTGCTCCCTATTAAGCCGCAGCGTAAGCGCGTGCTTTCCGCAACACTGGCTTGTTTGGGAAGCTTCTGTATGCGCTACGGAATTCATGAAGCCGGTACGCCTTCCGCAGAAGATCCTAGAGCATCGTTTTACCTTCAACGTTCATGAATTTCCATCAATTGGGCTGAAACTTAGAATGAAGCTACCCTGGGAATATCGGTTTTTGAAAAATCGTCACCCTTGAACAATAACGGGAGGCGCATCAGTTGTGCCGTCGCGTAGCTGAGGCTGTCGCCGAAATTGAGGTTGGCAGGGTGGCGGCCTTTGCCGTACTTTCGATAGGCGTGCCGGGCCAGAGTAATGATTTGTTCATCGACTGCAATGATCTCGGCCCGCAGAAGCAGAAGTAAATCATCGAGCGCTAGCGAGTAATCGCGATTTTCAGCCACAATGGCTGCTTCCAGCACGGACGCGGCACTGACATATATATGTTTGGCCTGTGCCAATGCCTCTTGGTAGCGCGGAGTTTCCGGCTCGCTCAAAATCGCACACAGCAAGGCAGAGGTGTCAGCGACGAGAGCCACCGTTAGATCCCTCCTAGAATCCGATCGATTTCTTCCGGCGTAGCCGGGCCTAGACCCCGTCGGCGAGCCTCCTCGCTTATACTCCGCATACCGGCCAATCGGTGCGCCCGTTCTTTTTCCCAGGATGTTTCTTCACGATAGCGGGCGAGTGCCCGACGTACCACTTCGGTTTTGGAGAGGTGTAGTTCCGTGGAGAGATGGGCCACCAACTCCGTTATGTCTTGATCTTTGAGGTACAAAGGCATGACCAAAGTATATACTGTAACAAGCAATGTATATCTATTACCGGCTTGAACGCAGTGCCTTGTGGCTTGTCCAAGATTGAACCCACCGTAGATCGCCGTTCCCATCGGGTGAGCGGTTGGATAATAAAGTTTACTGGAAGGAAAAAGCAGGGTGAAAGCACAGGCAGGAAAACAATCCGATCTGAACGGCAATGCTCCGGATACGCACCAAGCGGCGCTTTTGTTGATTGATGTGATCAATCACTTCGAGTTTCCCAGAGGCAAAGAACTTCTCCAGTGCGCCTTTCCAATTGCAGCGAAAATCGCGGCATTAAAACAGAAGGCTCGCGCGGTCGGCGTACCGGTTATTTACGTGAACGATAATTTCGGGCGATGGCGTTCCAGCCATACCGAGCTTCTGGAACACTGCTTGACGGACGGCATACCGGGCAAACCATTTGTGGAACAGCTTGCGCCCGACCAGCATGATTACTTTGTTTTAAAACCGAAACATTCAGGCTTTTACCAAACACCGCTGGAAATACTGTTGAAGCATCTGGGAACTGAGCGTCTGGTGATTGCCGGCTTGTCTACCAATAGTTGCGTTCTGTTTACGGCTAATGATGCTTACATGCGGGATTTGGAAGTAGTTGTTCCGCCGGATTGCGTCGCTGCCTGTAGCGTCGGCGAACAGAATTCAGCGTTGGAAGAAATGAAAACGATGTTGAAAGTGAAACTGATGCCTTCAGAAGGAATCGATTTCACTATTCTGAATGCAAACAGCGCCTTGGCAATCGCCTGATCAAACGCGCAAAAAGATTTTTCGTCGGTACATCCAAAACAGGATCAGCCAATACGTGAAAAGAACTGCTGCGCCTTGTAGCAGCAGTTCCAATTTGATTCCTAAAAAGGCAAAAATGTGCGCTCCGAAGTGAATGTGGAATGAGCTGAGAATAAAATCTTCAAACAAATGCGCGATCAGGTAGGCCGCAATCGAGTTCATCCCTACAACAACCAGCGGAAAAGCCCATCGGCGATAGCCTTTCACTTCGGTAATCCAGCTTAAGCTCGCCAGAATAAAAAAACACAATCCGCCGCTGAACAAGGTCCAGCTCGGAGTCCAGATGCGCTTCACGATGGGGCAGATGCCGGTAGCATGAAGCAGCAGCCCGGCTGCTAAGCAACAGGCTCCGGTCAGCAACAAGCGGCGGAACGGAATGCGAGGCGCGGTTTTCTTCAGCCATTCTCCGGCCAGTAGCCCTAGGATCATCGTGCCGAGCGTGGGAATAAAACTTAGCGTGAGATAGCCACCCTCATTCGCAATAAATGGCTTAGGGCGAGGCAGCAGATTCAGAAACCAGCGGTCGAAAGCCGCGCCCAAACCAGTGTTTTTATTCCAATGCGCGGCAAAGCCGGTAAAATTATGCGCCCAATCCGGCGGCGGCGCGCCCACCGCTTGGTAATTGAAAGAAGCGTTCGGCACGGGATAAACAGCCCAGGCCAGCCAATAGCCAAACAACAAAAAGCCAAACACCGACCACTGCCATCGCTGCGAACGGAAGCCCAGCAAAAACAAAAATGGGTACCCTAATCCGATCTGAGTCAGCGTGTCTTCAAAAGTGAAATTGGTTTGCGTGCTGTGCAGCGAGCGCAGAAAAATACCCAACATCACCAGCACGAAGGACCGCCACAAGGCATGACCAAAAAGCTTGGTTGAGTTCGCGCCTTTCCCTAACCGGCTGGCCAGGGAATACGGTAAAGCGACGCCCACCAAAAACGAGAAAGACGGCTGGATCATGTCATGGAGCGAACAGCCAGCCCACTCCACGTGAGTTTGATTAAACGCGAGAACTTTCCAAACCGGATTGCCTGGATAACCGGCAGCTACACGCGCGAGCTGCAACACTTCAGCCATCATCAGCGCCATCACAATGCCGCGATAAGCATCAACAGCTAAGTTTCGCTCCTTCGGCTTGTCGGAAGGAGCAGGCTGGATAACTGCCGGCTGCGCTTCAGCAACTGTTTGCATAAAATGCTCCTTGCTGGCTGGATATTCATCTACAATACGCTATTCAAGACCGCGCAGCCCTGGAACTATCACTAGTAATGTTCCCGTTAATGGCCGCGTCAATCAAGTAGATCGGCTTGATGAATGCCAGCTATTTCAAACGGTAGTATCCCGAAGCGGCCCTTTGGCCGCACCAGCGATCAGATTTCCGCTCTCGGCTTGGGCGGGCATCATTTGGGGGAAGCAGATAATGAAAAAACCGCTATTCAGATTATTCACGACTGCATTGACGGTGGAGTGACGTTTTTTGACAATTGCTGGGAATATTCTCGCGGCAAAACTGAGCTTCTGTTGGGAAAAGGCCTGAAAGGAAAACGCAAAGACGTTTTCCTGATGACTAAAGTCTGCACGCATGGGCGCGATGCCGGCTTAGCGATGCAGATGCTTGAAGAATCACTTCATCGTCTGCAAACCGATTATCTGGATTTATGGCAAATCCACGGCGTCGCTTTTGAAAATGACGCGGAATTATTTATCAGGCCCGGCGGCGCAGCCGAAGCGCTACGCAAAGCCAAAGAATCCGGCAAGGTGCGGTATCTGGGATTTACCGGGCATAAAGATCCGAAAATCCATTTACAAATGTTGAACACCGGGTTTCCGTTTGATGCGGTGCAGATGCCGTTGAATCCGTTTGATGCCACCTACGCGCACAGTTTTGAAAAAGATGTGCTCCCGGTTTTGAACCAACGCGGTATTGCCGTATTGGGAATGAAGCCGATGGGCGGGCATGGCGAGCCGATTCAGCATGGCGTGATCTCGGCCCAGGAAGCCTTGCGTTATGCCATGAGTCTGCCGGTTACGACTACCATTACCGGCATGGAGAAGCTGGATATTGTTCGGCAAAACCTGAAAGTAGCGCAGAATTTTGAGCCGATGTCGCCGCAGGAGATGCAAGCCTTACGCGAGCGATGCCGTTCGGAAGCGGCTGACGCGCGTTTTGAACTCTACAAAACTTCATTGAAGTTTGATAACCCGGAAGCCAGATTGGCCCATTGGTATCCGATTGACGAGGAACAAGCGGAAGTGAAAATCATGCTGAAACGCTCGAAAAATACGGGTTTGCCTTATCCGCAGGTCAAATGAGAATACTATGAATGATTCCGATCTGCTGCATCGTAGGAGATTTTTAGCTGGACTTGCAATAGGAGGCTCTGCGCCGCTCATTATGGCTGGCAATGCTCAAGCGCAGCAATCCGGTTCTGCCGGAACTGCCAATACTGCTGAAATACCGAAGCGCCCTTTAGGAAAAACAGGGCTTCAAGTGTCCGCCATCGGAGTGGGCGGCTTTCATCTTGGTTCTGCCAAAGACCAGTCCGAAGCAAATGAAATTGTCGCGCAAGCCATTGGTGCCGGCGTTAATTTCTTTGATAATGCCTGGGATTACCATGAAGGCGAAAGCGAAGAGCGTCTCGGAACGGCGCTGCAAGGAAAGCGCGACCGCGTTGTTCTGATGACTAAAGTTTGTACTCATGGCCGCGACAAAACTGTTGCCATGCGCATGTTGGAAGAATCGCTCCGGCGGCTTCGCACCGACCATTTAGATGTCTGGCAGATTCACGAAGTGATATACGAGAACGATCCTGACCTGATTTTTGCCGAAAACGGAGCAGCGGAAGCCTTGGCGGAAGCGAAACAACAGGGCAAAGTTCGGTTTATCGGTTTTACCGGCCATAAAGATCCGGCGATTCACCTGCGCATGTTGTCGCACGATTTTCCGTTTGACACAGTGCAGATGCCTTTAAACTGCTTTGATGCTACGTTCCGCAGCTTTGAACAACAGGTGCTGCCCGAAGCGCAGAAGCGCGGCCTCGGCATTCTCGGCATGAAGAGCCTGGGCGGCAGCGGCGAGCTGGTGAAGTACGGCGGCGTTACTGCGGAACAAGGGCTGCGCTACGCCATGAGCTTGCCTGTTTCTACTACCATCAGCGGCATGGAATCAGTCGATGTCTTGAAGCAGAACCTGGAAGTGGCGCGCGGGTTTAAGCCTTACACCACTGAAGAAATGCAGGGCATCCGCGAACACTGCCGCAGGCAGGCTGGAGACGGCCATTTTGAGCTTTATAAAACCACTAAATTCTACGATGGCGATGAAGGCCGCCAACAACACCATTACCCGCCAGCCGACAAACTGCCATACTAGTGATCAGCAGGCTCTTGGTCTGCTAATTCAAAATAAAAGAGCGGCCGGTTTCTACGCATGCCGGACGCTCTTTTGCATTTAGGTATAGGGGATCAACGGAATGGAAAGTCGGGTTAAGAACGTGGCCCAACCTGCCCAGCCTATTGTTCTTCTGCTTAAGCGTAACTCTCCTACTCAATTCGCTCTCCGTGTATATCCGAAAACTTACGCTAACTTATTCTGTTTGCGAGCGAACTGCACAAGGTAAAACTTAAGCCAGGATGGCATTGCTTTATTTTGCCCACGGACGATAAAGGAAATCATGATTTCAAATTCAACCGTATGGCCTAAAGCTCTTTAACGATGGCCTAAACCTACTTAAATAACGAGTATCAAGCTACAACAGGCCACCAAGATAGTTAAATGGTGTTTGTGAGCAAATTGCGCGTAGAACAAGCTTCATCGGAGCCGGCCTACAACGAAACTATTGCGCTAGCATCTAGCCTCAGTCCCTTTGAAGGGGTTAACTCGACCTTGGTTGAGGATGTCACAGTATTGCGAGTGAGCCAACCAGTTCCTCGCGTGCCTGTTCTGTATGAGCCGTGTATCGTTTTTGTCGTTCAGGGAACCAAACGCGGCTTTGTGGGCAGCCAGCGATTTGTTTATGACGCAAAGACGGTGCTAGTGATGTCTGCGCCGATTCCTTTTGAATGCATTACAGAGACCTCGAACAATGGACCGCTGATTGCCGTTTACCTGCGGATACGCCGCGAGATTGTCGCCGATCTTATGGCGAGTATTGAGCAAACCTCGTTCTTATCCAAGCCGCCGCTGCACGCCATTGAATCGACTGAGCTTGATCGGGAGCTGGCGGATGCGCTCACCCGGCTCCTCCGATCCCTTCGTTCACCGGATGATGCCCGCGTCCTTGGCAAGCAGCTTATCAGGGAGATTACCTATCGCGTCTTGATGGGCAAAAACGGAAACAGTCTTCGCGCTACCGTCAACTGCGGCGGTCACTTTTCACAACTTTGTCATGCGCTACAGCGTATTCACAACGAGTACCATCAGCCATTGGAGGTTGCAGATCTAGCGCGTGAGTCGGGCATGAGCGCATCCATCTTTCATCTTCATTTCAAAAAGATGACATCTACCTCGCCCGTGCAGTACATAAAGGCCGTCCGTTTGCACAATGCCCGGTCGCTTATGCTCCGCTCTCATCTATCCGCCGGAGCGGCTGCGGCCAAAGTCGGCTATAAGAGCGCTTCGCAGTTCGGCCGCGAGTTCAAGCGTTTTTTTGGATCTTCGCCGGTCGAGGAGATCGAAAAGCTTGGTGCGGGAAGGGACCCGTGCTTGCTCGCTACCAAGGCTCGTTAGCTGTAGTGAATACGAAGGCTTCAGACAACAAATAAGAGGAGAGTTTAATGGAGCAGGCGATCAGCAAGCGAAGCAAAATCTATGACGATGTAGCAGAACTCGGAGCGAGGTTCGCAAGCATTCGCGTGCGCGGCCGCATCTCGCTGGGATTGGAGATGGAACGGGGCATTCTGGATGTAGCCGCCACCGCAGCGGCGCTCAACTTGCCTGTCCCTCCTGATCTCGACGACCTTCTTAAGAACGGAACCGGGATGCAGATTTATTTTCTCATTGAAGCGGTCCAGCATCAGCCCGAAGCGGCTAGATTGATTGATCCCGGAAACGTCCAATTCGCGCCCCTGGTGATGCGGACGGAGAAGATCATCTGTGTGGGCTTTAACTGCCGTCGGCACGCGGAAGAAACAGACACGCCCATTCCCAAGGTGCCGGCGCTCCTCAGCAAAAACAACAATGCCCTAAACTACAAAGGGGGCACGATCCAGTTGCCGACGTGCTTCGCTCAACGCTTCGACTTTGAAACCGAGCTCGTCATCGTATTCGGCCGCGAGTGCCGGGATGTGCCGGAGGACAAGACTCTTGAATATGTCGCCGGTTATGCCACCGGTAGTGACTTCAGTGCTCGCGAACTACAGCAGGCGACGACGCAGTTCATGATCGGCCAAACATCGGATGGCTTTGCTCCCATCGGGCCCTGGCTGGTGACGCGTGATCTTGTGCCGAACCTCAGTAATCTACGGCTTCGAACATACGTGAATGGAAAGCAGCGGCAGGATTGGAACACCAGCGATATGATCTTCAATTGCCGCCAATTGGTCAGCTTCGCTTCCGGCATCATGACGCTGAAAGCCGGCGACATCTTCTTTACCGGAACACCGCAGGGCGTTATTCTCGGCGAGAAAACTCCACCCGAGCAGCGCCAGTGGTTGAAAGCCGGCGACGAAATCGTTTCTTCTATCGACGGTCTCGGCGAACTTCGCTTCCAGCTCGCGTGATGGCAACCGAAAGGCGCTCAACAAGAACAACCCATATGGGAGACAATAAGCAAAAATCCTCGGCAACGATTGATCGTATCTATGTTCTCGACGGCGGTGAAGCGCATGTTGCCGACATTTCGCAGTGGTCGTCCGGCTTGAATATCGGGAAGCCAAGCAGGTTCAGTAGCAATTCTTATCTGATTCAACACGGCAATGATTGGATGATCTGGAATACGGGCTTTGACGATGATTTGGTAGCCACGCCCGAAGGAGTCGAGGGTCAGCATGGCGTACGGGGCGTTGTCACGCGAACTATCGCGGCGCAATTCGAACAGATCGGAGTCACTCCAACAGAGATCGCGCATTTCGATCACGTCGGCAATTCCAGGCTCTTTCCCCACACTACGTTTTACATCCAAAGGGCGGAATGGGACGCTATGTTCGACCCCGAATCTCATACCGACGGCTTTGTCCCGCACCTGTACAGGACCATGCGGCCTAATCCGGTGCTGTTGTTGAAAGAAGACTATAACGTCTTCCACGATGGCTCGGTTCGGATCATTGCGACGCCCGGGCACACTTCGGGTCATCAGTCGCTGCTCGTCAGATTGCCGCACTACGGCCCAGTGATACTGAGCGGCGATATAGCGCATTTCATGGACAACTACACCCATCGCCGGGTCCCGAAGTTCAATGCCGATGCGCAGCGAACCAGGGCATCGATGGAAAAGATCGATCGCATGGCAAGAGCGGAGAACGCGAAACTATGGATCAACCACGACATTGACCAGAGTTTGACCCTCCCCTACGCTCCAGAACTCATTTACTAAACGCTGCAAATGCGCTGTTTGTTACTGCGTAGCAGCTCACACAAGCAGCAGCAATACCCACATAAAAGGAGATCTAATATATGACCAAGATCGCTCTCATTACCGGTGCCAGCCGCGGGCTGGGCCGAAATACCGCTTTGAACATCGCCCGTCGCGACAGCGACGTCGTTTTTACCTATAAAAGCAGCGAGAAAGAAGCGCAAGCCGTAGTCGCCGAGATTCAAGCAATGGGTCGTAAGGCAATTGCCTTCAAGCTCAACAGTGGCGACATCACCGCTTTCGTGCCGTTCGTTGAGGATCTGCGGCAGGCGCTGCGCGAGACGTGGCAGCGCGACACGTTCGATCACCTGGTGAACAATGCCGGTCACGGCGACTACGCGATGATCGGGCAAACCACCGAAGCGCAGTTCGACGAGCTGGTCAATGTCCACTTCAAAGGCGTTTATTTTCTCACCCAAGCGCTGCTGCCGCTTATCGCGGATGGCGGTCGCATCATCAACCTGTCCACCGGTTTGACTCGGATGTCGTTTCCCGGCTACGCCGCTTATGCCTCCGTTAAAGGCGCGGTCGAGGTGCTCACCGTTTATATGGCGAAGGAATTGGGTGGCCGCAAAATCACGGTGAACACAGTCGCGCCCGGCGCAATCGAGACTGATTTCGGCGGCGGCGCTGTCCGCGACAAACCAGAGGTCAACAAAATCTTCGCCGATATAACCGCGCTGGGCCGCGCTGGCCTCCCGGACGACATCGGTCCCATGATCGCCAGCCTGCTCTCTGATGACAACCGTTGGGTGAACGCCCAGCGCATCGAAGTCTCCGGCGGCCAGGGCATTTAATCGGCTGGAGGGATCGCACTGCTAACGTCTGCCGCAAGATAATCGTCTGAAGCGGACTCTCAAACTTCCTTGAATCTCGTAAATACAATGCTCTTCAGCAGAGAAGAGCATTGTATTTATTCTTCTCAAATAAGTGACTCTTGCCGTGATTTCTTGGACACCTATGGAGAGTCCGTCGAGCGGGGGCTTTCGCTTAAGCAGCAAAGCAATAGGCTGGCCACGTTCTTAGTCCGGCTTTCCGTTCCATTGATCCTCTATACCTGCATTTCAAGTGAACAATTATCGGTGCGACAAATCGCGCACCCAAATGTCTTTAAATTCCATGTTGCCTCTGCCTCCGGCGTGAAGCTGCAAGGCCAATGGCCCATCAAACGATTTGGGCGAGGGATCAGTAAAATCAATCATCTGAACGGCGTTCAAGCGGGCGCGGTAGTGATTGCCGACTACTTCCAATAAATATTCATTCCACTCGCCCATGCGGACCACGCCTTCGTTTTCCGGCGAAGGCCACACAATCCAGAATCGGCCATCGCCATAAATGCCGGCCGTGTGATGCATCATAGTGCAGTCAATTTCAAACTGCAATCCTTGCGTCACGTCTGCCGTGCCGGGTTTGAATGCGCTATGAAAAAATACGCCGCTGTTGCCGTCTCCTACGCACTTAAATCGCAGCGTCAGTTGAAAATCCTTATAAGGCTTGTTGGTTTGCAGATAGCCGTAATCTTTGGTGACGCCTTTGCCGTGAATTACTCCGTTCTCCACCGTCCAGCTTTCCTGACCGATCTTGGTCCATCCCTCCAAATCATTTCCATTAAACAGATTCACCCAATCTTCGCCGGGCAGTTTCGGTTTTGATTGCGCCCGCGCGTTTGCGGTCCCTATTGTGCATACAATTGCGGCAAGTCCAAACCAGCCCAGAACGTTTCTCATTCGCTTCCTCCTAAATCTTTTCGAATTGCGTCCGCAATCCGCGCCGTCCATTTTTCCACCTGCTGCGCGGATTCGGCTTCTACCATCACACGCGCCAACGGTTCGGTTCCCGAAAATCGCACCAGAACGCGGCCCGATTGGTGAAATTCTTTCTCGGCAGCACTGATTTCTTGTTGTGTTTCACGGAGTTCGATCAAAGGCTTTTTCGCTTTTACCCTTACATTCACTAATTTCTGGGGAAACACTTGAATGGCGGAAGTGAGGTCGTCCAGGTTCTGCGCCGTATCGCGCATGATCTGAAAGACTCGCAGCGCGGTAAGAAGGCCGTCTCCCGTGGTGGCGTATTCAGAGAAAATCACATGGCCCGATTGTTCGCCGCCTAAAACGGCATCTCGCTTTAACATTTCTTCTAGAACGTATTTATCTCCTACCGGAGTTCTGATCATTCGGATGTTCTGTTTTTCTAAAGCCTTTTCCAGCCCTAAATTGGACATCACCGTCGCCACAACCACGCTGCCCGACAGCTTGCCTGCCTGCTGCAAAGCCCTGCCCGCCAGGTAAAGCACCGCATCGCCGTCAATATTGCGTCCACTGCCGGAAACAAAAAGCGCGCGGTCGGCATCGCCGTCAAACGCTACTCCAGCGTCTGCTCCTGTTTCAATGACCCGCTTTTGCAGATTTTCCAAATGAAGCGAGCCGCAATCGAGGTTGATGTTGCGTCCGTTCGGCTGATTGCCGATAAACTCACAGCGCGCACCCAAACGCTCAAGTAAATCAGGTGCCACGGCAGTGGCCGATCCATTGGCGCAATCAATTACCAGATGAAATGGAAGCGTGCCTTCCACCGTGGAAGCAAGAAAATCCGTGTAGATGTGGTCCAGTGTTCCGTCGGGCTTCAGTTCGGTGGGGGAAACTTCCTCGCCCGATCGAAGAAAAGCAAAAATCTGCTCTTCTAACTGTTCCTCAATCGCGTCGGCAAGCTTATAACCGGCATGGTCGATAATCTTGATCCCGTTGTCCTGATATGGATTGTGGGAAGCGGAAATCATAACGCCTGCTATGTAATGGCCGGTTTTCGCCAGGTATGCTATCCCCGGAGTCGTGATCACGCCGGCAAAACGGACATAAACGCCGGAATGCTTCAGCCCGCCTGCGACGTGCGCCGCTAAAGAAGGACCGCTTTCTCTGGTATCGATGCCAATTACCACTTCCGGCACGGCTTCTGTTTCGCCGCTTTGCGCATTCCGCGCCCAGATTCCTAGGGCCACTCCTAAAGCGTAAGCCGTCCTTGAATCAAGCGGCGGCTCGCCGGCCACGCCGCGAATTCCATCTGTACCGAAAAGTTTTCTAGCCAAACAATGCCTTTATCTGCAAGTGATCTGCGCCCTTGGAACGGCGGTCATCTCTTTATACCGCTTCCGGTTGTTCAAAGTACTGAACTGGCGGAAATCAAACTGCGTATGCTGCTGGGCCGTCCTTCTTTGTCCCCGCGCAGCCAGATGAACAGCGGCGCATGGGGCGTCGGTTCCCCGGAAGGTAGCTTCACCCTGAGAAGCTGCTTCATGCCTGCTCCCGGAATGGGCGACGGCAGATCGATAATGGATGTTGCGCTGGCGCTGTTCCAACCGATACGCTCGATGTTTTGCAGATCGGTTCCTGTTAATTCTCCGGTGAACGTTCCTGCTTGTGCTTCGCTGCTTGTAATCTGAAAAGAATCAACATGGGGAAATCGCACTAGGCGCCCTAATTTACAGGGCGCAGATAAACCGTTCGGGCCGTTGTCGATTCGCGCTTGAATGGTGCATCCGGCCGGCCAGCCATTCGTATCGAACGACAGGAAAATCTGGTCTGGAGCAAGCTGCTGCAAGCTGGCTACGTTTGAATGTTCGCCCATGTGTAGGCTGGTGACGTTTCCTTCC
This sequence comes from uncultured Bryobacteraceae bacterium, assembly GCA_964247975.1. Taxonomy (GTDB): domain Bacteria; phylum Acidobacteriota; class Terriglobia; order Bryobacterales; family Bryobacteraceae; genus KBS-96. Next base: position 26,778 of record CAXTWH010000008.1, on the reverse strand, counting down.
TGGCCCTCGCAACTGAGCTGTAAACCGCTGCTGTTTTCCAGATTCTTTACCTGCAACAAACCGCTGACGAAAACTCCGGCGGACAGTTCGCCCGCTTGTATCGGAATCTGCGTTTCCGCCGGTGGCGAAAGCTTCGCGCTTTCAATGGAAGGTCGCGGACCAACTACGTGTACCGCGTTGGTAAGCTTAATCGGTTCGCTGTATCCGGCCACAAAAGCAGTAACATCAAATGCTGAGCCTAGCTCTAGATCCTGCGTTACTTGTAGCGTGGCAGTGCGTTCGCTCTGCTGGGGAACGGAAGAACCAAGGATGATCGTTGCCTTCTCGCATTGCAGCTTGGTTAACAGATCTAGGTGATTGCCCTTCAATGTGACCTGGCGCGTTGTTTCTCCCCGGCCAATCACTAACGGCAGGTTGGAAATAGTGGGCGGAGATGGCAGAACGTTAAAGGAAACTGAACGTGCGCGGCCATCAACCTGAGTGACGAGCAGTTTGTATTTTCCCGGATCAAGATCCCTTGTGTCGAGCAAAATGTCCACATGCTTCTGCGGTCCGCGCCGCAAACCGTCCGGGAGCAGAAAAGGAATGCCGGCGGGCTTGGAAAACTCGTCATTTGCATTCTGAAACTGAATGCCGGTAACAAACTCAAAATCATCACCCACAATTTCCGCCCGCACTTTGCCTTTTCCGGCAATCAACTGGTCCTGCGATAAAGGGTCCAGGTGCGCTGCGCCTAATTCACCGAGTGGCTGGACATGCACTTCACCATTCGCGGAAAACTGGTCCCAATCCCAACTAGCTGCCAAGCGGTAAGTGCCGGAAGAAATTTTGACCTTCGTAAGGTCCAGTTCCAATGCTTTTTCTTCTCCCGACCGCTTTACGTTGACCGGCAGTGCTGGCCTTCCTTCGCTGGTCAACTGCCACCGGCGGATTCGGTCCACATACTTCCAGTCCGTATCGGCCAGTTCCACCGGCACCGGCGATTTCTGCCCAGCCGGAAGGGAATTGGCAATCCCAATTGTAATGCTCGGCGGCGCGATGTTCGGAATGCGGGAAGCCCAAAGATAAGCAATTTTCGTGTGAGGCGGGGCAGCGGTTCTTTTGCCGCAAAACGCCATGCCATCATTCGGCAGCTTTTCCGCCAACAACGAACGCAGGTCCGTGCGGGGAAAAGCAAGCGCTTTTAACTCCATCACCATCGCCGTACCGCCTGCTGCCAGCCCCACCGGACTGCCGAAAAACAAACCTGCCAAAGACGTAGCAATGCTGGCCGTTTCTCCCACGCGCTGGGACAATTCCGAGGCGAGCGGGTCGGCGCTTTCCATGGCCGGGTTCACGGTGCGGAACAGGGTCATCGCCTGCTGGTCCGCCGGTTGTGTTTTGTCAATCTTGCTGCTGAGGCCGTACTGTGACGCAAACCCCTGCAATGCTGCATTCATAGCTACCGGGGAGTTGCTGGCATCCGTTAGGGCTTGGATTAATGCTTCGGTTTGGGTCGTTTTTTCCGCGTAATCGGCCAGTTGCGCCACCAGATCATTGTCTTTCTTTAAAAATGTCTGGACTTTGCCCCGGTTTAATCCATCCGGCCCATACACAAACGCGGCTACCGCAATTTTGCGTGAAATTTTCCATTCGGTTAATTTTGCTGCCGGTCTTGGTTCTAACACCAGAATGGTTTCATCTTTGGAAGCGGGAACGGAAGGAGCTAAAACTAGCGAGACTTCCCCCGGACGTTTTTCTCCAGTGCGGAGAATGGGCGTATAAACAACAGTATCGCCTTCATTCAGTCGGTTAATGGTTCGCAGTGGCAGCGATTCAGAGCGTCCGGGACTGACAACCCGTAAATCAACATTGCCGATAGGCGACCCTGCCGGACAGGTGACCGGCGGTAAAGCTCCCCAAACAGGTGTAATGCCCCAGACAAGTGAGAGAAAAAAGAACAGTCCAGTGGAACTGTTCGCTGGCAGTTTCAAAATAATATAATATCGCGCGTATCAACTGCGGGAAGGCCCTTACAGGCTGGAAAAAAGCTATTCTTCCATATCGCTATAAAGAATTTTCTTGCCCGTGGGGCTGAGGGTTCCACCGCTCGGCTCTTCGGTTACAGTAACAGCTTGCAGTTGGGAAACTAACTGATCGTCCGCAAACTGCACAACGGCGCGGCTGGAATCATCCGAATCGAAAACACCCCCGCTGACAATGGCCGGTTCATCCTTCCGCAACAGCCAGAGCTGGTACTCCCGGTCCGCCGGAAGCTTGGGAAGATTTGTTGCCACCAACAACACCTTGCTTTGGTCAAGCACCAGCGCATATCCTGTAGCTCGGCTCGACTCCGCGCCGCGAAGCTCAACCATTCGAACGCCGGGGACTGAAAACAGGGCCAGAAGTTGATGGTCGTTTGAGCTTTCCTTCCGGTCGCGGTCAGCTAAATTCTGATAGCCGGTGAGTTCTGCCTGCAACTGCAGAATCTGCCGCCGCATGGCTTCCACTTGCAAAACGGCGGCTGCGGCAGACGGTTGAAGATTTCCCTTCAATTGTTTTATCTGCGTCTGCTGATCATGAAGCTGGACGCGCAGCTTGGCGATAGTATTCTGAGATTCCGTCAGCTCGGAAACAATCTGCTCACTTCTAATACGGAAGTACTGAATTCCGGCAAACCAAGCTCCAACTCCAACCAAAGTGGTAATCGCAGCCACAATCGCAATCAGCGTGTAGCGTATTTGATGCCGCAAAACCGGCGGAGAAATGGGCAACACGCTAATGCGCGTAAGGTCTGCCACAAATGACTTCCACAATCAGACAAGCAAAATCGCAACCGCTATTGTGAATATAAGCTATAAAGCTTAGTTTATCAATAATTTGAGAGCATCCGGCAAAAACGTTTTACCGATGTTTATGATGATTTTAAGCCTTGTAAAGCTTTGAAGTGTAATCAAGTTGAATTAGATTTTATTTCTCTTAAATCCTATCGGAAAACTTTTGTACATGCGTTTTGAAAAAAATACTTGGCAAACAAATATATTCATTGCCAAACTACTAGAGCCGGAGTACTAATAGTTTTATGCCCCACGGGAGTTCTTCCTGCCAGAGTAAGGCGTCGCCCCTACTTCAAACAGAATTGGAAACGCTTTACGCCCAGCGATCCGCTCTCACTGCTATGATCCAGGCTTTGGAACATTACCAAGCCGTCATTACCGTAAAACCACTTCCTACCCAAAGTTTGGAAATTCTGCCAAAGCCTTGTAACCTAACTACTTGCCGGAACGCCTAGCATCTCAGAGTTCATTAGCGCTAACCGGCAACTGTGCTGGAAATGCTTGTTGAGCAGGAACTGATTGAAGAAGCGAAGAAGGGCAGTTCAGCAGCTTTTAACCAGATTGTCACTGCTTATCGGAAGCGCATCTTAGGCACTGTGTCGCGATTGATTGGCCGTCCGGAAGATGTGGAAGATGTGGGGCAGGAGGTATTCGTCCGGCTTTATTATTCTTTAGATCAGCTTCGGTCGCCCGAAATGTTCGAGCCTTGGCTTTACCGGCTGACGGTGAATGCTGCCTACGATCATCTGCGGCGCATTAAGCGGCGGCAGGAGTCCCGTATGGCCGATATGTCGGAAATGCAGGTGCTTCAAGCAGACTCTTATGCCGGGGAAAAACGCAGCGAAGAAGATGAGGAGAAAAGCAGAACTCGCGAGTTCGTTCAAGCTCTGTTCCAGCACGTGTCGGAAGAAGACCGTATTCTGCTTACTTTGAAAGAAGTGGAAGGATTGTCGCTGAAAGAGTTGGAGCACGTCTACTGCATCAGCGAGAATGTCTTGAAAGTACGGCTGTTTCGAGCCCGGCAGCGGGTTCTAAAAGCGTATGAAGCAGCCAAAACAGATGGTAAATTATAATTTTTTATTTATGCGGTTTCCGCAAGCAGCGGCAACTGGCGAGAAAGGAGCCGGAGATGACGAATGGCGGACACCATCTTGATGAACTCTTTTTGCGGTATAAAGCGGCATGCCCGGATGTGGAGGCAGGCGCGGATTTTATGCCCAGGTTATGGTCGCGTATTGAAAATAAGCGCAGTTTCAGCACCGTATTCCAGCACTTGGCGCGAGTCTTAGTTAAAGCGTCCGCTGCGGCTTGTTTGCTGCTGGCGGCATTGAATCTGATGCCTCCCGCTCCTACCTCGGCACTGCATGCCAAATATATCACCTATGCCGATGCGCTTTCGGCTGAAACCACAGTGGAGCGTACCTACAGTTCTGACGCGGTTCCCGCTTACAATCTGCCGGCTGATTATCAGTTATAGTTCTTATGAAGCGTTCGCAATTTGTTGCCGCTGTATTGGCCGCTATTATCTTCAGCCTGGGAACAGTTACCGGCATTCTTGCGCACCGGCTGTATGTAGCTAATGCCGTGAGCGCTTCTGAAGATTGGCGCGTCCGCTACCTGCATGAAATGCATTCGCGCTTGAACCTGAGCGCGCGGCAGATGGATCAACTGAACGATATTTTGGATGGTACACGCGCCAAGGTGAGGGAAGTGCGAGATCGCTACAAGCCGGAAATGATGCAGATTAAACAAGAGCAAATTGCGCAGATCCGCTCTGTCTTAAAACCTGAGCAGGCTTCCGAGTACAGCAAGATGGTGACGGAACAAGAGAAGAAAGCTCAGGAACAGGATCAACGTGATCGTCAGATGGAGCAGCAGAAGATTCTGGAACGACAGAAGCGTGAAAAGCGGCCTCGCTAAACGCTTTATTCCAGAATCTTACCCTTCGTAAGATTCTGGAATAAATACGAACAGTTTACTGAACAGCTTTCTTAGCGTCAGCCGCTGTTTTCTTTTGAGCTGCTAATTCGCGCGCTTTAGCGTACTTTTTCTGGAAGCGGTCCACGCGGCCTTCGGTATCAACCAGCTTCTGGCGGCCTGTGAAAAACGGATGGCAGCTTGCGCAGATTTCTACGCGAATATCGCCTTTGTGCGTGGAACGGGTTTGAAACGAAGAGCCGCACGCGCACACAACTTTAACCTCTTCGTAGGCAGGGTGAATCCCAGCTTTCATGATGTATGGAATCCTTTCGAACAACGATGGGGGAACGCGCAAGCCCAAACACTGCTGGCTATGCACAATGATTAACTTTCATACTAACACAAAGCCCCGCAAACGGTATCACCGCTGCGGGGCTATTTCCTTTATCAGGAAACTCTAGCATCTTCTCACGCGATAAGGCGGCTGTTCCACAGGAACTTCGGCCTATACACTGACAAGACCTGAACGTACGAACGGCAACTCTAAGAGTCAGCCACCTCGCGCGTGGAAAAACGTATGCTACAGTCACTACCAGAATTCATTTCGACTGGACCACCTCCTTCCTCAGTGATACTTCTATGGTAAATTCGCCTTTTGGCTGTGTCAATGGCTGGCGAAAATAAAATTTTTGTTCGGACTTTATTAGCGCAAACTTCTGCTCGCAATGTGGCGCTCGGCTTTGTTCTAGTCGGCCTGCTGATGGGATCTTTAGGCGGCTTGTCAGTGAGCTGGCGTTATCAGTTCGAAAAAGACCCTCGACTTATTGGCTTCCAGTTTTTCGCTTTCGACGCGGCACTGCTGATCGGCGGCCTGTTCAGCCACTCACTGGCAATTCGCCGCTTTTTGAAAAGCTGGAGCGTTGCTGCTTGTTTATTAGCTTGCGCGGGTTTTGTGGGTTTAACGTTTGTTCCGTTTGCCGAGCAGATCTTATGGCGGACTCTTGGCATTATTGTGCTGGGCTTATCTGCCGGCCTGCTGTTCAGTTTGCTGTTGCGGCCCGTACGCCCTTTGTACGATCAGAATGCTGTTTCCGCTCTGGTCTTGTGCGGATCGGCATTCGGCATTGGCGCTCTTCTGGCTAGCTTAATCATTGCCGGCGCTTATGGCCTTTATAATGCTCAATGGGAAACGTTGTTTTTAGCGGCAGCTCCGTTTGCGCTGCTTTTTTCTATTAAGAATGTCTTTTCGGCAGCGGGAATGATTTCTGTTCCGCCCGGAAAATCGCTACCACAACAGAAAAGCATTCCAAAGTTTGGAATTATTCTCTTTGCCCTGCTGCTATTCTTCCAGTTCGGCAATGAGTGGGCGCTTGCCAATTGGCTGCCGCTGTTGTTGATCCACCGCCTGGGTATCAGCCCCCAGTTTTCGATTTACACTTTGGCTTTGTATTTTCTGGCGCTCGCCGCAGGGCGTTTGTTGGCGCTGTCCGGGCGACGCTATGCAAGCCATACGAGTCTTTTAATCGCCAGCGTTTTAACAGCTATGCTGGGCTACCTGCTGCTTTCTTTTACGGTTTCCCCGTTCGGCGCTGCGTTAGCTGCGATTGTGACCGGTTTGGCGCTTGGCCCCATATACGCTCTGGCTGCGGAAACAATCGGTCGCCGGTTTGATTCGCGACCCGGCGCATTCAAAGCAGTGTTTGCTTGTGCCATAGGCGGCGGCATGTTGTTGCCGTGGCTTTTGGGTTTTGTGGCCTACGACTTCGGCATGCAAGCACTTCTGATTGTTCCGAGTTTAGGCTCGATTGTGGTTTTTGCGCTGATGCTGCTTCTGATCCTGGAAGGAAAGCTGACCGGCAAGCCGAAGGAAGCTGTCAAAGAAGAAAAGCCATTACGGGCGAAAACAATGGCGGCGCGTGCCGGCAAGCGGTTTTGATGTTAGATCGCGTGTCGGTTCATCTGTTGTGGGAATCCTGGCAAAACGCAGCTCTTTTGTTGCGAAGTTCGCAAACTCCTCCAAAACTTACTAGTCATGCATTCGTCCGTTTCACATCAAAAAACTGGTGAGTATAACTAGCGAATCAGCAGTTCGTAACATTGTTCAGGCTGAACCTACGCCAATTGTTCATGAGGTGAATGCCTGGCACTCACAAGGAGTGCTACTGGAGCGTTACTGCTTTGCGCCGCAGCTAGCTGTGTCGCTGCCGGCCCACTCTCATGACGAATACCAGGTGGGCCTTTCTCTAACTGATCCGGGTGAATACCGTTATCGAGGCGGTTACCACCCGGTTCCGGTCGGAAGTCTGAGCGTCATTCACCCGGGCGAACTTCATTCAGTGTGCGGTTTGGGAGTGCGGTCTGCCCCGTCAGTATTTCTCTCGTTCTATATTCCTGTGCTACTGGTTCAGCGAGTGTGGAGCGAAGCGCAGGAGCGGCTCGTCATCACAGAGCCCCACGTTCCACAGCCAATCATTCTAAACGCACACCTCGAACAGACTTTCCGTAAGCTGCACGCTGTTCTCGCTAACCCAGCGCGGCTTCCGCTGGAGCACGAGGACGCTCTCACAACCGCGCTGTTCGCTTTGTTCGGCACCCATGCCGAACAAGCACCGCGGTCCAGGAAGTTTTTGCCGAGCGATGGCGCGGTGCAGCGGGCACGCGAGTTCCTGGATGCTCACTACGCTGAATCAGTGTCGTACGAGATGCTGACCCAGATAAGCGGGTTAAGCGCCTTTCACCTGAGCCGTGTATTTCGCCGAGCTACCGGAGTACCGCCTCATCGTTATCAATTACAGCGCCGCATTGATCGAGCCAAGTCACTGCTCCTGGCCGGTTATCCGCCCGCAGACATCGCTGTCGCGCTAGGGTTTGCCCAACAAAGCCATTTTGGTGAGCAGTTCCGACGACTGGTTGGCGTGCCGCCAGGACGGTATGGGAAACAAAGAGCAGGAATTTGATAGACCTGCCGTTCTCATAGCGCGATCTTGAGATGAGAATCACAACGTGAGAACAAATGGCTTATCAACTTCCCCCTTTGCCCTATGCGTATGACGCGCTTGAGCCTTACATCGACGCCGAAACCATGCGCCTGCACCACGACAAGCATCACCAGAGCTATATCGACAACGTAAATAAGGCGATTGAACCTTATCCGCAGTTCAAGGACATGATTATTGAAGATCTGCTGCGCCATTTGAATGAGGTTCCGGAGCAGATTCGAACTACTGTCCGTAATAATGGCGGCGGACATGCTAATCATCAATTTTTTTGGAAGGTGATTGGTCCGCCCAATGGTGGTCAGCCGATCGGTGCGTTGGCTGAGGCGATCGCGCGCGATTTCGGCTCATTCGAAGAGTTCCAAACGAAGTTCACGGACGCTGCCGCGAAGCACTTCGGCTCGGGTTGGGCGTTTCTGGTCGTAGACCCACCTACAAAAAAACTGGAACTGCTGACCACGCCGAATCAGGACAGCGTTTTGCTGCACGGCAAGCCGGGACTGCTGGCGTGCGACGTGTGGGAGCACTCCTACTACCTGAAATATCAGAACCGCCGCCCGGAATACCTCAAAGCCTGGTGGAATGTGGTGAACTGGCCGGTAGTCAGCAGCCGCTACGATCATTTTCTGGAGGGCAAACAACAGTTATGACGAACAAACCATTCGGCGAATCATGGATTGCGGATTACTTCACGATGGTGGACCGGCTCAACCCGGAAGAACTGGTCACCTGGTACACCGAGGACGGTAGCTTCCGCTTTGCCAACCAGCCACCGGCGCAGGGAAAGAACGCCATGATTGCAGCGTTGAAGCAGTTCTACAGTTTGGTTAAGTCCATGCACCATGAGAAAACCGGCTGCTGGACGGATGACCACAGTGGGGCTTGGGAAGCTATCGCGCATTTTGAAACCAACGACGGACGGAAAGTTTCATTGCCGGCTGTGAGTACGCTGCGAGTGCGGGACGGGCTCATCTGTGAGTTTCGTTTCGTGATGGACGCCTCCCCCATCACGCAGCCGGCCAATGAGCGAAAAGAATGACTGCGCCCGAGGAATAGCCAATGTCAAAAATTCTAATTGTTTACACAACCACCTTGGGAAACACAGGCAAGATGGCGGAGAAAGTGGCTGAGGGCGCCCGTTCCGTTCTAGGATCACAAGTCATTTTGAAAAAGGCCGAGGAAGCACAACCGGATGATGCACGAAGTTGCGATGCCCTGATTATGGGCTCGCCGGTGCGCCACCGCAGCATGGATCATCGTATGAAAAACTTTGTCGAGCGCGTCTGCGAACAGCTTTGGTTGACCGACGAAATGGTGGGCAAGGTGGGCGGTGTGTTTACGGTAGGAGGCGGCTACGGCAGCACCGGCGCAGGATGCGAACTGACCCAGCTTGCGATGCTGGGTGCGCTCGCCGGCTGTGGAATGGTTCTTGTCACGTTCCCGAAAACTACGCCCGGCTCACGCGTGGCCGGTATGCATTGGGGACCGAATGGGCGCAGCGGCGGAATCGACATGACACCCGTTGATGTTACCGACGAAATGCTGGAAGCCGCCTTCCACCACGGAGCGAATATCGCGCGTGTGGCGTCCGAACTGGCCGGTAAAGACCTGATGGCTAAGGGCAACCAAGATCCTCCGCCGCAAATTCTGAAACAGTTTCAGCAGGCCACCGGATGAGTGACATCAGCCTAATCGTTAATGGACAAGAGCGCCGCCTCGAGGTCGAGGCAGGCACAACGCTGGTGGATGCTATTCGGGATGGACTCGGCCTGACTGGAACTAAGGTGGGCTGCGCGCATGGCCAGTGCGGAGCCTGCACGGTTCTGATCAATGGCGAGCGGCGTTATTCGTGCATCACCCTGGCGATCATGCACGATGGCGACAATATTCAAACCATTGAGGGCGTCGCGGGTGAAAGCAAGCTCCACCCCCTGCAACAAGCTTTCATTGAGCATGATGCATTCCAATGCGGCTTCTGCACGCCGGGCCAAATCATGAGCGGCCTCGGCTTGCTGAAAGAAGGCCATGCAAATACGGATGATGGCATACGCGAGCTGATGAGCGGAAATCTGTGCCGGTGTGCGGCTTATCAGCATATTACGGCGGCTATCCGCGAAGTGCTGGGTAAGGAACAGGCATGAGCGGGATCGAATACCTGCGAGCTAACGACCCGGCGGACGCGCTTGCTTTAAAGGCGCAGCATCCGGAAGCAGTGTTCATCGCCGGCGGCACGTGTTTAGTTGACTTAATGACGCAGGGGGGTGTCGGCCCCAGACCTTGATCGATATTAATCATGTCGGCTTGAAACAAATTGAAGTGCGCGAGGATGGCGGCTTATTCTTGGGTGCGCTGGCGGGCAACGCGTCCGTGGCCTATCACGAAGGCGTGCGGCAACGCTACCCGGCGCTGGCCGAATCGATACTGGCGGGAGCCTCGGCGCAGTTGCGCAATGCGGCCTCGCTTGGCGGCAACCTTTTGCAGAAGACGCGCTGTTATTACTATCGCGAACCCTCTTTTGCCTGCAACAAGCGCTTCCCCGGTTCCGGGTGCCCGGCGATCCCCGGCGTCAATCGCACCCACGCTATTTTTGGCGCGAGCGAAAGCTGCATCGCTGTTTACCCGTCCGATATGGCGGTTGCACTCGCTGCGCTGGACGCGATAATCCATCTGAAAAGCGCGCAAGGCGAGCGCCGCGTTCCAATTGACGAGTTTCTGCTGCTGCCCGGCGACACCCCGCAGCGGGAAACAGTCTTGGAGCCGAACGAGTTGATAACCGGCATTGAAGTCCCGGCAGCGTCATTTGCTGCCCGGTGGCTTTACTTCAAGGTGCGCGATCGCACATCCTATGCTTTTGCGCTGGTGTCGATTGCGGGCGCTATGTCTTTTGAAGGCGATCGCGTCAGGGAGATTCGGCTTGTAGCGGGCGGTGTCGCACACAAGCCGTGGCGGCTCTACGGGTCCGAGCAGGCGCTGGTCGGGCAAGTACCCGAAGGCGAGGCGGTGGAATGCGCAGCGGCGGCAGCGGTCGCGGATGCCAAAACTTATCCGCATAATACCGCTAAAGTCGAGTTGCTGAAACAAGCGCTACGCCTGGTGCTGCGTCAATTAAAGGGGATGACATGAAAACTGCCGTACTAGGGCAGCCGCTGCCGCGCGTGGAAGGCGAGCTAAAAGTAACTGGGCGCGCTCAATATGCGGCTGAAATTCCGGTGCCGGGCGTGCGGTTTGCGCTGCTGCGGTGCAGCCCTATCGCGCACAGTCGTATTAAAAGCGTGGATGTGAGCGTAGCCGAAAAGATGCCGGGAGTTGTGGGCGTGCTGACCTACCTCAATATGCCGAGGCTGGGGACCGATATCGAAACGTTCCCTAAAGGCACCGCAGGCACCAAGCTGCTGCCGCTGCAGGATGACCACATTCTGTACGAAGGCCAGTACGTTGCCTGTGCTGTTGGTGAAACAATCGAAGTCGCTGCCGCTGCGCTCGCCGCGATACGCATTGAGTATGAAGAGGAGACTCCTGTTGTTTTCGAGCAACTGATCGCTGCTGGCATCGAGCCTGAAAAAGCTGCACGCATCCAAAACAAGCGTGAGTGTGGATTATGCCGTTCAGTCACCCGTCACATTCAAACAGCCCCATGCCGGAGCTTCTGCCGCCGGAAGCGCTTCCTCAATTTCTTGCTGACACCCTGAACGGCACTCGCGGGAACCCGCAGGCAGCCTTTGATGCCGCAGCAATTGAAGTCGGCGGAACGTTTAGAACAACAGCCATCTACCAAAGCCCGATTGAGATTGGCGCAACCATTGCCGTGCCGGACGGCAACAGCCTGACGATGTACGATTCAACGCAGCACATCTTGGGTGTGCGCAATGCCCTTTCGCGGGTGTTGCAGATGCCGTTGGGTAAGGTGCGCGTGATAACACACTATGTGGGTGGGGCTTTGGAGGCAAGTGCTTCACCTGGCCGCACACCATGATTGCCGCAGCGGCTGCGCGGCATTTCAACGTGCCGGTAAAGCTCATGATGAACCGTGAGCAGATGTTTCACAACCTGGGTTATCGTCCTCCCATGGTGCAGAAAATTCAGGCTGGAACCGATCAGGATGGCAGGCTAACCGTACTTCTGCATGAGGCCGTATCGCAGACTTCAATGACGGACGTGGACATTCCACCCGCAGTCGAGATGACAAAAGTGCTTTACGCGTGTCCTAACGTGAGCACGCGCCAGGCGTTCTATCGGTGCCATGTCAACACGCCCTGCCGGATGCGGGCGCCAGGCGAGGCGCTTGGGTTGTTTGCGCTCGAATCAACTATGGATGAGCTTGCCTACTCGCTGAAGCTTGACCCAATTGAACTGCGCCTGCGTAACTATGCCGAAGTGCACCCGGAAACGGGGAAGCCGTGGTCCACGAAATCGCTCCGGCAATGCTACGAGCAGGGAGCGCGCACCTTCGGCTGGTATCGACGCAACCCGCAGCCCGCCTCAATGCGAGATGGAGACTGGCTGGTAGGCATGGGCATGTCGTCGGCAATTTATCCCACGATGATGTCGCCCATGCAGGCTCGGGTCAAACTGTTTGCGGACGGACATGCCGTGGGTCAATCCGCTACTCAGGAGATCGGGCAGGGAACCATCACGGCGATGACACAGGTAGTGGCGGAGGAGCTGGGCCTGCCGTTTCACCGTGCTTCATTTGAGTTAGGCGATACGAACCTGACGCCGGCTCCCGTGTCGGGCGGCTCGCGCGGGGCAGTCAGCATCGGCTCGGCTACTCAGGCCGCGTGTGCGGAACTGCGCGGGAAGCTGATCGGGTTAGCGATTGGTGATCCGAACTGCCCTTTATACAAATGCGCCGTGGAAGACATAGAAGCCGCCGAGGGCGGGTTGCGTCATCGCCGGGCACATGCACAGCGAGAGAGCTATATAGACCTGCTTGCGCGGCAAAACCTGGATGTTGTGTCCGCCGAGGGATCGTACTTCCCGTTGAATACGAGCGAAGCCGACATGAAGATTACGGCTGCCGGAACTACGCGCACGCTTGGCCCGAACGGGCCGGACAAGCACATCTTTACCTACGGCGCTAATTTCGTGGAAGCGCGGGTGCACCAATACACGGGCAAGGTGCTGGTGAGCCGCGCTGTTGGAGTTTTTGGTGCTGGCCGTATTTTGAATCCCAAACTCGCCGCCAGCCAGGCAATGGGCGGCATGATCTTCGGCATCAGCATGGCGCTGCTGGAGGAGACCGCGATCGACCCGAACAACGGACGCATTGTGTCGGCCAGTTTCGGCGACTATCATGTGCCGGTGAATGCCGATGTGCGGGATATCGAGACTTATTTTGTCGATGAGTACGATCCGTACATCAGCCCCTTGGGAGCGAAGGGAGTCGGCGAGATCGGCACAACCGGCACCGCTGCTGCGGTTGCCAATGCGGTGTTTCATGCGACAGGCGTTCGTGTTCGCGATTTGCCGATCACGCCGGATCGGCTCTTGAAACCCTAAGAAAATCTCATATGCATTCTTCTCAATTGGTTTCTGCTGACGATTCTTTCGCACAAGTTAATGGCCTCCGCCTTCGCTACCGAGTTTCCGGCAGCGGCGAACCGGTTCTGCTTTGGCATGGGTTTCTGGGTACGTCTGATGTTTGGCGGAAGGTGGCTCCGCTTCTCGCCCAGACTCACACGGTAATTGCGCCGGACATGCGCGGCTACGGCGATTCAGATAAGCCTAAGCAAGGCTATGATGCCCGCACAATAGCTGCGGATTTTCGAGCCTTGGTAAAACATCTCGGCTTGGGACCAATCCATCTAGTTGCTCACGACATGGGTGCGCCGCCGGCGCTCGTCTGGGCCGGTGAGCATCCGGACGATGTCCGCACCCTGACCTATCTGGATGAGCCGGTAATCACGAGTGAATGCCTGCCGCAGGTGATTCAATTTACTCCACAGGGTACGCAGATGGGAGGGCTCTGGTGGTGGCAGTTCGCGCTTGCGCCGGAGATTGCTGAAACTCTGCTGGCGGGTCATGAGCGCGAGTTCCTTTAATGGTCATACCGCCATTACTGCGTCACGCCCGGCGCGATTGAAGCGGCAGCAGTGGACGAAACCATGCGCAGCTTCGGCGCGAGCGGTGGTGTTAGCGGCGCCTTCGGCGTTTACCGCGCCATTTTCGAAACGCAAGCGCAAACCGAGCCGTTCACTCGCAAAAAGGTTCGCGTTCCCGTGCTTGGGCTTGGAGGCGAGAAAAGCATGGGAGACCGCACGCGTCAGATGTTGACCACCGTTGCCGCAAACGTCCAGGGCGGCGCAATGGCCGGCTGCGGCCCTTTCATTCCCGAAGAAAAGCCGGAAGAATTAGTCGCGCGGCTGCTGCAATTCTGGGGCATGCCGAACCGGGCGCAAGGCTGACACGTGCCGATCAGTTTGTGCAGGCAAATGGCGGGCTTGCTCGTCTTTGCTGCTGTTGTTTGGGCGCAAACGCCCAATCCAACACTGCCCGGGCCGCCGCCCGACCCGCAGCGTCCGCCGTCCACACCCTATCCTGCCGAAGGCGATTGGCTGTTTCTGCGCGATCCGGCGAAGCGCGTTGACTGGTGGGATCGCCTGAAATACATACCGCTTGGGCATAACGAGAACATATACCTATCGCTAGGCGGCGAGTATCGCGGAGAGTATGAACGCTCTGACAGCACCGCATTCGGTTCAGGCCCGCAAGATACAAACGGCTATTACCTGGAGCGGTTCCTGCCTCATCTCGATTTGCACCTAGGCAGTTATTTCCGTTTGTTTTCCGAGTTTCAGTTTGATGATGTTTTCGGACGCAATGGCGGACCGCGCCCCGGCATCGACCGCAACCGTGCGGCCGTTCATCAAACCTTTGCTGAGTTCGGGACGGAACTCAATGCGCAGGATGGCCCACGTCTTCGCGTTGGCCGTCAGGAGCTCTCTTTTGGAACCGGCCGCTTGGTCGATAACAATGAAGGCGTCAACGTCAAATCCGCTTTTGATGGAGCCCGTTTTACTTGGAAGCGGCATGTCTGGCAAGTCAACTTGTTTGCAGTGAAACCGGTCCAGATCAACCCCGGCGTTTTCGATGACTCGCCTAACTTCCGCCAAAGCTTTTGGGGCGTGTATGCCACAGTGCCGCTGCCTTTTCACAAGACGCAGGCAGACCTCTACTATCTGGGACTCGATACCAAGCGGGCTGCTTATTTTGCCGGTATGGGATCTGAAGCTAGGAACTCGTTCGGCGCACGAATTTTCAATCGTCAGCCGGGTACGCTGCCATCGCCGGGTCTGGACTACAACTGGGAAGCGGTTTATCAGGGCGGCAGTTTCGCTGGTAAAAGCATCCGCGCCTGGACCACTGCTACGGAAACGGGTTACACCTGGCACACACCATTACAGTTTCGCCTAGCTTTGCGTGCCGATGCCGCCGGTGGCGACGGCAACCCATCGGACCGTACCTTGGGCACCTTCAATCCGCTCTTTCCGCGTGGTGCTTATTTTGGACCCAAGCTGGTTCTGATTGCACCCTCGAATATCTACGATGTTCATCCGGTTCTCTTTCTCCACCCGCGCGAGAACGTGACCGTTTCGGTGGAAGAAGTCTGGTTCTGGCGGCAGAACCTGCACGACGGTGTGTACGGGTTTGGGGGGCTGCTGCGGCCGGGAACAGCAGCGCAGGCAAGACTTATCGGCACTCAAACGAACCTGGAAATTCGTTGGGCGCTCACGCCGCACCTGACGATTGCTCTTAACCCAGCGGCCTTCTTCACCGGCAGCTTTCTTCAGCAAACCTTACCTGCTCACAACATTGCGTTTGTGAACCTCGGGCTTACTTATCGCTTCTGAGTTCCTTCAAAGATGAAAAGCGGATATAGCTTGGCCATAGTTGTTCAGCGTAGTGTCAGCGTAGCCGAACCAAGCGGGCCTTGATAATTCAAATCAGCATGTTTGATTTTTTTGAGCTTGCCTTCGTAGTGGAAGAATAAATAACCAGCCGCCGGAAGAGCATGGGAGCCGGTCGGAAACTCCGCGCTTTTTACCAGATCATCCGGTTTCGCCGGGCTTGGCTGCACTTGCCCGTTGGAGGCATCCGTGGGCGCTTTCGGCATGGGGGTTGGCGTATGCGATGGGTCGTCGCCCGGGAAACGAGGTTTGCGGTCCTGGCCTCCCACTTCAATCTGGTCGCCGCCGACTCCTCCGTTCAAAACAATTTGCGGCTGCGCTGACATTTCCGGAAAGTTGTTGCTTACTGTGACCAGCCCGGGAGCCTGCGGCAGCAAAGTGGTTCCATTAAGCTTTAATGTGAACTGCCCGTTCTGGAAATCCACTTGGCGGCCCCCCGGACCGAAAAAGGCTACTTCCACAAAAATATATTCATCGCTATAAATCGTCATTCCCGAAATCGGCAGGTATTTGCCGAGAAAATCCGCGCCCACTGCTGTTCCTTCTTGCAGGCCGGCGTGGGCATAGTATCGGCCCGCGTTTTCTTTTACGGTAATCTCGCGGCTGGTTAACGGCAGACAGTGTACCAGAATTGACGCAATAACCAAAAATGGAACAGATTTCCTCATGGGTGCAGTATAATCCGGTCCAAACGATGCGCTCCGCAATGGGTTCGTTTGTTCTCTTATTACTGATGTTGGATGCCTCGGCGCAAGCCGGCACGAACGTAGCTGAAATTCAGCAAAAGGTGGCGGCGCTGATAACTATTTCGCCTGCTCTGGCGGCCGGCCATCTGGGATTTGAATTTATTGATGCCGAAAATGGAACCGTTCTCGCCTCGCAAAATGCCGATCGGTTCTTCACGCCCGCTTCGAACACAAAGCTTTACACCACCGCATTAGCCCTGGTTCGATTAGGCCAAACGTATCGCTTTCAAACCGTGGTCCGCGCCAGTCACGCGCTTGCGAGTAGCGATGCGATTCCGGATTTAACAATCGTGGGCGGAGGCGATCCGAACCTTTCCGGGCGCGTGCTGCCTTTCTCGCAAACGGCGAACGATAACGATCCGCTCTTTTGCCTTCGACAACTGGCGGACCGGATTGCCGGTAAAGGCATTCGGCGGATCGCAGGAAACATCTACGGCGATGACACTCGTCATCCTTTTGATCCATACCCGGATGGCTGGTCAGTAGATGACACGCTCTGGTATTACGGGATCGTTACTCTCTATGGGCCGCGTGATGTCCGCCTGGCCGTTTCTGGAACTCGTACACAGCCCTTAGTCCATCGAGAACTCGTTTTTTTGGGTGTTGGATGTAGTCCTGCGAAAACCGTGTCCGAGCGCACGAGGATCATGTTCCAGCGAATCCCGCCATGCTGCGTTGCCTGGCGTTGAGCACCATCAAAGCCAGTAAAGATAAGAAATCAAACCGCTTGAAGTTTAAGCGTATTGGGTAGAATGACTGCTTGCACCGCAAACTGGGTGGTTCAGTGCTGATTTCCATGTGCAACTGCTTTGAGTTTTATAAAATCATCTTGGATTTTCCAGAAAATATTGACATAAGACCAGTGTAAACGTCGTAATTATTTTAAATTCCGCAGCGCGTAATCTGCGCTGGTCAAATTCGAAAAAGGATATGTTTCTAAAAGTGCTCCGTAATCTTTTGAAGGTATCACTTTGTATTGCATTTGCTTCGACGCTTGCTCAAGCAGATATCAAAATACCTATAGAGTATGGGTCAGTTCTAACGTGTGTCGGACGGCTGTATAGTGACATTCTTGGACCGAGTGGATGGGGACAGGATGACGGGGCGGCTACCCGCTTTGTTCAAAGCCCGGAAGGCATTCTTGGTGTCACGATCTTTTTTGAAATTGGGCCATACGGCCTGCCTAGTAGCTACTCATCTAGTGGCACAAGCGCCATGATCGGTGTCGGAACAACTTCGCTAAACCGTTGGTGGAATAATGATGCCATCTTAAACGTCAATGATCACGGTGAACAATCAAAGGGCGGTGTGATTGCGGTAATTAAAAAAAGCGATGCGTGGCATCACGAGTCATACCACGGAAATGGAGATCTTCTAGAATCACAGAGAAACCGCTTTGAAAACGTCATGAACAGCGATCCGCAATCCTTGGATTGTGGCGGATTGATCAACTCCTGGTACATTGCTCAGAATGTTATTTCCGTTTATTACGGTACCTCTTACCCACCTGCCAAAAGTGTTGCCGTAAATACACACGTTGCGCCTCAGGCTCTTTATTACGGGAGTGCGACTTCGATCGAAGACATTAATCTTCCGGGTGTTAGTTACGTGAATACAAAATACGTTCAGTTATCAGGGATTTGGCAGGTTCCCAATTTTCCAAGCGGACAGTATTATGAGCACTTTTTCTTGCTAACTAATGCTCAGCCCCGAGCAGGTTACGGCCCATTCATTAATTAAGTTTCATGAGAATACCCAAAAATGAAATTAGTGATTAATTTAAATCGCGTACTTATCTGTGCCGTGAGCTTGGCGGGAACTGTATTATGGGCCCAAACGCCGCAAAGTACCAGATTCCCACCCCAACTGCAGTCCGTGCTTTCACGTCCTTTCCCCCAGACAAAAGTGACGGATTGCGTCGATGCCTCTCAAGGCTTGGCTTGGAAAAATGCAATCCAACTCAGTTATTCCAGCGAAGGACTATCTATTGCAGGAATGGATGCAGCGGGAGCGAAATGGAAGACAACTATCCCAGCGAGTGGCGTGCTCACCTGTGAAGTTTGGAGTGCAAAGCTTACCGGCGAGGGCGCGGACGATCTCATGGTCCTTAATTATGGCCACAGTCATGATGGCTTCGATGCGGAACTGACCATTTTGTTGTTCGATGCGCAAGAACGCCCTGTTCCGTGGCGAGCGATTGGACACTTTATCTCATCCTCCAGCGGCATTACAGAAGTAGCTTCTGGCTCAATCAGCGCCGTAATTACGGTTTCCACCAAAGTTGGCGATCGTTGGGATAGCTATGCTTATATCAGCAGCTTGTATGAAGCGAGCAGCACCGGCTTGCATCTTGTAACTGGCTCACGATCTGGGGCGATATGGCCCATCATTTCCGGCAAAACAAGCCTGCTCAGTGGAAGCGAACGCAAAAACACTATGTCGGTTGATTTGAATGGCGCAGAGAATAAAGCTTCGGTTGCGGGAAAGCTCGAAGTAAAAGAGGTCACTGCCCCAGTGACAGCCCAGCAAACTGCACCTCGCGCATTAGATAGCGCAAGCATGCGCACGGCACGTGTAGCGATTCCGGACAACTCGAGCGCCTCAAACGAAACAAAAATATTGCTATCTGATCAGACAAGTACCTTGATTCCGCGCATTGTGGTCGCGGATCAGACAGATGGAACTCGGCTAATTTTCTTCGCCCAGAATGTTGAAGATGGTGTTAATAAATTGCTGAAAGGGCACTATTCAGTGCGCATGACGGGACAGAGTTGTGAAGAAGAGGATTGCCATCCCTTTATCCTTTGGGGCACGCAAAAGTAATTGGGAACGCAATATACAGCCTCTCAAACAGTTTGAGAGCGTCGGGTCCAGCCAGTCTGGACCCAATTTTGTTTTTTCCGCTCTTTCCGGCTATCTGCAAACCAAGAGCGGCCGCTGAATCACCTTCTCACTGCTGGCAAATGCGGAAGTAAATGCTGTCCCGGCGCTCGAAACTTTCGTTGAGCAGCTTTGTGCAATCTTCCTGAATCTCTGAAGAATATACGCTGTTTACACCGGCACCAAACCGCGCCGCATGCCGATAGTAACGGCTTCCGTACGGCTGTGCGCGCCTAGCTTGGCCATGATCTGCGCAATGTGAAACTTCACCGTATTGTTGGAAACGCCGAGCCGATCAGCAATTTCTTTATTGCCGGAACCGTTCGCCAGCGTTTGCAGCACTTGCAGTTCCCTGGGCGTTAACGATTCTGGCCGTTCATTGCTTGTTTCAGTTCGCACCGTTCGCGCTTTTTGCTTTACCTGATCGCCGGTCATCACATAAAGATGAGCGGCAGCCGCTGCCACTGCCGCCGTTACTTCTGTTTGAGAAGCGCGGCGCGGCAGCCAAGCATGAACATCACGAGCAAAAATCTCGCGATGCGCGGGGCCATCGCTCACGACCACCACCGGCGGACCCGGAAAGGGAATTTTGTCCGGCGCGAGACCTTCCGCAATCAGCACGTCGGTTATGTCCTCAATCCCTTCCGGCAATCCGTTTAACCGGTCAGCGACGTGAATGATGTTCATGCGCTCGTCCTGGGCCAGCAGATCGGCCAAGCCATGCGCATGGGAAATCAATTCCGCAATGATGACGACGCGAATCAAGCCGCTTTTCCCATTCGCTCCGCCTGCAGTTGAACCACGACTCGCCTGAGTTCCGCTTTACCGGCCCGGTAGAATTCCAGCCGCAGAACCGAGTCCGTTGCTTCGTCAATGGTTGTTTGCAGATCGTCAACCGTTTGGAACCGCCTGCCGGAAGCACCGGCCAGAATATCTCCAGGCAGCAAAGAACCTTTTTCCGCCGCGCCGTTCGGAACAAGCTCCAGAATCATTAATCCGCGCTGGCCCGTTTTCTGTTGCACCGGCGAAACCACCACGCCTAGGCTTCTGCGCGCGGCGGCAGGCACCAGAAAATGTTGCAGGGCGCGGCTGGGAATGGCAAGCGCCATGCCGGAACTCGTCATCATGGTATTCAGCCCCACCACTTGCCCTTGAAAATTAGCCAGCGGTCCGCCGGAGTTGCCCGGCGCAAGCCGCACATCCGCTTGAATCCACTTGGGGCCGCCTTGTGAAATGGGCTGCACCGAGTAAACCACGCCGCTCGACACGGCTCCCACAAAGCCCAGCGGATTGCCGACTGCCACCACCGGCGTTCCCGGTTTCAATTTGTCGGAATCGCCCAGAATCACCGGCGGAATTTCCAGGCGAGGCACGGACAGTAAGGCCAAGTCCCGCTGTGGGTCCAACCGTTCCACCGTGGCCGTAGTTCGCTTGCCGTCCCAGGATTCAATCGTGATGCGCCCATTGCCTGCCACGTGGGCATTGGTCAGCAAACGATTTCCCGGAATCGCAATGCCGGAGCCGGTTCCTCCATGACGTTTATTTTCGATGAGCACCTGAACAGTGGAGCGGCGCAGCGCATCCGCCAAGTGGCCCGGTACCGGTAATGGCATGTTATTTTCTTCCTGTTCTTTCCACCACGCTCACGGTTGCTTCCACCACTTCGCCGCCTCGCAGCAGCACTACCTTTACGTCGCGCCCCACGTTGTCTCCGCGCAGCGCAGCGTGCAAATCTTCCACATCGCTCACCGGTTTATCGCCGAATCGCGCCAGAATATCGCCGAGCAGAATGCCTGCTTTCTCCGCCGGCGACCCGGTTTCTACCGTCAACACAATCAGCCCGGTTTCTGCCGCGTTGCCCAACTTCTCGCGGTAAGCAGCGGGAATCGCCACCGGCTGAACTCCCACGCCGACATAGCCTTGGCGGATTCTGCCCTGTTGCGATAATTCTTCAGCCAGCTTCTTCAGTGTGGAAGCGGGAATAGCCATAGTGGAATGCCTGGACAATGCCGGTGTCGCCAATCCGATCAGTTGAGCTTCCGTATCCACCACGGCTGCTCCGGATTGCGAAGGATACAAATTCACATCCAGGCGCAGAAACTGGTCTAGACTGCCGCTGCGCCAGGTGCGCCGCGGTCCCGCGACTGCTCCTAAAATGCCGAGGCTGGCCGTCGGCCCCGCGTCAACGGTTAAACCAACTACCGCCGCCAAAGCGCCTGCTTTCAACTGTTCCGGCCGGCAAAGTTCCAGCGGCTTTAAGTTCAACCCTTCCGCTTTCAGAATGGCTACATCAATGTGCGGATCTCTACCGATGATCACGGCTTCACCTTCGGCTCCGTCGGCTTGGCGCACAAAAATGCGCTGTTCCCGGCGCAGCGTGTGGTGCGTAGTAGCAATCAGGTTTTCGCTTAAGGCAATACCGCTCACTACCCGGTACGGCGCTGCTTTTATCGCCACCGTGCCTTGCACCGCTTTCTCCACCAAATCTGTTAAGGCTTGAGAAAAACCGCTGAGGTCGGTTTTCATTGTGTTCATGATTCTAGTGTGCTGATTTTTGGAAGCAAGCACACCAGCCGTTTGGGTAGGGTGAGAACGATTTAATTACTTGAAGCGCAGAAAATCGAAGTCGCAGCCCTGGTCGGCTTGCAATACGTGGTCTGTAAATAATTTTGCGTAACCGCGTAGGAATTTTGCCGGTGTGGGTACGTAGTTTGCTCGGCGTTTCTTCAGTTCCGCTTCCGCCACATGAAGCGTTAACTCGCGTTTTTCCACATTCAATTCAATTTCATCGCCGGTTTGAACCAGTCCTAAAGGACCACCCACCGCGGATTCCGGCGTGACATGCAGCACCACTGTTCCAAAACTGGTGCCGCTCATTCGCGCGTCGCTGATACGTACCATGTCCGTGATTTCCCGGCGCAGCAGTGCTTTCGGCATCGGGATCTGGCCCCATTCGGGAAACCCTGGGCCGCCTTTCGGTCCGCAGTTTTTCATCACCAACACGGTTTCCGCTGTCACCGGCAGGTCTTCGCCGTCGATCTGCTGCCGCATCTGCTCGTAATTTTCAAACACGTAAGCACGGCCGCGATGCTGCAAAAGATGAGACGAGGCTGATGTTTGTTTAATCACTGCTCCATCCGGCGCGAGATTACCTTTCAGAATCGCTGTTCCGCCTTCCGGGTGCAAGGGATCGGCGTAGGGTCTGATTACTTCGGGCCGGAAACATTCAGTGTTGCGAACGTTCTCACCCAAAATTTTTCCGTTTACGGTTTTAACGTCCGCTTTCAACAATGAAAGAATTTCGCGCATCACAGCCCCTACGCCGCCCGCCTGGAAAAAATCTTCCATCAGGTATTGGCCGGAAGGCTTTACATTTACGAGCATGGGAGTGCGGCGGGAAATCTCATCAAACCGGTAGAGCGGCAAATCGATTCCGAGCCGTCCCGCCATCGCAATCAGATGAACCACCGCATTGGTGGAACCGCCAATCGCCATATCAACCGTAATCGCATTGTCGAAAGCATCAGCGGTCATAATCTGCGAAGGCCGCAGGTCTTCCCAAACCATCTCCACCGCGCGCCGTCCGCTCATTTCCGCTGCTACTAGCCGTCGCGCGTCCACTGCCGGTATATTGGCGCAACCCGGCAAGGTCATCCCTAATGCTTCGGCTAGGCTGGTCATGGTGGAAGCTGTACCCATCACCGTGCAATGCCCCGGACTCCGCGCCAGCCCGCCTTGTATCTCGCTCCATTCTTCTTCCGTGATGCGGCCTGCCCGGAACAACTCGAAATATTTTCTGCCGTCAGTGCCTGCGCCCAGCTTTTGGTCTTTCCACTGCCCGCTGATCATCGGGCCGCCAGGAACCACAATTGCCGGTAAATCTGCGCTGGCCGCGCCCATCAACTGCGCCGGGGTAGTTTTATCGCAGCCGCAAAGCAGCACCACCGCATCCAGCGGATTAGCGCGGATGGATTCTTCCACATCCATCGCCATTAGGTTGCGATACATCATGCTGGTAGGCTTCATGAACATTTCGCCTAGCGAAATGGTGGGAAACTCCAACGGAAAGCCGCCTGCTACCCAAACGCCGCGTTTCACGGCATCCGCCACCGAGCGCAGATGCGCATTGCAGTTGTTAAGTTCGCTCCAGGAGTTGCAAATGCCGATCACCGGCTTGCCGTCGAACACATCCGGCGCGAAGCCTTCCGATAAAAGCCACGAACGGCGGGCGTAGCTATAATAATCCGAGCTGCTCCACCATTCCTGGCTGCGTAGCTTGCGTTTAGGCTTAGTTATCTTCAATTACACGTCGCCTTTTTTGGCCGCTTCGGTCAGGTAATCACATCCGCGCGTTGTTAACGCCATCATGGTAAGGGTTGGATGCTTGTCGCCCGTAGTCACAAAGCAGCCGCCGCCAAACACGAAAATGTTTTTCACATCGTGCGTTTGGCAGAAGGAGTTCAATATGCTGGTTTTAGGATCGCTGCCCATGCGACAGGAGCCGACTTCATGAATTAAACTGCCCGGTACGCTGATCGACGGCCTGGCTTCAATCATTTCGCCGCCGGCAGCCCGGAACAGTTCCTTCGCGCGTTCAAAGAAATCGTCATAGATTTTCTGGTCGTTATCGCAGTGAGTGCAGTTGATGCGCAGCACCGGAATGCCCCAGGCGTCTTTAACTTCAGGATCAATCTCCACGAAATTCTCTTTGCGGGCCAGCATCTCGCCGCCTGACATCCAGACCCGCGCAAACGACGGGTAAAGAGTTTTGACCTGTTTCTTAAAATCGGAGCCGAAGCCCGGCAGTTCGCTGGCAAACGCCGGATACTGCATGGCGCCGCCGGTGGCGCTCATCGCATAGCCGCGAATGAACTTGCCGTTCGGCTTGTCGATGTTCTGGTAATTCGGGATGTAGATGCCGCTCGATTTGCCGTCGTCGTTGCGGATAGGCGAGCCTTTCAACGGCGGCAGAAAACCGCCCACTCCCGCCCCGCTGATCTGGTCCATCACATAATGGCCTAATACGCCGCTATTGTTTGCTAATCCGCCGCGCGCGGAGTTTAATAATAAGCGTGTGTTCTCCAGCGACGACCCGGCCAGAATCACTACCCTCGCTTCCACTTCTACTTCGTGCTTGGTGTAGCGTTCGATATAGCGAACGCCGCGCGCGCGGTTCTCGCCATTCATCAACACATGGCTGCCTACCGAATCGCACAACACCGTAACGTTGCCCGTTTTTAACGCCGGCGGTAGCGTGGTGGAAACCGTGCTGAACATCGCGCCCACATCGCAGCCGTTAACGCAGTTGCCGCAGTAATGGCAAGGCGGGCGATTGTTCCACATATGCATCAGTTGAGCCACTCGCCTTTGCGTGGCTCTCATGCCGAGTCGCTTGGACGCTGCCGAAAAAATGGTTTCCGCGCAGTTTAACGCCATCGGCGGTTGAAACGCGCCGTCAGGAAACTGCGGAATGCCAGCCGTTTCCGCGCTCACTCCAATGAACCGTTCAATGCGGTCGTAGTAAGGCGCAATGTCCTGGTAAGAGATCGGCCAGTTCTCCCCGTAGCCGTCCCGCGATGCTGCCTTGAACTCCAGGTCCGACATGCGATCCGCGCAGCGTCCCCAATGCAGCGTTCTGCCGCCCAATACGCGCGACCGCGACCAGCGAAATGGCCTCCCTTCCGGAGTCGTGTACGGGTTCTCCTGGTCGTCAATCATGATCCGGTAATTAAATTCCGTAGAACCGCGATAGCGTTTCCGCAGTAAACCCGGCTGCCCCGCGCCGCGAAACGGCAGTTCATACGGCCAGCGATGATGAAATTCTTTTGCTGGGTTGACGCTCGACCCGGCTTCAATTAGTACCGTTTTGAATCCGGCCTGGCCAAGCTGCATCGCTGCCCAGCCTCCGCAAGCGCCGGAACCGACAATTGCTACATCGTATTTGGTCATGTCAGGTTTCCATGCTCAGGGTGAGTACAGCCGGGGTACTGCGGCAAGTAGGCGATGCCTTTGTATTCCAGCACGTCAATCAATCCGATCCGTGATGTATAAAAAGCCCGTATCGTTAAATCTTTAATCAATTTGTATTCCGCAAATCCTTCATTGCGATGGTTCGGGTTTTGTTCTGCTGCCGACCATTTTTCTATCAATTGGATTTGTTCCTCTTGTGAAAGCTCAGAAAAGTTGTTCTTTGCCAACAACTGCATCGCGCTGCGCCATTGTTGTTGCATTTTCGGATCGTATTCCGCTGCGGCATTTACTACAAAATCAACAAACTGCGCCACATGCGCTTCACGCGCGCCCGGTGTTTCATCAGTGGGAATCAGAACAGCCGTATACGCATCCAAGTTTTTAAACTCTTTCGCCGTAAAAAACCGGAGCTTGTATCCGGTCCATCGGTCGGCCTCAGGCGGAGCATGATTGTCGGCGCTATGAACGTGGTTCTGGTCGGCAGCCGCCAGCCAACCGGATAGAAAATTCTGCGCGGCAGCGGTAGAAAACACTTTTGCCAGTAATGTGCCTACATCGCGGCGCGATAAATCATCTAGCACACCAGCCTCCATCAATCAGAATGTCTGTTCCGGTAATAAACCCGGCCAGATCCGAACAGAGATAACGGGCCAGTTCGCCGATTTCTTCCACTTTGCCCCAACGGCCTACCGGAATGCTCGCCACAAACTGAGCGTTCACTTCCGGGTTGTTCATCACCGGATAGTTCATTTCCGTGCCGATCGGCCCGGGGCTGATTCCGTTCACGGTGATTCCTTCCGGAGCTAATTCCAAAGCCAGCGCCCGCGTTAATCCTAGTAGAGCTGCCTTGCTCGATGAATACGCGCTCCGTCCGGGCAGCGAAACGTGGCTCATAATCGAACTCAAATTGAGGATACGCCCGTAGCCGGTTCCCTGCATATGCGGCACAAATTGGCGGCACACCAGAAAAACGCTGGTCAGGTTGGAATCGAGAACGCTTTGCCATTCTCCCAGCGAGAAGTCCACCAGGTTTTTGCGAATATTAATGCCTGCGCTGTTGATCAAAATTTGAACTTTTCCCACTTGGCCGGAAACTTCCGATTCGAGCCGCTTTACATCTTCTTCGCTCGTCACATCGGCTTTAAAGGTGTGAGCCTTTCCGCCAAACTGCTCAATTTCGGCTTTTACTTCATTCAGCTTTTTCGTGTCGCGGGCTACCAGGGCAGCGGTCGCGCCTTCTTTTGCCAGTGCCAAAGCCATTGCTCTCCCTAAACCTCGGCTTCCACCCGTAATCAGGGCAATTTTGCCGGCGAGCGTTCCAGTTGGGTTCGTTTGGTCCATGAGTCTCCTAATAGGAAAGGCGTTTAAACTTGGTTCGTGGTTATGGAGGCAATAAACAATTGGTTATATTATCGTGTTCGGCTTAGGAACCCTGGCGATGGTTTTCGGGTGAATGTGTTCGGTATCCCTGCTCGGCATTCCCTCGCGCTGGAACCTGGATGTTTTTTGAAGGAACAGAAGGTCGAGATCTACACCGTCGAAG